>JALZUR010000015.1 GCA_023301025.1 Bdellovibrionales bacterium | reverse complement strand
TTATTTACCCAGTATAGAGCTTTATCATTTAGTTTTAATTTTAAAAAATTTTGACTAAGCTGTAAGGCTAAACGATCAAAAGGTCTTATTTCATAAGCTTTAGTTAAAAAAGCATTGGCTTTTAAAGGCTGATCTTTTTTAGTGTAGAACAAACCCCAAAGCTCAGGTTTTAAGTTTTCATCAGTTATGTTGTTTATTTCGACTTTAGCTTGATTAAAACTTTTAGAGCGTATTAAAGACTTTACTTTAAAAACTACTGAAACTTGTTCTGATTGCACCTTAGAATCTATAGTCACTTTAGAGAGAACAACACTTGGTACTAAAAAAAGAACAAAAGCTAAAGACTTCATATAGTGTCTCCGCTTTGATTGAAGACGACTTTTTGCTCTTGCCACGTAGAGACGGCAACCCCTTTATGAAAAGCTGGTTTAAATCTCCACTCTTTTAAGTTGTCTTTGGCAGCCTCTTCGAAAAAACCCTTTGGTTGGCTTTCTAGGACTTCTACTTTTTCAACTCGCCCAGTATCATCAATAAAAACACCTAAAGTCACAAATCCTGAAACAGATTCATCCACTGCTTTTTCTGGAAAACTTAAATCAGGACGATGAACAACTCTTGGTTTGATATCTACACTGTCCCCATTAACGTAACCATCTGCATTTAATAGATCTGATCCCCAAAGATCTAAATCAAAAGCTGGAAGACCAAAATTGTTGCCTTTTAAAGCCATATTCATTTTAGGCTTAAGACTCTTTTTAACTTGTTTTTTTTGAGTCTTTTTAACTCTTTTTATAATTTTTTTACTTTTTGTAAGTTTAAAGGTTGTTGTTTTTTGAGCTACATTTTTTACACTACCAGTGATTAAAGAACTGTTCATAAAAAACAGCATCCCTAAAGTTAAACCAGAGCCTATGAGCCCTGCTGTAAAACAAAAGACTTTATCCTTCATCAGAGGTTGCTACTCCTACAGATTCTGCCCCACCTAATTTTAACTCATCAACAATATCAATAAGAGTCTTTGTATCTAAAGACTGATCCACTTTTACTAGTACGTCTTTGTTGTCTTTTTTAGACAGGCTTTCACTGACAAGTCCTTGAAGGGCCCACAAAGCAACCTCTTCTGAGTTAAAATATATTTTTCTGTCTTTATCTACGCTAACTCTTAAGGACTTATCAGAGGCACTTGAACTAGAACTTGCAGCTGGTCTATTAAGGTGAAGCTCTTTATCTTTTATAAACGTTGTAGTTACCATAAAAAAGATAAGTAAAATAAAAACCATATCAATCAAAGGCGAAAGGTCTACTTGATCTGAAGTGTCTTCTAAGCTTACAGATCTTTTCATAAAGCAGCCCCTTTTAAACGATCAAAGTTTTTATCTACCTTTGACTCTAAATACTTAAGCAAAAGTAAGGGTGGCACAGATACAATCAAACCCAACTGAGTAGTAAGAAGTGCTTGAGATATACCTTCAGAAATTCCACCTGAGGGCTTAAACATTTCACTTGTCTGGAGTGATGAGAAAGTTTCAATCATACCACCTACTGTTCCTAACAGACCAAGTAGTGGAGCCACCGCTATAAAAGAATGAAGAAGCTTTTTTCTTGTACGCATTATTTTTTTAAAAATATTAAGTGCCTGGTCTTTATTTTCACTAGGTATCAAAATTAAAAGAGCTTTAGCATGCTTAAAAAACCTGCCATTGGTAGACTGTGAGTAGTAAAAATCAAAAATCAAAGCCCAGATTATAAAACTTAATAAAAGAAGGACAATCATAACACTGCCCCCTGACTTAACTAGTTCAATCATGCCTTACTACTTTTTGTAATGTTTTGTTGAGGCACACCTGAAACTATAAGCTCAAAGTTGTTTAAAATAGCTTGAGCTTTAGAATTTAAAAAATTACCAACTAGTAAGCAGGGTATAGCTACAATCAAACCCATTTGTGTTGTCACTAATGCGGCTTTAATTCCGCCTGATAGTATCTTTGGATCTCCAGTGCCGTAGGTTGTGATCATTCCAAAGGTTTCAATCATACCTGTTACTGTACCTAAAAGACCTAAAAGAGGGGCAACCCCTGCGAGCACCAACAAATAAGGACCAAATTTTGAAACCTTAGATTTAACTCTAACTAACTGTTCATAGTTTTTTGATTCAAACTCATCAGGGCTTAAACTCATACTACTAAGTAAAGTGTTCATAAATTTTTGATAAGGATCGTTTTCTTTTTGAGTTAACTTATCTTTAGCCTTTTCTATCTGTCCTTCACTTACTAAGCTAATAAGACGTTCAATTTTCTCACTGTTAAAATTTGAAAAGGTTTTTAGGTTGATCCATCTTAAGACTGCAAGCCCCACACCTAAAAGACCAAGAAGAATAATAAAGCCACCAACAGGTCCACCATCTCTAACCTTATCATTAAACAAAACCTTAAAGTTTTTAGGTTTAACAAAATTACCTTCAAGAAAAGAAACCGGAAAGCTACTAAGCTCACTAGTTTTATTTAATCTATCTACACTAAACCCAAATTTTTCATAGATTTTGTAATAAGAACTCTGCTTACCTTCACGCGCCAAAGGGTAATAGGTTTTATTATCTTTTTCAGATTTGAAAAAAGAAATAATATGTCCTAATGACAGCATCTCACCTTTGAGTAAACGACCATCTTTGTCTAAAGCTTCAGTTGGTTTTTCATAAACTACAGCGCCTTTTTCTAAATACTCTAACAACGAAAGATTGATCAGATTAAAGTCATCAGTTGAAGCTTGTGACTTTTCTTTCATCTGTGAAATCACCCTAAGAGTTTGCTCTTTAACTTGATCTTTATTGAGGCGCTCTTCATCAAAAACTGACATTTTTGTTTCTAAAAGACTAACTTTAGTACTCAACGCCTCTTTTTGTCGTTCAAGCTTTTGATTTTCAGTTTTGTTTTTATTTAGAAAGTTGTTTAATTCTTTTAGAGTTTTTGATTTTCTTTGCTTTAAAGAGCTTAGTTCTTGATTTAAAAAAACAAACTCATCCTGTACAGAGCTTTGAGCTTTTACTAGTAAAGGTGTTGAAAGCAAAAAGTAAAAAATAATACACGGTGCTTTTTTAAACATTCTTATCTCCTTTTATAAAAAAGGCTGGAAGCGGAAGATCAAATACACCATCTTTGATTTGTTTTTTTCGTGCAGAGTAGAGTTTTTTAACTAAAGCTGAAGCTTTTGTGTCCTTAAACTCTAATGCCATCCATTCATTGTTTGTTTTATTGAATTTAAAATATCCTGCAACACCTTCAGGTGATAGAAAGTATGATTGAAAGGCCCCAATTTTTAAAATTTCAACTTGAACCTGTTCACTGCCCAGTGTGATCAAACTTTTGTGGATTTCAATTGATTCAGACAAACGAATTTCACGCTGGAGAATCTTCCAATACCGGCTAAGATACTCTGCTGAAGTCACCTTTTTTTCTGTTTTTTCTTGTTTAAGGTTTTCAATATCAGCCAGGCGTTCTTTAACCTTAAAAGGGCTTGAGCTTTGAATATAGTCTTTCAATTGATCTAGTGACGTCTTAATAGTCTCTTCTTGTCCTGAAAACTCTAATAGATCTTCCCCCCCAACTATATTCTTTTTTTCACCAAGCCCTTTTTTAAGTTCTTTTCTTTTAAACTCAAGCCTTTCAATGTCAGCTTCTAATTCACCTTTTTTTATAGCTTCTGACTGAAGGCTTGAACTCAAACGTGTTCGTTGTGTTTCAAAAATATCAGCCTCTGACTGTAGCTCAGCACGTAAATCTAGAAGACTTTGATTGAGCCTCTCACTTGCTTGAACAAAAATTGAATTCAATAAACAAAATAAAACAAACTTCACCACACATACCCCCCTAAAAGCATTTGTGACTATTTTTTAGAATTCACAGTCCATTTGGCATTCCAAAGATCAGCTTCATCTTTAAAGGCACCAACATAGTCTGTAGACACTAAACCTTCAGGTAAAATTACGCTTTCTACAGTATTTGACCCCACAGTTGGTACAACACCATTTAAGCCCAGATCAAAAACTTTATTTCCCTCCTGGCTTTGAACAAAATCAGACACCTTCCAAGGATCTCCCTTTTCATTATCTCTGTAAGGTGTTTTACAATTTGAAAAAATATTTTTAAAAACTAAACTCCCCTCTTCACCAACTTTAAAGGTTTCATTGTTATCGATATCAATACATGCATCAGAAAAACCAGTAAGATATGTATTTACAACTGTGGCAGCTGTTCCCTCTCTTAAAAGTAAAGCTGAACCCCCTTTTGCCCCTTCACCCTTATCAGTTCCTATTAAAGTCATATTTGCTAAGAATGGGTTTGAGCGTGGACTAGCATCATTGCGATCTGAAAAATTATCAGCCTCAATACCATTATTTGCAGCATCTGAATACTGCTCTATAAGTACAAACTGCGCAGAGCCTGTCCACCCATTTGTCCAATCCAAAGAGTCATCTTCGTTACCTGTTAAGACTAAATGCTTAACATTTACAGTTCCCCCAAAAAACTCAACACCATCATCTGCGTTCATATGAACTTGTATGAAATCAGCTTGAGTTTTAGAACCTACACCTTGAAAGGCAATACCATTAAGTTCATTTCCATTAGCAATAGGGTAGCCAGCAAACTCAACGACCACATAGTTTAACACCCCACTGCTGTCATCAGATTTAGGCCCACCGTATTTATAATTTGTTAAACCCTCACCTTTAAGCTCACAAACTTCGACATCATCATCACATCCATTTACAGGGGCATTTCCGTTAATGACTAAACCACCCCACGATCCACGAACCCTATCCTTTGGTCTAGCAGGTGTGAAAACAATAGGCTTTTCTTGAGTGCCACGAGCAATAATCATTGCTCCACGGTTTATCTGTAAATAAGCCTTTTGTGATTGACCCAAAATACGTGTTCCTGGCTCAATAGTAAGCTTAATTTTTTTTGATTCATCTAATGTAATTTTGTTTTTTCCAACATAAACACCAGAGCCAAGAACATACTGTGTGTCTGAATAAAACGTAGTGCTCTTTAAAATCTTTGCGGGTTTAGTAGCATCTGTACTTCTGATAGCACAAAATTTTTGTCCATTTTTCTTACCCTCAACCACTTGCATGCTTGAGTTAGACTTAGGACAAGCGAAGCTAAAACTACTATATACAACAGAAGTAAACAGAATAAATAAAATTTTGATCTTCATCTTTTCCCCTATTTTTACTTTTCTCATTGAGATCAACATGCATGACACAGGTCTAAAAGGGTCATGACAGAAACCAAATACAAAATTGACAGAAACTTAAAAAATGGGTCTTTAAACCCTAAAAGATACAAGATCTCTTGTTATGAATATATATACTGATATGCTTTTGAACTGACATAAATTTTTACAAGGTTTTTTATAATAGACTTAAAAATCACTACTTTTAATATTCGCTGCTTTGGCTTTGGTGGTGATTATTTTAAAAAAGAAAAATCCGAACATAGAACTGGCTTTTTAAAAGATTTCTTAGATTTAAATTATTCAGATACTGATGTATTTGTTTTTCAAGAGATCATGAATCCTCTTTTTCTAGACAGAATACTGCCAAAAGACTTTAAAACTTACACCTACGCTCATAAATACTCTAGACATATGTTTATTGTTTTTGCTTGTAGAAATGAACTTGAGATTAAAAACTTTAAAACAGTTCCAGACACCGCACTTGATGAAAAAAGATCAAGGCCTGCAGTTTATGGTCAACTTGTGCATAAGGGAGTAGTACTACTAAATCTTATCGGTGTTCATTTAAAATCAAGAGATGACAAAACAGATCTAAGGCTTAAGCAAGCCAAATCAATTTCACAGTTTATCAAAAACTTAAACTCAAAGACATCTTTGGTTTTAACTGGTGATTTTAACTCACATTTGAAAGAAAAAACTCTTAAACCCGAAGATGATCTCTTCTATTTTAAAAATGAATTTAAAAATCAATTAGAGCTAGTACCCCACCTGAAACCAACATACCTTTCATCTGATCAAGAAATGAGTCTTGATCATTTTTTTATCAAAGAACTTAATAATGTGGATATAAAAGTGTATAACTTACTAGATTACACAAGTGATCAGCCTTTTAATAGTTTTTATAATGAAATTTCAGACCATGTTCCTGTAACATTAAGTGTAACGTTGCCACATAAAGTGTAACTTTGCCACATATAATAGAAGTGTAAATTAATGTCTAGGAGTTTTAAAAAGTGAAAGTAACTATAGCAGGAGCTTCTGGTTTTGTTGGGAAAAATCTCATTAAGTGTCTATCTAAGGATCACCTGGTTAGAGGGCTTAGCCGTACTAAAAAACAAAGCGCTCCAAATGTTGAGTGGGTAGAAACAGACTTGTTTTCATTTCAAAGCACAGATAATGCGTTAAAAGAAACTGACATTGCGGTTTATTTGGTTCACTCAATGCTTCCTTCATCACGTCTTTTTCAAGGTGATTTTGAAAATACAGATCTGTTACTTGCAGATAATTTTGCGAAAGCTTGTATTAAAAACAATGTGAAGCAGATCATTTACCTTGGAGGCTTAGAACCAGAAAGAGGGCATAGTAAACACCTTGATAGCCGAAAAGAAGTTGAAGAAGTCTTAAGACTTACAGATATACCAGTTACACTTTTAAGAGCTGGTATGATTGTGGGTGATGGAGGCTCATCTTTTGAAATGCTTAGAAACCTTGTTTTTAATCTTCCGATAATGCTACTGCCGAAGTGGTCGCAAAATACAACTCAAAGTATTTATATTGATGACTTAACAGCCGTAATTAAAAAATCTTTAAAACATCCTGATTTTAAAAATAAAACCATAGATGTCGTCAATGGTGAAAAAATCACTTATCAAAACTTAACTAAACAAACAATTACGTACTTTAACAGAAAAACTAAAATAGTGAATATTCCAACTTACTCTACCTCGATTCTAAAATTTGGAGTGAAAGTTTTAAGCCAAGCAGACTATGAGTTGGTTTCACCTTTAATAGACAGCCTCACCTGTGAGATGCCCTCCCCTAGTGTTCCAAAAGAAATTGAAGACACAATCAAATACAGAACCTATAAAAGCATGCTTGAGACTTTTTCAAAAGAAAAAACAAAAAAAACCATTACGCATAAAATGCCTTCAAAGAATAATGTAAGATCAATACAAAGACTTAAAAATCCTTACAAAGTCCCAGAAGAAAAAATTAGTCAGCTGTATTTTAATTGGCTCCCAAAGTATTTTGTTTTCTTAATCAAAGCAGAAACAAAAGAGAATATTGTCAATTTTAAATTTATTGGAATAAAAAAACCATTGTTAATTTTAGAAAGAATTAAAGACAACGACCAACTTAAACGAGTTAAGTTTCATATTATTGGAGGGCTTTTAACCAAAAGAAAAGATACAGGATGGCTTGAGTTTAGACTTATAGCTAAAGGCAAGTACACTTTAGCCTCTGTAAATGAGTTTGTACCCTCACTTCCATGGTATTTATATAAATATACACAAGCTTTATTTCATCTAAAGGTTATGAATGCTTTTTGTAAGTATTTAAAATCAAAGGACTTTAATTAGTATTATAAAAATTTCTTAACATTATTTAATATACTCTTCTTTTTGACTTTGTATTATTAAAAGTCTTTATTGGCTCTTAAAGAGGAAGATTTTTATGCGCATACTTATTAATTTTATTTTAGTTTTTTCTATGGTCGGATGTATTTCAAAACCGCCACTACAACCACTAGATACAAAGAAAGCAATTCATACTGTTCAATTCTATGATAATAACTTTATCTACTCGCAAAACGAAACTCTACTAGATAAAAAGTTTAAGAAAGATTTAATTGCATACAATCCTGATTGGAAAAAAGAAGTCAAACGTTCCCAGCACTATACTCTTGGATCTCTTGCTAGTTTTATCATATCAGCTGTTGCACTAGGTTTTTATATTGGTTCTGATTCATCTGACTCAGATGATGAAGATCTTGCTCTTGCGGCTGGAGCTTTAGGATTTAGTCTTTTATCTTTTTCTTTAGGTAAAAAAGGAAGCATAAAAATGCATAAAGTTGTTAAAGAATATAACAAAAACTTCTAACTAAATCTTTAGTTAGTTAGTTAGTAATTGCATAGGTAAATTAAATATTATCATTTAACTTTAATTTTTAAGAAAGGCTGGATCAGTAAACTTTTAAGACTTTGATCCTTTATTTTTCTAAAGTGATTTTGTCCAATTTTATCAGATCCTTCAAAATTTTTAATATAGGTTTTAAAAATTCTATCCCAAAAAGAAAAGTTAAAACCAAAATTTTTATCAGACTCATATTTTTTAACCGAATGATGTACAATATGCATTTGCGGTGTAACGATAAACATCCTTAATGCAGACTCAAATCTTTTCGGCAAGTGTATATTAGAGTGATTAAACATAGCCATAGAGCTTAAAATTATTTCAAAAATTAGAATAGATTCCGAACTAATTCCAAATATAAAAATGAAAAATAATTTATATAAAATTGAAAATAAAATTTCAATTGGGTGAAATCTTAGAGCACTTGTCACATCTAAATCTATATCCGTGTGATGAACTCTATGAAACTTCCATAAAAACAAAATTTTATGAGAAATAATATGTTGCACATAAATTAAAAAATCTAATAAGACTAACGAAATTATTATAGATACATAAAAATTTACTTCTATAACATTAAGTAGCCCATAGCCTTTTTCTCTAAATAGGTCTGAAAAAGCTATAAGCCCAACAGGAACAGAGATTTTTACAAGTAGATTAGCAATAGCGATTAAGAAAAAGTTTGAAACCCACCTGTCTTTTCTTTTTAGGATTCTTTTTCTGTAAGGAACAACAAATTCTATAAGAGCCAATGTGAAAAGTACTGAAAAAAAAAGAATCAGTCTTAAGCTGTTACTTCCCATACTTTAACTCCTTTTTTTTCTTTTATACTGTTAACTTTTAAAAACCTTTTTATGGCACATGTAGACCCATTGATCATACTCTATGCTATATGTTTGCAGGTTATAATTTACTACGAAAAAGCTACACTGAAGAAGAAATTAAAACTTAAAACAACCAATATAAGAGCTCCTAAAACATAGCTTATTGCACGAAAAACCAGTTTATTTGAGCCTAAATGAAAAAAAGTGTGAAAGAATCGACATATAACAAATACGTAAGAAAGTACACAAGTGGTTAAACTCACTGAATCTGAAAGACCTTGAGCCACACACAGAATAAGAAAAATCAAAGGCAGCTGAAATTGATTGTTAAAGTGATTGTTAAAAATTTCTAACTCGTAGGTAGATTCACCCACATAATCTTTAAAGTATTTTAATTTAACTTCCCTAGTCTTAATGGCTTTGTATCTCTTTAAAAACATCACCACACCAATAATTGCAATATAACTTATATATATAGGAACTAAAATTAGAACTGCTGTTTTCATAAAAAACTCCTTTTACAGATGAATGATAAGTTTAACTTACAACTACGTATCTGAAGACTCTTGTAAATTTCTGTAGTTATCGACACTTACAAAATAATTAGGATCTTCTAAAACATTAACTTCACAAATCTTTTCAGCTTTTTTAATTAGCTTTATGCAGTCTTTACTTAAATGCCTAAGGTGAATATTTTTACCTAACTTTTGATATTTTTCAGCAAGTTTGTTTATAACTTCAATAGCAGATAAATCTGCAATTCTTGACTCTTTAAAATCAATTATAACTTCTTTAGGATCCTCTTTTAACTCAAACTGTTCCATAAATAGAGCTGTAGATCCAAAAAATATAGGTCCAAAAATTTCGTAGTGCTTAATGCCATGCTCATCAACATACTTTTTAACTTGTATCCTTAAAGCATTCTCCCAAGAAAAAATTAAAGCAGATAAGACAACACCTGCAAACACAGCTATGGCCAAATCAAAAACAACGGTTAAACCTGTTACTAAAGCAATAACAACAATATCCCACTTAGGGGCTTTGTTAATTATGTAAAATGAACTCCAAGCAAAAGTTTTAATTACTACAAAAAACATAACACCAACTAAGGCCGCAATAGGCACCATCTCAATGTATTTAGAAGTGAAGAGTATAAAGATAAGTAAAGACACTGAAGCCACTATTCCCGAAAGACGACCTCTACCACCAGAGGTGATGTTGATAATGCTCTGCCCGATCATGGCGCAACCACCCATACCACCAAAAAGACCATTTATAAAATTAGCAAAGCCCTGGGCCATGCACTCTCTGTTGCCATTACCACGCGTTTCTGTGAGCTCATCAATAAGATTTAAAGTCATCAAAGACTCAATCAAACCAATAGCTGCTAAAATAAACGCATAAGGAAAAATAAAAACTAAAGTACTCATGCTTAAAGGAACTTGTGGAAAAGAAAAAGAAGGAAGGCTGCCCTTAACTCCTGAACCACCATTTTGTTGAATAAAAGATAAAACAGTTGATGTATCAATTTTAAAAACACCAACAATTAAAGTGATAAAGAGTATTGCAATTAATGCGCCTGGAGCTTTTTTATGAATTTTAGGCGCCATAAATAATATAAATAAACTTAAACTCACAAGTGATAGCATCACTAATAAGTCTTTTGTAGGAAGTAAGCTTCCAGAGACCTTAAACATTTCCAACTGTGATAGAAAAATCACAATGGCTAAACCATTTACAAAACCAAGCATTACAGATCTTGGGACAAGTCTTATAAATTTTCCTAACTTTAAAACTCCAGCCAAGACTTGAATCAGCCCTACAATTAAGAGCGTGAAAAAAAGATACTGAACTCCAAGTCCATCACCAATAGCATTGCCCTCTGAAACTAAGTGAACCATAACTACAGCCATTGCACCTGTAGCTCCAGAAATCATACCTGGACGACCACCTAAAACAGCTGTGAGTAGGCACATAAAAAAAGCACCATAAAGGCCTACAATTGGTGAAACACCTGCAATAAATGCAAACGCCACAGCCTCCGGAACTAAAGCCAGAGCTACTGTTATACCCGAAAAAGTGTCACTTTGAATTGAGGCTTTGGATTTAAAAATAAATTGAGGCTTAGATTCCATTAAAATGTCCTTAAAATCAGTAAATTTGCTGCAAACGATTAGACTAACCTTAAGTTTTTTAAATGTATAGCCATGTCTTATGCAGCCTTAAAATTAGGCGACATTTAATATCTTCTAAATCTAATTTAAAAAAAACCTGAAGTTGAAGAATTTAAGTTATCTAAATTTAAGTTTTCTGAAGTTTTTACAGTTATGTCTTTAGTTTAAAAGTGATGTTTGTGAAAAAGACTAGCAAACATTACTTTTTATAAAAGGGGAAAATAAATATGAAATTTTTAATATTAGCCATACTTGCAACAACTAGCTTTAACTACGCAAATGCAACACTTAGACTTGGAAATTCTAGCATAAGCTATGAACAGTTTTCTGAGAAGATCAGAGAAGAGGATAGCAGATCAGAAACTGAAACACGAAATATTCTACGTTTAAACACAAAAGTAACTAACAATAGATTCGATGATTGGCATGTTGGACTTCCGGGGCAGTTTGAACTCAACTTGGTTTTTGAAGATGGCAGAAGTGTAAGAGGGCGAATTGCTTTATCGGCAAACGCTATAGATCTTGCCGACCGCTACGCAAAAACCAAATTAGAAGTTGGAACTTTTAGTTTAGAGAGAATGAATGGAATTGTTGGTGACCTTGTTGAATCTTATGAGGATGAATACGATAGCACAGTTGTTCGTGTTGATGTTATATCTCTTCAATTGAATGGACCTGATCTTTCTGATGAAAGCTATGGCCTTATTTTAGGTGGTACTCTGGGGCTTAGTCGTATTTCTGGTAACATAGGAATTTCAAGACTTTATGGTGATGATGCATCAGCCTCAATAACGCTTAAAGCTGAAAGAGAAAAAAACGTTATCTCTTTTTTAAACAATGACTTGGACTATTCTTTGTGGAGCCTTAATGCTGACTTTCAGTATTATATAAACTCAAACTTTCAAGCAGAGCTTTTCGCAAAGTTTGAAAATCTAAGTGATTATGACCGAAGAGATTTGGACGAAGAGCGTGTTTCAGCTGGTTTAAAAGTTCAATATTTCTTTTTATACAACCACGGTCTTTAAACTTGCCACATTTAATTGTTGAACACGATAAAAACTTAGACAGTTTAATAGAAATGAACACACTGTCTAAGGGACTTCACAAGTGTTTGGCAAAGCAAGAAACAGTCAAATTAGAAAATATTAAAACAAGAACAATAACAGCATCAAATGTTGTTATTGGTGATAATCAAAAAAAACACTTTATACATATAACACTTTTGTTACTTCCAGGAAGAAGTGAAGATTTAAAAAAAACCATAGGTGAAAGACTCTTAGAAAAGACTGAGTCTATTTTGAAAGAATCAAATATCGAAGTTAAACTAACTTCATTATCACTACAAATTACTGATCTAAATCATTACTATAAATCATAAAAAAAGCCTTAAGAGACTATCTTAAGGCTTTTAAAAATATATCTAAATATATATTTAAGATAAATTTATCGCATCAACGATTTTATTATTACAACCAGTTAGGCGTATCTAAAGAAAGAACTAATCCAAAGACATCTTCTGTTTGATCACTCTGAGCATTTGTGAAATTTCTTTGTCCATAAAACAATTTAGCTCTTATGCCGTAATCAACAATCACCTGATCTCTCATTAAATCTAAGAATACGCTGTATCCAAGCTCACCCTCAGCGTCTGTGTCATCAGAAGAGATAGCGGCAAACGGATAGCTTAAAGCCACACCTAATCTAGAAGACCATTTGTTAGAGTCATAAATTTTATACTGACCTCTAAGTGTTGCACCTACTAGAGACTCATAACTTAAAACTGCTGCACCTGCATTTTCTATAATCATAGCTTCACGGTTGAAGTCTACATCAAAACCTATACCCCAATTTTCACCTTCATAGTCTGAAATTAAAGATCCTCTTAAAAGAAAGGTTCTTTCTTCATCCCAAGTAAAACCAGGTGATGTTTCAATTTCATAGTCATGTCTGTGTCCAAAAACTTTAAAACCTAACCAAGCACTGTTAGCAACTTTAAATTGAGCAGCAAGACCAATTGGTAAAGAGTGGTCTGAAACCCATTCTGAATCTTGAGCAGCACTAGTTTTATTATCAACATCTACAGTACTGTTATAAACACCTGTTGAAATTGCATATCTGTAATTACCGCTATTTTTGTATGCTTTTAAAGAACTTTTAGCCTCTGGTGCTTTAGCTTTCACATCAGCAACTGGTGCTTTTGCATCCGCAGCAATTTTTTGTTTTTCAGAAATAAATTGATCAACAACTTTACTTTCTGAATCTACATAGCTTAAGCCTTTTTTAGATGAAACCATGGTCTTCAATTTATTCTTTTCATCTTCAGAGAGACCCGCAAATACAGCTACAACTCTTCTATTGGCATTTCGACCAGCACTTGTGTTGTTGTCGGCTATTGGTGCTGTTTCACCCATACCTTTTGCAGAAATTTGATCTTTACTTAATCCAGATTTTAAAAGTCTGATATAAAGCGCGTTGGCACGTGCTTCAGAAAGCCTTAGGTTATTCACATCTGAACCAGAGCTATCTGTATGACCAATAATGTAAACCTTTGATTTTGGGAATGCGTTTACAAGCTCATTCAAATTATCAACAACGTAGTTTTCATTTGCAAAAATATCAACTGCACCAGTTTTATAGTTTACTTCTAAATCTACATTTGCATTGTCTGCATTTGCATAAGCACAACCTAATAGGATAAATAGACTGATCAAAGTTTTCATATAATCTCCTTTAAAAATTATTAATATTTGCTTATGTTAAGTGCATGATTTCATCAACAAAAATAATAAATATCATGTTTATTATTTAAATCTATATGCACTATTTGTACTTTTTATAGCTTTAAGCCCATAATAGACAAACAAAAGGAGCCTCCATGAAAATGAAAATTTTTACACTAACTTTACTTCTCTTCACGTCTAACTACGGTCACGCAAATAATTCAGACTTAATAAATTCAATTGATAAAATGATCGCTGAAAATCAAATAGATTCGGCACTAGAAAAAGTAAATGATCAGTTAGAAAAAGATCAAACTGATATTGATCTACTAACAAGACAAACAAGGCTCATCACACTTAAAGGCAATCAGAGTATTGAAAAAAAGAATAAGATTCGTTTTTATGAGGAGTCCATTCACATGACTGACGAAATGGTTAAACGCTACCCTAACTCTGCAAACGGATATTTAAGACGAGCTATTGCTAAAGGAAAATTAGCACTTCATAAAGGTATTTTTTCATCAAGATCTTTAGTCTTGGCCCTAAAAGAGGATACTAAAAAAGTTTTAACCCTTAACGAAAGCACTGATTATCAAAAGGCATTAGCAAGCTATATTTTAGGTAAAGCACATAAAAAAATATCTAAAAAACCAAAATTTTTAAGAGCACCACTTGGTTTGGCTTGGGCAAACAAAAGTGAAGGTGAAAAGCTAATAGCCTCAGCTTATAAACTTAGCCCAAGCTCTATAAACATAGCTTTTGAATATGCTCTTCAACTAAAAGAAAATAATAAAAAAAATGAAGCCAAAGCACTACTTTTAAAAATTGATAGTTTAAAAGTCTATGACCCATCTGATGTTGATTTAAAGCAACAAGCTAAAGAGCAACTAAATACTCTATCTGCTTAGATAAAGTATTTTTGTAATTTCACTAGATATGTTTATCAATAGTTTTACGGAACTGATGGAAAAAGAACACTTGCAGAGTCATTATCAATTAGAATTTTATCAATAACATGTACAAAGCCATTGCTCCCCTCTAAATCAGCTGTAGTTATTGTTGCAATGTTTTCTACAAAAGATGGTGTAATTCTAACTTCGGGGTCTGTTGTAATAGATAACCTAAAGTTATTGTCTTCATCCACAATAAAAGCCCTACTTTGTAAAAACTCTTCTTCAGAAATCTCTTCAAGTGTTTCTGAAGTCTGCAAAATATGATTTGAAAAAATAAGATACAAAGCATTTGCTAAGTTTGAAGAGCCACCTAAAATAGTTTCTAGTTGAGTGATATCTTCATCATTAAAAACATCATCATCATTTTGATCTAGTTGATTAAAAGCATCATTTGTTGGTGCAAAAAAAGTATATTGCAGCAGTGGCAGATCTAAGCTGTTAGAAAAATCTAATGTGTTTTCTTGCGAACCTTCTTCATCTACATAATCAAGAAGCATTGAAAGTGTTGAAAGCTCATCTCTACTTTTTACTACATCATAAACATTGTTTTCATTATCTTCTTCGTCTTGTAGACACTCAGTAAAACCGAAAAGCATAAAACTTAAAATAAAAATAGGAAAAATCTTTTTTAACATAACAAACCCCTCAAAGTTAATTTTATTTGTTATACTTGTTGATACAAGATGTTGATTTTGTTTTTAACAATTCTAGACCTATGACTGAATAAAAATCGGATTTTTAATAAACTACTTTAAGATGAAAAGCTTACAGTAGCCTTTTAGGCTTTTCATATATTTTGCTAAGAGCTAACTAACTACTCGTGTATTGATTAACATTTAATAATAATCTAAAAAATAAAAATATATGTACAAACTCAGAAGCTATCAACAAGAGGCTGTAGATAAGACTCTAAATTACTTTAGAAAAAAACGTGATCCTGCAGTGATTGTCTTACCCACAGGAGCAGGCAAAAGTCTTGTTATTGCAGAGCTAGCAAAAATTGCTAAAGGCAGAGTCCTAGTTTTAGCCCACGTTAAAGAACTTGTAGAACAAAATCACAGCAAGTATGAAAGTTATGGACTAAAGGCAGGTATCTACTCTGCAGGGTTAGATAGAAAAGATAAATCAAATAAAGTCATTTTTGGGAGTATTCAATCTGTTGCTAGAGCTAATGAAAGTTTTTTTAAAGACTTTAATATAGTAATTATTGATGAGTGTCACAGAGTCGCTTTAGAGCAAGAAACTCAATACTCTCAAGTTATAAAAAAATTAAAGTCTTTTAATGAACAGATTTGTGTATTGGGTTTAACAGCTACACCTTACAGATTAGGCTTAGGGTGGATTTTCAACTTTAGCCATCAAGGCATTGAACGTACAAAAGAGGCAAGGTTTTTTAAACAAAGTATATTTGAACTTCCCTTAGAGTATATGATTAAAAATAATTTTTTAACCAAACCCATAAAAATAGATATACCAGTCACATGCTATGACTTTTCTGAACTTACCGAATCTGGAAAGAAATACACCAATGCAGAAGTAGAAGAGGTTTTAAAAAAACAAAAAAGACTTACACCGCTTATTGTAAAAAATATTATCGATATTACTGAAAAGTATGACAGAAAAGGTGTAATGATTTTTAGTAGCACCGTAAAACATGCCTATGAAATACTAGAACACCTCCCAAAAGAAGATGCTAAAATTGTTATTGGTGAGACAGACGAAGATCAAAGAGATCTGATAATAAAAGAATTTAAAGATAGAAAAATAAAGTACCTTGTTAATGTCTCTGTGCTAACTACTGGGTTTGATGCGCCACATGTCGATGTTATAGCTCTTTTAAGACCTACTGATTCAGTAAGCCTGTATCAACAGATAATAGGCAGAGGCTTAAGAATTAATCCAGGGAAAAAAGACTGTTTTATCCTAGACTACACAGGTGTTACACATGACATTTACAGCCCTGAAATATCTGATAAAAAACCAAGCCCAGAATCTACTCTAGTACAAATACCGTGTCCGAAGTGCAGTTTTGAGAACAATTTTTGGGGTCGCGTTGATGATGAGGGTAATATTTTAGAGCACTATGGTAGAAAGTGTCGAGGCGGAGTAGAAGACCCCGAAACACTCGATTTTAAAGCCTGTGGTTACCGGTTTAGATTTAAGATCTGTCCAGCATGTAATACCGAAAATGACCTTACAGCTAGAAATTGTAATAACTGTGATGAAACACTTGTAGATGCAGATACAAAACTAAAGCAAGCTAGGCTTTCTAAAAATGCGCATATTTTAAAGCCAGACACTATTGAACTAGAGAACAGGAAAGATAAAAACGGCAATTCTTTTTTAGAAGTAAAATACTACGACTACGATGCAAAAAGTCTTTCTGAGATTCATTACCTAAATAATGAAACGAGCCTTAAGAAATTTAATATCAATTTTTTAAGATCGCATATGAAAAGACCTGAATTTGAACTTCCTATTCAAAGTGTTGAAGATGCTATTAGATGCGAACCATTTTTTAGAATGCCCTCATTTGTAATAGCCAGAAAACAAGGTCATTTCTGGAGAATAACAGAAAAAATATTTTCCGAAGAATTTTAATTTGATCAAAATTCTGAAAACTAAATACTTAAACATGATTACAATACTAACTAAAAAAACAAAAGGACTCTCATGAAACTACTTAAACTCACTATTGCAATGCTTATGCTCTCATCTTGCAGTTCAATTTTTAAAAATACAGAAAATGGCAATTCCTGCTGTTCAAAATCTAAAAACATGAGCTTAAAAAAAATATCGACTCTAAAATACAGGGCTGATGATAAAGCCAGAGATATATATAGACATCCTGTAGAAACTCTTAAATTTTTTGAAATTGAACCCCAACACACCGTTGTTGAAATTAACCCTAGTGCAGGTTGGTACACTAAAATTATCGGCCCTTATCTAAAAAATGAAGGTATACTTTATTTAGCCATTTTTTCAGAAGCTTCAAAAAAAACCTATGCTAAAAAGTATAACCCTAAAATCAAAAGCTTAACTTCGAACAACACATTTTTTGGGAATGTAAAATACAGTGTTCTTGATGATTCTGTAAACACAATAGGCCCTGTAGCTCCTCCATCAACAGCAGATAGAGTTCTTACCTTTAGAAACTTTCATGGATGGATTAGAAGTGAAAATGATGAAAAAACAATTAAAGCTTTTTATCAGGCTCTAAAGCCTGGTGGACTCTTAGGCGTTGTTCAGCACAGAATGCCTGAAGATGCCGAACAAGACAAAAAGGCAAGTACTGGGTATGTTAAAGAAAGTTATATAATAAATTTAGCTAAAAAAGTTGGTTTTGAGCTCGTTGCTAAATCTGAAATAAATGCTAACTCAAAAGACACAGCCAACTATAAAAAAGGTGTATGGGAACTTCCACCTGCTTTAAGAGCTCTAGACTCTGATAAAGCTAAACATTTAAAAATTGGCGAAAGTGATAGAATGACTCTTAAGTTTAAAAAACCTAATTAAAACATAAGCGCTATAAAAAGAGATCAAATCACATCTTAATTACTTTAAGCTAATTTGGAATTTTTTCTTTAAAGGTGAGTACCCATAGTGATCTAGAATTTACGCCTCATTAGACTTTTTTTAGTAAAGAAAATACTTTTAAAGTAGAGGTTTTAATGAAACACAAAGAACTTATAATCAAATGCTTTAACGAATATAATGGTAAAAACCCTGAGGTCTTAGATGAGCTTTATGACCCTAAAATTCTATTTGAAGATCCTTTAATTAAAGTTAAAGGTTTAAAAAATCTTAAAAAATACTACAAACATGCTTACAGCACTGTTAGTTCCATTGATTTTGATTTTAAGAATATTATAGCCTCTGATAATGTCTACACATGTGAATGGGATATGACCTTGACAGCAAAGCCTTTGAACTGTGGAAAACCATACACAGTAAGAGGTTTAAGCCTAATCACTTTTAGCAAAGAAAGCTCAAAGATTATTAAACACAATGACTATTTAGACATTGGAGATATGGTTTATGAAAGACTTCCCCTGTTTGGCAGCTTAATAAAAAAGATTAAATCTAGACTTTCATGAGTACTCGTCACTAAATAAAGTGTTAGTTACTTTTTTTAACTGTTCTTGCGCCTTCAATAGATTTGGCATTTTTATTTCGTCTGCACTTTTCACCGCAGTACTTAACATCATCCCAGTTGTTTCGCCATTTTTTACGATACTCCATAGGTTTTTTACACGTTTGACAGATTTTAGTGTCTTTCACTTCCAACCTTTAGTGCTTCCATCAAGCCTCTGACGACTGCATTTAAATCTATCTACAGACTCTGGTCTCTTCTTTTCTTGCTTCAAATGACCTCGTTCGCTGGCTCTGCGCCTCCAGCGTTTATAAGCCTTCTCATCTAACTGAGTTCTCATAAATTTTTCAACATCATTGGGCGATAGGCCAAACTGTCTAGTGATTGTGTCAAAGCTTGTTCTATCTTCCCAAGCCATGCGAACAATCCTGTCTTGCTCCTCTAAAGTGAGGCTTTGGTAGCTTTTCTTTTTACGTGTTGAAATACTCATACGATATAATAGCACATCACGTATAAGAGCTCACAATCTGACGCCTTTAAGAGGCCAAAATGGAAAAATATATATTTTTAATAGAGTAGTTTTTTCATAGCCATAGTGAAACTACAGCAAAGCTCGTATGGCACAATTTTAACAATAAGTGCTAATATAAAAAAATGGAAAAAGTAAAAGTAGCAGTATTCCCAATACCAGGCATGGTTAGCTTTCCAACGACCACAGTACCTCTTCATGTCTTTGAACCAAGATACAGATCAATGATTAAAGATTGTGTTAAAAACAAGATCAAGATTGGTGTTTGTCACACTGAAGAAATGATAAGCGAAGGCCCAAAAAACCAAGACAAGGCAAAAATTTTAAACTCAAATCAATCTACTTTTAAGCCACAAGAGATTTTCTCAGCTGGCTTATGTACAATCGATGAAGTTACACCTGATGGCAGATTTAGAGTTTCTGTAAATATGGATGCCAGGTACAAACTTGATGAAAAAATTCAAGAAATACCCTACACAACTTACTACTGCACAGAATACTCTGATGAGTCAGACTCAGAAGAAAAGTCGAACGCTGAGTTACGAGAAGCGATCGATAACTTTTTATTTAAATACTCAGAAGAGTATGATGACAAAGAGTTTTACAAATACATACAGTCTAGTAAATGGAAAGATCTATCAAATATTGACTACAGCTTTAAAATTTTTGAAAAAATAAAACTTGAACCGTATCTTGCACAAGTTGCACTAGAATCCAAATCATTAAATGATCGCTTAAAAATCATGGCTGATGCACTAGATTTAAAGTATTAAATAATATGACTAAAAAATCATATACAGTTGAACTTCCTTCAGGGCTTAGAGTATCCTGTGAATCAAGTAAAGATTTAAGATCTAGTTTAAAAGATCATTTTAATGAAATTTACAATCAAAATCCAAAGTTCATGCACTGTAGAGGATTAGGAACATGCGGAACCTGCTCAATGCAAATTGAGGGCTCTGTTTCGAAACCAACAAAAATTGAAAAGTGGAGATTAAACTTTCCACCTCATAAAAATTCAGACAAAAAAAAACTAAGGCTTTTATGTCAATGCGTACCTCTTTCAAATCTAAAACTTAAAAAACTTAAAGGTCTTTGGGGAAACAGTTATGACTGATACAGCCCCCAACAATGAGACTTCACACCCTTTAGAAAAGCTCTTAACTTCGAAATCAATTAAATGCTATGTAGATATAGATATAAGAACTGTGAGTCTTTTTGATGATGATTACTACAGTAATATTGACTATGATTTTGTGTCTAATAATTTTAGATCACTAATAAGGGTGATTTTAAAAAAAGAAGGATTTTTAGAGAAAACTAGTAGAAGATTTATTCAAACCTCAAATGAAATAGATGCAGAAAACAAATTAACACTTTCTTTTCCAAAGCCTCCCCACACATTAGGCGCAGACCCTTCAGATAATGTTATTGAAGAACTCAAAAAAAGTGATTTTGTCTTTGCTACACCGACACAAACACTTTTAGTAATGGCAAAAAATAATGTTTGGTCTCAAGAAACAGCGCTCAAACTAATCGAAAAGTGTCCTGCAAATATTGATAAAATCTTTCAATGGCTCAATGAACTAAATCTCTTGGCACCTACAAAAGAACAACTCTCTGAGCTTAAAACTCTACAAGAGAAAAATTTTAAAAAGAAAGTTGTTAGATACTTATAGTCTTACATATAAGAATAAATACAAAAACTAGCATTTGCTTGAAATATATGCTAAAACTACCAAATCAAAATAAGTGAATCTAAACTGGCATATTATTTGCAAATATATAACTATGAATGCTTTATATAAGTACTTGAATTTATTAGCTTTTATTACACTACTGTTGGCTCCAACCAGCTCTACGGCATCTCAATGCTATGACGTTTTAACATCATATAAAAGCATGATTCAGAGTTTTAAACGAGATGAAGCATTTAGCTCTACTAGTGCTGGAACTGAACAACCTTATTTTGAGTCTAACTTAAATATCACGGACAGATCACTAAGAAGAAAAGTCTTGATCAGTTTAGCTGAAAAAGGACTTATATCGCAAACTGGTTTTAGCTCTAATTTTAGAGTGCAGTGCTTTGGCACCTGTTATGCTTTTGCAGCCTTTAATGTTCTAGAAAATGAACTTATTAAAAATGATTACGTAGAAAAGGGCTCTATAATATCAACTACAAGCATACTCACTAAAGTTGCTAGAATGCGCGCAGAAAATGGTTTTGATTCTTATGATATGCCAACGCTAATATCTGCTGGAACAGATGAAGTTTTTAAGGCCATAAAAGGTCAAACTGTTCATTACTTTACTCCGAGTGAAATTTCTAAGTTAAAAAACGCAATAGATATAGGAAGCTACAAAAACACTTCAGAGTACTTTTTAACTCTTCAAGAACTTTTCTTTAAGTATCAATCCTCTTTGTTTAATAAAATTAGTCCAGAATTTAGAAGACTTCCATTTAATCAGGGTCTACTAGGCGATAAACCAATAGATAATTTTATAAATTTTGTTAAAGCCTGGACAGGTATCTCTTTAAATTACAAGACAACTAAGCCTCTATATTTGACCACCAAAGTTCATGTTTTAGATAAACAAGAAACTTTTATCGATAACTATATAGAAAGTATTGATAATACATCTAGAGAACAAACAAATACGTTCTCCTACCTTAAAGTGCAAAGAATAAAATCTTATAAAGAGTATAAAGAGCATATATTTTTAGAATTTGAAAGAGTATTAAACAATGACAGTTATATATGGATCGGCTTTGATTATAGACTTTTTTCAGAAAATCATGCAGTGACACTAACAAATACTGTGTATTTACAAAATGGAAAACTAATAGGTTTTATATATCAAAACAGTGCCTTAGCTAAAGATGATGTTAGAAATGATGCAATCGGCTTTATAACTCTTAGACAAATCAAAGAGTATTCGACTCAGTATAGTATTATCTCAGCTATCAGTACTGAATCTAATCGATAAAGATTTTAAAGATAAAAACCAAGACCAAAAACTAGATCAACAGAGTTGTAGTCTGATCCTGCTAGTAAAAACTTTAAGTTAGCACTTAAGAATAAGTTTGAATTCCAAATGTAGCGCCCACCCACTCTTAAAAATGGACCACCAGCACTTTCACTTTTAACATTTTCAGAATTTAAAAATCTTTGCTCTACACCAAGACCACCAAAAAAAGAAGTTCTGCTAAGCCCAGAAATATAAGATGAAGAGTTTTTAAACTCAGATTTTATAGGACTACCTTTAAAGTAATAGTTTATAAAACCACCAACACCAAAACTTAGGTTTTCTTGAGAGATAATGCTTGTTTGTGCACCACCAAAGATACCTGCAGACCAATGATGATCAACATTCATTTCAAATTCAGCACCTACAGCACCAATAGCTGTTCTTGATACATCTTGATTGCTGTCAGAGACAAAGTTTTCTTGCTGTAGAGCTGTAGTCAACGACAAAGAACTTGCTAAGCTCGGAAGCGAAAAGCAAGTTCCTAAAAATATAACAAATAAAAATCTACTAACTGGCTTTTTTCTCATAATGTTGCTCGTTACCTTTGTCGCTTTCATAACTGTAAAACAGTTTTATTTTTTCTCTTAAAGACGTCCAATCAATTTTTTCTTGATCACCCTTTGAGGCTTTTTCAGTCAATCTAAACTTTGTTCTATCATCTAATTCAGAAATCGCGCTGCTGTAAGTGCTCTCTTCATCAAGAAAAAGTTTAAGTTGATGTCCATCAAGATTAGTCAAAAATGATTTAAGTCTATTTGAATCTTCACTGTTTACCCAAGACAGTCTTGGTACTAGTGATTTAAGTTCATCACTTTCTTTTAATGCTTTTACATTAGAAAGATCATCTTCAGAAAGATTATAAAGCATCTGAACAACTTTATTATTTACAGTTTTTTGACTCTTATCTTTAACACCAAAGTTACTCTCTTTTAAGAAACTAACAAAAGCTTTATATTTTGAAGACTCAGGATGATCAGATGATGGGTCAAAAGTTAAAAGATCATTAACTTTATCCATAATATTTGAATTCTTACTTGTAGATAGATAGTTCATAAAATCATCTTTAAAAATTTTATACAAAACAAGATAATGTGTCTCCAAACCTTTTTCATAGAGCTCAGACTTATGATCTGCACAGTTTGGATATATTTCAGATAAAACTTCTTCATGTTCATTATGCACATCAGAAAATTTAATTTTTGCTAATTCAACAGAGATATTAGAAAGCGTGTGCTTACTAAAACCTTGCGATCTAAGATTGCTAGCAGAATTTGATCTAGATTTAAAACTAAAAATGCTATCTAAAATTTGATATACATTATCAGATATATCTTTTTGTATCTTAATTATTTCATAAAATTGAATTTGAGATTTAAAATCAGGAATCTGTTGCCATAAAACTTGAGATGTAGATCCAGGAGATTGTGCATATGCCTCTGTTAAATTTGAGCAAAGTGACTTAAAATTGAATGTTTCTAAATCAGACTCTGTAAATCCACCTTGTGCACCATGTGTATTATCGTCATTCTTATCAGAAATCTTATCATTAGATGCTTCTAATCCACCACCAGACATTGAAAGTTCTGAAGAACCACCAGCATCTGCACCTTGTGATTTTCCTTTCCAAACTTTAGCAAGTACATAAAGAGCAATTATGAAACCAATTGAAAAAATAAGAATCCATAAAAATTGACCTTTTTTGATCAAAGTTACATAAGCTCCAAAAAAGAAATCATTTGAAATATTAGATACAGCTTCTTGTATCTTTGGAGTGTCGTCTAAGACAGTGTATTGAACATCTTCTGGAAGGTAGAGCCTGTCTTTTAAAGATGATTTTACTAAATCCATCTCTTCGTTAGAAACTTGTCTTTTTTGGATCAAAACAATTTTTCTGTCGTATAAATTTAAAACTTTTCCTAAATCAACTTCAGAAAATTCTCCAGTTTTTTGGTACAAACCAGGAATACTTACAATCTCTTGCTCTGTTAGCTTAGTGTCTTTTCTTTTTAGTTCCACACGAATGTTTAAACTGTCTTCTAGTGTATAGTCCGTTAAAAGCTGATTGATCTCATCGTTATGATAAGCTTTAACAGTATTTATATCTGCCTTTAAACCAAATGCTTGCACCGATACAAACAAACCTAATAAAGCTAAGTACTTAAGTGATTTCAATTTTTACCCCCACTATTCTCCAACATTAACGAATTTGTCGGCGTTCTCGTCTAATGTCTGAATTCGGATCTCAATTCGTCTGTTTTTGAGACCCATTTTTGGTAGGTATTTGCCACCCTCACTTGCGGGAAGCCTATCATTTACAATTCTATTTGCTGAGCCAAAGCCTAGTACTCTAATCTTGTTCTCATATAGACCATTGTCTATTAAAACATTTGCAGCTTGAGATGCTCGTAAAGAACTTAAATTTAAGTTTGTCTTATATGGAGACAACGGATTTACTGCAAGACTATCGGAGTGCCCTTCAACCCTTAAAATAATCTTATCTTGATGGGGTCTTAAAAGATTTGAAACCACTTTAAGTACATTTTTACCATTATCTTTAAGCAAATAGCTTCCAATATGAAAAAAATCTCTTTCATAAAGTCTAACTAAAATCTCTTTTCTACGCCTTACAATACCTAGTTTTAACTTTTTTACTTCAAACTGTGCTAATTCAGATCTTACCTCTGACTCAATTTTAGAAAGTGTTTCTGCTTTCTTTCTTCCAGAGTCTGACTCATCAGCACTTTGATTAACATTTTTACTTAAATCTAAAAGAAGATCTTTTTCTGATTTCTTTTTAAATTCAGCAAAAAATATAATAAAGAAACATAAAAGAAGAGTAACAGTATCGGCATAGGACATGATCCATTCACCACTGTCATCTCCCCCTTCTTCGTCATCAGGGATCATTAATCGTCCTGAATTACGCTGCACTTTGAGCTCCTATATAACTAACTCTTTCTCTTGGAGGAAGTAGTGAGTTTATTGTATCTTGAATAACTAAAAGGGATGCACCATTTTTAATAAGTAGAGCTGCTTCTAAAATGAGTTGTCTTGTCTTTAGATTTTCTTTGCTGCCTAACTCTAAGTTGTCAGAAATAGGCTTAAAGATAAAGTTTGCAATCATTAAACCATAAAGTGTTGTCGTTAAGGCGATGGCCATATATCCACCAATTTCTGCCATATCAACATCAGCTCCACCCATATTTGCCATCAATGCAATAAGACCAACAACTGTTCCAATCATTCCAAAAGCTGGAGGGTATTTTGACATAGATCTGACTAGACCCATTTGATACTTTTCAACATCATAAGTAGACATGATTCTTTGCTCTAGCATTTCTCTCATCTCTTTATCTGAATAACCGTCGTTTATCAGTACAAGACAATCATCTAAGAAAAAGTGAATTTTTCCTTTTGTACCTGAAGGAACACCTTTTTTAGAGCATATTTCTGAAAACTTCATTAGATTTTCACCTAACATATTCATACTCTGACTCTTTCTTAAAAAAATACTAGAAATAACAGAAAAAACTCTCATCACATCTTTTAAAGAGTAAGATAAAAATATTGCAGAAAGACTTCCACCAATAACAATACAAAGTCCAACAATGTTTATGAAAAACTTTATATCCACACCAGAAGATGTGAATGTTAGAGTTATAATGGCTCCGGCTAATAGTGCACCAATAATGGCTGATAGAGTTCTCATATTAGTTTCCCACCTGTTTTTCTAATCTTTCTATTAATGCTTTAACTTCATAGTTTTTATTGTACTGAATAAAAGATCTTTTATAAAAACTTAACGCTCTTCTTTTATCACCTTTTAAGTAACTTAAGTTACCATCAAGTAGATTAACAATAGCACTTGGTGCTCTTAATCTTTTTAAATTCACAATTTCTGAAGAGGCTTTACCAAAATCACCTTGCTGAAGTTGTTTTTGAACTTGAAGCACTCCAAGAATTTGTGAAGTATTAAGATTTTTCATCTTTTCAATCATTTTATCTTCAACGTCAGAAGGTAAAATATTTTCTTTTCTGCTAAGCTTAATATTTACTTCACCCTGCTTCCAGGCTGAAGGAAGTATAAGCTGATAATCTTCATATTTATCAGATACAAGCTTAAGGTAAATAAGCTCTCCTTTTGCTACTTCACTAAAGTTAACCTCTAAAGGAGTTCTACCAATTGAGTTACCTATATCATGACTGCCATCACCCAATATAACTTCAGCACTTGGATTTGAATTGATCTTAACAACTTCTCCTTTTTTAGGTAGAAGACTGCAACTCATGCTTGCTAAAGCTGCAACACATACAACTGTTTGTTTTATCTTTTTAAGACCTGTCATTTTTTTACTCTCCATCATTTTTATTTTATTCATTTATTCTATTCAAAGGATTAGTTTAGTTTGCAAACCTAAGCTCAGGGTAACCCACACCATTTGGTTCTCTCCAAATAGTTACAAAATCAAAATTTGTATAAACTGAATTTGAAAAATCTTGCATTTCAGGTGTTGTATAACTGATCGGCGATCCACCAAAAATACCAGAACCAGCTGCAAAATCTTGATTGGTCGCATCTCTATCCCATAGAACATCAGTTACAGTAATGTGAGTATCAGAGTTTCCAAATAAACCCCCTCTATTTGTCGATCCTCCAAGTAAAGCTGCTGCTGAATAGCACCTAGTAAGACTTATATTTCCAAGGTTCAGCAAAAATCCACCCATCAAACCACCAACATTTGATCCAGCCAAAACCTGTCCTGAAGAGTAACAGTCTTGTACATTAACATTTGATCCACTCTGTGTATCAATAACACCAAAAAGTCCGCCATAATTTTGTGTAGCAGAAGCAAAGTCATCACCAATGTTACCTGTTGCAAAAACAGCGTTCATATCAACAGTACTATTGCCTTGTGCTTCAATGATACCAATTAAACCACCAATAGAGTTTCCTAAACCTGAAGATACGCTTGCATCAGAGTACGCATCTGTAATCTGTAAGGATTCGTTTGCCCCAGCAGTAACTTTACCAATCAATCCACCAACTTCAGCAGCAGTTGAAGTGATAGCTCCGCTAGAAAAAGAATTTATTAGATCAGAATTTAAAAGTTCTCCAACTAAACCTCCAGACGTTCTATCAAACGTATGATCGGCAAGAGATGACACTGTATCAATTGTTGCATCAATTGCGACACCTACTGCTCCACCAGCTCGTCTACCAGTCGATATAACTGATATATCAGAAACTGAATCCCTTAAAGTTCCCTCTAAGCTTCCAACTAAACCACCAGATGAGTCTACACCAGTTACTGATCCACTTTCAGTAAATGAATTTTCAATCAAAGCACCTGGACCGACTTCTGCGGCTAAGCCTCCAGAGTTTGTATCCGTTGCAATAACTGTTGCACGTGAGAATGAGTTGATTAACTGTTTGTTATCTCCAAGGTTACCAAAAAGTCCCCCAACTCTTGAAGTTCCTGTAATAGTCCCTTCAGAAAATACAGAGTTAAAATTACCACCAAGTGCTGTTCCAGTAAGTCCAAAAATTCCACCAGCATAACCAGTTGAAGTTACCGCCTCAACTGTTCCAATAAAGTAAGAATTTACAACATTAAAGTTTATATGATCTGCCTGCTTTCGACCAACAAGTCCACCAACAAAAGCATCTCCAATAATTGCACCTGTTACAAATGATCCACTGATTGATCCTGATCTATTTGTCCCACCTTCAGCCAAACCAATCAGTCCACCAACAGACTGCGCTCCATCAATATTTACATTTACTAGACCTAAATCCCTAATTGTAAAGTCATTATTTACATGACCAAAAAAGCCTATATTTGATTGTGACCCTGTGTAAGCCCAATTTAGAATAAGCTTTCCATCACCATCAAAACCACCAGAAAATTCATTTGTTGTATCGCCAAGAGGTGCAAAGTTTGTTTCTGCAGCTAAATCAATACTTTGACCTAGCATGTAGAAGTTTCCACCAGGGGCATCGGTTCTGGCTTGGTTAAGATGTGTGACATCACAAATAATATAAGGATCAACTTCTGTTCCCGTACCAGCTGCATAGTTTGGATTCCAACTTCCTGGATCATCGCAAAGAACAGGTGTAGTGCTGTAAGCATACTCTGAACTTGTTGCATTTTCAGAAAATAAAGCATTACTTGGATCTGCAGGATTGTTAATTTGTGCTCTCACTCTAACTTCAACCTGACCAGGAACTGTAACTGCAGGTGTTGTGCAATACATAGAACGATCACTTAAGATATTAACGTCTACACACGCTCTTCCTGAAATTAAAATAGTTGTATCTGAACCTGTACCACTTTCAAGTGCCGTTAAAAACCCTGTACCAAAAACTGTTACTAGCTGTCCACCAGCTATAGGCCCTACCTCAGGACTAACATCTGTTATAGTTACAGAGTTATTACTTACAACACCTATATTTGCACTAGATGTATTACCAGCTTCATCCCTAACAGTAACAAGGTAATTGATATCACGATTTAAATTCTGTTCTCCGAATAAAGGATCAAGTGAAGCCACAACAGAAGTTGAGGAATCATTTCCTGAAACTAAAACATCAGCACCATTACCTGTGTAAATTACAGGATCAGTTAAAGTTGCAAGATCTCCTGTAGTTGAAACCCTTCTTCTGATTTCAACAGCTAGATCATCAAAGGCTGAGATGTTGTCACTCATAGTCCAACTAAGTTCCCAGACTCTTGTCTTAACAGTTTTATCTGTAGTCAAATTTATGATTTCAGGATCTGTAACATCTGGAACAGTAAAGAATCTTGTAAGTTGATCACAACTTACATTATCAGATGAGTCCACTGCACAGACTGTATAGAAAAATGTCTCACCTTCTGCAAAATTACTATCAATAAAGTTAGTAGCTAAAGTCTCGGTTTTTAAGTTTCCATCAGGTCGTGTAGGGTCTGTAAAATCAAAAGGTCCATTGTTTTGATAGATTCTATACGTAATTTCTGCCCCAGGCTCAGTAGGAAACTGATTGTCTACGGCAGCACTCCAAGACAATTCAAAATCAGGTGATGCACCAACAGCTAAGTTAGAAGCAAATGCAGGAGCAGTTGTATCAATAACTCTTCTATCTGCAAAACTAACATTTGGTTGAAGATATAAAGTTTCATTGTTCTCGTCATCATAAGCTCTAACATGAAATCTATAAGTTCTATAAGGATCTAGTCCATTAACAGTACACTGAGTGATCTCATCTGAGCAGCCGTAATCAACGCACGGACAAGTTCTGAGTAATGTAAGCTCATTCGTTGCTGGGTTAACATTGTATACTCTAAACCCACGATAATCAGACCAATCAGGTGGCATCGACCATAAAACATCAACAGAACCTTCAACTGTACTTGATAGTTCAGTAGGTCCACGTATACCTGCAAAATTTGGTGGTGGAGTAACATCAGGAACAATTACAGATCTGATGATTCCAATAGATGAACAGTTTTGATTTCCAAAAGGAGGTTCTGTTCCATCACAACCTTCAACAAGTGCAAAGACTTCATCGTTATCATTGATTACAAATTCGCCACCATCAATAGATGTACCTGTAGCAAAATCAGCATGACTTCTAAAAAGTACTGCTGGCGTAGCAGGAGGAGTGGCTTGGTTTACCCACAACGTAATTCTATAATCTTCAATATCTGGAGTTGTACTTTGGTTCCAAGATAAGCTTAAAGTTGCTGCTTGGTTTTCATAAGTAATAGTTTCTAAACCAAAGAACTCAGGTGCAGTGATATCTAAAGTGTTATCCTGTAAAGAATTGTCATTAACAGAAATGTTACCAACAGTATCTATGGCTTTGATACAAACCTTGTAATAAGATCTTTCTGCCAAACCTGTTAGTACATGATTAGCTGTAGCACCTGCTGTAAAGTCGGCAACATTAAGTCTTGCAAGTTCATCACCTGCAGTACAAGGATTCCCGAGTATAGGTGTTGCATCCGTTAAAGCTAAGATTGAATAAAATGTACCACCACTTATAGGGTCGACAGCTTCAGTATCAATAGCTGTCCAACTTACATTTAGTGTAGTGTCTGCTGGAGTACTTTGAGTGATGTTCGTAATTCCACCAAAAGCAGGAGGGGTGATATCATCAACAACTATAGTTTGAAATTGACTGACAGTTGATCTTTGACCACTTGGATCTTCATCTTGAACAATAATGTGATAGGTGTTGCCTTCCACCAAATTAAGAATCTCTAAATCAGTAGGAGGTGAAAAAAGTTCTTCTCCAGTTAAAGAGTAGGTTCTTTCAAGTCTGTAATCGCCAAGGTTAGTTCCGCCAACTGGTCCAGTTCGTACAAATACAAAACGTCTTTGTAATCCACCGTCAGTTTCTGTCCAAGGTGCTGTTACTGCAATTCGACCATTTAAAAGTTCCGCTTGTGTTGCTCCAGGAGTTGTAGGTGCACCACTGTCAGGTGTAAAAACTAACTCTTGAACTGTATTAGTCTCACAAACATCACCTTCACTACATGCTCTAACACCAAAGGCATAACTTAACTCATCACCTAAACCTGTAACATCAAATTCTGCAGGACTTCCTTGTAGAACAGTCCCTTTAGGAGTAGCTGTAAAATCTACGGTGTCTCCAACATTAGAGTATATAGCGTAATAAAAAGCTGGAACTGGAGTATCAGAAATTGTTGGTACCCATGTAACTTGAACTGTATTTGGGTCAAGTGCTGTAGCTGTATCAATACCGTTGAAATTAGAAGGTGCATTTTCTGCTAGCGTTGAAAGTTGTAAACTAACAGTTCCTTCAGACCAAAGACCATCAACAAAAGCCTCACACGTATATAAGTAAGTAGCACCTTCACGAAGACCATTATCATCAATATGACTTGTTAAAAGATTGTCTGAAGAGAATTGAGCAATTTCAATACCATTTCTTCTGATACGAACACGACTGGCTTCAGGTGGGAAAAAATAGTTTATTTGAATACTCTGAGTACCAACACCTTGTCCGTTAATGCAACCATCGTAAACAAAGTTACCATCATCTTCACCACCGGCTCCACCATCATCAGAACCAGAAGATGCACCATCAGATACATCTTCAATAACACAAGCTGCTGTGGATAAAGAAAGAACAGCTATTAAGAGTATTTTAAATAATTTTTCAAAGCGCATAAACGTACCTCACGAATCAATGATCAACATAAAATAGTTTAAACAGTATTCTAAAAGTTTATAAGGTTCAAAAATCAAAACATACCAAAAGTCTATGGATTGGGCTTTTAGTCCAGAATGATTAAGCTAGAGATTTATTTATTGGAATGTTAAATATGTAGAATTGAGTATCTAGTAAAATTAAAAATTTAGATCAAGCAGCTTGATCTAAATTTTTATGAACAAAGTCAGTGCCATCGTAACTTACAAGAGCAGGACTTTTATCTAAGACTGTGGCTAAACATACAGGTCTTTTCCAAAGCATAAAAAGACGGGTCATAGTCTGCTTCATATAGTCAGGTTGAAGTTCAACACCCTCAAATAGATGAGTGAGCAAAAGTTCTCCTCTATTTTCAAAGTTATGATCTACAACTTGTATAATTGGTTGACCAAAATTTGTAAGCTGAAATAAAAGTTTGTTTTTAATAGCTTTAAAATCCCTAGTATTAATTTCAAATTTTTTTGTCTTTTTATTAAACTGATATACAAAAAATTTATTTTTAACACAAAACTCTTCTGTTAAAAAATGATCAATAAACATCACATCATTGTAATCACGCCTAACTTCAAATATTTTTTCTCGACCTTTATCAAGCTTTCTGTCCCAATTTTTTTTTGCATCTAAATTATCACACTCATTCCACTCTTTCCCGAATTGTCCCTTGTTCCACCTAATTTCAATATCTCGCATAAGCTCAATACCAATTTTATAAGGGTTAAAACCATCAGGCTTCATAGCCATAGTCCCACTGTGAGTGTCACTGAAATCAATAATCTCGTTGTCATTACAAATATGCTCAGTCATCATTTTAGCATGCCAATAAGAGGCCCAGCCCTCATTCATAATTTTAGTCATACCTTGTGGAGCAAAGTAATACGCTTCTTTTCTAATTATACTTATAATATCAAGCTCCCAATCTTCTAATGGAGCATTTTGAATTAAAAACTTAAGTACATCTTTTTCAGGGTTAATCTGAGTCTTTCTGGTTAGCTCAATAGGCTTCTCAATCTCAGGATTTTTTACTTCAAGACTTTTTATATAAGAGTCTAAATATCTTTTTGGTGAAGAGTCTTTATCTGTATTTTTCTTTCTATCATTATCATTACTTTCTTCTGATTCACTTCTGACTATCTGAATTTGCTCATCAACATAAGGACTGTGCCTGTCTATTAAGTTCTCTAAAGATAAACAGCAGTCAATAAATCGCTCAACTCTTTCAATACCGTGTAAGTCTATATAGCGCCTTACACGTGTGGCATGATTTGCCATTTGATCCATCATCTTTCTATTTGTTTTTGAAAACCATTTATTATTTTTAAAGAAATCGCAATGCCCATATACATGAGCAATAACTAATTTATGATCTACAAAAGAATTTCCTTCTAAAAGATAAGCGTAACAAGGATCATTATTTATAACTAGCTCATATATTTTAGAAAGACCATACTCGTAACTTTTAGAGATAGAATCATACTCCATCCCAAATCTCCAATGTGGATATCTCACTGGAAAACCACCTAAGGCTGCAATTTGATTCATCTCTTTATAGGTAACCATTTCAAATACTGTGTCATAAAAATCTAACTCTAAACTTGCAGCAAGTTTAGAAATCTTTTTTTGCTGAGCAACTAACTCTTGCGGCAGTTTTAGCATTTTATCTCCCTTTACCTAAAAAATCTTTAATTGATCTAACAATTTCATCTTTACTTTTTATAGGGCTACAAACTACTGCATCTTCCTCTTCAAAATCTTTTTTTAGATCTTTTATAAATTGTCCGCTTCCGTACTTACTTTCAACTTGCCCATAGCCAAAAAGATTTATCTTTTTTAAAAATTCATTTTTTATAATATCTTTACAAAGATTTGTGTCGTCACTGCTCCAGTTATCCCCATCACTAAAGTGAAACATATAAATATTCCACTCATTAACAGGATAATCTTTATCAATTATCTCTAATGCTTTTTTATAAGCAGAAGATATTAAAGTTCCACCAGATTCACTTGTGCTAAAAAAAGTTTCTTCATCTACTTCCTTTGCAGAAGCATCGTGAATTATAAATCGGGTGTCTAATCCTTTATAATTAAATTTTAACCACGTATTTATCCAAAAACTTTCCATACGAACAATTTTTTTTTGTTCCTCACCCATAGAACCAGAAACATCCATTATATAAATCACAACCGCATTTGCTGTTGGCTTTGAAACTGGCTTTGAAGCTTTGTAGCGAAAGTCTTTTTTAATAGGAACAATCATAGGATCTTTTGCATTGTACGTACCTGAGGCAATCGATCTTTTGAGTGCTTCCTTATACGTTTTTTTAAAATGCCTTAGACCTGAAGGCCCCACATCAGAAATATTTGTGTAGCGTTTGTCCTCAGAAGATACTAACTTTTTTCCTTTTGGTTCAATTCTAGGAAGTTCAAGTTCTTTTCCTAAAATTTCTGCAAGCTCATCAATTTCTACTTCAACTTCTACTTGATGTTCTCCAGGGCTATTGCCAGCTTTTTGACCTTTAGAAGGAACTTCTTTTCCTTCTTGGCCTTCACCCTGACCGACACCACCTTGATTCTTAGCTCCATAAATAAATTTTGGAAGCTTAATCCGGCTTACAGGAATTTTAACATAGTCATTTTCAGACTTACCAATCATCTCATCTTGTGTGACAAATTTTTTAAAATCTTCCCTGATTCTACCCTTAACTATATCTTTAAAACGTTTATGATTTTCAAGAATACTCATGATCTATTGATCCTTTACGTCACCTCGAGCAAATATACTTGCTACATAATGAAGAACGTCTGTTGCTGACACATCGTCATATCCATAATCTTTAATCAATCTAGTCTTAACTATATTAATCTTCTCTTGCGTATCTTTATCAGTTGCTGACGTTACAAGAGATGTTAATTTGATACTGTCCTTTTGATCTTCAAAAAGTTTTAACTCTAATGCTTTATGAAGACGTTCATTAGTTTTGTAATCAAAGTTTTTACCTTCTAACGACAGTGCACCAATGTAGTTCATAATCTCACGTCTAAAATCATCTTTTCTAGATTCTGGAATATCAATTTTTTCTTCTATTGAGCGCATTAACCTTTCATCAGGATTTTCATCTTGACCAGTAAATTGATTTCTAACTTTTTCTCTTTGTGTATATGCTTTAACGTTATCTATATAATTTCCACAAAGCCTAGAGAGAGCTGCTTGATCCGCACTAATTGCTCTTTGCACTTCACCTTTTATAATCTCTTCATACTCTTGCTTTACTACACCAAGAAGTTCTCTATAATCTGCTTTTAAATCTTCATTAGAAATTAAAGAGTGATTTTTTAAACCTGACTCTAATTCATTAATCACCATAAACGGATTAACTGAACCTTTGTTCACTTGCTGAGCCTGTATAATTGCATTTGAAATCTTATCTTGAATATATCTTGGACTGATCCCTTCTAAGCCTTCTCTTATAGTTTCTTTTCTTAACTCTTTAATATTGTCTTCTGTATAATTTGGAAGACTCTTTCCATCGTATAGCTTCATCTTCTGCACGCGTGTAAGATTTGCTTTTTTTGGCTTTTCTAACCGCGTAAGTACAGCAAACATAGCTGCTACTTCGATCGTATGAGGCGCAATACTTACACCTCTTAAAACTCTACTGTTAAAATCTTTTTTATAGATGTTTGTTTCATACTTTAGCTTTGTGATGTACGGAATATCAATCTTTACAGTTCTATCTCTTAGAGCTTCCATAAACTCATTATCTTGAAGTCTTTTGTACTCAGGTTCATTCGTGTGACCGATAATGACTTCATCAATATGTGTTTGAGCAAACTTTTTAGGTTTAACAACGTGTTCCTGTGAGGCACCTAAAAGGTCATACAAAAAAGCCACATCTAATTTTAAAACTTCTACGAACTCAATGATTCCTCTGTTTGCCACATTAAACTCGCCATCAAAGTTAAAGGCTCTTGGATCAGAGTCTGAGCCATACTGTGCAATTTTTCTGTAGTTGATATCACCTGTAAGTTCCGTTGAGTCTTGATTTTTTTCATCTTTTGGCTGAAATGTTCCAATCCCAATTCTATCAGCTTCACTTAAAACGAGTCGCTTTACTTTTATATGCTCTAAAACTTTTTCTAAATTACGATCATACTTTTCCATAAGTTTACTAAAAATAAATCTAGAGGCTGGGCAAATATCACCTTGAATTTTAACTCTAAAATTACCTTTAGCACCTTTATTGATTTCATCTTGTAAAGCTGTTCTGTAATCAAGAGGCATAAGTAAAAGAGGCTCTTCATTCATAGGTGTTGGAAAAACTTTAACTCCTTCACCAAAGATGTCTTCATGCTCTCCTTTTGGATCTATCCAATCAAACGTATATAAACATCCTTCATCAGTTTTTGAGTAGCCTTCAACCCCTTTTTTTATTCTCCTGCAAATTGTAGATTTTGCAGAACCCACTGGGCCATGAAGTAAGATAACTCTTTTTTCTGTGCCATAACCTAAGGCCGCAGATTTTAAGACATTAACAAGCTTCATCAAAGGTATATCAAGTCCAAAAACTGCATCCTTACCACCATTTTCTTCATCATCAAAAAAGTTATAGTGAATAACATGCTTTTTTACGTCTATGTATTCAGAAGTTCCGTAGCCAATAATAAGATCATAAAGTCTTTGATATGCATTTCTTGTGACTGATGGATTGGTTTTAACAATATTTAAATATTCTGAAAACGTGCCACTCCAGCTTAGATCACTCTCACCTCTAACCTTGTCTACCTTATCAATAATTGATTTTAGATTTAGCGATTTTTCTGTTTTTTGACTCATAAGACCAATACCTCCACTAAATAGATTGTCTCTACTAATTTATAAAATTACAAATATTCAAGGATGAATAATATTTATATTATAAATAAGCTTTTTCTTTTTTTAAAAAAGAAAATCTATTTTTTTGTTAAGGTTTCTTTAGCTTTAGATTCTTAATTTTTTAAAATTTTTGAGTCTATAAGCTAAAAAGAGAATCTCTTTTTTCTTCTATCAGTCTGTAGTCTTTTACTTTTAAAGAAATATCAGCCCTACTGTGATTTACAGTACAAAGAGCTCCAACATTTTTCATAGAACCAGACCAAGATATAGTTATCTCTTGGTCTAGGTGAGTGCAAGAGTGTGGGGCTTCAGAGCTTGATTTATCACATTTCCAATTTTTCTTAGAAAAATCATTTTGAGTGAAAAGAGAAAAAAAGTCTTTAACAGTAATATTTACCTTAAGCATATCCGAAAGCATTTCATCATAGACTGGACCTTCGTAGGGAGTTTGCTTTAGAAAGTTTACCTTAGCTTGGTTTTTATTAACAACTACTGATCCAATTTTAACAAATCCAAAAGGATCCATAATATCCATTCTTAAATGATCTTCACCTTGAATATATATTTTAGCTAAACCTGATTGCCTGTTGTTTTTTAATTTATTAATAAACTCAATTTTTGCACTCCAATAGTGAAGGCCATTCTTTTGCACACTACTTTCCCTTTTTGATAGCTGCTGGCATCCTAGTTGGGCGCTTAATATCATCACTAGTGCCAATAGTAGTTTTATATGGAGATTCTTTAAAACGTTCTGGATAGGTTTTTTTAACATCTGCAATTTTACTCCCAAGTCTTTCAAGATTCTTACCTGATATAAGTTCAGAGGCAAGTTCATAAAAAGCTATGGCTTTATTTGGAAAGCTTAAGCCAACATAGGTGTCTGCAATGTGTTCATAAATTTCTGCATTTTCAGGAGATATTTTTGAAGCTTTTTTAAGCACTCCAAGTGCATTCTCATACTCTTTCATTCGATAAAGTACATAACCAAATGTATCTAAAAAGTGTCCATTCAATGGCTCTTGCATTAATGCACGTTGGGAAAACTCAAAAGATTTTTCCAAATTTACATCTCTTTTCGCCCAATTGTAGGACAAATAGTTAAGTGCTTGCGAGTATTCTGGTTTTATTTTTAGAGCTTTTAACATTAATTTTTCGCCACTTTCTGATTGGCTCATAAACTCGATCTTAACTCTTCCGAGCATATACAAAGACTCAAAATTCTTACTGTTATATTTAAGTGATTTATTAAAAAATATTTTAGCTTTTTTGTAAGTTTGATCTCTTAAACTAAAAAGACCTAAAGCATGATAACAATGAGAGCGATTGCTTTTCTTTACACTTTTACACATAGATGTAAAATTTATATCTGTTTTGTCTAAGTAGTATCTTTGATCAATAAAAAAATTACTATTCAAATCTCTATTTTTAGTCAAAGTGTTTAAAAAAGATTTTAATTCTATATCTTTTTTTAAACTTTTATAAATTCTTAAGACATTAAAATGATCTTCATTTTTTGAAAGTTTATCTTGTGAAACAAACTCAAACCTAGATAAAGCCTCAGGTACACTTTCTTGCATAAGTAAAGCATGTCCTATTCTTCTTTTTAATTCTAAATCTTTTGGTTTAAGTTTTTCTTGCTCAAAGAGATTTACTAAAGCCTGATCTAAGTTTTGTTTTTCAATAGAAAACTGAACCATCTTTTCAAGAATGCTGTAATCAGAATTTTTCTTTGTATACCCTTCAAGTAACTTATACGCCTTTTCTTCTTGTCCTAAAATTTGTAAAAGATCGGCGTGATCCAAATGACATGCACTAAAACTTATAGGAGCAACAGCTTCACATTTTTTATAATGCCACAATGAAGCTTCAGCTTTTCCCTCTTCACGCTTTAAATGACCAAGATAGTAATGACCAAGGTGTGAAGATTTTGGAAATTTTTTAGTTATTGTATAGAAGTACTTTTTTGCTTTCGTTGTATTGTTCTTTTCATAAAATACAAGACCAGCATAAATTAGATGATTTTCATTTTCTGGCTCTAGTACTATCAATTTTTGATATAGTTCTAATGCTGCATCAAAGTTTTTGATGCCGTAATAAAATTTAGCCACTTCTGATAGAGCTGTCTTATTTTCTGGATGCTCATCTAACAAACCAGCATAAATTTTACTAGCCTCAAAGTGTTCTTCTTGTTGAACTAATATCCGACCAAGCATTATCTTAAGTGCAGAAGAGTCACTCGCTTTATCAGTAATAGTATTTTCTTGATTTAGAAATGTCTGTAAAAGTTTTTTTGCCTCATCTAAATCACCGCTATAGGTTAGTAGTTGGGCTTTTAGATACACAAAATCAAGACTCATTTGAGGAGTTTTTTTTTGATTTTTGCCCAAAAATTCAGATCCAGTACTTTTTTTAGGGGCAGTGCTACAGGCCACAAAAGCGGCTAAAAGTAGCGTCAAAAAACCAGTTTTTAGTATGAATCTCACCTTTTAATATCGGTAAAAAACAACCTTATATATAGGCAATTTCAGCAGATTATACCTTAAACCCTCCATTAGACTGGTTTTTAAGGGCTTAAAAAACTTAAATAGATTTATTTGCCTAGATTCTTGACACTAGCCAACATACATATATTGTACCCTTAATTGTGTATGACACTCTGTCTAAAATGACACATAAAGATGTAGGAGGGACGACTTGTGAATCACACTGACGAACTTAATCAAAGCGAGCAGCGCCCGAAAATAGTCAAAAGATACCAAAATAGAAAGCTTTATGACACTCAACAGAGTTGTTACGTCACTTTAGATGACATTGCCAAAATGGTTCGTTCAAATGAACATGTTGTTGTTATTGATAACAAATCAAAAAACGACATCACAGCAGCTACTTTAACACAAATCATCTTCGAAGCAGAAAAAAAGTCAGCTCAGTATGCGCCTTTAAAGACACTTAGAGAAATCATTCAACACAAAAATAGTAGTATATCTGCTTTTTTAGCTAAATTAGGCGCTTTTCCTTTAGAAGAGTATGAAAATCAAAAACCACAAAGAATTGATCTTCCTACCAATTCTAGCGGAAGTAAAAAAGGCGATACTCCCTTTGAAGAGGTCAGACAGACCTTAGAAAAAAGAGTTGCTTCAGCAGCTATGCTTATGGGGCAAACTGAAACTCTCACTGATGGTGAGACTCAACCGTACATGGAAATACTTCCTAATCTGCCGAATCCGAATAATAAAAATTTTGAACCTCAAGACTAAATCTGTCGAGCCTACCTAAGGCACATGCATTTGCATTTAAATTTGCAAATGCACAAACTAAACAAGTCAGTCACATCAAGTAAGATAGCCTTTTCTTTAATCAAAGATACAATCTCTTATAAAAAAGAAGAGGTGTGGACTCTATCTTTGAACACGCTGAAAAAACCGCTATTCTTAAACAGGCACTTTATTGGAACACTTAATGAATGCACTTTTCATCCAAGAGATATCTTTCAATCACTTATAAAACAAAACGCTCATAGCTACATTCTTTATCACTCACATCCAAGTGAATGCCCAAAACCTTCAAAAAAAGATATAGAAATAACATGTGATCTGTTTAAAGCTTCGAAATTAATGAGAATAGATTTAATCGATCACATTATTATATCGAAAAATAGATACTACTCATTTAAAGATTCAAATATTGCTTTTTAAAGCTAGTTTATTTTTTCTTGCTTTATCACTTCAAGGTCATCGTTTAACTCGATATACCAACCAGCATCTCTAGCCCTTTCAATTAGTTCTTTTTTATAAAACTCTAATTCATTTGAAGGGTAAGACTGAGCTTCTATATTTGCTTCTTCTAAAACACCATCAAACACAGATTTAGCACCTTGATCCTTATTAAAATCTTCATCTTTTTTAAAAATTTGAAAGCTGTTATCTTTTTGTGATTCAGCACTAACAGCACCTTCATTTTCCATATTCTCTACATCAGTACCATTTCTAATTTTATTCTTAAAAAAAACCTTCTTACCTTCAAGACTTCTAATTCTTTTATTTACTTTTTTATTCATGACACGCTCTAAGCTTCTAACAGAAACCTTTTTTTTATTAGATGGATCTTTTATTTCTAAAAAAATAAATAGAGCGCCAAAGAAAACAAGTATAGAAAAAATGACGATAAAAATAATATCAAGCGTTGTGTTTTTAGATCGCATAGCTAACCTATCGGCATTTTTGTATTAATTTTAAACACTTACTATTGTTTTAGAGTTTAACAAAACAACTAAAAAAACTTTCAGGTTTTGTGTCAGCTTTTTTCTATCAATTAAACCAATTTAATTTTTAAACAAAAAATACTACCCTGTTCACTAGAGTCCTTTAGAAATAAGTCTCCTTCCATGCCCATCATAATATCTAAAGATAAAGCAAGACCTAAGCCTGTACCCCCTTTATTTTTTTTAGTCGTAAAAAAAGGTTGAAAGATCTTATCTTGAATATTTTTTGGTACACCAAGACCATTGTCAGAAACATCAATGAACATATAATCTTCATTTGGGACTTTATAAGCAGCTATTTTTACTAAAATCTCATCTTTATCTTTTGCATGATTTGCGTTTTGAATTATATTTTGTAAAACCTGAAAGAGCCTATCAGAATCAACTGAAATCTTTCTATTTTCTAATTCATTAGTAATTTCAATATTGTTAAAAACTTTTTTAATTTGATCAAATATTTCTGAAATAAATATACTTTTTATCTTATAATCAGATTGCGAAGAAAAAACTTTCAGATCAGATACGATATTTTTCATGCTATCAAAACCACTTTTGATATCAACAAGTGACTCATTTATCTCTTCTTTATCAGGTTCTTTTTCACTCATTTCGTCTTCTAAAAAACTAATATTTCCACCAATATAAGAAAGGGCATTATTAAGTTCATGGGCTAAACTTGCAACCATCATATTAACATCTCGTTTTTTACCAGCATGAGCTTCACTTATAACTGTATTAAACTCGCCAACCCTACTTTGTACTAAACTCTCAATCTCTCTTATCTCTTTAAGCTGAGACATAGAAGTTTTCTTATCTTTAAAGTTTGATTTTATATACAAACATAAATCTTCTAAAGGCTTAGTTACGGTGTAATTAAAAGATAAATAAAAGATAAGTCCGATTAATAGAATATAAATGACAAAATATAGTAAATAGTTTTTATAAAAAGAGAGATAAAATATATTTTTAAGTTTTTCTTTTAGAATAAGAATATTATTACGATCATCAACTTTATAAACTAAACCATCAAAAAAAACTTTTCCAGACGAAATTTCAAAAGCCTCTGACTTAATATTTAAAAGTTTTCTCTTAAATTTATCACTTAAAGTATCATTTATAGAAAAAATATTGCTGTTGTCAGATACTAAAAATTTTGTTTGCTCTGGTAAAATACTTTTTACTCTTCCTAAATCTAGCTGCTTAGACTCTTGTATATATCCTATAGATAGACCTTCTTGATCCAAGATATTTCTTGTAACTTGAATAAAAAGATTTTCTTTTTCTATATAATATTTTGTAACCTCATATCCCCCTTTTAGTTTTGCAGTTAAGGAGTTAGACATTAGTGCATTGTCAGAAATGGGGTTTAAGTCTATTAATGAAACTTTTAAGCCCTCTTTGTTGAACAAAGATATTCTGTAAAGTCGTCCCAATGACTTCCAATTTTTTATGTACTTTAAAACACTTTCAACGTTTTTCTCTTTTAAAGCAGAGGTAAACATTCTTGAATTTATATGTCTTGATAGATTATTTTTAAGATTTATCTCTTCTTTAGTTACTTCTTTTTCGATTAATAGTTTTGAATACCTTAAGTCTTTAAAAGAAGAGTTATCAACATACTGACTAAAAAGTTTTGAGAGTAAAATGTATATGAAGATAAAAAAAGAAATCTTAAAAACTAAAATCCAAGCAAAGATAATCTGTCTTAAACTGTAGGTGTTGTTTTGCATTTAGTCACCTCACTTACTGATTAAATCAATTTGTATGCTAAGTAAGACACAACAATTAATAAAAGTACTAAAAAAGATATCACTAAGTATTTAGTTAAATTTTCTTTTTTAACCTCATTGTAAACTGTTTGCTCTGTCCACTCTTTATTAATCTCTGTTTCTTTAAGCTTTTCTAAATACTCAAAACTCATCAAGACAGAGGCTAAAGTCTTTTTTGCTTTAGCTTCACTTTCACAAAAAGACTTCATCAAGTCTCTGTCTTTTTCATTTAATGATTTTGTAGCATACTGATAAAGTTTTTTTTCAAAGAAGAAGGAACTTATTTTTTTTTGAGAGATCAGCTTTTCATCATTCACCAGATACCTCTCTCACAATAAAAGAACCAAGTCTTATGACACCAGTATTGTATCTCATTAGAATAGCTCCACCAGATAGATTTAAAAGATTTTTAATATCATGATCCTTAAAATCACCGATCCACTTGTACAAAATCGGATAAAAAACTTCAGCTACAGAATTAAACTTAAATTCACGCCAATACTCAAGCCTAATTCCTTTGGCTATTTGTATCTGACCCTCTTCAAGGTTTTTAGTATGGAAATTAAATTGATTGTTTTGTTTTTTTTCTAAGAGATTATGTATAAGCCTAAGCTGTTCGAAATCTGATTTTTCTCGTGCTACGAGTATAGCTTTTTTTAAAGAGAAGGCTTCGTCTAAAGAGCCATAAAAAAGTACTTTTGCTGCTCTTATAAAAGCCTCTTCTCTGTCCATAAAAACTCTAGTCGATAGTTAGTTTTAAAAACTCAGGTTCATCTAAAGTCCGTCCAGAGCCCATCACAACACATGTTAATGGATCTTCTGCAATGGCCACAGGTAGACCAGTTCTTTCTCTTAATAGAATATCTAAATTTGTTAGATGTGCACCACCGCCAGTAAGAACTATTCCATTATCAACAATATCTGCAGCTAGTTCTGGTGGAGTTTTTTCTAGAGCTGTTCTTACAGCATCAACGACTTCAGACAAAGGATCCATCAATGCATCATTAACTTGTGAAGCAGTAATTTCAACAGTCTTTGGTGCACCTGCCACTAAATCTCTACCCTTAACTTCGATTGATTTTTCTTCATCAGTTGTATACGCGTTCCCAATTTTTACTTTAATTGTCTCAGCAGTACGCTCACCAATTAAAAGATTAAACTGTCGCCTTACGTAGTTTACAATAGCTTCGTCAAATTTATCACCAGCTACTTTAATAGATTTACAATAAACAATACCCCCAAGTGAAATTACAGCTACACCTGTTGTCCCACCACCAATATCAACAACCATACTTCCAGTAGGCTCTGTAATAGGAAGTCCAGCACCAATTGCTGCAGCCATAGGCTCTTCTATTAAATAGACACTTCTTGCACCTGCAGACTGAGCTGACTCTTTAACAGCTCTTTTTTCAACTTCTGTTATTCCGTAAGGAACACAAATGACGATTCGTGGTCTTATAAAAGATCTTTTTTGCCCCATGGACTTATCAATAAAGTATTTAAGCATGCTTGAGGTGACTTGAAAATCAGCAATAACACCATCTTTAATAGGCCTAACAGCAACAATTGAGCCCGGAGTTCTTCCAAGCATCTCTTTTGCTTCTTTACCGACTTTCAAAACCTTGGTGGCCGTACCCCGGTGATCCTTTTGAACAGCAACAACTGAGGGTTCATCTAAAATAATGCCTCGCCCTTTAGCATAAACAAGAGTGTTGGCTGTTCCCAAATCAATAGCGATGTCATTGGTAAAGTATTCTGAAATTTTATCAAATATGCTCATTGTAAACTCACATTTTTAAAAAGCTTAAGTATAAAACTGTTTAAAAGGAATCGATTCAGTAAAAAATCTAACTCAATTGAAACAATTGTAATTTCATTTCACACCTATGTCACTACAGAGTCAACTTCTTAAGAACGCTCGTAAAACTTCAATCTCTTGATTCAAAATTTTATCAGTCCAGCCAAATTGATTTCTAAACTCAAGAGCAACTTCTTTGATATTTACTTCATCAGTAAATCGTCTTGAAAGAGACCATGATGTTCGTCTTTCGTAAAAATCCAAAAGATGTCCACAACAGTAATATTCAATTGCAACACTTGCCTCTGTTTGCAAATAAGTTTTGTTTAAGTTTTCAGAAATAAACTCATAAGACTGAGCGCCATGATTATCTACAAAATCATTAATGTTATCTATACTCCAATCTAAATTTAAAGACATAATTTTATTAAGAGCTAAATTTTGATTCTCTTTTGTATTGATACCAACAAAAAGTTTACGCCTTTCAGATCGGATATTTTCTGCAGAAGAAACTAATTTTTTATTACTTTTAACAGCTTTATCCACAGCGTGAATTGCCATACTTAAATAAGTTGTGTACTTGCCCCCTGATATAAAAGTAATAGGCTTATCATCTACATTGAAAACTCTATGATTTCTACTCACTTTGCTCTCATTTGAGGAACCATCATGAATCAGAGGTCTAACTCCTGCATAAGTGGAAAGTATATCACTATCTTTGATATCAATTTTTGGAAAATACTCTGATAAAACTTTTTTAACATAAGAGATATCATCATCATTTGAACTTACCTTATCTAAATCTTCATTGTAATCCGTGTCAGTTGTTCCAATAATATCAAAGTCTTTTCTTGGGATACAAAAAAGAATTCTCTTACTTTTATCAGCGGCCATAACCATAGCAGTTTCTAGTTCTAAAAGAGATTTTTTGACACATAAGTGTATACCTTTGGAAGGTCGCATCTTATCTTTCCAACTGTCATCGACAATTTTTCCAAAAGTATCCGTCCAAGGCCCAACACAAGAGATAAGATGGGTGCCTTTAAGCTTAAACTCGTTATCTTCAATAGAGTCATAACAGCTTAGTTCAACTCCTCCCCCATTTGTTTCAGTTTCTTCTTTTTTATCAGTACTGATTTTAACCGTTTTAACCTCACAGTAAGAGATCACATCAATTTTATCACTTACCGATCTAAGAGTTTCAACAACAAGTCTATCATCATCCATATAAGCATCCGAATAAACAAAGCCACCTTTCAAACCTTCTGTTTTTAAATTAGAATTTGATGCTGTAACTTTTTTAGGATTTAACGATGTATGGAGTTTTGGCGCTCTGAAAGCACATAAGAGATCATACAAAAGCATTCCAGCTTTCATCTTCCACCAGCCAACTCTATCACCTTTATAAATTGGTACTAAAAAAGACAAAGGACGCACCATATGCGTAGCCATTCTTAAAAGATGCTGTCTTTCATTTAAAGCTTCAGCTACTAAATCAAATTCAAAATTTTCAAGATACCTTAATCCACCATGTGCAAGCTTACTAGATTTTGAACTGGCCCCTGTTGAAAAATCAGATTTTTCGAGCAAACAAACCTTAAAACCTCTAAGAGCAGCTTCTCTTGCAACTCCAGCCCCAGTAATACCACCACCTACAACTACAATATCGTAAGAATCACTTTTAATACTTTTTAGATTCTTGGATCTATCTTTAAATGAGAATTTATTCACACCATACTCCTTAAATCTAAATAGCTATTGCAATTTTTCTTAAAAATACTATCAATACTAATATGTATCATCCACCAATAGACTATATCAATAATTTAAAATCTCGAATCACTAAAGCACTAAAAAACCCAAAAACTAATCCAATTGCAGCTTTTGATGCTGATGGCACGCTTTGGTTTTCTGATGTTGGGCGTGATTTTTTTGACTTTCAAATTAAGCACAATTACTTTCCACAGAAAAAAACATACACTTGGGACGACTATAAAAAGATTGAAGATCAAGGCATTGAGAAAGGCTTAACCTGGCTGGGACAGATACTCGCGACTGAAAAACTAACAGAGCTTAGAAAAAGAGTTTCGCAGTTCCAAAATGAATACCCACCTGTTTATGTAGAAGCTCAAAAAGAAATTATTAAATTTTTAAAAGCATCAGGGGTTAGAGTTATAATTGTAACCGCCTCAATTAGCTGGACCATAGAAGCTGCTGCCCTTGAATTTGATATACCACCTGAAGACATTATAGGTATCAGAACCTATCTTGATAAAGATGATGTAATCACAGATAAAATTCACTATCCAATATCTTGGGCTGAAGGGAAAGTAGATGCACTTTTAGAAGTTACAGATGGCAAAATGCCCTTTTTTGTAAGTGGAAACACTTCATCAGATGTTCCACTTATTGAAATCTCTTCTGATATAAAACTTGTAGTGCATGGGTCAGACCCGTCAGGATTAGTTTATGACTCAGAAATAAAAGCATTAAAACTAGCTAAAGAAAAAAGTTGGGACTATTTTGATTACATAAATCAAAATACGCCTGAACTTTAGATCTAGATTTTAATTCATTATCGATTCTATATCATTTACTTCTTTTGGCGCATCACTACTTAAAACTTCACACCCTTCACTTGTAACTAAAACATCGTCTTCAATTCGTATTCCAATTCCTAAAAACTTTTTAGGGGCTTCATCATCACTTAAAGGTACGTAAATTCCAGGTTCAATAGTTAGAACAACTCCCTCATCAAAAGGGCGAGACTCTTTATTTAAAATATAAGGACCAGTGTCATGTACATCTAATCCAAGATAATGACCAAGACTGTGCGGGTAGTACTTTTTAAATTTTTTTTCTTTTATTAAATCACTTACATTGCCCTTGAGAAGTCCAATATCAACCATGGCTTGGGTGAGTTCTTCGTTAGCTTTTTCATTTAGCTCTTCAAAACTCACGCCTGGCTTTACCTTACTGATCATATTTTTTTGAACAGTTAAGACAGCTTGATACACCTCTTTTTGCGCTTCACTAAACTTTCCATTAATAGGATAAGTGCGAGTTATGTCAGAAGCATAATAATTGTACTCAGCACCGGCATCTATTAAAAATAGATCTCCATCTTTTAGCTCTTGATCATTTGAATTGTAGTGAAGAGTCGTTGCATTATCTCCACCAGCACAAATAGAGTCGTAAGACACATCTCTTGCATTCTGTGATAAAGATTTTTGATAAAAAATACCTTGAATTTCTCTTTCGTTCATACCTGGTTTAATAGATCTCATGGCTTCAATATGTGCAGAGGCAGCAATTTGAGCACTCTTTCGCATAAGCTCAATTTCAGTTTTATCTTTTCGCCTTCTCATTTGACCTAAAACTTCTTCTGGATCAAGTACTCTAGATAAGGGACTACCTTTTCTACCACGAGAAAAAAGCACCTTGTTTAATATCTTAAAAACTTCAGCATCTCTTTTTTCATTGAGACCAATTCTGTAGTAAACAGATTCAATATCAACAAGAAACTCACAAAGTTTTTCAAAAAGCACATCATTGGTGTAGGCTTCATCAAAACCAAAATGTTCTTTAGCCCCTTCTGGTCCGAATAAAAAGCCTTCCCAAGTTTCATGTAAAGGGTCTTTTTTTCTAACAAAAGCCACACTTTCTGGAGACTTACCTGGCCTAATTAAAACAACACTCTCAGACTCTTCATAACCAGTGAGATAATAAAAATCACTATGAACTCTAAATGGAAAATTTGCATCATTATTTCTTGTGCACTCTGAACCAGAAAAAAGTATAAATGCTGAATCTTTTTCAGCGTACTTAACCAAGCTTTTTCGCCTGTTCATTGTAATCTTAGAGTCTATTAAAGGCTTTCTCATCAAAGCTCCTTATCTTTATGTAATAACTTCTTACTGCTTTAGTTATTGTTATATTTTAATACTGATACTCTTTTTTTAAAAATCTAACAAGTTTTTCACCTGCTACCTCGCCTTGACCAACAAAGCTAAGAACCTTTGAAAAGTCTAAAAGTCCTTCGGATCTGTTCATATCGACCCTTTGCACATAGTCAAAAAACTGAAAATCTTCTTTCAACTGAGCTTTAGCAAGAGCCCAGTACCAGTAGCTCGAACCGCTTATAGAGTTTTTTTGATCTCTCCACAAATCATCAGAAGTAAGAACATCTATATAAATCACTTTTTCAGCTCCTAAGTCTTTTGCCGCTGCTAAAGACTCACGAGATCCCATAATATATGGAGAGTAGGACTTACCAGGATTAAACAAAGGAGGAACAGCAGCACACACTTCAAAACCTTTGTGTTTAGAAAATACAATTTTTGAGACTTTATTTGAGTACAGTGAGCAAGAGAAAGTACTTTTATGATCTTGTGTTTGATCTGTTGTTAAAATAGCTTTTGCCACTTTTTTTAAATCTTGAATATTTTTTTCATCAAAACTTGATTTCCAAAAACTTAAATTTGATAAACTTTGCAGCTCTTTAGATCTAGACGCTCTCCACTCAAGACCATGAACAGAACCTTCGGTTGCATATTCAATCGCAGAAAAGGTTGACCAACCTAAGCCAACAATTGTTGTCACAGGAATCTTAGCTTCAATAAGTTTTTTTAAAACACCAATATGAGCAAAAGAGTAGGCAAGCCCTGGGCCTAAAACTAAGCCTAGTTTTGGACGAAAAGGTTTAGATTGATCGTGAGTGCTAACCTCATTTATTCTTACGACTTTTGGCCCATCAACATCTGATTGTCCCATTTGAGTGTTTGATCTTTGATTTGGGTTTTTTCTAAACACAATACCTGGTGTTTGAAGACATGACGTTAAAAATACACTAAGTACAAACGTGACAAATAAACTCTTGATTGCCATTTTTTCCCCTTATTTGTGAAGGTATGTAATTTAACACTCTAAATCCCATGCCTTCAAGACCTTCTATAATCATTTTTTGACAGTCTATAAAAACCTGCCACTTCTTAACAATTCCACCTTTATCCACGTTGACTTTGCCAACTTCAAATTGTGGTTTAACTAAAAAAACACCATCTACTGATGCTTCACCAAAAAATCTTTTAATCTCAGGAGCTACTTTCAAAAGAGAGATAAAAGAAAGATCTACTGAAAAAAAATCAAATTTTTGCGAATCTAAAAAACTCAAATCTCTTGCATCATGTCCTTCAAAACACTCAACCCTTGGGTCATCACGAAGTTTTTCATGAAGTTGATCTTTGCCTACATCAACACCTATAACTTTTGAAGCTCCCTGATTTAAAAAAAAATCTGTAAACCCACCAGTAGATTGACCTAAATCAAGAACATACTTATCTTTTACGTCTAAATCTAAAAGTGAAAATGCAGATTCTATTTTTTTAGCAGCTCTAGACACCCAAAAAGTCTCTTCTTTAACCGAAAGCTCACAAAAATCATCAACTAGAATTCCAGGTTTTTTCACTATTTTGAAAGCATTATTAATCTTTAATTGAACACATCCATTTTTTATAGACTCCTGAGCAATAGCCCTTGTTGGGTAAAAGTTATTTTTAACTAAATAAACATCAAGCCTCATTTAGTGAGTCCTTTTAAAAACCACATCTATAAATTCAATCAATCTGTCTTTTTTCTTTAATGATCTAAGTTTTTCAAAAGACTGCTCAATCTCATTCTTTTTTGTATCAATCATTTTATTTAATTCAGATTTTGATACTATCGATAAAATGTTCTCTTCAACTCGTTCATCTTTTTTATCTTCATCAAATAAATCATCTTGAAGTTGAAACAATAGACCTAAGTTTTTTCCAACTGATTTGAGTTCAAATCGTTCGAAATCAGATAAGCCTTTTACAATACCAGGAGAAACAAAACTAAATTCAAAAAGCTTTGCTGTTTTTAAATAGTGTATAGATTCAAATATTTCAAGAGACCTATCTTTAGTTAGGCAATCTAAAACTTGGCCTCCAACCATACCATGTACTCCAGAGCAATGAGACAGCTCTTGCACCAATGCCTTTAAAATATTACCCGAATAATTCTCTGCAAGAACCTGAAATGCTAATGTCAATAAAGCATCCCCAGCTAAAACAGCCGAAGCTTCACCATATTTTTTATGGTGAGTAAGCTTTTCTCTTCTGTAGGTGTCATCATCCATTGAAGGCAGATCATCATGAACAAGCGAGTAGGTATGCACAAGTTCAATTGCGAATGCTATAGGGAAAAGTTTTTTTGAAGCTATCTCTAATGAACCACCTACAAGTTCTATGCACTTAGGTCGCACTCTTTTACCACCTGAAAAAAAACTGTATTCAAGTGAATCATAAAAGCGTGCCGGCAAAATTTTAAAGCTAGCCTGCTTAGAAAAGTACTCTTTAGAGCGTCGTTTAAAATCCATAGTAAATTTTATTTTATACCTTACTCAAAGTCTTTAGTTTTAACTTCACCTGAACTATCTTTGGTGAGTAGCTTTACTTTATCTTCAGCTTTATCTAATAAACTTTGACACTCTTTTGACAGACCAACACCTTCTTCAAAAAACTTTATAGAATCTTCTAAATCCACATCAGAAGATTCCATACTATTTACAATCTCTTCAAGTCTTTTCATTTTTGTTTCAAAGCTCTCAGCTTTGCTTACATTATCTTTTGCCACTACCTGCCTCCTCTAGCTCATAACTTTTAGTAACATTTGTTTTTACAAAACCTTTTGAAAACCTTATTTTAAGTTCATCTCCAGCTTTTAACTCTTTGTTTGATCTTATAATTTTATTTTCATATTCAGAGTAAACCACTGAGTAACCTCTATCTAATATTGAAAATGGACTTAGTGCTCTAAGCTTTGAACACATGTTTTCATAACGCATAACTTTATTTCTTTGGTTATAATCAAAAGTTTTTGTAAGCCTTAAATTTAGAGCCTCAACTTTATTTTTTTGAACTAAAATTTCTTTTTTAATTACAGACTCTGAATTTGTATAACTGCTCAATTGCGATCTTTTTTGATTTATTTTATTCTTAATAGCTCTTATAGCTCGCTGATTTAAATCTTCAACTTTTAAACGTTTGTCATCAAGCTTTTTTCTTGGATCAATAAGACGCTTTGAAAAATGCCCTAAAGCTTGTTTTCTAAAAGAAAAATCATTTTTTAGTTTAAAGTAAAGTCTTCTTTTTGAACCTTCAAATCTCTCTTTGATCTCTTCAATATTTTTACACACAATTTCTGCAGCGACTGATGGTGTTGGGGCTCTGTAGTCAGATACAAAATCCGCTATTGTGAAATCGATCTCATGACCAACGCCAGAGATTACAGGAACGTTTAAAGAAAATATTTTTCTAGCTAAAGCCTCATCGTTAAAACAAAATAAATCTTCTAATGAGCCCCCACCTCTTGCAAGAAGAATGACATCAAGATCTTTAATTTTAGAAGCTAAATCCAAAGACTCAATCAATGACTTTGCAGCTGCCACCCCTTGAGTCATTGCAGGAACAACTATAAGTTCTGCACCTGGGTGTTTTCGACTTAAAACATTAAGCATGTCTCTAACAGCAGCCCCAGTAGGGCTTGTAACTAAAGCAATTTTAAAAGGAAGGTAAGGTAATGTTTTTTTAGAAGCCTGATCAAAAAGACCTTCAGCATTTAATTTTCTTTTAAGCTGCTCAAACTGTTCTTTTAATCCACCAGAGCCAATGGGCTCCATACTTTCACAGAGTATTTGGTAGTTGCCCCTTGGTGAATAAACACTAACCCTACCCTTAACTAAGACCTCTAAACCATCTTTTGGTCTAAAGTTTAGCTTAGAGGTTTGTCCTCTAAACATCACTGAACTTATTTGAGACTGAGAGTCTTTTAAAGTGAAGTAGAAATGTCCAGAAGTATGAGCCTTAAAATTTGAAATCTCAGCCTTAACTAAAAGTCTTCCAAATTTGGTCTCTAATTGAGATTTAATCTGCGTATTTAAATCAGAAACACTGAGTGGTTTTGAAGTACTCGAAGGCTTAGATGAGAATAGATCCATTTGATTAGGCACAGCCCAACCTAGGACCTTTTTTGGCTTTAAGCAAGAATAGGTCTTTATTAGAGCCTTCTAAAATGATATATTCAGATAGCTGCAAGCTTGTATGAGAAAGTAAACCCTATAAGTTTTTTTTCGGGAGCTGTCCCTGGATGTGGTGAGCAAGTTCACCTTAGAGTGAAAAGCCTAAAGCATCTATAATGGCACCCACCTATTTAACTGAGGTTTACGCATCATCACAAGCTTGCTTTTTTTTTAATTTTTGACGTCTTATTACAATTAAAAAAAGTTAAGATCCTTAGTTTACAAAAGATCTTAACTTCAAACTAAAATCACCAGATTTTTACTCTATCTTTTTCACTTAGAAACATCTTATCACCAGCTTTACATCCAAAGGCTTCATGAAAACCCTTTTGGTGTTTTACCTGTTCATTTACTCTAAGCTCCATACTTGCGTGAGAGTCTGTTTTGATCCTTTTCTTACGTGCTTCAGGACGAATAACCCCACACCATGATCTACCGTATTGAGTGAAAAACTCTTGTTTCTTTTTTGTAGGTGTCTTAGATCCATCTCCAAAAGCTGCTCTGTAAGAGGCAGTTAAACCAACAAGGTCTCCAATATTTTCACCTAAAGTTAAAGTTCCATTGTTACCAGCATCATCAAACTGTTTAATAAGACTTGCGCTTCTTTTTTCAAACTTCTTTAAATCAGCTTCAGTCATCCACTGCTTTAATCGCCCCTTACTGTCATACTTAGAGCCTTTGTCATCAATGCCATGACCAAGCTCATGACCAACAACCATACCAATTCCACCTAAGCCTATGTGCTCAGGCAAAGTTTGATCATAAAAAGGGTACTGTAAAATACCTGCGAGCATATAAAAAGCATTTCTTCTTTGATAGTAGTAAGCATTCACTGTAAGTGGACCATAATGCCAAGCTTCTTTATTAGGTCCTTTTTTTATAAGCTTTAAAGTCTTTTTTATTCTTAGCTTGCCTCTGAGTTCATTGTTACCAAGATAATGTAGAGGTGAGTAGTTGGCTTGCTCTAAAAAGTCCCATTCTTTTTTACTTTCTGGCTTAACAAGATTAAGTTTTGCAGTTTTCATTTTTTTAAGGGCACTTTTTTTAGACTCTTTACTAAGCCACGTATTCTCTTTTATTTCTGCCAATAAAGCAGACCTAACTTTTTCTGCAAGAGCAACAAACTTTGTTTTTGAAAAATCTTTAAAGACTTTTGCGAAGAGTTCATAATCAAGCTCTTTACTAAAAGAAGACATCACATACTGAGTGCATCTTTCTGTAAGTACAGGTCTTTTGTTTGCTCCGCCTAAATATTTTTTATTAAATGCAAATTTACTGTTGTAAAACTCTTTATAACCCTCATCCATTAAAGAGCTTAAAGCATTATATAAAAAGATAGTTTTGAGATTTTCTAAACTCTCTTTTTCAAAATAAGAGTTAACATACTCAAAAATTTTGGGAGTATTAAATCTAACTGCAGTTTTTTTTGATATACTTGAAAAGTAGGCCTGCAGCTTTAAATTCTTATAATCATTTAAAAGCTTTTTTCTTGAAGCATAGTTTTTTTGTGTCCAAATAACACGCCACTCTTGTGGTGTAGGATAGATCTTATCAAAGCCTATTTCAAAATTAACAAGTGCTTCAGCTCTATCATTTGAATCTTTGTACCCAATCTCTTTAAAAAATGAACTCACTAATTTTTTATAGGCTTTAATGGTCTTTTTATTTTCATAGTAACTTCTTTCTGGAAGATTTCGTACATCGAAACCAAAAACTATATCGTTAATATTTGGGTTGTCTTGATTAACAACATCACCAAACCACATAAAAGAGTATTCATTTTCTAAGTATCTACTAGAAATATAGTTTAAAAAAACCTCTTTATCTTTTAAAGCCATCACCTCTTCTTTTAAAGTTTTAACTTTTTCTTTTTCATCTTGAGCCCTTTGATCTGTATTTATACAAGCCAAAAAAACATCAGAAAGTTCTTTTTCGCCTTTAGACTTTTTAGGCTGTCTTGCTAAGCTTTTAAGGTAATTCTTTTTTTGCTCTAAGAGCCGCTCACTTGAATCAGAAAATGAAAATGTATGACTAGTTCGATCTTCTCTTAGTTTAAAGGTATCAATGACTTTAGAGCAGGTGTAGGCATAAAAATCATCACATGGTTTAATATCTTTGTTTACCGGAAACTCACGCCTTGCAGGTATGTCACTAGAGCTTAAAGCACTAACAACATTAGTATCCAAAATATTAGAATAACCTTCAAAATAAAAAGAGCGATCAGATAAATCGCTCTTAGAAACAGCTCCAGCATTGATAGATAAAAAACTAAAGCTTAAAATAATTGCAAATAAATAGGACATAAAGCCTCCCCGGTAGGACAAGCTTATATTACTTGTAATTGCAGTGGCAAGACTGTGCTATGAGATTTTTACTCGGCTCTTACTTTTCTTTTTTCTAAATTGTACTTATCAACCTTCATTATCAAACCAGCTCTACTGATGCCAAGTTCTTTTGCAAGTCTTGATTTGTTCCAACCTGTTCTTCTTAAGCCTTCTAGGATCATTTCTTTTTCTAGCTCTTCTATAGCATCTTTTAACTTACCATGAACTCGTGAACCCTGATTACTTGGTTGATTGCTCTTTGCAATCAACTTTTCAGATAGCATATCGTGAGTAATTTTATGATCATTTCCACTTAAAACTACCAATCTTTCAATTTCATTTTTTAGCTCTCTAACATTTCCAGGCCACGCATAAGAGTAGAGCTTTTCCATAGCTGTTTTTGTCAGTATCTTTTTACTTCCACTTTTTTTATTTCTTTCATTCATGAAAAAATCGACAAGTAAGGGAATATCTTCACTTCTATCTCTTAGAGGAGGAACAACTAAATTGATAACATTAAGTCTATAATAAAGATCTTCTCTAAAAGTGCCTTCATCAACCATTTTTTTTAGGTCTTTATTAGTTGCAGCTAAAATTCTTACATCTACCTTTTTTTGTTCTGTTGAACCAACTGGTGTAAAAGTACCTTCTTGTAAAACTCTAAGAAGCTTAACCTGCATTTGCGGGGAAGTGTCACCAATCTCATCTAAGAAAAATGTACCTCTATGAGCTTTTTCAAAAAGGCCTTTTTTCTCTTTTACTGCTCCTGTAAATGAACCTTTAGCATGACCAAAAAGTTCAGATTCTAAAAGGTTATCATTAAATGCAGAACAGTTTTGAATTATAAAAGTTCCATTTTTTCTAATAGAATTATAATGTATAGATTTAGCAATGAGTTCTTTACCAGTCCCATTTTCACCATTGATAAGTACCGTTGTTTCAGAGTGTTTAATTTTATCAAGTAAACTGTAAACCGACTGCATTACTTTTGATTTTCCAACCATAAGATCATATTTGTAACGACCACCAAGCTCTTTATTAAGCTCATTGATTCTCTCTTCACGAGATGAAATCTCTAAATGAAGTGTTATGATCTCTTGTCCTACAAGCTCTACAAGTTCAATAAAGTGATCTTTATCTTTATCTTCAATACAAGAGATTTTAGAAACAGCACCTTCAACAACATCTTTATCCAAGCCTATTGTAGAAAGATTTTTTCTGAGAAGATCTTCATTAAAGTCTTTTTTATCTTTAACAAATCCGAAAGCTACAACTGTACCAATAAAGTCATTTTCTATCACTATAGGAAAAGCAACTAGATCTGTACCTAAATTAGTCCAACTTTTAACAGTGTATCTTTTATCAGTAATTTTTAAGTCACTTATAGCTTCGTTAACTGTCTTTTTAAAATCTACAACAAAGTCATTTTGAGAAAAAATGTGAGAAGTCATTGGATTAAAAGATGTAAGCTTGTCGACACCTGTAAATGTAGGTGCTCCAGTTTCATCAGTGAAGATAATATCGACATTCCACCACTGACCAACTATGTTTTTTAACTTTTTAATAACATGAATGTGCTCAAACTCATCCCAATTCATCATACTGTATCACTCCGAAAATTAAATTTAAAATAATATGTCTATATTTTTATCGTAAAAATTTTAGACAATCTTTATAGTTAAATTATTTTCTGGACTTAGGAACACTAGGCTTGTGTCACTAATTTAAGTACTGCATGCGACAAAGGTCAGAGTAAAGACCCTCTTTTTTTACAAGTTCTGTATGAGTTCCTTTCTGAAGGATCTCACCGTTTTCAAAAACAAGAGTTAAATCTGCATCAACAATAGTTGAAATTCTATGAGCAACAACAAAACAGGTTCTTCCTTTTTTTAAAGAGTCTAAACCTTTTTGAACTTCTTTTTCACTTTGAGTATCTAAAGCACTCGTAGCTTCATCAAGCAACAGAATTGGAGCATTCTTAATAATAGCTCTAGCAATACTTAAACGTTGCCTCTCACCACCAGAAAAGTTAAGCCCTCTCTCCCCTGCAATAGAGTGAATCGTATCTTTTCTATTAAAAATAAAATTAGCGTTAGCCAATTTTAAAGCCTCATTAGCCTCTTCTTCAGTCAAATCGGGCTTAACAAGCTTTAAGTTGTCAAAAACAGACATATTAAATAAAAAAGGATCTTGAGAAACTAAGGCAATTTTAGAACAAAGACTTTTTTGCAAAATTTGTCCTGAATCAACTTTATCAAAAAGTACTGAGCCTTTAGAAGGTTTAATATACATGTCTATTAAATTTAAAAAACTACTTTTGCCAGAACCACTTGAACCAACTAAAGCAACTGTCTGACCTGCATCAATTTTAAGATCAATGTTTTTTAAAATAGGTTTATCATCAATGGTAAGGTGAATATTTTTAAACTCTATTGCACTAAGATTTTCAGGAAAATTTTTATAATTAGAAATTGTTTTTTGTTTTTTACTATTTATCTTTAAAAAGAGTTGATTAATTCTAGTTTTCGCAGTCGCAGCTTGTTGGATTCTAACAAATGCACCTTGAGTTTTTCTCACAGAGTCTGATAAAAAACCAATTGCTGCAATTATGGCAAAAAAGTCGCCAGAGCTTAACTTTGAATCCTTAGCAAGAAAGTAAAGTAAAAGAAGAGTCGCACAAAAAACAATTGAAGAGATAGACTCCATAATCGGACCCGAAACCTCTTCTCTAGAAATGATTTTTTTTATTGTAGAAAAATAGCTTCTAGTCTGGATCTTAAATCGTTCCTGCATTTTATTCTGCAAACTAAAAGAATGAACTACTCTTGCACCATCCAGACTTTCTTTTAAAGTCATGGTTAGTTTCTCCATAGTCTCTTGGCTTTGTTTACTGTGCTTTCTAAGGCTTGAAGTTACTCTTTTTAAAACATAAAATATTGGCGGAAGTCCTAAAAATATAAAAGCACCAATTTTGTAATTGATCATAAATAGCCAGCTTGCAGCAAATACAACGAGCATGGGCTCTTTGATTAAATCTGTTAGTCTAGAAAGCCCTTGTTGATAAACCTGGACATCGTTTAAAATACGACTCATAAGTCCACCAGAGCCATCACTGAGATTGGCCTTAAGACTTGAATCCATATTGAGATAACTCATCATGAGATTCTCTCTCATAGTTATAGATTTAAACTCAGCCAAACTCCTGATATTAAATGAAAAAATATACCTCATAATATTGGCCAGAATAAAAAATACACCCAAAAAAAACACAGCAGAAAAAATAGGTTCAACATTAATAAGTGTCTGAATAGAGTCTAAAAACCGCGTTAAAAAAGACATCTTTTCTGTTGCTAAATCTGATGGAATATTTTGTGTGTCAGAAAAAATTAGGTCTCCCATTATTTTTACAAAACCAATGGTAATAGCCTTAAACGCACTAGATAAAGCTCCACACAAAAGAATAAAGAACATCCATAATTTGTGTCCTTTTAAATCTGAGAGTAAAATTTTAATTGAGTTCAAGTTGTTCTCCAATGAAATAAAGCTTTATAGAATTAAAGCTATATTTAAATAAACTAAATTCCTAAATGTTTTCTTAAATACTCTGCAGTATATCCAGATTTTTTTGCAACACTCAAGGGCTTTCCCTCAAGAACGAGTTTTCCACCTTCAACACCAGCTTCAGGACCTACATCAATCAACCAATCTGAAGAGGCCATAATATCTAAATTATGTTCGACAATTACAATGGTAGCACCGCCCTCTTTTAATTTTCTAAAGACTTCGATCAAAGCTTTAATCTCATTAAAATGTAGCCCTGTTGAAGGCTCATCAAAAATAAATAAAGAGCCACTAAGACTAGAAGAGGTTAAGTGAGTTAAAAGCTTTAGTCTTTGACTCTCACCCCCGCTTAAAGTTGACAACGATTGCCCTAAACACAGGTAATCAAGTTTCAAGTTTTTTAAACTTTTTAGTATTTTACTAATTTTTAACTGATCAGAAAAAAAATCTTCTGCTTCATCACAAGTTAGATCTAAGACCTCTTTAATATTTTTATTTTTGTACTTAACGCTCAAAAGTTCATTGGTAAATTTCTTACTTCCACATGTTTCACAGGGAAGCTCTATATTATCCATAAAAAGCATTTCGACTTCTTCAAAACCAAGTCCCTTACATGTCGGGCATCTTCCCCCTTGAGTGTTTAAACTAAACGAACCAGCATCGAACCCTAAAATTCGAGCCTGTGTTTCTTTAGCAAAAAGCTTTCTTATATGATCATACAAACCAACGTATGTAGATACTATTGACCTTCTGGACTTCATAATTCTTGATTGACTAACAAAATCGATATCTTTTATATTTTTATGAAGTTTAAATTTTTTATAGCCTAGCTCTTCTGAACCTGAGGCCTTGCTCTGAAGTTTTCTTAAAAGAGCTGGGTAAACAGTTTGAGAGACTAAACTTGATTTACCAGAACCACTAACACCAGTAATTACTGATATTTGATTTAAAGGAACTGAGAAGTCTACATTTTTTAAATTGTGACCATTGCAACCAAAAAATTCAAAGGCTTTATCTTTATTTATTGTTTTATCTCCAAGTTTAAAAACACCTTTTTTTAAAGGATTATATATAAACTTTGAAGTTTGACTCTTTGAAGATTTAAATTTTTTCTGACTTCCTTTAAAAACAACTTCACCTCCTCTAACACCACTTTCAGGGCCCATTTCTATGACATAATCAGCACTTTTTATCACCTCAGGGTCGTGCTCAACTACAACTACTGTATTGTTGTTTTTATGAAGTTGATGAAGCTTTTCAATAAGTTTGTCGTTATCTCTTGGGTGTAAACCAATTGTAGGCTCATCTAAAACATAAAGTGTGTCTGTAAGGTCTGTACCAATTTGATTAGAAATATTTAATCTTTGAAACTCTCCACCTGAAAGTGTCTTAGTCCCTCTTAAAAGTGTTAGATACGTTAGGCCTATTTGGTTTAAAAAACTAACCCTAGATATCATTTGATCAAGAATCTCTTTTACTAGTACTTTATCAGTTTTATTAAGTTTTAACTCTCTTAACCAAAGCTCTAGCTCCATAAGTGAGAATTTACTGACTTCACTTATACTAAGATTTGAGACTTTAACTTGCTCCATCATACGGTTAAGTCTTTTACCTTCACAAACTGTACAATGTTGACTGCTTTTAAAACGACTCAAAAAAACTCTTACATGCATTTTATATTTTTTGCGTTCTAAATAAGTAAAAAGTCCTTCAACACCATACCAATCATCCAGACCACTCCAAATATCATCTCTGTCTTGTTTGCTTAGCTTTTTCCAAGGTGTATCCAAATCAATTTTATGTTTTTTACAAAACTTCTTAAGATCTCTTAAATCAGATTTTCCTGAAGGCATTGAAAAAGGATGAATAGCTCCTTCATTAAGGCTTAACTCCTCATTTGGAATAACAAGTTTTTTATCTAGATTTAGTGTATTTCCAAAACCTTGACAATTTTCACATGCACCGATTGCATTGTTAAATGAAAATAGATCAGGTGTAAGTTTGGGAAAAACTTCATCACATTCACTACATGAGATCTGTCTTTTAAATTTTTTATGTTCACCCTCTACAGTAAGAACACTCGCTACAGGCATTGCATAAAGTTGATCAGAAACTTTAAAGGCTTGCGCTATAGCATCAAATATCCTGCCAGATGAAGCTTTATTAACTTGCAGTCTATCAACTACTAAAAAATGTTGATTAGACTTCGCAGGTAGATCTTTTGAATCTAAATTTAAAACATCTAAGGCTTCACTTTTCTTTGTGCAAAGAACTTTTGTATAACCCAATTTTAAAAGCTCTGCTCTTAATGTTTTACCCTCAGCTTTTGTCTTCCACTTTAAAGGTGTGTGTATGTAAACTCTTTTGTCTACCATGCTATTTAAAATTTCTTTTGATGAAGAAGAGGCATCATAATTTTTCATAAGTGTTTGATGCTCAGGACAATAAATTTTACCAAGTCGTGCAAAAAGAACTCTTAAATAATCATAGATTTCACTATGAGTTCCCACCGTTGATCTTGAAGATTTAATAGGGTTTTTTTGTTCTAAAGCAATTGAAGGATAAATGTTCTCTACTCTATCTAATAAAGGCTTAGAGGCTTGCCCTACAAACTGTTTGGCATAATTGGAAAGACTCTCTAAATACCTTCTTTGACCTTCGGCAAACAAAGTTTCAAAAGCCAAAGAACTTTTACCTGAGCCACTCGGACCACAAATAACAGAAAAAGATCTTGAAGGAATTTCAAGATCTAAATTTTTTAAGTTATTTTGTTTTACACCAAATAGTTTTATTGATTTCATAGACCACACTCTTAGGCTATGAAAACTATCACGACCTACATATTATTCAAAATCTTCTTCAAAAAGATCCCGCTCATCTACTGTTTCCTCTAAAGTGTTTGCTTTATCAAGGGCAAAATCTTCTCTAAAAGCCTGTTTAGCCACTCGTTCGGTTCTAGGCCCAACAAGCTTTCCAGTATCTAGATCAATATTAGTAAACGTGATGCCAGTGGGCACTTTAAAGTCCTCTTTAGGTAGATCTTTGTGAGCCTTTTTCATATATTCCGTCCAAATGGGAAGCGCTGAACGTCCACCTACTTCTCCTCTGCCTAGAGTTTTTTCTTGATCATAACCCACCCAAACACCTGTTGCGATTTGTGATGTATACCCCATAAACCAAGCATCAAAATAATCACTTGTAGAGCCAGTTTTGCCTGCTGCTGGGCGATTTAAGTCTCTAGCTCTTGCACCTGTACCTCGAGACCCATAAATAACGTCCGACAAAATATTTGTCATAATATAGGCTGTTTGAGGGCTGATCAGCTGTCTTGCCTCTTCGTTTAAATCAACACCTGTAACCTTAACCTCTTCGCTAGGATCTTTGTCACTTTTACTACTAGCTTTTTTTGCTTTTGCTTCAGCATTTTGTGCCAATTGAAAAACTTCTGTTTGGTCACCAAAACGCATTTCTTCTACGACTTTTTTATTAAAAGACTCTCTAGATTTTTTAATCTCTTTAAAAAACTTTTCATCAAAGCTGTAGTTAGTTAGCAATGATTCACCTTCTTGGTTTTCTACAGATCTAACCATTACAGGGATAATTTCTTTACCCAAACGTGCAAAGTGAGAATAGGCTTTTGTCATTTCATAAAGAGAGAGTCCACTCGAACCAAGAGCCAATGTTATATCGCTGTTAAGTGGAGAGAAAATTCCTAACCTTTGCGCGTAAGTTAAAGCCCAAGGAACTTTAACAATATTTATAACCTGCAAAGTTGGAACGTTTAGAGATCTAACAAGTGCGTCTCTAAATATAACTTCACCACTAAAGTCTTTTGAGTGGTTTGCAGGTTTATACTTTTTAATCTCTACTACTTGATCTTTATCAGACGATAGATTCTCTTTACTCTCCTCAATAGGAACCTCTTCTTCAAAAACCATGGGTACATCTAGAATTTCTGAAACTGGATTAAAGCCATAATCTAAAGCCGCTGAATACACAAATGGTTTAAATGAAGAGCCTGTTTGTCTTAAAGCTTGATAGGTACGATTGTATTTGCTCTTTTCAAAATCATACCCACCTACCATAGCAATGATATCACCTGACTTTAAATCAAAAGAAAGCAAAGCACCTTGTACTAAAGGCTCCTGCTCTAGCTCTACTAAAGCGTGATTCTTAATAAACTCAACTGCTTTTGTATTTAAAACAGTCTTATCTTCTATTTTATCATTTATGATTTTAATAGAGATAACATCACCTTTTTTAAGAGCATATGAAGGTTTTTTTATTTGATCAAATTTATAAACAATATCCGGGTTCGGTCGCCTCGCCCACATCATTGATTCAAAGATAATAGCACCTCTGTGCTCACCGAACCTTACAAAAACCAAACCTTCATTATCAGAGACTTTAGTGACAACAGCTTTTAGGATATCACCTTTTTTGATATAATCAGGAAGATTAGGTTTTAGCTCAGTCTCCGAACCTATTTTGTAAACAGTCAAATTAAGAGGATCTTTTATTTTTCCTATAACATCACCATTTTTGTCTACAGTAAAAAATTGATTAAATTTTTTAATCTGATCATTTCTAACTTGATATAAAAGTTCTTCTACCTCTTCTCGCTCTTTGATCTTTTTTAAAGGTCCGCGAAAGCCTTGTCTTTTATCAAGCTCTCTTAAACCTTTTTTCAGCTCTGATTGAGCGGCTCGTTGTGCTTTAAGATCAAGCGAAGTTGTTATTTTAAGCCCCTCTTGTAAAAGTGCTTTGTTCCCAACTTTTTCTGTGATCGCTTGTCGTAAAGTCTCTAAAAAATATGGGGCATCTTTTTCTAATTTAGAGGGAAAATAAACTTTTATATCCTCTTCCCCAGAAGTTTCAGAAAGCTCTTTTGTAATGTAGCCTTCTTCAGCCATACGACCTAGCACATACAGTTGTCGCCGTTTAGCAGCTTTAGGGTTTTTGCGAGGTGAGTTTTTACCAGGCCTATTGGTTAAACCTGCAAGCAGTGCAGCCTCTTTAACTTCTAACTCTTCTACTGGTTTCCTAAAGTAGGTTTGCGCAGCAACTTCGACACCATAAGCTCCTTCGCCTAAGTAGATATGATTAAGATATAAATTTAAAATTTTTTCTTTTGAATACGCTCTTTCTAATCGCTTTGCTAAAATAGCTTCTTTTATTTTTCTCTCAATTGATCGCTCATCAGATAGAAATATTTTTTTCACAACCTGTTGTGTGATTGTAGAACCACCTTGAACTGTTCGACCTGCCATAAAGTTTTTAATAGCGGCCCTTAATATGGCTGTATAGTTAATACCACTGTGGTTGAAAAACTCTGAATCTTCCGCTGCCATAAAAGCTTGAGCTACAAATTTTGGAATATCTTCTTCTGAGCGTACACGTCTTTTTTCAACATCAAAAAACTGTCCTATAAGCTCACCATTTCTATCGTAAACCATAGAGACTTTTTTAGGATCATAATCCTCGATCGTGCTCACTTCTGGCAGACCTTTTGAGTACTTAATGTAAATGTAAGCTCCTGCAAATAGAGCGGTTACAGAACCTAGAATAAAAAGAGCTAGAAACGAGAGTATTAAGAATTTTTTCATAGGCCTAGGGTACTTATAAGTGTCTAGGCAATCAAATGTTGGGGTTTTTTTTAGACTTTAAACCTCACATTGCAGCAAGGTTTCATAAATTAACGTGTAGTTTTAGCTCTTACTGCTGGTGCAATGCTGTCTTCAAATCTTTTCTTACGCTCAGAATCTAAGTTTCTAGATCTTTTGAAGCGATCTTGTCTTGCAGTTAATATCTCAGATTCAGCACTTTGAGTGTCTGACTCTAAAAGATCAGTTGCTGTTCTAACGATTTCATCTTCACTTTTGTCTTCACTGTTGTCTTCATCTACAACTGAACTGTTATCTGCTACTACTGATCCACTTTCTAACTTTTCTTTTAGTGCTGTGATCCAATTTTGAGCTCCACATCTTTGAGCACCATCTTCAGCAAGTCTTAAAGCTGATAATAATGATTCTTTAGCCTGTTGAGCTTCTAAAAACTCTTCAACGTCGTCTTCATCAGCTGCTAGTATCTCTTGACCATAATCACTCAAAAGCTCTCCCTCTAAATCAGAGATCTGAGTTTTTAAACTGCCAGTTTCCAAAATTAATGCAGTCGTTCTAACTACAACACTGCTTTCTTTTCTTTGAAGAGATTCACCTTGCTGGCTTAAGGCTAAAACCTCTTTTTGATATTTTGAAATTTGCCCTGTCTCTGCACGAGAAAGTGAGATCATAGTTTGCTTATGAGCCTCTCTAACAAGACGTTTTTGATCTTGCATGCGCTTAATAGATTTACTTAACGTGTTTCTTTGAAGCTTTAATTTATCTTTTTCTAATTGGTAGCGAGCACCGTAAGCTGTAATTTTTGTTTTAGAATCTACAGTTGTAGTTAAAGACATACACTTACTCATTTCTTTGTTCGCTCTTTTTCGAACAAGCTCTTTTACAGACATACCTGTAAGTCCAAATAAAGATGCATGTGAATATTTTATGTTACCACTACGAGCAGCAGTTACGTATCTATTATAAATAGTACTTCTGTAAGTTTCTGCTCTTGTCTCACACTCTGAAGATCTTGAAAGTACAAACTCTCTTAAGCCAAGCTCTAAAACTAACAGCTGGTCTCCTGCACCTTCAACTGCTATTTCTAACTTTTGAAGATCGGTGTTTAATTGAGCTTGTGCTTGAGTTCTGCTGCTATTGACTTCTGCTAATGCTTGATCAAGAAGCTCTAGTTTATCAGCTTTAGCTCTGTTTAGTGAAATGGCTTGTTCAACCAACTCTTCTTGAGATCCGTTAAGCTCTTGTATTTGGTTTTGCATAGCTGAAAGCTTTTCTTTAAGACTTTCAAGTTTGCTCTTTTTTGCAGTTAAGGCTTTGCCAGGACATTTACTTTCACCGTCTGAAGAGTCACATTCTGAAAGCTTTGCTATACAAGATGTCTTCCCACCTAAACCAGCATTTGAGCAAGCTCTAATAAACTCTTGCTCCATTCTGTTGGCATCTTGTTTATTGGCACTACATGTATTGTACTTTGCAACCTCTAGGGACTGAGCTCCTTCTGATAGCTCAGAAGCCTTAGCACTGTTAGCAACTACTAGCAGTAAAGCTGCTGTTGTAGATGCTAGTGTCTTTAAAATATGTTCACCTGTTAATTTATTATACAGTTTAGGTGCCTTCATTTTGGTTCTCCCCTTATTTATCTTCATTACACCCTAATGAAGCAATTTAAGTGCCAATTTTTGTCATTCTTTAACAAAAAACGATTAAGACTTATCTTTTTAAAGTCTTGCACTTTCTTCAAGTCCTAGTGTCGATTCTATGGTCATAGACGGATAATTTTCAAAATTTTAAAACTCAATTACATCTCAAAGCTTTTATAAGTATTAAATAAATAACACTATTAAAAGGAACTAAATTTGCTACAACTTGTGAGCCACAATGGGAAAAAAACTAGCCAAAGCTTATATCAGAGCCATCCGTTTTATGCCTCTATTTCTGAGTATATAAACACACTAAAGTCTTCTTTAAAGATTGATGCTAAGATGGCCTTACTTGAAGCTGGTGGAACACGTTTCGAACTTCTAAAAAAGTTGACTCAAAACAAGACATCTATAGTTTTTGAAGGCTCTATTTACATTCCCATAAAATCACAGTCTTCAGACTGGGGCTTTGTGCAACTAAGTAACAGTAAGAGTATTGATGAAAAAACTCTAAATAAAGCCATAGATACTCTTATAAAAGTTATACCAACAGAATCTTACTCTAGTGATGATCAGCTGATTAGCTCAAACACAAAAATAGTTGGTTCAATTTACGGTGTCGACCCTTTTCAAGCCTATAGCTTAGCTATGGATCATTTTAACACGGGTGATTACACCTCTTTTATAAATCTATCGGAATGGATAAGTGAGGGGCATTCTTTTTCATTAAAAGATTTAAGAGAGTTTAAAAACTCATTTTTATACATTCATGAGTTTATGAATCTTAATAAATCACAAAGAGTATCTTTAACACTTTACTCTATGCTTCCATCTGTTATTAGAAAAAACTCTCTTATGATGGTGTCTGAAAAGAGTGAGACAGAAATTGAAAAAGAGCTAATCTCAGAAAAATACTTTTTAAAGGTTATCAAGAATAAAAAAATTGAAATAAACTAAAAAAGACCACTTTCATCCCTCTTATTTATATTATAAGTTATAAAAATGGATGCTTTACTAATAAAATCACTAAATACCTACACAAATCTTAATGATTTTGAAATTCTAAAACTCAAAGGGGACGCCAGCAACAGAGAGTACTTTAGAGAGATTAAGAACGGTTTCATTTTATGCCATTATCATAAAGATCAAACAGGTTTCAAAAACTTCATCAATATACAAAATCTACTTTCTAAAAATAATATTAAAAATCCTGATATATTTTACTCTAACTTTCCTATTATTATACAAGAGGATTTAGGTGATCTTTGTCTATACGACCAGGTCAATGAGAATAACTATGAACGAGCAGTTGATATGCTTTGTAGCTTTCAAAAAATAGATACAAATTTTGATTTTAAAATTTCAGAAGCTTACTTTACAAAAGAGAAATTTTTATGGGAGCTAAACTTTGCATTTGAACATTTAAAAGAATTAACAAATCAAAAAAACACTTATAACATCTCTTCTGAGTTTGAAAGAATTTGCGACGCTATACTTACCAGTGACCAACCCGCTTGCCATAGAGACTTTCATTCTAAAAATATAATGCTAAATCAGAATGAACTCTACCTTATAGATTTTCAAGATGCTCGGCTCGGACCAAAACTTTATGACCTGGTAAGTCTCATAGAAGATCCATATGTTGCTTTAAACAAAGACTTAAAAACAAAACTTAAAAACTTTTATTCTGAAAAAACACAGAACGCTTTAGATGAAGAGCTTTATAAAATCACAGCAATTCAAAGACTTTTTAAGGCAAGTGGCAGCTTTTCAGCCCAATTTAATGAAAAGCAGAATTCAGACTATTTACAGTATTTAAATGTAACTTTTATTACATTAACAGATTTTTTAAAAGACAAAGACTTTCCAATTCTCAAAAATTTTATAACCGAAACGTCTAATCTCTGGATGAATCATGAAAATCGATAAAGCTTTTATTTTATGTGCTGGTTTAGGCACAAGATTTAAACCACAAACTCATTTTTGTCCCAAGCCTGCATTGCCTTTTTTTAATATTCCACAGGTCTTATACTCTACTTCAGCTTTGAAAGAATTTGGTGTTAGTGATTTTTTTTACAACAGTCATCATCTGCCTGAAGAGCTAGAGAAATCAATTAAACCTTATTTTAAAACTGAGGCTTTTTTTGAAAAAGAACTTCTTGATAGTGGCGGCTCTTTGATTCATTTAAAAAACTCTAAACAATTAGATGATGAACATTTTTGGATTTTAAATGGAGATTCTTTCATTAGCTATGAAAACACTGATTTTCTAAATGAAGCTGTGGACCTTCATTTAAAATCAAAAGCCTTAGTTACTTTAATTGGTACTGGTAATAAAAAGACAGGCTTAAACGGTTTGTCTTATGACACATACTCTAGATTCAAAGGTTTGAATCGTGACAATGATTCACTTCACTTTATTGGTCTTTATCTTTTAAACAGAGATGTTTTTAAATATATTGAACCTAAGGCCTTTAAACTTTTTGATGACCTTCTCTTAAAACCAGAGGTTATGGATAAAGTTTTTGTCTATAATGCTCCTAAAGATGTTGTTTGGTCTGAGACAGGAAATGAAAAAGACTTTATCACCTGTATGAAAAAAGAGGCTCAAAACTTAAAGCTTAAAAAAGAAAACTCTTTTGTTTACAGAACACATAAAAATTGGGGTTTAGAAAAAAATTTAGATCAAAAACTTGAACTTTTTTTAAATGAAAACCATTGGGGACTTAACACTTATAGATCAGATCTTCCGAAAGACTTTGTTTGCGTTCCAGACACCTGCTCTATTGATAGAGCTGTTAAATTATCAAACAGTGCTGTTTTTGAAAAACTAACTTTAAATCAAGAGCTAACAAGTGAAAGCTTAACTTTTGATGATAAACTTTTAATCCATTCGACCCAGTGGACTTAAAGGTTCTTTTAAACCTAAGTACTCGAGGTTAACTTCTTTTTTAATGTACTTTTTGTACGCTAGTAGTGCGAAAGCTGCCCCTTCTACAGACTCTGTTGGCCATCCAATAGAGTCACTGGTGCAAACATTGATTTGTAGCTCTTCTTTAAGCCTTGAAATAAAATATTTATTTTTAGCCCCACCGCCTGAAACAATAAGTTTTTTTACAGGATTTTTCTTTAGGTACTTAAGTATCGGATAGAGTGAAATCTCACAAAAAGTTGCTAAAATATCGTACTTATCTAAGTTTTTCATCTTTTTCATAAGCCTTAAGAATTCTTTTTCACTAAACTCTTCTCGGCCACAGCTTTTAGGATGTTTTAAGTTAAAAAATCTATTTTCTTTTACGTATGATTCTAAAATTTTTAAATTGGCTAAGCCTTTTAAGCTTTTCTGTCCGTCTTTATCAAACTCTTTATTAAATAGTTTTTTTACAGCTTTATCCAAAAATATATTAGCAGGGCCAAAATCAGAGGCAAACAAGGGCTTTGACTGTGATTTAGTGGTTAAATTAGACATTCCACCTAAATTTAAAAAACCCCAACTTTTATTATTTTTTAAAATCTCATCATGAAAGATAGGAGCTAAAGGAGCTCCATCTGTTCCGTAAGTCAGTAGTTTTGACCTAAAATCACTTACAACTGGGACTCCAAGTTTTCTTAAAAAAGAGGGCTCTCCTATTTGAGTCGTTCCGAGAGGTGGGAAATGATACACAGTTTGACCATGAAGTCCTATAAGATCAATGCACCATTTTTTAGTATTTAAAATACTTTTAAGCGCTGTAAAGTAAAACTTTCCAAGTTCAAAGTGAAGCTTTTGACCCTCTCTAAAAGACAGCTTTCCCTCTGCTAAGCTTTCTAAGTTTTGTTTTAATACTTTAGGAAATTTTTTATGTGCTTGGTCTTTATAGATTGTTTTTTGTGCATTAAAACCACATAAAACAAAATCTACTCCATCTAAACTTGTGCCACTCATTATTCCAACAACATTCATAGAACCCACTTTAATTCAATATATGTTTTAGCAGAAAACAAACTTGTAGTTTGAAAGACTGATAAACTTCTAGTTTAATAATACTTATAAACCTATAGTTTATAAACTTACAGTTTAGTAAAATTTGACTTAACCCTATAACCAGATCTAGGAATTTAAAAGTGCTTAAAGTTTTTTTTAGAAGGTTTATACTGCTTTTCCCGCTACTTTTTTTAGTAGCCACAGTTACCTTTCTGCTAATGTCTCTGATCCCAGGAGACCCCACTGATTTACTTTTAGGTGAATTCGCAACTGAATTAGAAAAAGAACGACTAAGAGAGTCCATGGGACTTAACAAAAGTCTCTTTAAGCAGTATCTAGTTTTTTTAACTGGACTTATAAGATTAGATTTTGGTTTTTCTCTACTTTCAGGTCTTTCTGTAAAAGACATGATCATTCAAAGATTTCCCGCAACTTTAGAGCTTAGTGCTTATTCGGTTCTACTCTCTTGTCTTTGGGGCATACCTGCAGGCGTGCTCACAGCAGTTACAAAAAATAAGCCACTAGATTTTATATCTACAAGCATTGGTGTGCTGGGAATGTCTGTTCCCGGTTATTTCTTAGGTCCCATGCTCATTTGGCTGTTCTCAATTTATTTTGACGTGTTGCCCGTTGGAGGTCGCGAAAATTTTTCAAGCGTTATACTGCCCAGTTTAAGTTTAGCTCTTCCTTTAGGTGCAATACTTATGAGAATCACAAGGGCTTCTATACAAGAAACCCTCACCCAAGAGTTTATCAAAGTAGCTTACTCAAAAGGCATAAGTAACTTTACACTTTATTTTAAACACGCTCTTTTTGCCTCACTCATACCCATTATAACAGTTGTGGGTTTGCAAGTAGGTAGCCTTTTAACTGGCACTGTTATTACAGAAACGATATTTAATTGGCCTGGGCTTGGAACTCTTTTGTTTGAAGCTATACAACAAAGAGATTATCCGATCGTTCAAGCTTGTATTATAATTATCGCTTTTATCTATGTTGTAATTAATTTTTTAACAGACTTACTCTACACCTATGCCAACCCAAGGATTCATTCATAATGAAAAAATATAAAATTAATATTTTTTTAGTTTTCGGTTCCTTGCTCATACTTCTGTTTTTTGGCTTTGCTTTTTGGAGCTTTACGTACAGCTATGATGAAGCTAATCAAGTTAACCTCTCACAAAAATTTATCTCCCCTAATTTTACGCACTTTATGGGTACGGATGAAACTGGAGCTGAACTTTTTAAAAAGGTTTTGATTGGTTCAAGAGTGTCTTTATTTATTGCCTTTAGCGTTGTCTTTATTGGCCTTATAATTGGAACTTTATATGGATCAATTTCTGGTTACTACGGTAAAAAAGTAGATGAAACAATGATGAGACTGCTAGATCTATTCTACTCTTTTCCAGGCTTTCTTTTAGCCTTAACCCTTGTTTGTGTTCTTGGTCCTTCTCTTTTAAACCTTGTATTCGCTTTGTCTTTAACAAGTTGGACAGGCTTTGCAAGACTTGTCAGAGGGGAAGTGCTTCATTTAAAAGAGCTTGATTATATTTCATCTGCAAGATCAATTGGTTCTTCAGATTTTAGAATTTTATTTAAACATATAATACCAAATCTAACTGGACTCTTACTCGTACAATCCACTTTTTCACTTGCGGGAACACTTATTGTTGAATCAGGCTTAAGTTTTTTAGGTTTGGGAGCCCCAGCACATATTCCAACTTGGGGCTCACTTTTAAACAGTGGTAAATTTTATTTGGTAGAAGCCTTTCACATTTCTTTTTTTCCAGGAATTTCGATAGTTTTAGTAGTTCTTGGTTTTAATCTTCTAGGAGATGGGTTAAAACAGATGCTTGACCCTAAGAAAAACTCTGTAATTTAATAATAGTGTTTAAGGAAAATTATGAATAAAAAAACGAGTTTAGCACAGTTTATTTGGATTGGTTTAAAAGGTACATCTTTAAGTTCCGAAGAAAGAGAGTTCATAAAAGAACACCCTCCTGGAGGCGTGATTTTATTCACAAGAAATTATGAATCACCGGAGCAGCTCTACAATCTTAATACAGACATTCAAAATCTTTGTATTGAAAATGGCCTTAAGCAACCTGCTTTCATTGGCATTGATATGGAAGGTGGCAGAGTTCAAAGACTTAAAAATCCTTTTACAGTATGGCCACCAATGGTGAACCTACCCAAACTAAACAGCACGGCCAAAGCTTTTGACTTTGCTCTAGCTATGGGTAAAGAGCTTAAGTCTGTTGGTATCAATATGGATTTCTCTCCTTGTGTTGATACTCTTCTTAATGTCAAAAATGATGTCATTGGTGATAGAGCTTTTGGGAGTGATCCCGATCAAGTAGGTGACTATGGTTCAGCAGTCATAAGGGGCTTTTCAAAAGCTGGTGTAATGACATGTGTAAAGCACTTTCCTGGTCATGGATACTCTGCTATCGACAGTCATGAAGATTTACCAATTGATGATAGAAGCTATGAAGACATTATTGATATTAAGGCTTTTCGAAAAAGTTTAAGAGCCAAACCAACTTTTATTATGCCAGGCCATCTGATGTTTCCGAAAGTTGACTCTAAATACCCTGTTCCTTTATCTGAGATTTGGATAAAAGACATCTTACTTGATCAGCTAAACTGTAGGGCTTTGATAATTTCAGATGATTTAGAAATGGGTGCAATGACTAAGTTTGATTTTAAAGAGTCTGTTTTAAGAATTTATGAACTAGGATTTCACCAACTGTTATTTTGCCACGGGCATGAAAAAGCAAAAGAGGCTTTAACTTATTTAAATGATAATGTTGATTTAGATGAAAAAAGACTGTCATATATTTTAAATCACAAAGAGAACCCTGAAGATCTACTTCCATCAAAAAGTTTTGATACAAATTTAATCGGTCATAGTGATCACAAGAATTTAGCTCAAGAAATACTAAAAGGATAATTTTATGAAGCACAGTTTAATTTTTTCTATATTTCTACTTTTCTCAAGCACTGCTTTTGCTCAATTTGATGAAAGTTTGTTTTTAAACAACTTTAGTCAAGAAGACTTTGATGGCATCAGTAAAGAGTTTGGTGCAGCTTTTTCTTTTACTAAAAACTCTGGAGGAGATTCTTTAGGTAAACTCTGGGGTGTAGAACTTGGTTTAATTGTTGGAGTAACTGAAGCACCTAAACTTCAACAAAAAATAGAGGATAATGACTCTTCTGGAGATCAGCAAGATTTAAGCTACATCCCTTCTGGTGGTATTGTCGCGGGTCTTTCCATGCCTTTTGGAATTGGTTTAGAGTTAAATTATATTCCAAATTTTGATTTTGAAGGGTTTGGTATTTCTAATACAGCTATTGCATTGAGGTGGGAGATCACTGAAATTCTTCCACTTATTGAAGAGCTTACACCTTTAAAAATTTCAATGAGAGTGGCCTACGGAAGTGCTAACTTTAACTACCAAGACTCTACTGAAGAAGCAGATATAAATATCAATAACACTGAGCTAACTCTACTCGCAGGTTTATCACTACCAGCTTTTGAGCCTTACTTAAGTTTGGGACATATTCAAGGTTCAACTGACTTGAGAGCTGAGAGTAGAAGTTTTATTATACCAGTTGAAGTGGCCTATGACTCAGAATTTATTGCAACAAAACTCTCTGCAGGGGCTTTGTTTAAGCTTTCAATTCTACGCTTAGGTGTTGAGTACAGCTACTTTGATTTTGGTATCAATCGCCTAAACGTAAAACTGTCGTTTAAGTTTTAAGTTTACTCAAAGTTTAGATTGCTTTGTATTTACCTTTAAGCCTAGGCTCGAAGGTAAATTTTGATGAGGCTTTAAGGCTGGCTTAGAAGTTTAAGTGTAGAGGGTTCTCTAACAACATTAAGGTCCACTGGTCCTTCAATTCCTAAGACATCTCCAGAGTTATGAAACTGCCAAAGCTCCCACGCTTTATTACTTAGAAATGGGGGCGCAACTAAACTCCTTACCCAGTAAACAGCAGAAGAGTTTAGAATATTTTTATGTTGGCTGATAAAATCCATCGTAGTGTAAATAACAGGCTCTTTGCCAAATCTGAGTTTAAGTTCTTTTATGGCAATCTTTAAGTGACTTTCAATAGTTTGCGCTTCAATGCCAATATTAGTAAAGCTACACTTTTGAATAGTCTCCATATCAAGAGCCGGAACTAAATCACCTGAACTTTTAGGTACAGTATCAATGATATTATCAATTTGCTTTAAAGGATCTTTACAAAAAGACCAGAAATGATATGCACCAACCTTAATCCCACTTTTTTTAGCTAAATTATAGTTGTGTTTAAATTTTTTATCTTTGAAATCAAGACCTTCAGTTGCTTTTAAGTATACAAATTTATATGTATCAACATCAATTTTTGACCAATCAATTTCACCTTGATGATGAGACACATCCAAACCAACAATAGGGTAGAGTGTTTTTGAAGGGTAATTAAACTGAACTCTATGCTCTTTACCCCAAAAGTAGAATCCAACTAAAGAAGCATAAAAAGAAACCAGTACAAGATAGAAAAACTTCATGTAAAAATTCTAAAAGATAAGAAGATAAATAACAACTCACACAACTTGATCAATTTGACTTCTTATGAATAAATAAAGGAATGAACGTTGAAGAAATAGAACCACAAATTGAAAAGAAAAAATTTGAGTTTTTTCCGGTCTTTATGAAAGTCTCCTTGATGGCTTTTGCCTTAATTTCAATCTTAATCTTTCAGAGCTCTTTAAGTAAAAAAAAGCCAACAAGACCTAATGTGACTATTCCAGCATCACGTTAGTTTCTGAATTGACAATTAAATCGATTTACGCTTTATTAAATTCTTGTTTCGATCTTGAAACATTGTTCAGGTGTAGCTCAGTTGGTAGAGCAGGTGACTGTTAATCACCTTGTCGGGAGTTCGAGCCTCTCCACCTGAGCCATTTTAGAACACAACAATTACCCAAAGCTAATTCTCAACCGCTAGTATCCAATTTTTGCTTTATTTTTATGCATAAATGGCTTGTATACGAAAATGCTGAGTTGACCTCAAAAAACAAAAGCTCTAATTCAAGTGTATGAAGTCTTTAATTATAATTGATTCAGAAATAAAAGATGCCTTTGAAAAATCAGTAGCAGTAGAAAAAAAAATTAAAGGTGACTGGGTCTACTTTGATTTTTCCGATGGCAAAACTGCTAAAGGTATCTACCAACTTTCACCCAATGAAGATATGGAGTCTGAACCCTCAAACGGTTTACTTGAAGTTCACGATGATTTCTTAGACTATCTTTTAGGACTATTTACACCATCTCTACAAACGAATTTTTCACTTAAACAAGAAAAAAGCTTTAAAGATTTTTGTGTTTTATTAAATGAACTCTTACTCAATGACAACACCGTGTTTGACCTTTCTAGACATTCATTTTGGATCATGCACGCAAGTAACAATAATACGGATATTAAAATTGGAGACAAACTTAAACAGTATTTAGACTTTATCTAACCTATGCACTTTAATGCTAAAGCTAACGACTATGCTTACAGCGAGAAACTTCTAACATAAACTTTTCTTGAATCGGATTGTCTTTTGGTATTTTTTTTGAGAAAACTCTTATCTTATTAAAAATATGTGATTTTGATTTTTTCTCTACCATACAGGCTTTTCTAAAGTTTTTTAATGAATCTACATACTTTTCTAATTCAAAGTAGCTTTCGGCTATCAATCTAAAAATCTCACCGCTTGGGCTTATCTTACTAGCTTTTCCAAGATATGTAAGGCTATCTAAGAATTTATCTTCTAAGAAAAGACGTTTTCCTATTTCAAAATTCACAGATGAACTCGCAGGAAATCTTCCTGACTGTTTAATCAAATTTTCACTGTCACCTTTTAATTGTTTTTCAAATTCTTTTGATTTCACATAATAAAGAAAGGACTGTTCATCTTTATCTTTTACTTTTACACAAAATTCTGAAGCCTCTTGATACAATTTATTTTCAAACTTAAGACTACAAAGTGTTGAAAAGTAGAATTTATCTGATTTATATTTCGTCTTGTACTCATCTAAAAGAACTTCAATCTCATCATAATTTTTATATCTCATATTAAAATTAATATAAGAATAAAAATTTATTTTTGTAGGTCTTTTTGATCTAAGTTCTTCATGGATATTTAGTGCTTTTAAATAATAACTTTTCTTAAGATCTTTGGTCTTCTCCGTGTAGAATGTTTCATATTTTTTTTCATAAGCTTTCGCTAATTCTCTTTTAAAAACATCTAGATCTTTATACTTTTTATTAACCTCTTCTAAGGTCGAAATACTCTTATCAACTTTATTTAACTTTTTGTAGGCTTTAACCAGATAGCCATAGTCTTTTATGGTTTGAGGGCTCTTAATTGTTTCATAATAAGACACTATTTCTTTAAATTTTTTATCTTTTAAATATTTTTCAAAATTTAAATCTTCTGTAAAGCCTTTCATAGAAAAGAGCGCTATAAGAATAACTAAAAACCACCGATAGCTCTTACAGATGAGAGCTAACAGATTTATAAGTGGACTTATAAAATTTTTATTAAAGTACTCCATAGGTATAAGATTTCGGACTTTAGGTTCAAAAACTCAAATTGGACAAGGCTTGATCGAATACCTTTTAATATTAGTTTTAACTGTAACAATACTTTCAGCTGTAGCTAGAGGTGTTGGTGTTCCAGTAGTAGACTATATGAAAAACAAGGTCTTTAATATGGTTGGCTGTATGATTCGTGTTGGTGAAAGATATGATATCGCCTTTGATAAATGCGGAGGAACAGCCGCCTTAAGTCTTGATTTGAGCGAACTAAACAGCGGCCAATCATCTAATTCTAGTGCTAATAATTCTATTTCAGATAACAGCAATCAAGCCTCAACTTCAAATAATAGACCTAATAGTAACACAAATGACAGGACTGGTTTTAGAAACTCAAATTCTACAGGGAGTGTTGATGGTCGTAGCGGCAGCCAGGATAACAGCTCAGGAAGTGAAATAACAAATGCTAAAAAGAGAATTAAGCTAAATAATGAGGATTCAGGAGGCTCAAACTTCTCTTTTAATGATGGTAGCAGTGATGAATTAGTCCTTGTTAGAAGAATAAAGGTTGGAAAACAAATCAAAAATAAGACAACTCTCACTACCAAAAAGAGTAAGGTCTTAAATGAAAAAAACTTAAACAATTTGCCAAATAGTAAAAAGATTGAAGATGAAGAAAGTAAAGGTAGAAGACGTATTTCTAGTTTTAGCATTGAAAAGTCTAAACAAGATCTTGAAGCGAATACAGACACTTTAGATGATGAGGGCTTTTCTTTTATTAAGATGGCAAAATGGTTTTTAATAATTGCTATTATACTTATGATTGGTCTATTCACATTAGGCCAGCTTAACAGTATAAGAAAAGGATGGACTGATTAGAAACTCTAATGCTATTTATTGAGGATGCTAAATATAGTAATTGCTCAAATAAATCCAAAATTAGGTGATTTCGAATACAATTGTAACAAGATTTTAGACACATGTAAGTCTACAGTTTCTAAAGCTCACCAAGAAAATCTCAAACCAGACCTAATTGTTTTTCCTGAACTTAGTTTATTGGGTTATCCTCCATTTGATCTTTTGGAAAGACCTGAGATTTTAAAAGAACAAAATAAGTATCTAAAAAAACTTATTAAAAACATACCTAAAAACTTAAGCATTATAGTAGGTGGAATTTCAAAAGAAAAAAATTTTTTATACAACTCAGCTTTTTTCATACAAAATAATAAAATTAGAAAAACAATTCATAAGAGTTTAATACCATCTTATAAAGTTTTTTATGAAAAAAGATTTTTTAAGAGTGGGAACTTCAAAAACAACAGCATATCTCTTAAAGGAAAAAAACTTTTTATTACAATTTGTGAAGACATATGGGCTGATGAAAATAAGAATTATTACGAAAGTAATCCTCTTACAAAAATGTTCAATAACAAAAGTAAAAAAACAATTACAAAAAAAAACGACATAGACTATTTTATAAATATAAGCGCTTCCCCTTTCACAAAAGAAAAATTTAAACTTCGCACTAAAATTGCAAAAGAGATTACTAAAAATTTTAACTGTAGTTTTACCTACGTTAATCAGGTAGGTTCACAAGATGAACTTGTATTTGATGGTAGCTCTTTTCATATCAATCCAAAAGATAATGAAATTAAAAGACTTCCTTCTTTTGAAGAAGCTGTCAGCTTTACCGAAGGAAAACTCTCAAAACTCATTAAACACAAAAAATCAAATAAAAATGAAGAGCTTTTCAATGCTTTGGTTTTTTCTGTTAAAGAGTACTTTAAGAAAACTGGATTTAGTAAAGCTCATTTAGGCCTAAGTGGAGGCATCGACTCAGCTCTCGTTTATGTTATTGCAGTTCGTGCATTAGGCACAAAAAATGTTCAAGCCATTGCACTTCCTGGCCCACATAGTAGCTCTTTAAGCTTAAAACTTGCAAAGAAGCTTGTATCAGGACATTCATCAAAAATAAAAACTCTAGATTTTAAAGACACTTATAAAAGTGTTTTAAGAAATTATGAAAGCATATTTGATAAAAGTAGTTTTGGCCTAATGCATGAAAATCTTCAAGCAAGACTTAGAGGGTTATTTTTAATGACTTATTCAAACCAAGATAATTCTTTGCTATTAGCAACATCGAATAAATCAGAATTATGCGTTGGCTACAGCACACTTTATGGTGATCAATGTGGCGCTTTAATGCCTATAGGTGATCTACTAAAAACAGAAGTCTTCGATTTATGTTCATGGTATAGAAAAAAATTTAAGAATAGTTTTCCTATTGAAATTATTAATAGAGAGCCAAGTGCAGAGTTAAGGCCAAATCAAAAAGATTCTGACAGTCTACCATCTTATGACAAACTTGATAAAGCCATTACTAACGTTATCACAAATCAAAAATCTGCAAAAAATGAACTCGAAAAATGGGTTTTGAACAAGAGCTTCCAAAGTGAATTCAAAAGATGGCAAGCTTCTCCAATAATAAGAGTATCAAAACACAGCTTTGGAAGAGGACGTCAAATGCCTTTAGCGCACAACTTTCGATTTAAATTAAAATAGTTTATTTAAAATATGTTGATGCTTTTAATAAATTTTAAAAAAACTAGTATTTATATTAATGTCAGTTGCTCTTCGGATTTTTGAATATAAGGGAACTTTAAAGAAGACTTACCTTGAAGCTGTTCTATAACTTTTCTATCAATATAAGTTTCAATGTTCGCCTTTTGTAATAGTTTGGCAAAAACCATTCCACAAAGTTCAGCATCCTCAAAAGCTCTATGCAGAATACCAAATTTACAACCAAGATGACCTGCCACGGTAGCCAAACGATAATTGCTTAGTCCTGGGACCGTTCGTCTTGCTAAAGACAAAGTGTCAAAAACGAAGCCCGAAGGAGCAAGCTCTTCATATTTTTTATAATCATTTAACAAAAAATTAAAATCAAAACTAGCATTATGCGCAACCAAAGGATCACCTCCACAAAATTTTGTAAAGGACTCTAAAAACTCATCAATCTTCGGTTTCCCAGTAACCATGTCGTCCGTGATGCCATTTACTCTTGAGGCACCCTCTGGTATAGGTATTTGCGGATCAACCAGTGTTGAAAATATATCTTGAGGTTCACCTTTAACAAATCGGACAGCCCCAATTTCGACAATTCTATCGATACCGGCTAATGTTCCCGTTGTTTCAAGGTCAAATGCGATATAGTTCATACTCTGAGATTACGTTTATTTTTAAAAGGAGACAAATGTTTAAATCCAGGACTTCTTATGTGGTGCATTATGATGAGGCAATTTTAAAGAAGACTGCTCTAAAAACATGGACGTTACTAAAAGCACTTAGATCTTTTAAAATACCAGTACCATTCTCTTGTGGCGGTGAAGGTATTTGCACTACCTGCAGAGTGATCGTTGTTAAAGGGAAAGTCTCTGAACGTACGCCACTTGAAAAAGAAAGAGCAGAAGAAAGAAACTTTTTAGATAACGAAAGACTATCATGCCAGTGTTGGCCCTTAGAACAAAATATCGAGATTAAGGTTCCGTAACTGTAATAGCATTTGAAATAACCCAAGGAACCCATTTCTTTTTACTAAAAAGAAAACTTTTTTTTTCAAGATGTACTTCAACTCTATAAACGCCAGCCTGTATGTTATTAAGTTTAAACTCTCTATCACTCTTTTTTAAAAGTTTAGAATCTTTAAATAAAAGTACTTTTGTCTCTACCTTTGTTTTTGGTAGGTTAACAGCTAACTCTTTTACCTTATCTTTTTGAACACTTGATCCCATTAAAAGTTTTTTATTTGAATTTGTTAAAGCATAAAAAATAAAACCAGAGGGGTTACCAAAGATATCAATTGAAAAATAACTACTTCCCTCTGCGAGTGCTTTAAAGATCAGTTTATCTTTTTGTAAAGATGTAAGTTCTTCGTTAACAACTATATGATTTTTAGCCATCTTAAAAATAGATTTATAGCTTGGGAATCTAATAAATTTTTCACCTAATCTTAATTTAGAATTCACATCAGATCCTAAATAGCCAAAAACAGCTTGTCCTAAATTCCATTTATCCCAAAGGTCTCTAGAAACTGATGCATCAGAATAAATATTTAAAAAGAATAAATCCGAATTAAAAGGATAAAAAACTAAGGCCTTTAAGAAAAGAAATTTATTACTATTCCAAGCGGTTCTCCAAACTTCTCTTAAATTTAAAATTTCTATACCCGTAATTTTATCTGGAACATCTTCTTTCCACTCATAACCCAATCGTTCAGGGTGTGCTAGAACTACAAATTCATCACCACCATTAACAAAATAATCTGAAAGAAAGATTTGTATCTCAGAGTTTGTCGTAAACGTTTTATTATTCTCAGGATCTACATATAAGATTGAAGTATTCTTATAAGGAAGTTCTAGTCCATAAAAAACAGACAAGCCTCCATAATTAATAGATGGTGGCTCTTTACGACCTAAAGGCGACTCTTCATTAAAAATGATAAAATCTAAGTCTGTGTCATTTGCAACTTTGATTATATCTTGAATTGAAGCACTACCAGTACTTTTTCTTGAGTGGACATTTAAGACACCTGAATAGTCATAAAATTCTGGCGTTTCATCAAAAGAGAGTGCTGTGTTCTGCACAACTATATTTGAATCTAAATTTGAATAGTACAGGCCACTTATCAGATATAAAAAAAGTATTACTAACAAGTAGTAATAAAACTTCATAAACCTTCTAATGAAGGAAATTTAATTGTTTTTCTCTCTGCAAAAACTCCTGGAGAGCCAATGTCTTTTCCGTTAAGAATTAAGCTTACAGCACCAGCATCAGCAAAAGTAATTTCAGCTGTGGTAAATTTAAGAACTCTTTTTACAGTAGGCTGTAACTTTAAAGTTAATACTTTGTCAGAGTTTTGATCTTTATAATAAGCATAACTTTCTGAAAGAGGTTCAATAACAAGTTTGGCCTCAATATGATTTTCTTTCTTCATTGCATCAGCTGTATCTGTTGCTTCAGATATATTAGCAGCAGCATTGCTCTGGTCAGATTTCTCTTCTACTTTTTTATTTAAATTATTTTTTTCTGCAGAAGCGCTAACTTCTTCTTTTTCAACTGAACTTTCCTCAATTTTTTGTTCGCTTGATTTGGCCGTTAATACTTTAACGTCTTTAAGTCTTATGTCTTGAGCTTCAGAAATTATTGTTTCAGTATCAGGCTCATCATCTAATGCAGTATCACTACTAATACTATCGGTTAAATTAGTTTTAGAAAAAAGATCTTCAATTTCATCTAAGTAATTATAAGAGAAATATCCCAAACCAAGTACTAAAGCCAAAACTAAAACTGGTAAAACTTTTTTTTGTATAAATACACTTAGAAAAAAAGGCGCTGGCTCATTCGCTTCATTTAAAACAGAGTTCTGAACTGATTTATTTTTACTTTCACTTTCTAGCTTTTCTAAATAGCTATCTATTAAAGGAGTTGAATCGATGCTGATGTGTTGCGCGTATGATCTTATAAAACCTTTGGTTGATGTCGCGTTTGGCAGTCCACCAGCATCTGAATTTTCAACTTTTTTTAATATGTTTAAGTTGATTTTAAGTTCTCTAGAAACCTGTTGTAAGGTTAAGCCTTTACTTTCTCTACCACTTTTTAATCTATCGCCAAAATCCATCAGTTAGATGACTCCATTTTTTTATCTATGCTCAGTAAAAGATTTGGTACTAAGTCGTTAAGTGAATTATCAATAGCTAAAACTTTTAATAAAAGTTCTTTAGCCACAGCATATTCGCCTTTTTTGTAATACACATAACCCTTTACGTAGGAGAGTTTTAATTTTTGTTTCTTTGTTTTACAAAACATTGAAGCCTGTTTGATTGATTTTAAGGCTGGTCTTTTAAAATTCATTTGAGTCAGATCCAAAGCAATACTTACTCTGTTGCTACAAGACATGGGAATAGTAGAAAAAGCTTTTAGCGCCACTTCATTAATCTGATCTTTTAAAGACAGCATTTTATAAACCTTAAGTTTTAAAGCCCAAATTTTTTCTTGATTGTAGTAAATTAAATCTTCCGAGGCTTTATCAACAAACCTTTTTGCAAGTTTAATTCTATTTCTTTTATAAAAATAATACGCTAAAAATGTGTAGGCTTCTGTATAGTTTTTGTTAATTTTTACGGCCTTATTGATTGACGCTAGGCCCTCTTTAAAAAAGCCTCTTTTCAAAAGAAGACGACCTAATTTAAAATGTGCCTCATAATTATTTGGCGTAAGTTTAATAGCGCGTTTATAATTTTCAGTGGCCCTGGCAACTTTTGATCTATTAACTAAGTTGTCTCCAATTGAAATATAAAGATCAGCTTTCTCGTTCAGGGCTTCAATTTTTGACTGTTTTTTTACACCAATATTTTGACCATTGATCTTTTTATTGGAGGCACAGCTAGAAAAGAATACTAATAATAGAATAAAGGATAAATATTTCACATGTTCATCCTAAATAAGAAAAACAAGGAATTCAACTCATTGAAGCCCTTGTAACGTATTAAACGTTAACTATTTCAGCTTTTTCAAAGAAAAGTGAGATTTCACGATCAGCACTCTCGGGAGAGTCACTTCCATGAACGGCATTTTCACCTAAGCTATCACCATAAAGTTTCCTGATAGTTCCTTCAGCTGCTTCTTCAGGATTTGTTGCACCCATGATTTCTCTATTTTTTGCTACAGCACCTTCTCCTGATAAAACCATAAGCACCACAGGGCCGGAAGTCATGAACTCAACAAGCTCTCCAAAAAAAGGACGTTCTTTGTGTTCAGCATAAAACTCCTCACACTTAGATTTTGTTAGATGAGTCAGCTTTGACGCTGCAATTTTAAGGTTGTTCTTTTCAAAAATAGAAACGATTTCACCTATTGAGTTTTTTTTAACAGCATTTGGTTTTATGATACTGAATGTTTGTTCCAAGATAATTCTCCTTAAATTAGATATAAAAATGAGTATAAAATTATAATTTCAAAAATAATTTTAACCTAAAGCCTCTTTAATTGTTTTACCCATATCAGCAGGGCTTCGAGCAATTTTACAACCTGCATCGCTTAAAGCCGCAAATTTGGCCTCGGCTGTTCCTTTACCACCACTAACTATTGCGCCAGCGTGTCCCATCCTCTTACCGGCAGGGGCAGTAGAGCCCGCAATAAATGCTGCAATTGGTTTTGTAAAATTAGCTTTAATATACTCTGCAGCTTCTTCTTCAGCTGTCCCACCAATTTCACCAATCATAATAACGGCTTCCGTGTTTTTATCGTCTTGAAACATTTTAAGCACATCAATAAAATCTGTACCATTCACTGGATCACCACCAATACCAACACATGTTGATTGACCAAGACCAACTGCACTAAGCTGCGCAACAGCTTCGTACGTCAGAGTTCCTGATTTAGAAACCACACCAACATTTCCAGTTTTATGAATGTAACCCGGCATAATACCAATTTTACACTGGTCAGGAGTTATAACACCTGGACAGTTTGGCCCAATAAGTCTGGTCTTTTTACCTTTTAAGTATTCTTTTGCTCGAACCATATCAAGAACAGGAATCCCTTCTGTGATACAAACAACAAGATCAAGTTCTGCATCAACTGCTTCCATTATTGAATCTGCAGCGAAGGCAGGAGGAACATAGATAACTGAAGCATTACAACCTGTAGCTTCTTTTGCTTCTTTAACAGTGTTAAAAACAGGCAAATCAAGATGCGTTTGTCCACCTTTTCCTGGTGTTACGCCGCCAACCATATTTGTGCCATACTCAATAGCTTGGCTTGTGTGAAATGAACCTTGAGACCCTGTGATCCCTTGGCAAATAACTTTAGTATTTTTATCGACAAGAATAGACATTAAGACTCTCCTTTTACAGAATTAACAACTTTGTCTGCTGCTTCAGCTAAAGTATCAGCAGGTATAATATTTAAACCACTTTGTTTAAGGATTTCTTTTCCTTTTTCTACATTTGTTCCAGCAAGTCTAACTACAAGTGGAACGTTTAGGCCTAAATCTTTTGAAGCTGCTACTACACCCTCTGCAATAATATCGCACTTCATGATGCCACCAAAAATATTAACCAATATAGCCTTTACACCCGGATCTTTTAAAATAATTTTAAAAGCCTCTGTAACCTTTTTTTTGTCAGCACCACCACCGACATCTAAAAAGTTTGCAGGATTACCGCCATATAGCTTTATAATATCCATCGTAGACATTGCTAGACCGGCACCGTTTACTAAACAGCCAATATTTCCATCTAACTTAATAAAAGCTAGGTCATGGTTTTGAGCTTCTGTTTCAGAAGGGTCTTCTTCAGAAAAATCTCTTAACTCAACAACATCAGGATGTCTGTATAAAGCATTAGAATCAAAGTTAACCTTTGCATCAAGAGCTACAACTTGACCGTCATTTGTTTCAACTAAAGGGTTTATTTCAACCATAGAACAGTCTTTATCCATAAATACTTGGTAAAGCTTCATAAACACTGTTGAGGCTTTGATAGCGACCTTTTCTTCAAAACCCATAGCAAATGCAGCTTCTCTTGCTTTAAATGCAGTAAGCCCAACTGAAGGGTCAATAGAGAGGGTTATGATTTTTTCTGGACGATTGTCAGCGACCTCTTCAATATCGACCCCGCCCTCAGAGCTTGCAATCATTGAAACACTGCTACAAGCGCGATCAACTAATAGAGCAAAGTAATACTCTTTTTTTATGTCACATCCAGACTCTATGTAAACGCGTTGAACTTCTTTACCTTCTGGACCTGTTTGATGTGTAACTAAAGTTTTTCCAAGAAGTTCTTTAACAAGTGGCTTAACCTGGTCTTTAGTCTTAGCAAGTTTAACTCCACCAGCTTTACCTCTTCCACCCGCATGTATTTGAGCTTTCACAACCCAAAGACTGGTGTCTAATTTATTTAAAGCTGCATCCACTTCATCTTCAGAAGTGACCATTACACCTTCTAGAACTGGAATTTTATAATTTTTAAAAATACTTTTTGCTTGATACTCATGAATGTTCATAATTTTAATATCCTAACTTTTCTAAGTCTGCCATTAGGCCTTTTACAGCTTCTACCGAATTTGCAAGACCTGCTTTTTCTTCATCGTTTAGTTTTAATGTAAAAACCTTATCCATTCCACGTCCATTTAATTGACATAAAACACCAACAAAAAGTTTTTCATATCCATATTCGCCATCTAAGTAAGCTGCGCATGGTAAAACTCTATTCTGATCTTTTAAAATAGCTTCTGCCATTTCAACAGCACTTCTTGAGGGCGCATAATATGCAGAACCTGTTTTTAAATGCCCAACTATCTCAGCACCACCCTTACGTGTTCTTTCAACAATTTTATCAATGCGCTCTTGCGAGATCATTTCAGTTAATGGAACACCTCCAATTGTACAATGTCTAGGCATAGGAACCATTGTATCTCCATGCCCTCCTAATACAAAAGCCTGGATGTCTTTAACACTGCAGCCAGTTTCTTCTGCTAGAAAAGCCCTAAATCTAGCACTGTCTAAAATACCAGCCATACCGATCACTCTATTGGTTGGAAAGCCAAGAGTTTTATGAGCAATGTAAGTCATGGCGTCTAGTGGATTAGAAACAATAATCACTATAGATTCTGGAGCATTCTCTTTAACACCCTCACACACGGACTTCATTATTTTAGCATTTGTATCCAGCAGATCATCCCTACTCATCCCTGGTTTTCTTGGAAGTCCCGCTGTAATGATGACAATGTCCGAACCAGCAATATCACTGTAACTTGAAGTCCCCGTCACATTACTGTCAAAGCCTTCAACTGGAGCAGCTTCAAAAAGATCTAAGGCTTTTCCTTTAGCTGAACCTTCATTTATATCTAATAAAATAACATCACCAAGTTCTTTTTGTGCTGCCCAATGAGCACAAGTCGAACCGACAAAACCTGCCCCAATGACTGCAATTTTTTTTCTTTTAAATATCTTTTCAGACATAAATTCTCCATAGATTGATTAAATTTAAGTATTAGATCTTAAAACACTAATTAATTTTAGGGGCAAGTCCATAAGACTTAAAGACATCGATTTGATTCAAAAAAGAAAGCCCAGCATAAACTGGGCTTCCAAAACGAAATAATTTTAATTCTTGAGAAAAAAAGCTCTTACTTCTTTCTACGAGTAGTTTTCTTCTTAGCAGGCTTTCTTTTTGCAGCTTTTCTTTTAGTAGTCTTCTTTTTAGTAGCTTTTTTCTTAGTAGACTTCTTTTTAGTAGCTTTCTTCTTCGTAGCTTTCTT
>JALZUR010000014.1 GCA_023301025.1 Bdellovibrionales bacterium | reverse complement strand
ATAAGGAGAATCAACTCATGGATGACTCATTAAAAAGCCCTAGAGGTTGTCCTGATTGGATGCCAGCAGACTACTATTTAGCTGAAAATATTATAAAAAAAGCTCAATTCACAACAGAGCTTTTTGGATATTTAGGTTACAAAACACCGATCTTTGAACATGCCGGTGTTTTTACAAAAAGCTTAGGTGACAGCTCCGATATAATAACTAAAGAGATGTACTCTTTTAAAGATAAAAATGATGAAACTTTCGTTTTAAGGCCAGAGGCCACAGCTCCAATTGTTAGACTTTTTTTAAGCCATAAGCTAAACCGAGAACTTCCACTTAAAGTATTTACTCATGGTCCAATGTTTCGCTATGAACGCCCACAAAAAGGCAGGCAAAGACAGTTTCATCAAATAGGTGTAGAACATCTAGGTGCTGAGAAAAACTTAACTTCAGAATTTGAATTGATTTCAATGGCAGATCAATTTCTAAAATCTCTTCACCTAAAATCAAAAACAAAGGTTTTAATAAACTCCTTAGGTGATGCTGATCAAAGAAAAGAATACAAATCAGCACTTTTAAAGTACTTAAATCCTTTAAAAGAAAAACTATCAGAAGACTCTCAAAAAAGATTGCAAACAAACCCTTTGCGCATTTTAGATACTAAAAACAAAGATGATCAAAAGATTTTAGAAAAAGCACCAAAGCTATATGAATTTTTACTAGAAGATCAGAAAAATCATTTAGATGCGTTAATAAAAAAACTAAATCATTACAATATCGAAACTGTTCTTGATCACAATTTAGTAAGGGGTATGGACTACTACAATGACACAGTCTTTGAAATTATCTCACTAGAAGGCCTAGGAGCACAAAACACCCTGATTGCTGGTGGTAGGTATGATCACTTGATTGGAAGTATGAGCAAAACTAATGTTAACGCACTTGGTTGGGGAGCGGGACTTGAACGTTTAATGCTTCTTTCTGAAAACGTTACACCACCCGCTCCAGATGTTGGTCTTGTTTTTATTGATGAAGAAGGTGATGAAAGTCTTAAGATCTCACATACTATAAGACAGGCGTCTTTATCATTATATACACCAACTACAGGAAACTTTTCAAAGCGTCTTCAAAAGTGCCAGAAAAAAAATGTGAAATGGGCTATAATCATTGGTGAAGACGAACTAAAAAGTAAAACTTGGACTTTAAAAAACTTTTCTAACGGAGAACAAAGCACTCAGTCTCTTGAGGAAAGTTTAAAAATTTTAAAAAATGAGTAACAAATTCTAGATTCTAAATACGAACTGAGTAGATTGTCTGTACAAACAGTTTAAGACTATAGGTATAGTTTTAAGATTAATATAAAATGTTTACTCTCTCTAAGTCTTTTTTTGAAAGACCATTTTGCACTGGATTTATCTCACTTTCAGTGAGGGTTTGCATAGAGGTTTTACCGGATTTAGCGTATGCATATTTGCTATACATCATAATTGAATTGTAATCAAAGTCATCTACAACATTTAATATTGGTTCTAACCAAACTTCTGGAATATAGCTAAAGTTATGGTAGGACCCTTCTAAAAGATCAGACCAATTTATTTTTATATAATCATCTCTAAAGGGAAGCTGCTGTTCATGTACAAAACCTATAGTATGCATGATCTCATGAAGTATAGACTGAAACGTACAAGTGGTGTTTAGAAATATTTTTTGTACCCCACCAATCCTTCCAACAAATGATGAGCATGGTTTGTCTTTAGAGAATGTAAAAACAACGGCATCAATATCTTTACGATCATCATAATCTACGAATCGTATTGGAGTTTCTTTTAGAAAATAATCAATTGCTCTTTCAACCTTTTTTTGAAGGTTTAAAGGAAATCTCTTCTCATAGGTGTAGGCAATTACACCATCCGGCCAAAGACTTGTTTGAGTGGCTTTAGTTTTAAATATCTTATCTTCATCATAGTCTTTTTCAACAAGACCCACTATCTGATCTTCCCCAGTTAGAGCTAAGCCATTTTTAACTTTAAAGTACACCTGATCTCTAGACTTTTCTTGAAAAACTTTAAAAGACTTTACTGGCAAAGATTTTTTAATTTTAGCAACTGCTATAGGCTTTTTAAAGACTTTTTTTTCAGGCGTCACAACTTTAGGGTTTGAAATAACAAAGCTATCATCACTGTCTTTTGCACTTTTAAAGACTTCTTCTTTAGAAGAGTTATTATTGATAACAGCTTGATTGGGCTCAGAGCTTTTAAAAAAAAGGCTCCATAAAAGAGTAAGGCCTAAAACACACAAGCCTAAATATATCTTTGTCTTGTTCATAATTACCTACGTTTATAGCTTTATACTCAATAAATTTAGAAGTGCTTTTTCTTAATCTTCTTATTCTTCCTAATATTTCTACATTAATAAGCTTAAGCTTGACTTAAGCCCTGAAAATTTACTATCTTTTTTCAAAGATTATTGATGCCCTGGTGGCGAAATTGGTAGACGCACAGGACTTAAAATCCTGGGGTAGCAATACCGTGCCAGTTCAAGTCTGGCCCGGGGCACCATTTATCAAACTATTCGAACACTTACTTTTTTAAAAAATTAGAATTAGCGACGGATTTAATTTTCTTGTCGCTTTTTTTATATTTTAGCACCTTAAACTCTCTGATTTAATAGAGTAGAGCTACTATTCTGTAAATTAAGCTTGATAGACGATCGTGTAGCTATTTCATAGCTTTACTTTTTTATCATTTTTTTTTTGACTATTATACTCACAATTACTACGACAGTTGAAAATTAGGAGAATTTCTATGAAAGCAATTTTTATTTTATTTCCATTTTTACTATTCGGCTGTGCTACTGTTAAATTAACTGAAGCTGGCAAGAGTGTGAAAGTGATTGAGCTAGACCTTTTGGATAAACAAAGATGTGAAGAGGTTAGGACAATTTTACATACTAATGAAATGAAGTTTGGAGGAGCTCTTCCTCGGATTGTAATTGGAGATATTAAAAATGCTGTTGGTGAAACTGGTGCTAATGTTGGTGCAACTAACTTTAATTTAAGTGGTGAGCCTTCTCAAGAAGGAAGAATAATTCCTTTGTGGTCAAGAATTCCAGTTAAAGCTTACAAATGCCCTAAAAGTTATTGGGACGAATTGTTTGGTATGAATTAGATTTCTACCGAAAGAATACACAATACTACAGCTTTAGAGTCGCAATCTAATCCAGTCTGGTCTTTTTCTGCTAGAGTTGCATGCAAGTAACATTCTGAATAAACGGAGTGATAAGAAACCATCTAGTTAATAAATGACTTTTTATCACTTGTTTAAGAAATGATTTTATCACCTCTATTTGTAATTATTTCTAATCTTTATAAAACCTATAATCAGTACAACTAAGATAGACTCAACTTATCAAGTACTTTAAATATTCAATTTGATTATTAGTTTTTTAAACTTAGGAGCACTTAAGATGATCAAAACTACTATTTATGAGACAATAAAATGTCTTTTTAGATACACTTTGAATCTAACATCTTTCAAAACCAAATTAGTTTGCTTTATACTGATCTCAGGATTCTTTAATTTACCCTCTTCTTTTGGGATGTCCTGCTCTGAAGTGCTAGTTAACGGATTCTCAACTGAGGATCTTGCCAGGTTGAAAAAGGATTTAAATCCTGAAAATGCTGGCTTTGCGTTGTTGAATTCTTCTCATTTTTTCGAAAAAGATTTTGTCACTGAACTTCATGAATGGGCTAGATCTGAAATTAGAGACCTAGAGGAGAACAGCCTCCCGGGGTACCCTGTCACTCACGAAAATGTTTTAGCATTTCATCGATCTCAGATTGAATTCCTTTTGGACAGTAGAATCGTTAAATATGTAGAGTATGTTGAAAAGGTAGTAAACCAAGCGCTGCCTGAAGATGAAACTGTAGAAGCAACTAAGATCTTATTCTTTGTAGACGGAACCCCTGTTGATACTTGGCATAGAGACGGAGGGGCTCTTTATTTAAACTCGATAACTAACTTGGCAGGACGTGGCACAAGAGTCGCAACGATTAAGGTTCCCGTTTACGCATCAAATTTTGAACCTCAGGCAAGTCAAGTCGTTGAGATCTACCCCGGGCAATCTGTAGTCATGTCAACCCATAAACGTTCTTATGATGTTCCTGAAGTTGTTCCAACTTATCATTCTGGTCCAGTTTTCCAGCCCAGTGATTTAAAGACTGGTCGCCTAAGCCTTTTCATAGGCTTTAAAAACATAGAAAGTTTGTAAGATATTTTGACGTAAAAACTTTTAATTTTTAACGGGTTTAAATACATTACCATCTAGGCGTTCTGCGGCTTTAGGTGTTGTAGACCAATTTATAAAATAAAGTTCTAAAGTATCACCAACTCTCCACGGTTGGGTTTCTATGCCAGACCGTCCCAAAGTTAGAGATTCTAAAGCACCTTTTTTAGATTCATAAGATACCACAACCTCTTTTTTATCAAATGAGGTTACATGGGCCTCTGTAGTATAAGTTTGAAACCCCCAAACAGTTCCGAAGGCAGCAGAAACAGTTAACACTGCTGCAACAGATGTAAAAAACTTTTTGTTTGTCCGATTTCTTGTTTCTCGTAAAGATGAAAGTGAAAGGTCCATATGAGGTGTTTTAGCAGTAGCAGATGTATTCCCTCTACTTAGTTCTTTCATAGACTGCTTAATATCACTTGGATTTTCTGCCCTTGCACCACAGGTGACACATTCAGTGTCTATTTGAAACTGAGAATTCCCACAAAACGGACACGATTCAGTTTCACCACTCTCAGCAAGTTCCATTTCAGCATGACTAGTCACTAACCGACCAGGATCCACTAAGTATATATTCCCATCTTTTTTAAAAAGTGCAGGAGGACTATATTTTTCTGTTGTGTGTCCTGCACCACAATTGTAACAGGCTTGATCATTATGAATATTAGGTTTTGCAGATGTTCTTTCACCACATCTTAAACATTTATAGTAGCCCCAATAGGTGTCACCATCTACTGTAAGTATAGGCTCTGTACTTATATTCTTATGTTCAGTTGTAATAGACAATTCACTCAAAACTTCAAGACAAGACATTTGAGCTTGAATAACTGTTGTAAAAGAAAAAATAAAAAAGCTTATTAAAGATATAGTAAATTTATTTTTCACGATTTAGTCCTTTATAACATTATCTAAATTGAGTACTTCATCAGTGGTTAAAACCCGAAAAAGAGCAGGATATGTAAACATATTTCTATAATTCTCACGCTTACTAATTCCGACTAATGTTTGTCTTCTTTCTTTTGCAAAGTCTTTTACTTCATTAAACATATCATCCACAGCATGTTCTTTCATAAAAGGCTTAAGTTTTTTCTTAAGAGATTTTTTAATAGAAGAGTTTTCTAAAACTTTTGCGTAAAGGTAAACAGCTGAAATTATATATTCATCCTCAGATTTTATTGTATCTATATAATTTATAAAAGAATTTACTCTGTTTAATCCAGTATCAACATCACACTTTTCAATTGAACAGATGCTATCCATTAAATCTAACTCAAGAATTAAATCGTATAAAATAGCATCTCTGAGGTATACTCGAAAAAAAGCATCAGGAGTTGAATTAAGCGTTTTTAATTTATACTTAAAAGATGTGACAAGAATAGTGGCTCTAACAAGCTCTTCAGTTTTTATGTAAGTGTCAGTACTCATCTCTTCTTGAGTTAAAGGTAAGAAAGCTGCTCGTCCACCACCAGGTGTTAAGGTGTTAGCGTACATGATACTCCCAAGATCATAAGCGTTTGTAAACAAACCTTTTTTTATTAGTTCCGGTTGGTATTCAAATTTTATAAAGTAGCGAAGCTTAGGGTCTGACTCTTGTAACTTATTTGAAGTCTTAAGAACAATAGTATCAATATCTTTAACTTTAGGCGTTTTCCATCTCCAAAAATATTTTTTAAGCTCATCATTACTTAAAGCATAATCTTCTGAAAGAGGTACTGAAAGTAATGCTTTCATCTGGTTTTTTAGATCTTCTTTATCACCACCAACAACCACAAGGTTTGATTTTCTTTTCGAAAGTTGTTTAGCAACTTCAGATAAAGCAAACGTCTCACTGGCTTCATGCTGAGCATTGTTTAGTAGAATAATAGTTTTATCTTTAAGAATTTGATTAAAACTACTATCTCCTAACTCTTTGATACCTTTAGAAAATGAGAGTGCTCCGTAGTAGCTAAAGTCCCATACATCAATAGAAGATTGAAGGCTTTTTCCAAAAGCTCTCCAGGCTAAAAACTCTTGCCTTTGTGTTTTTGAATGTGTGATCAATAAAAACTCAGACTCAGGATTGTAACTGTAGAGTTGTGATATTCTTAATGACAGTGAGTCCTTTTGTATCTTTCTCATCTCACCAGCTAAATTTTCTAGAGTTAGAGAAGAACTGAATTCAGATGAGGTGTAAGGAAGAGCATTACTATTAACTGATATTTGCCCTTCAATTAAAAGTTCTTGTTTAGCTTTAAGGTTTAAAATTTCTAATAACTTTACATCAGAAAGTACACTTACTTGCTCGTCTTCTGAACTAAATGAGAACAAACCCGGGTCAGCGTCACCAGCACTAATGTAGAGCTCACTCACAATACGTCTTAAAGCTTTTTCGCCACCAAAATCAAGATTAGAGTTATTTTTGATCTTCCAAAAGATTGGAATCTTTTCACCTGCACCAACAGATTCTTGAAGAGTAAATGAGCTTATTTCAATAGGGTATGTGATAACAAAGTGTTTTATGTTTTCAAAATCTTTCTGAGGTCTTTCAACATGTGTGACTATATTTTTAGGACTAATACTGTCTTCAAATCTAAGCCTTTGATCAATTCCCATTTCATGATTATCGTTTACTGTAAATTCAAAAGTTTCAGAGACTTTAAAAGATTCACCAGGGTAAACCCTTGGTAGAGTTACAATTTTTGAAACAGGACTTGTGTACGCCGTGTTTTTAAAAAACAAATTAAAGTCAGCCTTATTCACTGGGGACGGAAGATCACCATTATTTTTTACAGTTATATCTTTAATATAAAACTTTTCTAAAGGTTCATAAATTCCATCTTGGTTTTCATCATACATGGTGTAAGATTCAACCTGAAACTTAAATGGGTTAGACCCCTTAATCACCTTTTGGCCATCTTTTGTGATGAATGTGCAGAGTCCATCTGAACCATCATCACCTCCCGAAGTGTCACCATTTAATACTTTCCCATCTGGTCCTTTTGCACCACGTGAACCACCTGGGTTACTTTTAGTAGTGTATGTATCAACACAAGTTCTTTTAGTGCTATAAGATCCATTGCCATTGCTTACAGAAGTACTACTGCAACTCTGGCCCGTTTTAACTCGCCAAGAATAACTACTCCCTCCAGCCCCCCCACTACCTCCAGAACCAGCTAGACCATGTATGCTAGAATCACCTCCAGCTCCACTCGAGACATCACACTGCATGAGTAGAGATAAGTGTATGTCATCAATTGGTATATGAACTTTAACAAAAGCTGCATCACCACCATCAGAACCAGGTGATGGTCGACCACTGTCACCTCCACTGCAGCCCGAGCCACCATTCTTTCCTCTAGAACTTCTTGTTGCGCTTGCACCATTAGAACCATTGCAACCACCCTCACCATTACCACCACTACCGCCATTGCCACCCTCACCACCACTAGCATCAACTACAATTTCTGAACTTGAATCAAGAGTAATGACCTTATCAAGAGGACCTGATTGCGCTATGCTGCCAGAAATTTTTATATAAGAGACTTTATCTTTATTGGAACTAGACAAATTGAGTATTATATCTTTTGCGTGACTACCTGAACTAGATTTAGTAGCATCTCCACCATTTCTCCCATTAGAAGATGAGGAGCCAGGACTAGTACTATAGCTGTAGCCATGTTCTGCATGTTTGCCATCAGCACCCGAAGAGTCGATTTTGATGCTTGAATCCGACCAAGCAAAAGAGACTAAAACTATTAAAATATTATTAAGTAAAATCATAAAAACCTCTTAGATGCTTTATGAATAACTGATCTCAAATAGTTGATAAAATCAATATTTAAGCGAGACACTATAAATTCTATATATTATAAAACTGTAAGTATTTTAGTATTTAAAGTAATACGTATTTTAGCTAGAGATTTTAAAAGACAATTTTGATAGAAAAAAAAGAACTTTCTTTGAAGAAAAACATATTAAAACTAAAAATTCAGAGACCAAAACTAAAAGGTCTTAGTGTGGGTCAATAATCACGAAATCATCATTTTCATCAACAATCACATTTCGACTAGCATGAACACTTATTGTAAATGCTTTTAACACTCCATCATCTCCGAAAGGATTTAACAGCTTAAGATCTATACTGTTAGGAATATTTTCGAAGTTAGGCCGAAGGGTTTCAATGAAATTATAATAGTCATATTCATCATCAAAATCGCTGTCTTCTACTTTTTCACGCATAATAAAATTAAAATCACTTTGGTCACTTAATATATACTTCTCTAAAGCTAAGAGTATTTCATGGAATCTAGTAGCATAGCGTCGCTTTTCAGCATCTGAAACTAAGGGTGAATTAATAATATCATTATAATAGTTTCGACCTATGACGTGTTCACTTACTAAAACACCATTTAAATTTATTCGATCTACCCATGTTTCAGTTTCAAGAACTGTCTCAACTCGATCTTGAGCTAGTTGAAGTAGAATAGGATCTTCTAGCTTAGAAGCTTTATTGAACCTTAAAGGTCTTATACCTTTAATTTTAGATTTTGTAATAATAGAATTAAGTGTAGCTAACAGTTGAAACTCATGACTAACTACTTCGTAGCCATCTCTCAAATAGCTATCAAGAGCATCTGGATTATATGGTATCTTAAATGCAAGCCCCTCTTTTACATAAACGACTCCTGTTTGCCCTTTATCTAAGTAAGTGTATCCACCGTTTTCTGCTAACAACGAAGCGCAGGTCACTGAAAAGCATATTGAAGAATATATTTGTAGAAAAGAAAGAACTAAAAATTTCATAATTTAATCTAATATCGACTAGTTGTTATTATCAATATTTAAGAAAGACACTATGAATATTTTAGTACTTTAAGTGATGCGTATTTGTTTTAAACAGTACGCTCTTAAGTCTTTTATATAAAGTCTGTCAGTCTTTAACTCTATAAATATACTCTTCATCGTCAAAAATGCGATTTTTAAGAAAACCAAACAAATAGGAAAAAGGGTAAACAACCTTCATTTTATAATCTTGTTTTTTTTGCATCTCAAGAAGCTCTTCAAGTGAGAGATCACCCGACTTATAAAGTTCTACATTTACTTTTTCACCAGTACTGCCGAGTCTTAAATCTTCAAGAATTAATTTTTTAAAAGCATCAATCGGCAAACTAAGGTTGAGATGACCTTTTGTCAGTTCTAATTTAGCACCATTACTTAATGCACGGCAGTTACCAACTACACAAGATAGTGTTTTTGTTCCTCTTAAATCTCTAATTTCTCTACCAACTGATCTAACACTCTCTTCTGGTAAATCTTTTAAAACTATAAAAGCTGTAGATTTTAAGTGCTCAGGTCTAGGTCTGTTCTGAGTATATGTCCTGTTTCTAAAAGCTACTGAAGCATGAAGCTCAACACCATCGGCTAAAATATAGCTGTGACCGGTACCATCAGATTTAAGAGCATAAATAATATCAAAGCGAGGATCAAAACTCTCAGGCAGAGAAACTACAGATTCAACATTTATTTGCTCTTCTTTAAGTGTACTTATGTTTATATAACTTCCATAAAATTCTTCAACACGTGCATTAGGTGTAGCTTTACTCCCTTTGATACTCTTCCATTTTAATTTATCATTTTGAAGTTTTTTAGAATCTACAAAAAAACTGTTTCCTTTTTTACCTCTAGCTTTTACCCTAAGTTCAATAGCATAATCAAAAATTAGGTCAGAAAAAGATGGTCGTGATCTTACACCTGATACGTATTCGCTACTAAAGTAGTTTTCATCAACTGCAGGTCTAACAATTGAATCCACATCACCTAAACGTAATGCTTTTAGATCATTAGTAAAATTTCCATTAATCATATTTACTACGGGCACTGGAAAGCTGTTTCCCCAATGAACCTGTTTTTGAGGACCGTTAACATTAGAGTACCACGGAAGAATGGTTCTTAAATAGCCTGAAAATTTTCCATATTCTCGAGGATCGTAATTTGTCTCACGAAATAAAAGGATCACTTCTCTTTTAGACTCATTAGCAAAATTTTTTAAATCATTTAGAAAATCTTGATTTGAAAAATGTAGAAAAGCTTCTTCTAAATTGTTAAAGATAATCCAACCACTATTGTAATGTGATGAACCATGAATATAGTTTAATCCATGAGGCATTCTTCTTAATCCTGAAGGCATACCCTCTGGATACCTATCAGTGCGAGCAGATTGACGAACCAAAGCACTTAAGTATTTACCAGTGTTTGTAACCATTTGCTCATCATTAAACTTAAAATCACCTCTAGATTTAGTTTTATAAATAATATTACTTAACCAAATATAATCTTTAGTATTTGGATCTACACCTGTGACCCAAGGGTGATCTAGAGAAATTGCACCACCTGTGATAGGTCGAAGCTTAAAAGTATCAAAAACATGATAGATCATTTTACCATTGCTAATAGCTTGTCTTGCCCAAAACACAGGTGTTAATACCTGATCTTTAATATTTTGAAGAGTGCTTTTAGAAGGCCTAAAAGTAGGATCGTTTAATAAATTCAAACACTCAGTAGCAGCTAAAAGAGGATTTGCAAAAAATATAAAACACACCATATATGCAAGCTTGTTCATAGGCTCATAAACTACTAAAAAATCTGTTCATCACCTACAAAAGAGTTACATACTTAGAATTATTTCAATCATAGCTTAATATAATGGCAATTTTAAAAGAATTAGATTAGAGTTACTCTAAATTAAGAACCTTAACATAGAGACAGTAAGAGTGATTAGACACAAAAACTACATACTATTTTTTATTAGTCTTAGCTTTTTTACTGTTAAAACTTTTAGCGCTGACACTTCATGTAGCGCACTTTTAAAAAATAAAGAGTCATTTAGCTCATACGAGCATAAAAAATTATCTAAAATTAGCCTTTTGCAATTGTCAAAATTAAAATCTCAAAAAACATTAAAAAATAGAGTAAAGAAATTTACAGGTCGTGAATCTAGATCTTTTATTGAAGAAGAATTTGACAACTTTTTATTAAATCCACAGATCTATATTTGGAATGAAATGAGGGCTGATTTAAATCAAGGTTTAGAGTTAGAATATTTACTTTCGCTATTTTTGCGTTTCGGAAAAATAGTTAAAAAGAAAATGCTACCAATGGGCGATAACCTACCTGAACTCATCACTTTAGAAAATGGTCTTCAAGCTATTTTAAAATGGAGAAATAAATCAAATTCTGGAAAAGAAGTGGCTGCATACATTATAGATCGTGAGCTTGGATTTAATCTTGTTCCACTAACAGTTCAAAGGCCACATCAAGGATTTATGGCATCAGTTCAAATAAAAGTATTGGATTTAGATACATCCACAAGTGAAATACCAAATGAAATTAAACTTTTTAATTTTATGATAAACAAGAATGATATCCATGATGGCAATCGACTAAGAACCATAAATGGTAGTAATATTTCTATAGATCACGACTCTGAAACTTTTAAAGTCCACAGTGTACCTTTACTTAAGCTCTTAAGACATGAAAAAATTAAAATGACTACTATTAGACACAAAACAAGCAGCACAAAAAACACTGAGAGGTATGATAATTTTAGTGAATTACAAAATCATTTTGATCCAATCAGTGAGAAAAAACTCGATGAGTCAAAAAATTTATACCATGCAATTCATTCACGCCCTGACGTAATAAAAAAATTAAGAATATTAGAACCTCAACACTGGCATAATGTACTTAGTCCTTATCTATCTGAAAAAGAAGTTGATGCTTTTCTAAATAGAAGATTAGAGATATTGTCTTTTTTTAGCCTTATATAGATTATAAAAAATATAAATATGCATTATAAAGTCCCCCTCCTAAAGCAAAAAACACTAAAGATGAAAACACGCCATAAACAAGATCTTGCTCGATAAGATTTTTTTTAAGATGTGAAAGCTCAGGTGCTTTTTTAGAGATTTTAATAATTCTAAAAGAAACTTCTTCTCCATTCGAATCAATAAATCCATTTTTAAGAATTTGGTTTAAGGCATGATTAGAAAAGAGCAATGGTACAAATTTGTTCGAAATTTTAATATCAAAGTGTCGATACAATTCTTTACAAGCAGTTCTAACACAACTCAAAGATATACCTTGCACACCACTTTTAAAATTAGAGTTCCACTTATCAACTTTATCATTAGAAACATTTGAAAAGTGAATCAAATAGCCATCATAGTTATAATCTTCACCAGAATGCACAGGTAGAGGAAAGTACCCACCCTCAAAGATCTTGCCACCAACTTTTAAATAAAAATGCCCTTCTCGACTGACGCCTAAAAAAACTTCATCATTATAAAGTTCTTCAAAATCTTTAAACCTTTTTTTAGGAGCAAGTTCAATAATATTATAATATGAATCATTTACTCTTTGAGATCTTTGTATAAATGTTCCTAAAATATCTTTACAAGTGGCTTGTTTTGCAAGAACCGTTTGAGGACTGCAAAAAAATATCAGAAAAAAAAGGTGTACTAAGAGCTTCATAATCAATCATCACTTAATCTAGTGTGATATAATGACTCTCTTCATGATGTTCCGTGAAAAACAAGTAACTTGCACCTATACTCTCAAAGTAAGTATAAAAGTCTTCAGATATATCTTTGCCTTTTAATAAAACAATTTCATCTTTATCAAAATAAAGTTCGGGACTTAGAAAAATAACTTTTTTGTCTTTCTGTTTCATCATCCAATAGGACGCTCCAAAACTAGCAATATTAAGTTTTATTGATGGATCCTTAAAACCCTCACCATACACCTCAATAGGCATGGAGTCTGTTTCTTTGTCTTTTTGATCAGCTCCCACTACAGCACTAGCTCCGAACTTAATAAAAACCTGGACTTGAGCAAGGCTTATAAGCTCAACTTTACTTATAAACTGCTTATAAACTCCACCTCTAGATTTCAAAAAATCAACGTCAATTGATGCTAAAGCATCAGGGTATATAAGATAGTTTCCGAAAGACCTCTGCACAAAATATGCTGTGCTATTAGAATTTTTTGTGATCTTGTGTACACCTAGATTCATATTCACTCCTGTTTAAAAGTTTTATCACATTAACACTATATTGAGCTTTTTAGAGTGCAAACCAAAGTCCTTCTTATAATCAATATAATTTTAGCTAAGAATTTGTATGAACTTTTGACACTTAAACACAGTGGATTATGTATTTTTTGCAGGTCATCACATCCATATAGCCTGTCTAGTGGCTTTGAACTAGTCTACAAGGATGATCAAAAGTTTTTCAAGCACCAGATTTTACCAGATTTTCTTAGTTCAACTCTTAAGTGTAAGTCTTATATTAAGCCCTGTTATTACATACGCGTCTGTAGACCATGGTGGAGGGAAAAGCGAATCAGGTGAAGTTTCAAATACATCTTCAAAAGATCCTGAATACACAAATCAAGATCAGATAGATCAATTAAGAAAAGAAGTGCTTGGTACTAGTGCCACTCACCCTTCTTCTCTTGATCCCTTTATGATGGTCAGGCAACAGGTAGTTGATCCTAGAAGAGATAAAATAGATGCCCTTAAAGAACAAGAGGCCATAGATAACTACACTCAGAAAAAAGCTCACTATGAACAAAAAATTAAGGAATACCAGGGTTCAATAGAAGACTCTAAAAAAATAATAGCTATATTTGACCAGACTGTTGATTCAACTGATCTAGAAAATTCTAATGATGCAGTTGTAGGAAAAAAGCGCTCTGTATTAGTAAGTATGCAAAAGACACTTGAAACGAAATTAGCAATTTCTCAAATGTATCTTGAAGAAACTCTAGACAACCATCCCTCAGAATCTAAACAAGCTCTTCACTCTTTTATTGATCAAGAACTTTCTACAAGGCATCATTTTACATTTGATAAAGTAATTAATATTAAAAACAACAGTGGTAACATCGTAGAAGTTTTAAATGAAAAAGACTTTAAAGACTCTTTATCTCCAAGTTTTTCAAGCCCTGAAATGGTTTCTTTAGAAGATACAGCATCTTTTGAAATAACAAAGCCTGATGGTGAGGTTTTACATAACTTTGATGTCCCAGTAAGTTTTGTAACATTTTTTGGAAAATTTTTAGTTTTCTATGAAAAAGATTCTATCTTTTATGATAACTACAGCACCTTAAAGTTTATTGATTTAAAATATGCGGCATCAAACATTGGTAATGCACCACTACCTGTTTTCTCTCTTCCATTAAACAGTAAGAATGAGCCAAAATCAGTTAGAGTTGAAGGACAAAAACTTATTGTTGATGATATAAAACTAACACTAGATCAGTTAGATGTTTTATCTAAGTCTAATCAGGTTATATTAAATACAAACATTGCACTTGTAGATCCTGCATCCCAAGAAGGAGCAGTTGAGCTTATTGGTGAGATTCATGAGTTTTACCAAAAGTCCATGAAATCACAATCTGAACTTATGAACAGCCAAGTGAATGAAGCTTTAAGAACAGAAGACTTAATTAAAAAAGAGACTGATCGTCTACATGCATTGTCAGGTGCTACAGATGACAAAAGAGAACAACTTAAAAAAGTTGTCGCTACATCTTTAGAAGATGGAAAAATTACTGATGATGAGCACACTCTTTTAAACTCAGCTCTTAATATGAAGACTCCACTTACAGAGACAAACCAAGCTTTGTTTAATGGAAGACGAGTAACAACACGATTAAAAATGCTTTGGCAGTATCTAAAGCACCCAAGACCAGAAGGAACACCTGCACTACAAGCTTCTCTTTTAGCAGTAGCAACAGCAAAAACATCAAAAGACAGAGGCGCATCTTGGAAACATGTTCAAGAAAGCCTAGCTTACAGAATGCTAAAGTTTGGATCTATTGCTTTTGCTGCTACACTTGGAGCATCTGTTCTTCATCCAACGGCTCAGGCCATTATGTATCAATCTCTAGATTTGATAAGTGCAACACATGCCCACTACATGGGTTACCTTTCACACATTGACTACGGTAAAAATTACGGAGATCTTTCAGTAGATGCCACAATAACTTCAACTACAGGTGTGGCTCACGTGTATCCAAATTATATCGAAGATGGAAGATGGCCAAAGTTCTTATGGGGTTTAGTGAGCGTTCTTAAGATTCCACTTTTTGCTTTTGGAGTTATTCATATAGCATCAAACACTGTTAATATTCTTGGAAGTCTTAAAAAAAGTAGAAACTCTTTAAGTGAAGATCAAAAAACTTGGATCAATGCACTACATAGAGCTGCTACAAAAAATAAAGAAACCTTTGATAAACAAAGAGCAGAGGCTGAAAGAAAAATTTCTGGGAGTGATGTACTAAACATCTCACCTGAAGATGTTGATATTCTAGAGCAACATATCAAGCAGTTGAATGCTGATGAAAAAGACAGGTTAAACTTAAGGGAACTTAATTATAAAAGTAATAATCCTAGTAGACTACAAAGAATGAAATCTACTTTAGCTAAGCAACTTGGAATTTTTAAACCTTTAAGAACTCTGAGTGCTAAAGTTTATGAAAACAGTAAGGATATACTTTATAATGGCAAATACTTTTCAGGTTTAAGAAATCTAATTTCAAGTGTTGCAAGTAACAACTTATTTGATAACAGCAGAATAGCTATTTCTGCACTTAGACAGTTTTATTTAAGCCAGGCCTCTTTACGAACACTTTTTAAAACAGGTGCGCAAATTTGGAATTTCTTTTTTGTCCCGAGATCTTTTGCATTAAACCCCAAGATGTGGGCTATGCCTTTAGTCTATCCAATGTTTTTTCAAGAGACCACAAAAGATCTAAGCTCGCAGCGTTTCCCGTCAACCTACAACCCAGGCTTAAATGGATGGCTTTTAAAATTAAAGCTAGCAGCATCAAAAATGAACCCTATTGATGTTACTGAAAACAGAGTGCTGTCTAAAGTTTTATATTCAAAACCAAGTCTTTATCAGCTTAGACGTTTTGAAGTCTTAACTAAGAATGCAGAACCTAGAATTATTAAACTAGCGGTAAAAAAAGCACAATCTGCACTTTTAGAGAGCCTTGAAGATCCAGATAAGATTCTTGCTATTTTTGATTCAGCACAACTAAATGGTAAAGTTTCAACAGGTGTGATCAACCTCTATGATAAAAAGCTTAAAAAACAACTAACAGTAAAAGAGCGTTCTTATTTTAGGTTGGTGTTTACAAGAACTTATGAGTCTTTGATGAAAGATTACTGGTCTGAAGTTATCAAGACTAACAATTTAGAAATCAGTGAAGAAGATGCTGAAGCTATCAAAGATTTTGGTCCTACAAGAACTGGCACAAAGCTGCAGAATGCAATTAGAAAAGGTGACGTCAAAATTAAGACTTTTAGTTCTGAAGAATCTAACTCTATTTTAGATAAAATTATTGGTGAACTTAATATGGCTCCTATTACTAAATGGGCAAAAGAAAAAGCATTTGCAATAATTTCTCCGACACGAGCAAAAAATAATTTTAGACACTATCCTTTAACTAAACTTAATCCTGCAAACATGGCTCTTGGTAGATACAACACTGTTAAAACAAGAGTTAAGAGCAACCCAAATGCTATTGAACGTGCTACTAGGTCGGAACTTGCAGCATTAAAAGTATCTCTACCACTTGGTGTTCTTTCAGCTATGGTTATTTATGCAGGGGTTGATAGCGGTGTTTTACAGCCATTTAACCCAGATGGACTAGATACAGAGACTCACCTTAACTACTACTCTAGAATGCTTTTTTACAGTGGCTTTATACCGGGGGTTATCATGAACCTTATGGGAGGCACCTGGTTAAAAATTCTGTCTGATGCTAGAATTGATGACCTTAAGGGATTTGACTCGGCAGCTACTTTTCATGACCAACAAAAAGGCTTTTGGCGTTTTCAACTTAAAAACCTTATGAAACATCCTGATAACAAATGGATGCAAAACCAAATCTATAACTTACAAATTATTTTATCTAATATGTCTGCTGCAGCAACGACCATACTTGTTACGCAGTTGTGGGGTTTAGGTCGTATTGATGTAGGAATGTTTCTAGCAACTTATGCCATTATTTTTATAACACCACTAGCTGGTGTGGCTTTAAAAATTGATCAATCTTTTGAGCTTTCAAAAGCCTGGGTGTCTAGTAGAATTCCAACAAAACTAAGAGCACACCCTAAGGCTCAAGACTACATATCTAATTCTTTACAGAAAAAAAGAATGCTCTTCTCTGTTTTTGAGCAAGCTTTTGGAATTGTAATTTTAGAAAATGTTGCTGGAGACATGTTAACTATAAAAGACAACGTTAGGCAGGGCTCAAGAGCATTTTTACGGCTGATATTTGGTGGTGACACTCCAACTATACTCATAGACAAAGGGCTGGAATCACTTAAAGGCTTAACATCTAAAATCCCAGGAACAGAGACTTTAATAGAAAAAACACAAAGTCTATTTACTAACAAGTATGAATCATTTGAACGTTTTCCAGAAAGAATTACAAAACTTGGAACTGAAGGGGTCAACAGACTTATTGAAGATCCAAGCCTTCCAAAAAATGCTTTAGGTGAATTTTTAGGTAAAACTATGGCGGCTGTTACAAGCTTAGGATCATTTTCTCTTCTCCCATATTTTATTTCAGATAGATTTAACAAGAGAAATGAAAAAAAACGTCTAAACTCTGGGGAAGCTGCACTTGAAGAACTAAACTCCAAACGTGCTGCTATACAAAATTTAGCACCTACGGAATCAGGCTCACATACTACGAGTGCAACACTTACATGTAATAGTGTGCTAAGTAACAATTAAGTTTTCTGGCTTTTAATCCAATTGGTTTTTGGTGCTAAGACTTAAAAAGCCCAAGAGAGTAACTTCTTTTGGGCTTTTATTTACTTTTCAGTTTCTAAGCCAAGCTCATTCCATAAAAGCATTCCACCTTTTTGGTTATATGCTTCTGTTATGCCATAACTCATGGCCTCAACAGTGGCTTTTCCTGACCGCCCACCACTTCTACATACAAAAATTATTTTAGTGCTTTTATCTTTTGTCTTAAGCCAATCTGTTAGCTCTTCACCTAAAGTGATTAGTTTCGCATTTTTGATATGTCCAAGCTCACCACTAAATTCATCCTCACCTCTAACGTCAATTAAATGAAAGCTCTCGCTCTCTACTTTTTTTAAAACATCATTAGGCTCAATCTCTTTGGTCATAGCACTCTCCTTTTAGGTATGCTTTTACGAATATTACTAAAATTAAACAAGAGAAGTTAAAAACAAAAATTGATATAAGCCTAAATTTTAAACAGATACACCTGTATCATCTATATTCTATTTTTACTAAAAAAGACTCACTAGCTCTTTTAGAGGAAAATAGCTGTATTTATAAGATAAATCTAAATCCTCATGCTCAATAAAATCATGCCCAAAAAGGTCAGCAATAGATCTGGCAACCATTAGCACCTTAATAAGTCTTTTTTCACCAAGACCACGAGATAAAAAAGCAACACTTCTGTAATCAGGGTGAATTTGAAGAATCAAATCTTCTAGATTTTGGCTCTTACTAGTCTTATTTTTAAAATCTTTTTTTAAATTGATATTTTCTAGAGTCTTTAAAAACATATTAAGCTTTTCACCTGATAAAATCTTTTGATCTGCTTTTTTACATTCAAATAGATAAAAGCTATCTAACATAGATAAGCTTAATTTTTCTAATACAGATCTACACCTATAAAGAGAAAATCCGCATTTTTTTTGCTTACCAAGCTCTGCTTTACCGCAAGGGCAAATTTGAGTATTAGACCATAATAGATTTTTAGACTCAGATTGATTGATGTAAGAAACTTGTTTTTTATCAAGTAGGCTGTAGTCATCAATTAGAACTAAATTTTTTTTAGAAATTTGTATTTTTTCTTTAGTAGAAGACAAAGTGTCAAACGCTGTTACTCTTAAAATGGATTCATAATTTTTGTTAAAAAGATCAAGATCAAAACACTCATTAATATTATCTACTCTACTTTTATTTAGTAGATTTATCTTACTAAACCCCCCATACAAAGAAAGAAGTTCTATGAAACTAAAAGACGGACTCTTGTTTTTAGTAAAATTAACCTCATTTGTAGGTTTCCTTTTTGAGCTTGAATTACAATCATTTTTTAATAACGCTTGATTAATCACATCACGTCTAGAAGGTTTTATTATTTCTTTAATCAAAGAAATATCTTTTAAGTTTGTAACTTTTAAAACACCACTTGGAAGATCATCTGTTAAAAAATTACCGATCCAAAGCTCATCTTCTTTTGGTTTCATGTTCTCTATTTTGAGCTCTTTAATCTCACCATGAAGACTCACCTCACCGCAAGCTACAATTTTTTTATTAGTTTTTACTACACTTTGCTCTGAGTCTATTAAAAATCTTAAGATTAAAGAAAGCTCTAACTCAGAACTTTTCTTTAACTTAATCGAGCCTGAATCGTATGAAAATACAGCTTGTTTTTTTAAACTCCATTTATAACCTGTAGCACTAAGTGCAGATCTTAATTTTAAACTGAGTTCTTTGGAGGCTGTAGTCCCAAAATTTAACACTGTAAAACAAGGTAGTCCTCTTATGTAGTTTGATTCAATTTTGATTCTATTTAAACTTAAACGAGATAAGGTGTAGAGATCTTGCATACAATGTTAGTGCAAGATCTAGATTTTACTATTTGTTGAAATTAAAAGTGCTGAATAAAACTCTAAATTCAGTAGTTCGGATCTTGGGCTTTTTTAACTAAATCAGTTCCAGAAAAGGGGTGAGACTCATCTAAAACTTTATTAAGATGTGACTTCGTAACTGAAGTGTACATCTGTGTGGTTTGAAGACTCGTGTGCCCTAAAAGTATTTGAATAGATCTTAGATTTGCACCATTTTCTAAAAGAGACGTGGCACAGGCATGTCTAAATTGATGAGGACTTACAGTTTTTACGAATCCAGCTTTTTTTGACCAAGATTCCATCCATCTCCAAATGTCCACTCTGGATGGTCTTTTAGACTTATTGTTAATTAAAAGAGATCTAAGGCTTTCGTCAAAACACAGATTTTTTCTGTGCTCATCTATATAAGTGTTTAAAGCTTCTAAAAGTTTTTGATTTAGAGGCAGTATACGCTCCTTTGAACCTTTACCCATAATAACAATAGAAGATTCATCAAGCTTGAGACTTTCTAAATTAAGAGCTGTCACTTCACTTACCCTAAGCCCTAGTCCAAACATTAAGAAAAGCAAAAGCTGGTTTCTAGAAACTTGAGCTTCGTTTTTCGCCTCTTTTGAGGCTATTAGAAGCTTTTCAAAGTCTTCAATTCTTATACTTTCAGGTGGTTTTTTTTCAACTCTTGGAAGCTTTAAGTCTCTCAACTCAGGAACACTATGATCCTGTTGTTCTAAAAACTTAAGATAGGTTCGAACACTCGATATAACTCTAGCTTGAGACCTTGTTGAGAGTCCTTTTTCTTTCATAAAGGGGTAGAACTGAGGAATGCTTTTTCTTAGAGATTTAAACTCTTCATAAAGTTCTAAGTCTCTGCGGTAGGCTGAAACCGTATTTTTAGAGCGACCTCTGACGTGCTCCAAATCTTCAAAAAACTCAACCCATAATGTTAACATAATATTATGTTAACATAGGCTAAGTTCAAAGAAAAGGCCTAGTTAATAGGCCTTTTTTAGTTTTTTAAGTCTCTCTTATCTAAGACTGTTTTAATAACTTAACGGGGTATAGCAAAAGCTAGGTTTAGAATGCTGCAGTCTTCGCCCTTAATACTTTTAATGTTAAGTCTTGCATCCTGTACCCACTGACCTTGAGTGTTCTCATAAGCCACAACATTATCTAAAGTTGCTGTAATGTTTGATCCAATTTCAACATCAATATTTTTATAGTGATGAACAATATCACCTGTTTGACCAGCAGAACGAGTACTTATGTTGTATCTTCCACTTGGAATTTCACAGTCTAAAAATCCATATTTTGTATCAAGCTCTAAAACACCTTGTGTAGTAACATTAGTGCTAGAGTTCACCTGATAAGAAAGTGTTAGACCACCATTTGGGTGTTCACCATACGATGCAGGGGTAAAACCTGTACCAATAGATCCGCCGCCACCATTGTTGCTACCGTTTCCGTTGTTGTTATTCCCATTACAATTATAACCTTGTCTATCACATGGATCAGTTCCATTTCCTGAGTTACTATTTTGATTAGAGTTAGTAGTAACTCTTCTTGCTGCATCATCACCACATGCTGTGAATAGTGTTGCTGCCATTAGTACGATTATTAGATTTTTCATTTTTAAATCCTCTTTTATTTAAAACTAAAGATTACTCTTCGTTAAATGTTTCTTTTCTACTTAAGTCAGAGAACGTACCGATTTTTATATATTCTTGATCTGTATATTGATTTCCAATAGCTTGGACTGTCTGTGCGTCATCAGAGATTTCAAACCTACAGTCATAGGGACCTAAAGACACATTCCAACATCTTTGTGGTGGAGCTGATGGGTTTTTACAATCTACGTTTCCACTTTCATTGATCACACAAGGGCGATCACTCACACCAGGATCAGCAACATCTGGCCAAGGTCTTAACCATACTGAACCACTCACTAAATCACGAGACTCTGCACCATCACCAGATGAATACACTCCATCAATTACAATGATTAATGCACCTCTTGCACCTTCAAAAACGCCTCTCCATAAATACTGATTGTCTCTAGAGTAGTACCAGTAGTTTTCTTGAACATCTTCTGCTACATTTAGACCAGATGTAAAAAACCTTACACCTTGCTCACCATTTTCATATTTAATATACGAAACAACATCACCACCATAACGACTATCTAAGCCATTACCTGTTACACTTTCTAAGTAAACACTTAAATCAATTGACTCATAACCTGTTAAATTTGAATCTAATTCTAATCCAAAAGTAACTCTATTGTCCTGAAAATTTGAATCTTCAAGATCAGTTACACTAATTGCTGGTAAACGATCTGTTGAATTATTTGCATTAACTGATGTGCTTTTATTTGAACAGGCTATGCTAATACTAAATAAACCTAATGCTAAAATTTGAAATACCTTTTTCATAAGACTTTCCCCTTTGAGTATATACAGCAATAACAGTGCCAAATTAGACATGGACTATGTACGCTCTAAGTGGATTTATTTAGGTTTGAGGCTTTAAAACTGTATAAAGTTTTTACACATGTAGTCTTTTAAACAGACACTCTGTGTCTCTACCATATTCTTAAAAGAAAAAAGCTACAGCACTGCTGCCAACATCAAATGAAAAGAAACATGATAAGAAAAGCTCGACAAAACGAGCTATATATTAAATTATTAGTTTTAACCTAATCTCAATTTGATACTATTTGCAGTTTATTGTGCCACGAGCATCATCTTCACCATCAGTGGATATTCCTGCAATTGATATGTTAGCTAAATCTCCATTTTCATTGGGGTTGAACGTCCACGTTGCAACTGAAGAGAAACCATCTAGAGAATCAAAATTTGTAAGCATTAAGATTGCATGATTTGCTTTAATCAATTTTACAGTGTTCTCCTCATCAAGTTTTTTCCACGAAAAGTCACCTTCAGGATTAAACTTAAGCTCATCTTCAGCATCAATTGAAAGGCCTGTGTTTGAAATTTTAACAGAAATCTCACCAAATTCATTCTTACATGTATAATTTCCGCTTTTGATACTGCCAAACGCTGAAAATCCAAAAAGCATAAATGTTGAAATTAAAATCCATATTTTCATATTAGTTTTCTCCTATTTGTTTATTTAATAACAATTTTTAAAAGCAATGACGGTGCCAAAGAAATATCATTCAACAGCCTGTATATTTGATCTTATAAATAAAAAGGTCCATTAAGGGGATACTGAGCCATAAAATGTTCAAACAGGTAAGATTTTTTTTAAAACTATACAGTTTGGCTCTAGTGTATTGAACAAATAACTCTAGTTATGATTTAATTACAGACAATGATTATGCGTTTTAGCTCTTAAAAACAATACTGTTGTGTAGCGCATACCAAAGTGAAGAAAGCACTATAAAAGCCAAAGCAAAAACATAAATACTAAACTCTTCACCAAAATGTCTAGCAAAAACACCTACTGGAAGACTTGCAAAGGGTCCTATACATCCAAAAGCAAATCCAACTAATGAGCTTACTCGCCCTCGGTACTCCTCTAATACATCCAGCTGAAGTCCAACGGTGATTGCTGCAATCATTAAATAAGCAAAAAAGCCCATAAAAGACATTATAAGCCCAAGCTGAGTTAGGCTTTGAGCAGATGGTAATAAAACATAAGATAAAAATAAAAAAGGAATACCGAGCCTAATAGCATAAATTGGTTTTTCTGGCTTCCAGACTGCAAAAGCTAAAGATCCAAACACTGAACCTAAGGCAGGATACATAAAGAGCTGTCCGAATTCAGCAGAACTAGCCGCAAACTTACTAACCGGCAATGTTTTTAAAACAGTTATGAACATGGGAAATGTTGTGATCATGGCAATAACCATTTGGCCAAGCATATAGCGAAGTTTTTTGTCTTTGTAAAAATAAGATAAATCTTTTAAACCACTTTTATCTTGTAAAACTCTTTGCTGTTGTGGGTGTATCTTTAAATAGTACAACATAAAAGACACTATAAAAAAGCCTAAGGCATCTAAATAAAAAACAGCACTCGCCCCATAAACAGTAAGCATCGCACCAGCAACAAGCGGCCCTATCATACGCCCTATATGAAAATTTAAAGAGTTAAGGGTAATAGCTTGTTGAAAGTCTTTTTTTTCAACAAGACGAGAAACTACAGCTAAAAATGTTGGTGAGTCATAAGAAATAATCAAACCCTCAATAGCTGCAAAAACAATAAAATGCCAAAGCTTAATGTCACCCCACTCACACACAAAAGCCAAACACAGGACTAAAAGACCCATACAGAGCTGAGTGATAATCATTATTTTTTTTGCATCTCCCCTATCAACTAAAGAACCACCTTTTAAAATAAAAAGCCCAACTACAATTGCACTAGCAAACATAACCATACCTAAAGAGTCAGGCCCACCTGTAAGCTCAATAATAAGCCATGATCTAGCCAGCTCATGAGACCAGCGACCAATGAGTGAAAAAAGCCGTGCAAAAAAGAAGACTGAGAAATTTAAAGATTTAAAAGGGGCAAGGCGCTGATAAATAAAATTACTCAGAAGAGATCTCTTTTAATCTAGATTCTAGATACTGAATACGCTCATCTGTGTGAGGGTGAGTTGATAAGAAACTATGAAAGTAGCCGTGCCATTTTGTTTTTTTTAGCTTCATTCTTTTAAAAAAGTTAAAAGAGCCTGTTAAATCACCTCTACTTTTTTGAAGAAGCTGTAAGGCAAAAAGGTCTGCCTCTTTTTCATCTCCCCTACTAAATTTTAACTTTGTAAGATTAGCTGTGAGGTCTAAAATATTGTTGTCATCTATTACAAAGGCCAAAAAGATTTTTCCTAAAAAGGAGCTATAAATTTGTTTTAATGGATGTCTATATTTTAAATGCCCAAGCTCATGAGCTAAAACAAAAAGCTTTTCATTTTCATAAACAGATCGTTCTAAAAGACCTTGAGTTAGAATGATTTGATTGCCAGGAAGTGCATAGGCATTTTCTTGTCTTGTATTGAAAACCGTAACAGTTACATTTTTTAGATCCTCATCAAGTTGAGGTCTTAATATATCTAATAACGGCTTTGTTAAATATTCCTTTTCAATTTTTTGTGTCATTGAAAACTTCTTAACTATTTCTTTTTCATACTCAATAGGGGTGATCATAGCCATATACCCTGGAATCAAAAGAAGACTGATATAGCAAAATCCTAGTATTATAAAAATAAATATTGAAAGTTGAACTAAAAAAGAAGAAAGAGAAAAAACAGATATATTAATGCGATCATCAGGTGAATCTCTTGGGACGTACTCAGACATGTTTTACCACCACTTTATATCTCACTTTGAGTTTTAAGGCCTGTCCCGTAAGCAATAACTTCAATTACCCCGCCAGCATTTTTTGATTTATTAATACCTATAGTTGAGGTCTGAAGTCTAACATTTACAATTTCATCAAACTTATGACTTAATGCTTTTTCTTTTAATCTGCATATAGCCTCACGCCTTCCTCGATCAAGTAAAGATTCATATACAGTAACTCTACCACCTAATATATTAATAAAAGCCGCAACAAAGGACTTAAACTTGTCTTGTGCAATGACTACTGAGCCAAATAAAAGTTCTGACTCTGTAGCCTCTATATACACTTTTTTCTTACCCATCGAAGACCATGGCAAATGCTTCATAGAGTTTTCTCTAACACGTAAGTCTTTTAAGTGCTTTTCTTCAATATCTCGTCCGTAAAAGAAAGCGATAGTTAAAAAAATAATCAGAATAATTAAATTCACTATTGAACCTTAACTGCCGTACCATATGCGAAAATTTCTGATGCCCCTACTGTGATTGTAGATGTTGAAAACCTTACGTTAACAATTGCATTTGCACCCATAGATTCAGCTTGTTTAATAAGGCGTTCAACAGCCTCTTCTCTAGATTCATTTAAGAGCTCTGTGTACGCTTTTAGTTCCCCTCCAAATAAATTTTTTAAGCCTGCTAAAAAATCTTTTCCAAGATGCTTGGCTCGAACGCTGGACCCTTGGGCTACGCCGTAGAACTCTACAACAGTTTTTCCAGGAACAGATTCAATATTTGATAGATACATAAGGATCTCCTTTGCTTAATTAAAAGCCCCACGCGTTTAAAAATCAACCAAGAAAGTTGATTTTTTCAATCTTCTTTGACTAAAGAATGCAGTATAAATAGAACCTGTTCACTAACATTTTTATTAAGACTAACAGATTTTTTTAATGAGCTTTCATCAACTTTAGACCAGTCCTTTTGTTCACTTAAATATTTTTTTAGCCTACTGAGTCCAACTGGGCCCAAACCATTCACACCATCAAAGGCACTCTCTAAACTGTTCTTTTCCCTTAGTCTTCTATGATGAGTTATAGCAAATCTGTGAGCTTCATCACGCATATGAGTGAGTATTTTCAAAGCTTCACTGTAGGTTTTAAACACCACTGGGTTGTTTCGACCAGGTATAAAAAAACGTTCACTGGTTCTAATAAGTTCTTTGTCGTCAAAGCTTCCTTTTTCTCTAGATTTTGCCAAGCCCACAACTTTTAAATCTGCACGCCCTAACTCTTTTAAAGCCTCGACCGCTTTTGAAAGTTGCCCCTTACCCCCATCAATCAAAATCAGTTGTGGATCTTGATACTCATTGTGGGCAAGTCGCCTAGATAATACTTCTTTCATGCTCTTAAAATCATCAGAACCAACAACAGTTTTAATTTTATAAATTCTATAATCTTCAACACTCGGACTCCCATCAAAAAAGACAATCTGACTGCCCACTGACTGGCCTCCTTGAAAGTTTGAAATATCATAGCACTCCATTCTAAGTGGAAACTCTTTTAAACCTAATTTTGCTTGTATCTCTAATAGTCCCTTTTCTTTTTTAGTGGACTTTGAAATGTACTCATCTAACTTAATTTTAGCCATTTCTGAGGTTTGCACCATAATGTCTTTTAATTTTCCAGAGAAAGTGTGCTTTAAGCTTAAGTCACTTCCTTTTCTTTCTTTTAAAAGATCTAAAAATAATCTATTTAAATCCCTGCCTAAATCTAAGTCCATAACAAGTTCATCTGGAATTAAATTGTCTAAGTAGTACTGGTTTAAAAAAGACAAAGCTTTTTGTCTTAAATCCTCATCCATACCAGATTGAACCGGACTTAAAAAATGACTGCGCTTTCCAATTAATCTTCCTTTTCTAAAGTGTGTCATCGCAACTAGAGTTCCTTTTTCATGACTTAAAAAAGAAATAAAATCTCTATCTAAATCCTCAGAACTAACAACATTTTGTTTTTCTAAAATAAGCTCAGCTGATTTTAGCTGATCTCTATATTCAGAAGCTTTTTCAAAATCTTCTGAGTCTGCTGAGAGTTTCATGTTTTTTTCTAAGTCTTTTAAAAGATTTCCAACTTTTCCTTCTAAAAAGTCCACAGCTTTAGTTACCTGTTTTTTATACTTTTCTTTTGTAACTAGATCTACACAAGGAGCTGTACACCTTTTAATCTCATAAGTAAGACAGGGTCTTTTTCTGATCTTCATAAACCCATTAGAGCAGTCTCTTAACTTGTAAAGGCCATTTAAAAATTTAATATTCTCGCGCACTAAAAAGCTTGAGGTGAAGGGTCCAAAATAAAGATCTTTTTTTGAAGTCACGCGCCGAGCTAAGTTAAGACGTGGAAAAGCCTCAGAGAGACTAAGCCTAATATAGGGGTAAGACTTATCATCTTTTAGCCTAATATTGTATTTTGGCTTATGCTTTTTTATAAGTGATGCCTCTAGTAAAAAAGCTTCAACTTCAGTCTCTGTGTTCATAAAATCAACTTTAGAAATTTGACTGATCAAATGTTTTAAGCGTCTTGGCCTACCTTTTTGATTTATAAAGTAAGAAGAAACACGAGACTTTAATACCTTAGCTTTACCAATATATATAATCACCCCTGCTTCATTTTTCATGAAATAAACACCAGGACTTTTTGGTAATGAGTGAGCACGTTCTTTTAATGCTTTTATGCGTTCTTCATCTTCTTGTTTTATAGACATCAAGTGGTTTCCAAATCTATAAGCTCAAGGCGTTTAATCTCATCTCTGATCTCTGCAGCTGTTTCAAACTCTAGTTTTTCAGAAGCCTTCTTCATTTTATTTCTAAGAAGTAAAATCTGCTTTGGAAGCCCACCTTTTTTAGCCTTATATTCTAAGACTTTTTCTCGTAAACTTATAAGCCCTTCTTCAGCACTCTCTTCTTTGTACTGCCCAACATAAACTTCCGTTAAACCAGACTTTAAGGTTTTTGATACACTCTGAGGTGTAATGCCATGTTCTTTATTATAAGCCTCTTGAATAGCACGCCTTCTGTTTGTTTCTTTAATGGCTTTTTTAATAGAGTCTGTTTCATGGTCGGCAAAAAGAATCACACGCCCTTCTACGTTTCTTGCAGCACGTCCAATGGTTTGAATAAGAGACCTCTCTGATCTTAAAAAACCCTCTTTGTCTGCATCTAAAATACCGATCAAAGAAACTTCTGGTATATCTAAACCTTCTCTAAGTAAGTTTATTCCGACTAAGACATCAAAAACACCGAGTCTTAAATCTCTTATAATGTCAGAACGCTCCATTGTCTTTATATCACTGTGAAGGTACTTAACTTTTACACCAAGACCTGTGTAGTAAGCCGTTAAATCTTCAGCACTTCTTTTGGTTAAAGTTGTGACTAAGACTCTGTTTTCTTTTTCGATTTCTTTTTTCACTTCAACAAGCAGTTGATCTACTTGATGTGTTGCAGGTTTAATTTCAACTATAGGATCTACTAAACCTGTGGGTCTGATCACCTGCTCTATGACAAGCCCTCCTGAGGCTTCAAGTTCATACTCTTTTGGAGTCGCTGAGACATATAAAGTCGAACCAGTCATTTGCCCAAACTCTTCAAAGTTTAGAGGCCTGTTGTCTAAAGCAGAAGGCAGCCTAAATGCAAAATCAACCAAACTTGTTTTTCGTGCACGATCCCCTTTATACATTCCCCCAATCTGAGGAACTGTTATGTGAGATTCATCGATAACTGTTAAAAAATTTTTCTCGAAGTACTCTAAAAGTGTCGGCGGTGGGGCACCAGAATCTCTGCCAGATAAATGTCTTGAGTAGTTTTCAATACCTTGGCAAAAGCCCATTTCTTCAATCATTTCTATATCGTATAAAGTTCGTTTCTCGATTCTATCTCTTAGTTCTTTTTCATTAAGACTCTCATAGTGATTTATTCTGTGTCTTAACTCTTCTCGTATCTGATCCACTGCAACTTTTAAACGGTCTTGTGAAGTCACGTAATGACTGCCAGGGTAAACTATAGCCTTATCTACTTCTGATAGAATAGTGCCTCTGATAGGATCTACCCAAAAAAGATTTTCAATAAAGTCTCCAAAAAACTCTACACGAAGCACATTTTGATCTTCATAGGTTGGGAAAATATCAACTGAATCCCCACGCACTCTAAAGGTGCCTCTATGAAAATCAACATCAGATCTTGCGTACTGAATTTTTATGAGCTCCCTTAAAAACTGATCCCTAAGACACTCTTGGTTGGACTCTAACTGAATACTCATGCTCTCATAAGAGTCAGGAGATCCAAGACCGTAAATGCATGAAACACTGCTTACAATAATAACATCTTTTCGTTCAAACAAAGATCGAGTAGCCGAGTGACGTAAACGATCAATCTGTTCATTTATGGCAGAGTCTTTTTCAATATAAGTATCACTTGAAGCCACATAAGCTTCTGGTTGATAGTAGTCATAGTAAGAGACAAAGTATTCAACAGCATTATTCGGAAAGAACTCTTTAAACTCTACAAAAAGTTGTGCCGCTAAAGTTTTATTTGGCGCAAGGATTAGTGCAGGTCTATTTAGATTTTGAATAACATTTGCAATGGTAAAAGTTTTACCAGAGCCTGTAACACCAAGAAGTGTTTGCTTATCAACTCCTTCTTGGAAATTTTTAGTGATGGACTCAATAGCCTCAGGTTGATCTCCTGAGGGTTTAAAATTAGATTTTAAATCAAACATGCTAAACCTTTTTAAACGTATCTTTTACTTTAACAAAACCTCTGATCGTCTCACAAGTTCAGACACAGGGATAAGTGGAATGAGTTCTTTTATCTCTATCCCTTGAGCCTTTCCAATAGAGGCCACACGTATTGGCATAAAAAGGTGTTTACCTTTAGTTTGCGTTTGTTCTTTAGTCAGGTTCACATAATTAGTAACTTCATCTTCACCAATGTATTCGGACACATGCGCTTTTAAGTTTTTTTGCCAAGACTCAATTACTGAAATTGAGCTCTCCCAACTTAAAACCTCTTTTGGCTTTTCATCTAGTGTGAGTTCCCCGTCTAATCGTAAAAGTTCTAAAGTTGGCAAAGCTTCTTTAAAAGTTGAGATTGAAGTTTTTAAAACATCAAAACAGTTTTTCTTCCACTCTTCACTAGTAGGAAAGCTCCAATCTTTTGGAACAAAAGCTTTCATGTGCTCCCAAAAAACTTTATAATCTAGAGCTCGTAAATACTGGGCGTTCATCCACTTAAGCTTTTCTTTATCAAAAACTGCAGCTGAAGGGTTAAAGCGACTTGCATCAAACTCTGAAACCATTTCTTCTCTTGAGAGTATTTCTTTTCCAGACACAGAACTCCATCCCATTAAGGCGATAAAGTTTGTTAAAGCTTCTGGCAAATATCCCTCATCTGAAAACTCTGAAACACTCGCAGCTCCGTGGCGCTTTGAGAGTTTTTGCTTATCCTCCCCTAACATAATAGAAAGGTGTCCATATTTAGGAGGCGTAAAGTCTAAGGCTTCCATAATCATAAGTTGCCTAAGTGTGTTGTTTAAATGCTCTTCTGCTCTAAACACGTGAGTGATTTCCATTAAAGCATCATCAAGTGCGCATACAAAATTATAAACTGGCGTTCCACTAGACCTGGCTACTACAAAGTCTCCAATCATATTTGCGGGAAGTTTTATTTCACCTCTTACTAAATCTTTAAAGTCATAGGTTTCTTTTGTAAGATCATTTCTAAACCTAAGAGCTGCAGTTTCACCATTAGCTATTTTTTCTAGTGCTTTCTCTTTTGGCCAGTCTCTGTAAGGACTATTAGGTCTGAAGGGACGACCTTCTTTTTTTGCTTCAGCCCTTTGTTGATCAAGTTCAACATCAGTTAAAAAACAGTAGTAGGCTTTTCCTGAATCTAGGAGTTTATCTAGATATGTTTTATAAATGTCTTTTCTTAAACTTTGAAGGTAGGGACCTTTTTCTCCTGCTTCATTTAAAGCCTCATCAATGGGACCTTCATCCCAAGTGATGTTTAACCACTTCATATCTTTGATCATGGAGACCAAAGACTCTTTAGTGGATCTAGCTTCATCTGTGTCTTCAACTCTTATAATAAAATCGCCCTCGTATTTGAGAGCGTATAAGTAGTTGTAAAAGGCTGTGCGTGCTCCGCCGACATGCAGATAACCTGTCGGGCTAGGGGCAAAACGTAAACGAACTTTATTGAATTGTAGCTGTTTTTTTTGAGTTTTCATCAAGACCGAAAATAGCAGCAACTTCTTGAGAATTCAAAGACTCTTCGTCGGCGGCTAATTTTAGCTCTTTTAGTAATAATCCACGAGCTGTGTCTAGCATTTTTCTTTCACCAAAAGAGAGGTCTTTATCAACTTTAAGTACGAAAAGATCTCTTAAAACTTCAGCAATTTCAAAAACAGAACCTGTTTTAATCTTTTCCATGTACTCTCTGTAACGTCTGTTCCATGTTTGATTGTCAATTTTAGAGTCTTTTTCTTGAAGTATAGTTAAAACCTCAGAAGCTTCGTTTTTAGAGATGATGTGTCTAAGTCCAACAACATCAACTCGTTTTTGAGGAACCATCACTTTAGCCCCAGACTCTTCAACATTTACAGTGTAGAAAATCTCCTCAGTGCCGAAAAACTCTTTTTTCTCTACACCTGTGATTTTAACAACCCCATAACCTGGGTAAACTGCATTGTCTCCGATCTTGAATAGTGCCATTTTGACTCCTTAAACGTACTGTATATCTGGCAATTTTTGCCAAAATTTGTCCCCTTATTTATAACATTTACTTAGTCTTTAAGCAATGAGACAGAGACAATTTACGTCACCTAGGCACCATACGTGTATTAATTTCTCTAAGTGTCTAAAGACTTTATAGCTTGAAAGAGCCTTATTTTAAGTTCTTACGTTGACCGCCATACAAGAGCACTTTAGCTTATCATCTTATTGGCCTCGGTGGTGGAATTGGTAGACACGTTGGATTCAAAATCCAATGTCGCAAGACGTGCGAGTTCGAGTCTCGCCCGAGGTACCAGACATAAAGTCTCAATACAAATAAACTCTTATATCAAAGCGAAGTATTTTTTTATTAAGACAATAAGATCTTACAAATAATTAACTCTTCTTGAAAAATTTGTAAGCAAAAGTAAGAGAACGTACACTTTATCCGGGATCAATACGTAATGAGGGGGAACATTATGTCGGTGTATTGTCGTTTATTGGTAATTTCTATATCAATTTTTTGTTTTAACTCTTGGGCTGTTTTTGGCGGTATTGAAACCGACACCGAGATGAAAAAGTCCTTAGTTTATATACTTTTTAAAAAAGGGGTCTGTACTGGTGTTCTTTTAGAAAACAGATTTGTACTATCAGCAGCTCATTGTAAAGACATGTTAGGAGAGCCTGAAAGAGCAACTGTTACTACAAACAACCCTGACTTAAAAAAGTGCAGTACATCTAGAGTTATCGATTATCAATACACTCCTGATGCAAAGCCTATATTTCCGAGAAAGGTTCACGCACCAGATCTAGTACTTCTTGAGTTAGAAACTCCTCTTTGTTCTGGAAAAGCTGCAAAAATAATGAATGAAGAGTTACTTCCTGGTGATGTCCTAACACTCACTGGCTACGGAGGAGGAAGTGGTGTTTGGTATAATTCTAGGCAGATTGAAATCGAGGTTATTTCAAGCAAGGGAATTATGGAGTTGAATACTTCTGATAGTCCAATGTTCAAAACACTTTTATCTTTAAGTAAAAACTATTACAATTATGCTCTGCCTGTAGAACATAATACAACTTCTTGTACTGGTGACAGTGGTGGCCCTTTGTTTGCCAACAATAACGGAACAATGGAGGTTTACGCTATAAATGGTGCCGTTTTTCCAAATAATAGCCTAGGTGCTGATCACTGTAATAATGGGTACTTAAATTTAATCACACCTATAGCCCCTTACTACGAATGGATTCAAGATAAGATAGCTGATAAAAAAAGCATCGTTAATTACTAAACTAATATAAAAACAGTTTTAATCCCATAAAAATAAACTTAGAATTAAATAAAAAAAAGGGAAATTTTATGGAACAGATAGAAACTAATGAATCAACAGATTCAAACAATGAAGTTGAAATTAGAGTAGTTAATAGAAGTGTTGTTGTAGCTTACTTAAATGAAAATTTTTACACCTGGCACTCAGAGTTTTTAGAGCAAACTGAGTCTCAAGACAAACTGCTAGAAACTCCTTACACATTTTTAACTCCACCTTTTGAAAATGAAGATGAGGTTGATGAGTACATTAGTGATAACTCTTTAGTTTTTCTTGAAGCAATATTAGAGGAGCATATAGACGATGAGGAGCTATTAAATGATGTCCTCACTGAAGAAAATTTTGAAAACTGGATTGATTATGACTTTTCAATTTTTATAATGGACAGCGCAACAGACTATGAACTTGCACATGAAGATTTAGAAGAAAGCACTGTTAACACTACGATAAATACCGAAGTGAGCGTTTAAAGCTCACCTTTAATAAAGTACCATTGTACTTTATTTATTGTTTGCTTAGCTTTACTTTTGAAGTCTGTAGCTAAAAGCAACAGACTTACTCAAAGTTCCACCCCAGTCAGACTTAAACACAATAATATCTCCTTCAGCATTAACTGAAGGATGCGGCTGACTGTTGTACTCATTTCTAGAGCTCCATACAGATCCCACAGCCCAAGCTACAGGCTCTCCCGGAAAGACCTCTCGTCCATTAAACTGAACAGGTTGACCACCAGGTAAAGCTTTTAAAGAAGCTTTGTAGATAATGTTGTTAGTATTGTTTTGCCTAGATAGAAAAACAAAACCAGGGTTGTTGATAGCAAAACTGATATGTCCAAAACCTGCGTTGAAGTCTGGAGATGACGTAACACCTAGTTGAATGGTTTTTTGATCAGAAAGCCTAGTAGAAAATAGATGAGTCCCCGTGAGTGACACAATAACCTCACTACCCTCATCATCCAATGCTAAAATTGAATGCTCTACAAAACCATCTTCAGCAATAACTACTGGATTTTCAAAGTTTCTGTCATAACGAATCCACTCTCTTGTGTTTCGATCACCGTTGTTATTTTCAACAATAACGTAAGTTCCATTTATTGAAACACTCGACCAATTATGAATATTATTTTTTTCCAACCGACCAAGTTCTTGAGCTGAAGTGAGATCCGCTGAGAGCATAAGAGAAATTATATGCGTATTAGACTCAACAACTATATAACGATCATCAATAGACATTGACCCTTCACCTGAGCCTATTGTCATTGAATCTGAAGAAAAATCAGGAAATGCAATTAAAATCGTTACCGCGTCAGTCGTAATACTATAAACACAAAATGCATTCCTATTTCCAGAAGGACTTGGACACATATGAAATATTAAATCTTTATTAGTATTAGATGGTCTAAGAGAACCACCTGCTAAAGATCTAACTAAAGTTGAGTCTACTCTTCGCAAGATCCTATAACCACCAACAATTATATGTTCATTTCCAAGTGTTATAGCTCTAACTCTAGAATAATCGTGACCAAAGGTTCCCGCAGAGTCGTTTGCAGGAAAAAGGGCAGCTGAGGACTCTTGCCTCAAAACAAAACCATAAGTATTTGCAGCCAACTCTTGACCAAGACCTGGAAGGTCAGGCCTAGCAGGACTCTGTAAAGAGTTTATTTTTTCAACCAAAAAAGGTGGAGTGTTCAGTGATGGGTTTGGAACTACTGGATTACCAGGGTTAGTCGGATTGGTAGGATTATCAGGTGATGGAGTAACAACATTTGTATTGTCTTCACTTGATGAAACAACTCCAGAAAATTCCGTACAAGATGTTATAAGAAAAAGTAAAGCACCAAAAATAAAAAATGTTGATTTAAACATATACTTAGAAACAGAATTATTTATCATAGTTGACTATAATATTTAATATGAATTACTGCAAATATAGTTGATCCTATTCTCGAACTGATACAACTAGGCTTAATAACTAAACCTTTAGCCCACCCTTTAAGGCTTTAACAGGCGAAATATCCGAAAGGTAATAGATAGGTATTAGACTACTTAAAACTGATGCAATCATGCAAAAGAACATAACCCAAGAAAGTGTTGCCCAATCCATGTGTGCTGGAAGATATGGATCTTGGTAGATTGAAGGTAGTATTTTAAGTGGAAAAAAATCAAGGATTAATGAGAGCACTGTCCCTAAGAAAAGTCCTACAAACACTCCTAAACCTGAAAGTAAAAGTCCAACCCCTCCAAATAAAAACCTTATGCGGTTTCTTGAAAAACCTTGTGAAAGTAAAATGCCAATATCTTTTTGCTTTTGAACAACTAAAAGCATAAGTAGAGTCATAATAGAAAAGCTTGTAATCACTAAAGCAAGACCTAGTAAAAATGTCATTGCAAAACGTTCTAACTTTAAAGCTGCAAATAAAGATGAATTACGTTCTTTCCAGCTTTTAGTGTTAAGCTTAAAGGGTTTTAGTTTCTCTTTAAAATCAGAAACATTTCTTGGTTTATTTAAAAAAACTTCATATCCAAAGGATAAACTTTTAGAACCCTGAGGGAAAAGCTTTCCTTTTTTATAAAATATTGAATTAGACTCTCTATCTCCCGAAGAGTTGTTTAAAACACCTGCTACTTTAACACTTTTTAAAGTAAATCGAGTTAAGTCTGTTTCTGATTTTAAAATCTCTTCAGGCCTGTAAACCTCTATAACATCACCTACGACAAGTCCTGTTTGAAAAGCTAAGGAGTAGCCTATAAATACAGCGCTTCCTTTATTAAACTCATCAATCTTATAATCGATTGAAAAGCCCTCATCATCATAAAAAGACTGCTTTTGATTTAAAAGTTCAGAACTAACACCAAAAGCTTCAGCCCCACCAAAAACACCATCTTCGGTTCTAAGAAGTACATCTTGAGCTTCATAAGAGAAAAAGCTTTTAGCACCGAGTTTTTTTAATTGGTTTTCAATTTTTTTAGATTTTTTTTGCTCTAAAATAACTAAATGAGGCTCACTGTTTAAAATTCTTTTTTCAGTTGCAAGATTAAGACCTGACATCACTGAAAGAACTAGAACCAAACTAAAAGATCCTAGTACAATTGCAACAAAGCTTATCCATGCCATTTTTTTTGTGTGTGAGTTTGCTCTTATCGAAAATAAATAGGCACGTAAAAAATCAAATATCATAAATCATTAGGTGCAGTTTAACTTAAGTTAAGTTAAAGGCTGCAATAACCTCGACTTCAACATCTACACCCTTGGGAAGCTGCTTTACAGCAACACAAGATCTTGCAGGCTTTGAGTCATTAAAATACTTTGCATAAACATCGTTGAACTCCGAAAAAGTTCCCATATCTGTAAGAAACACAGTTGTTTTAACAACGGCATCTAGCGACAAACCAAAATCTTTTAAAAGCACTTTAACGTTAGTAAGTGCAAGCTCTGCCTGTTCAGAAACAGAGCCCTTTAAGACTTCACCACTTTTTGCTTCAAGAGGAATACATCCTGAACAGTAAAGCATATCTCCTACTCTAACAGCGTGTGAATATGGTCCAACAGGAGCCGGTGCATTTTCTGAATTTAAAATAATCTTTTCCATAAGCCCTCTTTTGTTAACTTGTTTAATTATAAAATGTTTTTGATCCATTAGCCATTGAAACTAAAGAGTCTGATGGCTTAAATCTTTTACCGTACTTAGATTCGAAAACTTCTAACTGAGCAACAATATCTTTAGCTCCAATAGAGTCAGCATACTTAAGTAAACCACCTCTAAACGGAGGAAAACCTGTTCCCATGATCATTGCCAAATCAACCTCTTCTGGAGTTTCAACAATTTTATCTTCATACAAAGCTCGAGAGGCTTCATTGATCATTGTGTAGATTCCTCTTTGAATAGTCTCTTCTGTACTTAAACTCTCATTACTTTTACCAAGGCCTAAGTCTTTTAAAACACCATCATCAAATGAAAGCTCCTTACCTTTTGAATCATACGTGTAAAAACCCTTTTGGTTTTTCTTACCAAGACGATCTGTATCAGAAAGTTTTGAAACCAAGTCGGACGTTTCAATACGGTCAGAGAATGCTTCTTTAAAGATTTTTAAAACCTTAACGCAAACATCAAGACCTACTTCATCCATAAGTCTATACGGCCCCATAGGCATTCCAAATGTATGCGTGTACATACGATCAAGTTTTACTACATCAGTATCTTGCTCTAGCATAAACAAAGCCTCTGCTAGCCAAGGTAAAAGAAGTCTGTTTACTAAAAAGCCAGGACCGTCTTTTACAACAACAGGAGTTTTTCCCATGTCTTTTGAAAGTTTAAATATTTTTGCAACAACTTCATCACTTGTATCAGCGCCTCTAATAACTTCAACAAGAGGCATTTTATGAACAGGGTTAAAAAAGTGCATTCCCACAAATTGTTTTGGGTTAGGATGAGCCTTAGCCATTTCTGTAACACTTAAAGATGACGTGTTTGTCGCAACAATTGCATCGTCTTTTAAATGCTTAACAGTTTCAGAAATAACAGACTTTTTAATGTTCATATCTTCAACAATAGCCTCAATGACAACATCTGTATTCTTAAATCCAGCAAAGTCTAAGCCACCACTTAAACGATCCATTTTTTGAGTGTACTCAAATTTATTCATTCTGCGTCTTTTTACTTTCTTATCCCAAATTTGATGGGCAGCTTTAAGACCAATTGCAATAGCGCCAACACTAATGTCTTTCATTCTAACATGAACACCCTTGTCTGCAGCAAGTTGAGCGATACCACCACCCATTGTTCCTGCTCCAAGAACACTTACATGATCAATGGGCTCAACTTCAATGTGTTTACCAGGAACACCTGTGGCTTTTTTTACATCTTCCATCATAAAAAAAAGATTGATTAAGTTTTTACTCTCCGCTCCTGGAGCTACTTTTAAAAACCCATCAGCCTCACGCTTTAATGACTTTTCGCGATTTGAGCTTTTATAAGTGTCTTTCACAACTTGTAAAGCTTCTAAGGGTGCAGGGTAATGACCTTTACTTTGTTTTAAAACCCCAGCTTTTGCCATTTTAAAAACTTTGCTCTTTAATAAAAAAGACTCTGTAAGCTTTTGTGCCATATTTTTAGGTTTAAAAACTTTTCTTCTTTTCTTAGCACCTTTTTTTAATATATCTTTAGCAAACTTTTCTACTTCTTTTGTAAAAACAGCCTTTGGAATCATTGAATCTATAAGTCCAATTTTTAAAGCTTTTTTTGCAGGTACCGTCTTACCAGCTAATATTATTCCTAAAGACTCTTGTAAACCCACAACTCTTGGAAGTCTTACACAACCACCAAAACCTGGAATAATTCCAAGTTGAACTTCTGGAAGACCAATTTTTGTAGATCTATCATCTGTGGCAATTCTGTAATCGCAAGCCAATGCAAATTCACAACCTCCACCAACACATGCTCCATCAATAGCCGCAATCACTGGTACTTTTAAATCTTCAAAAGAGTTCATAAGTTCTTGACCAACAGTGACAGCTTTTAAAAACTCAGACTCTTCAGTAATGTTTTTAATTTCATTGATGTCAGCACCTGCAATAAAAATATTTTTTTTGCTGGACACAACTACTACAACTTTTATTTCACTGTTGTTTTTGATCTCTTCTAAAACCTCTTGAAATCTTAAAACTACAGGAGATGAAAATTTGTTAACTTTTTCTCCTTGAAGATCTAACATCAACCAACCAATTTGATCTTTAACTTTTAAAAAAACACTGTCTTTCATACTGCCTACTTTTTCATTTGCGGTTTGAGTCGTCATAATTTTTTCCATATTTTAGTTCACTCTCTCTAAGACCATAGCTCCACCTTGACCACCACCTATACAAAGTGTTGCAAGACCAAGCTCAACATCACGTCTTTGCATCTCTTTTATCAGTGTAAGTACAAGCCTAGTTCCTGTAGCTCCAACTGGATGACCTATAGCAACTGCACCACCATTTACATTTAAAATTTCATCGCGAATCTCGCCAACGGCATGACTAAGTCCTAATTTTTCTTGTGCAAATTTATCACTTGCAAATGCTTTTTGACAGGCCATCACTTGTGCTGAAAAGGCCTCATTAAGTTCAATCAATCCGATATCTTTCATAGACACCCCGGCACGCTTTAGAGCAATAGGTGTTGAATACACAGGACCTAGTCCCATACGCTCTGGCTCTAAACCCGCAAAAGCATAACCTCTTATTTTTGCAATAGGTTTGTAACCTTCAGCTAAGGCTTGCTCTTTTTCCATCAGTAAAACCATGGCAGCACCATCAGTAATAGGGCACGCGTTGCCTGCCGTGACTGTTCCAAACTTTCTATCAAAGTAAGGCTTTAATTTTGCAAGTTTTTCTAAGCTTTGATCTTTTCTAGGACCATAGTCTTCACTGATAACTGTTGAATGATCTTTACCGATATACAGGGGTGTGATCTCCTCAGAAAGCTTACCAGATTCTGCAGCTGCCACAGCTTTTTTGTGTGAGTTCACAGCAAAAGCATCTTGCTCTTCACGAGATAGACCGAATTCTTTAGCTAAAATTTCAGCAGTTTCACCCATATTTAAACCCACAAAAGGGTCAGTTAAACCTTCTAAAAGAGCCATCCTAGGTTTCATTTTTGAAGGTTGATCGGGGCGAGTTGTAGCGATTTCTTTTACCTGACTGATATTAGCCGATAGTAAAGATAAAAGACCCTTTATTTTTGCTATTGGTGTTCTAGCACGTGCTAGCTTTTCAAGTCGTCTTAAATGTTCTTTATTCCAAATAAGTGGAGTTTGAGACATGTTCTCAGTTCCTCCAGCAAGAACACAGTTCATTGTTCCCGACATTATTTTTTCATAACCAGAAGAAATACTTTCTAAAGCCGAGGCGCAATTTCTATGAACTGTTGCAGCAGAAATGGACTGAGGTAAGCCTGAATTTAAGGCAACAACACGTGAAATATTAGCCGCATCCGATGGTGTCCCAGTGTTTCCAATAATGACCTCATCAACAAGGTTTTTATTTAAATTTGTCTTATTAATAAGCTCCGTAAGTGCCGTTTTTCCCAAAACAGTGGCATGAACATCTTTTAACTTCGTACCAGATTTAGCAAACGGTGTTCTCACACCCTCAACAATAACAACTTCTCTTGTAGACATGTAGTTTCCCTTTTTTAAATATGGGGCTATCATCTGTGCGACTTGATTTTTTGTCAATGTAGACAGACTTATACACTTAAGTTTATGGTCTTGTATTTAATGTTTTAATTCACTGTTTTTAGGCAGTTATTGCAAAGTAGGTTCTATGGATAAACTAGATAAAGAAGCTTTAAAATATCATTCAGAAGGTGTTGCGGGTAAAGTTGAAGTCACCTCATCAAAAGATGTCTCGTCTGACCATGCCCTCTCACTTGCGTACTCCCCAGGAGTGGCAGCCCCTTGTACAGAAATTGCAAAAGATCCTCTTAAAGCTTTTGATTATACAACCAGAGGGAATCTTGTTGGAGTCGTTACAAACGGAACAGCTGTTTTAGGTTTAGGAAACATCGGTCCTTTAGCTAGTAAACCTGTTATGGAAGGTAAAGGCGTCTTGTTTAAGAAATTTGCCAACATCAATGTTTTTGATATTGAAGTAGACACAACAGACACCGAAGATTTTATAAAAACTGTAAAAAACTTAGAACCAACTTTTGGTGGAATAAACCTTGAAGACATCGGCGCCCCACAATGTTTTGAAATTGAAGAGCGTCTTAAAAAAGAAATGGCCATTCCAGTTTTTCATGATGATCAGCATGGAACAGCTATTATTACAGCTGCAGGTTTAATCAACGCCTGTCACTTAACTAAGAAAAAACTTTCAAAAATTAAAGTAGTTTTTAACGGAGCCGGAGCTGCAGCACTTTCTTGCGCGCAGCTTATTATTGACCTCGGAGTGAAAAAACAAAACGTACTCATCTGTGATTCAAAAGGTGTTATTTCAAAATCAAGAACTGATCTAAATAAGTACAAAGAAAAATTTGCTATAAAAACAGATAGAAAAAAATTAGCAGACGCTCTAAAAGATGCTGATGTGTTTATCGGAGTAAGTGTAGGTGGAGCCGTAACAGAAAAGATGATAAAATCTATGGCTAAAGAGCCCATCGTCTTTGCCATGGCAAACCCTGAACCTGAGATCAGACCAGAACTTGTAAAAAAAGTACGCCCTGATGCCATTGTAGCAACTGGACGATCAGATTATCCTAACCAAGTAAACAATGTTTTAGGTTTTCCCTATATCTTTAGAGGAGCTTTAGATGTAAGAGCCACAAGTATAACTGAAGGAATGAAGCGTGCTGCAGCTTATGCCATCTCTGAACTTGCACGTGAATCTGTTCCTGACGAAGTTTCTGAAGCCTATCAAGGACAAAGTTTTCATTTTGGAAAAGACTATATTATCCCAAAACCATTTGATCAGAGGGTTTTATTAAAAGTAGCTCCTGCTGTTGCAGAGGCTGCAATGAAAGACAAAGTAGCTCAAACACCTATTAAAAATATGAAAACTTATATTGAAGAGCTAGAAGCTTTTATAAGTGCAAAACAAGAGTTTGTTCGTCCAATAATCAATAAAATAAAAACAAAAAATAGACGTTCAAAAAAGAAAGCCAGAATTCTTTTTCCTGAAGGTAACAGTAGAAAAGTTTTAAAAGCCTGTGAGATTATTATTGAAGAGGATTTTGCAACACCTGTTCTTATGGGAAACCGTAAAGACATAGAAGCCTCTGCTGAAAAAAATGAACTTAAGAAAATTTTAGATTTAGAAATTATTGACCCTACACAAAACGAAAACAAATTAGAGTTAACAAAAGCGCTTCATGAGAAAAGACAAAGAAAAGGTCTACTTGAATCAGAAGCCGTAAACTTAATTAAAGACGTGTACTACCAATCAGCCATGATGCTTGAGTATGGTTTTGTCGATGGTTTAATCTCTGGCGCATCCACTAGTTTTTCATCAGCAGTAAAGCCAATATTAGACATTATAGGACCTAAAAAAGACAATGTAATCTCGGGTTTAAATATTTTTATTAAAGACGGAAAACAGATTTTTCTAGCAGACACTGCTATGAGAATTGATCCCACAGCGCAAGAGCTATCACAAATTTGTTTAGAAGCAGCAGATGTTGCCCTGACCTACAACCAAGAGCCAAAGATTGCTTTCTTATCCTTTACAAACTTTATGGGTGGCACAGGAAGTCCTAAAAAAATGCAAGAAGCTGCAGACATTGTAAAAGCACACAGACCAAATTTAGAAGTCGATGGTGAAATGCAGGCAGATACGGCGATAAGCACTAGTATTATGTCAAGGCTCTTTGATTTTAGTGACTTAAAAAATTCAGCTAATGTTTTAATTTTTCCAAACTTAGATTCAGCAAATATCTCTTATAAACTTTTACAACAACTCACTGAAGGTGAGATGATTGGACCACTTTTAGTGGGGACAAAGAAACCTGTAAATATTGTACAAAGAACTGGTGGTGTTAGAGATATAGTAAACGCTTCAGCTCTGCTAGCCCTAGAGGTTGCAACTTCAAAAAGAAAACGCTGAACAGATGAGTCTTAAGAAAAAAGCTATAGCTGTTGGCTTTGGAAGCTCTAATGAAACTATTGAAGACATTAAGTTTAACTTATCAGAACTCGAGGAGCTCATTGACTCTTTGGGTTGGACTGTTGTTGGAAGCACGTATCAAAAAACAGAGAAAAAAAGTGCGCGAACTTTAATAGGCCAAGGAAAACTTTTAGAACTAAAAGACTTAATAGAAGAAACAGATACAGAAGTTGTGGTTTTTGATCACACTCTTTCAGGAAGTCAAAATAGAAATCTCTCAAAAGAACTCGGCGGTGTGATTGTGGCTGACAGGTCACAAATTATTATCGATATTTTTGCAAAGCGTGCAAAAACAAAAGAAGGTAAACTCCAAGTAGAGCTTGCACGTCTTCTAGATGAGCTCCCAAGAATGGTTGGGGGCTGGCACGGAAGTCTTTCTAGACTAGGTGGCGGTATTGGGACACGAGGACCTGGTGAGAGTGCCTTAGAGACTGACAGACGAACAATAAGACATCGTATTGGTATTTTAAGAAAAAAATTAAAAGATGTTAAAACACATAGACAAGAGTCTAAGAAGAAAAGAAAAAACAGTGTTTTTAAAATCGCTCTTATTGGCTACACCAATGCTGGAAAATCAACACTCATGAATCAGCTCACTGAAGCAAAAACTGTGGCTGAAGATAAACTTTTTGCTACCCTTGATCCCCTAACCCGAAAAATCTTTAAAAAAGAAGTTGGTGAGGCTGTAGTGACTGACACTGTGGGATTTATTAATAAAATCCCAACACACTTAATAGAGGCCTTTAAAGCCACTTTAGAAGAGTCTTCAGATGCTGACATTTTGTTACACGTAATCGATGTCTCAAACCCACTTTACTTAAAACAAATTAAAATTGTAGAAGACTTAATTGAATCATTTGAGTGGACTAAAAAACCAATGGTTCACATTTACAATAAAATAGACTTACTACCACCACAAAAAAGACAGACTTTTAAACGAACACCACCCTTTATTCTCTCTTCAGCAATTGAAGGAACACCTAAAAATTTTTGGGATGTGGTGCAAAACGAAAGCTCTCACGCACAGACCAACTACGAGAAAGCAGCCAAAGCCTAGCTAAACTATACCTAGAAGCACTAAAGGTCTAAGACTCACTTAATAAAAGATAAAATATTCATTCAAAAATAAAATTATATATTTAAATTCCAAAATCTATTAGCTAACAAGCAACAATAGGAGTTTAAATGAAAACAATAGTTTTAATCAGTGTTCTACTTTTATCTAATTTAGCTTTATCTTGTCCTGATTTAACAGGAAGTTTTAAATGTCCTGCCTGGAATGAGAACACTCACTTCAATTTAGAAATCAAACAAACTACCGATTCTTTGGGTGTTACTGTATATGAATTTAAAAAAGAATACCTTGATGATAACGGGAAAAGCTTAAACGCTACTGATACTATTGCAGGCTATCCAAATACTAATGGAATTCTTCCACCACCAGTTCCTACTTACATTGATAAAGAGGGTTTATTCGGTCGCTGTATAAACAACACATTAGTAGTCGATGATACAGTAAATAGAATTGATGACTCTGGTGATTTAGTAGCAGAAGTTAACAATGTATCTGAACAGTTATGCCAGAGACTTATTTGGCCACCAAAGTCTTAAAATAAACTAAAATGACTGAGACCCCGCGTGTCTGGGGCTTAAGCCTTAAGATGGTGGGTCTAAGCTGATTCGAACAGCTGACCTCCACAATGTCAATGTGGCGCTCTAACCAGCTGAGCTATAGACCCTGGCTAACCCAGACAGTATGCGAAATGAAGAGCATGTCAATATTTTAATACAAAAAGGACCTATAAGCCTTTGTAAATATTAAGCTATATGATTTTGGTTGAATACATCTTTTGTTATTTTGCAGGCTTCATCCTTTAAAAAAAGAGCTGCTAAAGGGGATGAAAAAATATTACCTACGGAGTCACCACTAACGTTACACGGAGGTCTATTTACAAAAGGCTTAAGATCAACATAATAATTTATAGAAAGCCCATGATATACTATACCGTTTTTAATTCTAATTCCCATGAAACAAACTTTTTTATTATTAAGCCACAGACCTTGGCTCTTTAACTCTAACTCAATGTCATACTCTCTTAGAAAGTAGGCTTTAACTGATTTAAATAAATACTCTGTGTATTCTCTTGGGCCAGAAAAAAAATCTTTTAGGTTGAAAATAAAATACAAACTAAGCTGACCGGGTCCATGATACATGAGTTTGCCACCCCTGCTTACAGAAGAAACTGCATAAGATGTAGAAGCACCTTTTAATTCTTCATATATTTTGTCATCTACTGATCTACCTAGAGTATAGGTTTTTGGGTGAACTCCACAAAGACTAAAAACCTTTGATTTTTTGTTTTCAGAGTCTATGTAGCTTTTAATACTTGATACACGATTTTTTTGTTCTTTTAAAATCTCTTCATATGATTTGTTCAGATCAAAATAATCAAACTGCAGTTCAAAACCTTCAAAAAGACGATTCTGCAAAAGTTTAGTTTGTTTTAAACTGTAATCACTGCGTTCTTGGATCATATTTAAAAACTAGTGCACCTTTAGAGTTTTTTTGAACTTGATTTTTCAAACCTGTCTGACTTTCAATAAGAGCTTTAAGGGCACGGCTATTCATTTTTGACCTAGCTGTAAACACAACCTCACCTTGAGTCATCGTTCGTTCAACAAAACGGTCAAGACCACTTTTAGACAGAACCTTAAGGGACTCTTTAACCACATTTAAATCTTGAGAGTTATTTATACCTTGAATCTTTAACAGTGTAGCTTCTTGAGTAAGACTTTCTAAATCTCCTACTACGCTCATTGTATTTATCGCTTTTCTAAAAGATTCAGTTAAAACATCAGAAGTTCTAACTTTTTTTGGAGTATCAACTGCTGTCTTAGATAATGTATTTGTATCAACATTTTCACTAGCCAAGGTATCATTGTCTGCCACAGACTCTATAAGTGTTTTTTCATAGGCTTTTTTAAAATCCATAACATTAAGCTTTGAAACAAGTTTTTGTGATCTAGTTTCATGAAAGTAGAAATCACCATTTTTTAAATTGATTGATCCAGGTCTTCCATTATCAGACACTGTAACTTCACCGCTTATGTAATAGTGAGATCCTGACCTCTCAGCCATTGCTTTTGGACTTACTTTTTGAGAAGTCTTATAAAAAATTGGACCAATATATGAAAATCCTTGCTCAGTTAAAGCTGTTTTTAATCTTTTATGAATTGGAATTAAAGCCGGATGTAGTTTTGGAGCATCTTCTTGCCACCACTTAAAAAGCTTTAAACGACTAATGTCTTTAACTTTAATGTAAGCCGAAACTTTTGGTTCAGCTAGACTTTTAAATAAAATACCTTTTGATTTTAGAAGCTTTTTAAAATTTGCTAAAGAATAGGTGAAATTGACACGCGCTTTGTAAGCCTCATATTCCCCTTCTTTTTCAACACCATGTCTAATAACATTTGTCTTTAAAATATAAAGGTTTGAATAGGGAATCACATTTTGATTAATAAGCTCTTTTGTCTCTTCTATCTCTTTATCAGACATCAGATTTGATGCTAGAGAAAATGTAAGATTTTTTATAGCATTCGATACAGCATTTTTTTTCTTATCCCATTCATCATAAGTTTCTGTTTTTATAACACTGTAGCCACTTACAATACGAGAGTCTGTTTGGTATGTGAATCCATTGTTTGCAAAAAGTACTGTGAAAATAAAAATAACAACTAAGTTCTTCATTTTATGCTCCATATTAGGCTCCTAAATCTAGACCTTCATAATCTTTAAAAATCCTACCAAGCCCGTCTAAAAATTCAAAATCAATTTTTACAGATTGTTCTTTATCAAGCCCCATTTGCACCTCAGATGAAATATCAGTGAATTTCAGTTTAAATTCAACCTTAGTAGGCCCTTTTTTAGTCTCCAAAAGTTCAAAAAATTCATTTAACTCTTCATTTTTAGGATCTGTGACTTTTAAAATAACTTTTCTGGAGTTGCTTAATAGTGTTAAAGGATCAGTGATTTTATCAACTAAAACCTTGCCCCCTTTGCCCTCTTGGGTTTCATAAGTGCCAGAAATTACCAAAGGCTTTTCTTCAGTCAAAATCTCTTCAACGTCTTTAAAGACTTTTGGGAAAATTATAAGTTCAAGTGAGTTTTCATGATCCTCAGCCTCTGCAAAGGCCATACGTGTTCCTTTTTTTGTGATAAACTCTTTTGTTTTTGGGATCAGACCAAATATTGAAACCTCTTTTTTATGATCTTCATCTGTTAAAGATCCAATGGTGCGAGATTTAAAATAAGGGCGTAAACTCGCATAGCTTTCTAAGGGGTGGCGATTAATGTAAAAACCTAAAACCTCTTTTTCAAGTTGAAGTAAGGACCTTAAAGGCCACTCTTCTTTTTTCGAAAGCTTAACCTTAAAGCTTGAGGTGTCTTCCCCATCATCTAAAGAGTCAAAGAGATTAAACTGTCCAAGCTCTTTTTCTTTTCTTTTTCGCTCAGCTTCATCTAGTAACATATGAGTTTGCGAGAATATCTCGTTTCTGTTGTAGCCTAAGTTGTCTAAAGCACCTGCTTTTGTTAAAGACTCTATAGTTTTTTTGTTAATTTTTTTTGTGTCAACTTCAGAGAAAAACTCTTCTAATGTGTTAAATCTTTTATCACTCGTTTTTTCACGAGCCTCCATTATGCTTTCAACAACATTTAGGCCTACACCTTTGATAGCACCTAAAGAAAAGAATATTTTTTCTCCATCTGTTTTAAACACATAGTCTGAAGTGTTTACATGAGGTGTAACCACTTCTATATCATGATTTTTAGCGTCTTTAACATACTTAACGACATTATCTGTATTTGAAATTTCTGTTGTAAGGAGAGCTGCAAAAAACTCTACAGGATAGTAGTACTTGATCCATGCTGTTCGAGCAGTAATCACACAATAAGCAGCAGCATGACTTTTGTTAAAACCATATTTTGCAAACTCAGCCATCAAATCAAAAAGCTTTTCAGCTTTTTTCATGTCGTGATTGTTTTTTTCAGCCCCTTCTAAAAAACGTACCTTTTGGCTTGCCATCTCTTCGGCAATTTTTTTACCCATGGCACGCCTAAGCATATCAGCTTCACCTAATGAGTAGTTAGCAATCCTTGCGGCAATGAGCTGCACATGCTCTTGATAAACAATAATACCGTAAGTCTCATTCAAGATCTCCTCTAACTCAGGAAAAAGATAATCAGGATCTTTTTTGCCACTTTTTCGTTCTAAATAATCAGGGATCATGTCCATTGGACCTGGACGATAAAGTGCATTTAAAGCCACTATGTCTGAAAAACAACTAGGCTTTGCTTTTATTGTAAGGTCTGTGATCCCCTCACCTTCAAACTGAAAAATCCCGTTGTTGTCACCTCTAGACATGAGTTTATAAATGCCAGGATCATCAATCGAAATGTCCTCTTCAAGAATCTCTTTGCCTTTCGTTTGCTTTATAAAATCCAGAGCATACTTTATATGTGTCAAAGTTTTTAAACCTAAAAAATCAAACTTTATAAGCCCAATCTTTTCAGAATTTTTCATATCAAACTGAACTACATTTTCACCATCTGCACCACTTGTGACTGGGGCATGCTGCACAATACTTCCATCAGCAATGATTACTCCAGCTGCATGAATTCCTGCATGTCTTACAAGTCCCTCAACTTTTAAAGCAAGTGTTATAAGCTTATTTACCTGTGGATTTTCCTCACGCATCTCTTTTAGTCTTGGCTCCATATCCAAAGACTCTTTTAAACTGATCCCTAAAACATCAGGAATAAGTTTTGCAATTTCATTAACCTCTAAAAAACTAAAACCGAGCACTCTACCAACATCTCTAATTGCAGCACGAGTTTGAAGTTTTCCATATGTGATAATCTGCGCTACACTGTCTTGACCGTAAGTTTCAGTCACATAGTCGATCACTTTGCCGCGCTTTTCTTGACAAAAATCAATATCAAAATCTGGCATGCTAACACGCTCAGGATTTAAAAAACGCTCAAAAATTAAGGCGTAAGGAAGTGGATCAAGATCAGTGATTTGTAACGAATAAGCTACTAACGAGCCTGCCCCTGAACCCCGCCCTGGACCAACAGGTACATCATTTTCTTTTGACCAGTGTATAAAATCTTGAACAATTAAAAAATAGCCATTGAAACCCATGGAATCAATAACTGATAGCTCATAATCTAGCCGATCATAATAGACTTTTTTTTCATCAGCTGTAAGAGTTCTGTCTTCTTTTTTTTCTAAAAAATTAAGTCTTTCATCTAAACCTTTTAAAGTAACAACTCTAATCTCTTCTTTAGAGCTCCTTCCCTCTTTAGTTGGAAATTGAGGGAGATGATATATTGGTTTTCCCTCTTTATCTTCCAAATCGAAATGGATGTCACACATGTCTGAAATTTTAAAAGTATTTTCAAACGCAACAATCAGATCCTTATCTTCACTGCAAAGTTCTTGCATAGAGCTTGGAGATTTTAGATAAAAATGTGAATTGATTTTTGAATCGCTCTCAACCTCTTCAAGCTTTTTGCCTTGTCCAATACCAATAAGTACATTGTGAGCAATCAAGTCTTCAGACTCTGTAAACCTTGTGTCGTTTGTAAGTACAAGCGGATACGTGTCTGAGTGCTTTTTACTAAAAGAGTTCCAGTCAGATTCAAACTCAGACAAGTTGTGATCAAAAACTTCAAGGTAGAGTTTTTCTTTATATATATTTTTTAAATCAGATAAATGTTCAAGAACCGCCTCTTCTCCAAATTCATTTAATAAAAGCGGACCATAGCCATTAAGGCTTCCACCAGTAAGGCAAATAATGTCATCAGAAAAATCTTTCAAAACATCAAGGGTTGCTTTAGGAGTTCCTTTTAAATTATTTTTTTTATGAGCAAAAGAAACAACAGAAGATAAATTTTGATAGCCGTTATAAGATTGCGCTAAGAGAACTACACTGTAGTCTTTGTCTGTTGATTTACTAAACTCTCCTGATATAGCAATTTCTACCCCAATGATGGGTTTTAAACCCTCTTTTTTAGCAGCGAAATAAAACTCAACCGCACCATACATATTGTTGGTGTCTGTTAGCGCAACAGAGTTCATACCTAGACTTTTTACTCTTTTAACAAGCTCTTTAACAGATGTAGAAGAGCTTAAAAGAGAGTAGTGCGAATGGGTATGTAAATGTACAAAAGACATATTTTAAAATTCTACTCCCATTCAATGGTGCCAGGCGGTTTACTTGTAACATCATATACAACTCTATTGATGCCTTTTAATTGGTTTGTAATTTTATTTGAAATTCGCTTTAAAACCTTAGCATCAAAATCATACCAATCAGCTGTCATTCCATCAATTGATGTAACAGCTCTAAGAGCGAGCACTTTTTCATAACTTCTGCCATCTCCTTGAACACCTACAGAGTAAATAGGAAGAAGCACAGAAAAAGCCTGCCAAATCTCATCATAAACTCCTTCATCTTTTAAAGCCTTAATATAAATATCATCAGCATCTTGAAGTAGAGTGACATCAGCTTCACTAACGGAGCCTAAAATTCTTATGGCTAAACCAGGGCCTGGAAAAGGATGCCTCATCAAAGTTGGTTCAGGCATTTTTAAAAATCTACCTAAACCTCTAACCTCATCCTTAAAAAGCTCTCTTAAAGGCTCTAAAAGAGCTAGGTCTAAATTTTCAGGAAGGCCACCAACATTATGATGACTCTTAATCGTAACACTTTGACCATTTGGTGACACACTCTCAATCACATCCGGGTATAAAGTTCCCTGTGCTAAAAAGTGAATCTCACCTAAATTTTTAATTTCATCTTTAAAAACATCAATAAAAGTGTGTCCAATAATTTTTCTTTTTCTCTCTGGATCTGAAACATCTCTTAACCGTTCAAAGAAAAGTTTTGAAGCATCAACACCTTTTATATTTAAGTCTAATGACTTCATGTTTTTTAAAACTTCTTCATACTCATTTTTTCTAAGAAGTCCTGTGTCTACAAAAACACATTTTACAGATTCAAAACCTAAAATTTTAGTAAGTAGAACTGCAACAACAGCTGAGTCTACTCCACCACTTAAAGCACAAAGGATTTTATCAGTTGGTTTTACACTTAGTTTTATCTTTTTTTCTATGCGTTCATAGATTTCACCTGAAGACCAATTAGATTTAATCTTTGCAAAGTCTGAAACAAAATAATCTAGTATTTCTTTTCCTTTTTCTGTATGCATCACTTCAGGATGAAACTGAATTCCTAAAAAATTACTATCAACTAGCGCTGCAATATGTTTGTTTTCAGATTTTGCAATGAGCTTAGCCCCATCAGGTATTTTTATAACCAAATCTCCGTGTGACATCCACGCTTCAGTTGTATTTGAATTATCAAACTTTTTAATAAGGTCTGATGGAGTTTGTGCAGTCCAATTGATTTTACTTAAACCATACTCTCTATTTTTGGAAGACACCACTTCTCCACCCATTTGATGGCAGTAAAGCTGCATACCATAACAAATCCCTAAAACCGGGGCTATCTTAGTTATAGGTTCTAGATCTCTGGTGGGAGATATTTTTTCATACACAGAGTGCGGGCCACCACTTAAGATAATAGCTTTAGGTTTTTTTTCTTTTAAGATCTCAATAGACGTCGAATAAGGTAAAATTTCAGCATAAACATCCAACTCTCTTAAACGCCTTGCAATAAGCTGAGTGAATTGCGAGCCAAAATCTAGAACCACTACACCATCTTTTACAGAATCATCAAAAATCTTCATTTAATCTAACCTGTAATTCGGAGACTCTTTTGTTATAGTTACATCGTGTACATGAGACTCTTTAAGTCCTGCTACGGAAATTTCCACAAACTCAGCTCTTTCTTGAAGCTCTTGTATAGAGGAAGCTCCGCAGTAGCCCATACCAGATTTAATACCACCAACAACTTGATGAATAATTCCACTGACTGATCCTTTATATGGAACGCGCCCTTCAATTCCTTCTGGCACTAGCTTATCAAGTTCAGAAACTGACTCTTGAAAATATCTATCTTTAGAGCCTTTCATCATAGCCCCTAAACTACCCATACCTCTATAAACTTTATAAGTTCGTCCTTGATATAAAATTGTCTCTCCTGGGCTTTCGTCACACCCAGCAAGCATGCTTCCAAGCATTACAGAGTTAGCCCCTACAGCAAGAGCTTTAACAACATCCCCTGAAAATTTAGCGCCACCATCTGAAATTACGGTTTTTCCAAATTTTGCAGCACGCTCAGAGCACTTCATTACAGCAGTAACTTGAGGAACACCAACGCCCGATACCACACGTGTAGTGCAAATGCTACCTGAACCCACACCAACTTTTACAACATCGACGCCTGCTTTGATCAACGCCTCAGTAGCACTAGCAGAAACAACATTTCCACCAACTAAAGTAACATCTTTATTCAAAGCCCTAACACTCTCTACTGTCTTTAAAACATTTTTAGAATGTCCGTGAGCAGTATCAATAACTACAACATCACAACCACTGGCCATTAATGCTTCAGCTCGCTCAACACCTGACTCTCCCACACCAGTTGCAGCAGCAACTAAAAGACGACCATGGCTGTCTTTTGAAGCGTTAGGAAAAGCATGAGACTTTTCAATATCTTTTATAGTGATTAGACCTTTTAAATTTCCCTTTGAGTCAATAACTGGAAGCTTCTCAATTCTGTGTTTTTGAAGAACAGATTTCGCCTCTTGAAGAGTTGTACCTTCTTGTGTTGTAACTAAATTTTCTTTTGTCATGAGATCAGAAACTTTTAAATGAAGGTTAGTTTCAAATCTTAAATCTCTATTTGTAAGAATCCCTACAAGTTTACCTTCAACTGTGACAGGTAAACCACTGATAGAGTACTTTTTCATAAGTTCCATAGCTTCTTTGACGAGCTTATCTGGATGAAGCGTTATAGGATCTAAGATCATACCACTTTCATATTTTTTAACTTTTTCTACTTGAAAAGCTTGATCTTCGATATTCATATTCTTGTGAATAACACCAAGCCCTCCAAGTTGTGCCATAACCTGACAGACTTTACTTTCTGTAACTGTGTCCATAGCAGCAGAAATGAGCGGGATATTAAGTTTAATCTTCCCTCCAAAAAGTGTGTTTGGATTTATCTGGGTTGGAACACAATCAGAACTTTGCGGAACAAGTAAAATGTCATCAAAGGTTAGTGCTTTTTCTATCATCGGGGTTTTACTCATAATAATTCACCTTTTTGTTTTTATAAGAGTCAGAGTATTTAATATAGTGTTTTGAATTTGATTTTATAAACGAAAGTTCTTTTTCATTTAATGGCCTAACAGCTTTAGCAGGAGAGCCTAAGATTAACATACCCTCTTCAAAGCTAGAGTTTTCAGTAACTAAACTTCCAGCACCCACCAAACAATTTTTAGGAATGTGAGCATTGTCCATCACACAAGACCCCATACCAATCAGCACATCATCATCAATTTTACAACCATGAAGAATCACCTTATGGCCGATAGTTACACCACTTCCAATTGTAGTTTCAGCTTTATTTAAGCTTCCATGAATAACACTGCCATCTTGTACATTTGAACGCTCGCCAATTGTAATAGGCATAACATCGGCTCTAAGAACACACTGAAACCAAACAGATGAGTCTTTTCCAATTTTTACACTTCCAATAACATCAGCTGAATTCGCGATAAATACAGAAGCGTCAACACTGGGAGTATGATCTAAATGCAGCATATTTTCTCCACTTACATTAAATATTTTTGACCATAAATTTTATAAAGTTCGCTTTTAGGGATATTTGATTCCCCCTCAATAGCTAAATCGACAGATCGTACAGATTTTATATAATCAGGCATTGCATAGATCGGAAAATCACTAACATTCCAAAGGCCAAGCATTTCGGGGATAGTTAAATTTATTTTTTGTAAGCCTTTAAGATCTTCTTTTTTTAAACACAAATCAACATCATGCTCATTTTTGATGATAGCTTTTTTAGGCTTTAACTGATTTTGCTCCATAATTTTAGAGCATAAATTGTAAGGGCTTTTTTGGGAGTAAGTTGAGCCCTTAACTAAACCAGAAATTTCTTCTGGCGCACCTAAGACAACAGAGAAAGTTAATCTTAACTTCACACACTCGAACACAACTATAGACTGAAAAAGTTTTTCATCAACAGCAAAAGCTTTAGGTGTGACTTTTACAGGTCGTTTATTAACTTGAGTTTTGTTTTTAGAGTCAGTCTCATTCATTACTTAAGCCCTTCCAATCTTTTTCCTCTAAGAGTAAGTGGAAATGTTTTATAGACTTCTACTTCAACAGCTTTTCCAACTAACTCACCATTTTCTTCTGTAGAGTCAAAAGGCATAAAGTGAGTCATCTTGTTTTGTACATTTCGTCCTCTGTACGAGCCTGTTTTCTTATCTTGTTTTTCAACAAGCACTTTAATTTTTTTATTTTGATATCTTTTACACAAGTCCCAAGCTTGAGTCTCATGTTTATCAAAAAGTCTTTGAAGACGCTCTTTTTGAATAGGCTCTGATATTTGATCATCAAAGCGCGCAGCTTTTGTAAAAGGCCTCGGACTGTATTTAAAGGCAAAAATATTTTCATAGGGCACTTCATCTAAAAGTGTCATTGTTTCATTAAATTGCTCTTCTGTCTCACCTGGAAAACCAACAATAATATCAGTCGTAAGCGCTACATCAGGAAGCTCTTTAAAAATCTTTTCTGTAATTTTTAAGTAGTGTTCTCTTGAGTAGCCACGGTTCATTCGTTCTAAAACTTTTGTACTACCACTTTGAACAGGAAGATGAATGTGCTCACAAATCTTTTCTTTATACTCTTTTGAAATTTCAATAAGATCATCTGTAAAATCTTTTGGGTGTGAGGTTGTATACCTGACTCTTTCAATATCTGTTTTTTCACAAATGTTTTTTAAAAGTTCAGAAAAACCAAGACCTGTCTCACAGGTGTACGAGTTAACATTTTGACCTAAAAGAGTAACCTCTTTAACCCCTCTTTTAACGAGTGTATTAATATCGTCAATCAAGTGAGTCACTGGTCTTGAACGCTCTCTGCCCCTTGTGTAAGGAACAACACAAAAGGTGCAGAAATTATCACATCCCTTGGTGATATTAATAAATGTTGAAACGCCAGGGCTCCTAACAAGCGTATCTACATGATAGGGCTCTTGGTGTTTAAATTTAGCAGCATTCAATCTTACATCTTTATCATCTTTATTTTTAAGAGACAGAATAACTTCTGGTAAAGAATCAATATTGTCAGGACCTAGAACAAAATCTAGAGTAGGAAGATCTTTTAGCAGACGATCTTTTTCTTGTTGAGCCACACACCCTGCAACACCAACCTTTAGATTTGGTTTTGTTAACTTAAGCTTTCTATACCTACCCACTTCTGAGTGCACTTTATGAACAGGCTTTTCTCTTATACTGCACGAGTTAATTATAATAAGACTCGCAAGCTCAGGTGTGTTCACCGGAGTGTAGTTCATTTGCTCAAGAAGACTAAGCATGCGTTCAGAGTCATTATCATTCATCTGGCATCCATATGTAGACATAAAAACACCTTTTTCTTCACTAAGAGACGGCGCATTCATGTGAAGAGCGCTTTCAGATGATTTGAATCTTATTATCTCTTTAGACACTTCAAAGGCTCCTATAAACTGAGTAAAATTTACTAACGCCAGACGTTAAACACAGTTTTTTCGTCTTTTTGTAATGTTTTTTGTATAGTCCTCTCTCTTGGAGGTCAAATGATTCGTCCCAAAGACACTAACAATAAAACCTTTGCAAAACTCCCTACTGAAATTGAAGAGGCCTTTGTTCGAGAGTTCAACGAAACCTTTGATGAAAAATCTAAAATTGGCAATTTTATGTGCGAAATCAGAGTTTATAGAACAGAAATTGTACTAAGAGTTGGGTATAGTATTACAGGTGAGATTAGACAGATAAACTTTGATTTGAGTAAGCAAATAGAGCTTGAAGACCCAAATCCAAGTAAAGATCTAGAGAATAGTGTTGCTGGAGCAAAAGAACTTTTCCATCGCTACTTTAAGACTACAAACACAGAAGATTTTTCACCAGTTTGGGCTAGCTTTTTAAATACAGACATCTATTACAAAATGGATGGAACAAATACAAAATTAGAGTCTGAGGCAAATAGACTACTTGGTGATCCACAAACCTATGAGTACGAAGAAGAGAGCACTAACACTACTAGTGAATCTTCAAAGGATAAAATGATTCATGGAGATTTTTCTGAACTTGAAGACATAGAAAATATTGTTGAAATTTTAAAAAAGACAAACAACGAAAACATCTAATTTAAACGCAGTCTTTCCATTTAAAGTCATATTTTTTTAAAGCTTTATCAAAAATTAAAATCTCTATCCCTACTTTTTTTAATTTTTTAGAAAGCTCAAATCTACTAGAGACTGAAGAGTATTCACAAAGTGGGGCTATATTTTTTGACATATTTTTTAAAGGTTTAAAAACTCTAAATTGGTAAAACCTTGCACCTTTAGCCCAAACAGTCACAAAATAATCTTCGTTATTAAGCCTTACTCTTTTGATTTTTGATACACCAAATTCTGGGCTCGACGGGCTATATATCAAGCTCTTATCTTTATAAAAAAACTCAACACTTGAGACATCCGTTGATGATATATTTTTAGTAGTTTGTTGAGTTTTAACCATCCATCTACCCACTTTAGCTTGAGTGATTAAAAAAAATGAAAATAAAATTTTTATCAAAAACATCAGCAGCCCTCCACCTTTGTTTTTGATTTAGTTAAGCACTCGTAAGTGACTACACCTTTATTTTTTTTGATACACTTAGCACAACTATAGATTTGATTTGAATAATCTTTATTACACTCATCTCTAGGGTGGCCATAATAGAACTTTAAAAAAGGCTTTATATTGTCGCAATTGAGTTTGTAATCAATTCTTTTTCGTTCAAGCACACCAATAGATAAGTCCATTTGAAGTAACATATGTGCTTGTTGATTGAACCACAGGTTTTCATAGTCTCTGTTACCCACAAAGCCTGGTATAACCGAGTTAAACTCAAATCCACGTCTAGTTAACATATCTTTCATTGTCTCTTGAGTTACCATGGCTAAAGCTGCAGCCGTAGATCCTTCAATTGGTGTTTGCCATTGAGGAAAATGCATAGATTCTCTATAAGATTTACATGTTAGGATTCTTGGCGAATAGTCGCACTCATACTTTTGTCGTTCAAGTATAAGCTTATATTTTTCAAAAATATAAGTAGCTCTTTGAACAGCTGACAAAGCTATCCACTCTTTATTTGTAACATCATAGGTGTTTTGTGGCCGTACACCTTTAAGAAAAATTGGGCTTCTTGGTGGAAAGTCATTACAAAGCGGCTCACACTGAGTGTTGTTTAAAACTGGAACAGGAGCTAAATTTTCTTGTTTAACAGTGCTTCCAGAAAGCTCAGAGTTTGCAATACTAACACTAGAGTTTAGTAGCACTGATATTAAAAAAAATATTTTAAATTTACTCATAGTATTACTTTATGTTTTTAAGCAGTCTTAAAGACCACTTAGCTATTTTTTACAGCACTGTTCAACATTAGCCAAGTGCAGATAAAGAAAACTTTATATTTGGATTATCTCGCTTTAACCAATTCTCGTCCCATTCAGAATCTAACAAAACAACTGGTTTGTCATAGTGATCCATATAAAGTGTATCAGCACCTTTGGGGCATTCATTAAAGACCTGCATACTTTCAGCATCAAAAATCCACCTTGCAACAGAGTACGGAAGACGTTCCAATTTTGCCTCTAATTTATACTCATCCAGAAGACGCCTAAGTAAAACATCAAACTGAAGCTCCCCTACAACTCCTAAAATTCCATCTTGTCTGCCAATGTTAGGGTCATAGAAAAACTGTATCAAGCCTTCATCGACTAAATGTTGAACAGCTTCATTTAGTTTTTTTCTTTTTAAAGGGTCTTTTATACTCAAACGTCCAAAAAGTTCTGGAGAAAACCTTGGTATAGGTTCAAATGAAAATTTAGATTTACCCGTAATAGTGTCTCCGATCTGAAAATGTCCAGTGTCATTTGCACCAACAATATCTCCACTATAAGCCTTATCTAAAGTTTCTCTCTCCCCTGCAAAAAATTGATTTGCGTAAGCAAGTCTTAACTCTCTATCTAACCTTTGGTGCTTTACCTTCATACCTCTTTCAAAAGTACCGCTACAAACTCTAATAAAAGCTACACGATCTCTGTGATTCTTATCCATATTAGCTTGAATCTTAAAGACAAAACCAGAAAAACCTTTATCAGTTGCTGAGTGCCACTGACCTTCATGATTTTTTCTATCTCTTGGCGAAGGGGCAAACTCACAAAATAAACTTAAAAATAAATCTACACCCCAATTGTTTTTAGCACTTCCAAAAGTCATGGGACTAACTAAACCTTGATTGAACTCATCGACTGAAAAAGGGTCTAATGCACCCTCTAAAAGTTCAATGGTCTCCATAAATTGATCATAAAGTTCAGAGTCAGCAATTCTTGTTTTTATAACAGGATCATCAAAACCAGTTACTTTTAATCTTTCTGGTTGAACTTCACCTTTGGTGAATAAGTAGAGCTCTTTGTTATGTCTATGATAAAGTCCTTTAAAACGGTCTCCGATTCCAATAGGCCATGTAACGGGATAACACTTCATCTCTAAGGTTTTTTCAACATCGTCAATTAAATCTAGAGGATCTTTACCTTCTCGATCCATCTTGTTTGCAAAAGTAAATATAGGCATCTTTTTTAGCTTACAAACTTCGTAAAGTTTTCTTGTTTGTGTCTCAACACCTTTAGCTGCATCAATCAACATAGCCGCAGAGTCAGCAGCAATTAAAGTTCTGTACGTGTCTTCAGAAAAGTCTTTGTGCCCTGGTGTATCAAGTAAATTTATTCTTAAGCCCTTGTGATCAAAACTCATAACAGAGGACGTTACAGAAACTCCACGCTCTTTTTCTAAGGCCATCCAATCCGAAGTGGCTGTTTTAGTACCTCTTTTTCCTTTTACCTCACCAGCCTCACGTATGGCGCTCCCCTCAAAGAGAATTTTCTCAGTGATCGTAGTTTTACCCGCATCAGGATGTGAAATAATAGCAAAGGTTCTTCGTCTGTTGACTTCTTCAATAAAACTCATAACTTCCTCTTAAGGTGAAGAACATACAAGCAACCTATTTGGAAAACAATCTATATGGCTGATAAAAACGATAAATATGATGAGAACAAAAAAGGCAAATATTATGTCGACAGATCTTGTATTGCATGTGACGCTTGCGTAACAGCTGCTCCTGATAACTTTGGAATGGATGATGAAGATGGGCATGCCTTTATAACAAGACAGCCTAAAAATGAAGAAGAAGAGGACATGTGTGAAGAGGCTTTAGAAAGCTGTCCTGTAGAGGCAATTGGTGATGATGGAGAGTCATAAAAGAAATTTCTGTTTCCATAAATACAAAATAAAAAAGCCCATGTAAACATGAGCTTTTTTTCGACTTAAAAAATTTTAAGCCTCTTATTTTTTAAAGACTACTACTGTCTTTTGTAAACTCTTACGTAGTCAATTTCTAGTTTAGGATTTCCATGATTGTTTAGATCATCTTGACTTGGAAAATCATAGCCTAGACCACCCCATGCAGCTGTATTAGTCCAAGTTCCACCCATAGCAAGGTTTAACAAAACATACAGCTCTTCAAAATTAGTATTACCATCATAAAGTCTGTTATACTCAACACCATCTATGTAGTAAATTATAACTCCAGGCTCCCAACTTAC
>JALZUR010000013.1 GCA_023301025.1 Bdellovibrionales bacterium | reverse complement strand
AAACGGGGAGTCTGCTAATTTTGTGTAGCCTACATCAAATATTTCTTTTGCATGTGCTGCTAGTTTTAAATAACCATCGACGTCTTTGGGACTAAGTTTTGCTATATTTTCAATAATTCGCTCTTCATCACCAACATAATCAAAAACAGATTGATCATCAAAAATAATTCTGTAGAAAGGATCAACTTCCATAAGTTTGTAATAGTCATCAGGGTCTTCATCAAGAAGACTGAATAGATCTCTAATTAGATAAGGCGCAGTTATAACTGTTGGTCCAGCATCAAATGTGAAACCATCTTGTTTAAAAACCCCCGCTCTACCACCAAATTGATTTTGCGCTTCTAAAAGTGTAACTTCATAGTTTTTATTTAAAAGGTAAACAGCACTAGCTAATCCACCAAAACCAGATCCAATGACTATCGCTTTTTTTGACATTAAAACACCTTTTGTTTTTTTATAAGAGCAAAATTATTTATATACCAATTTTTGCTTAAATATTTATATAACCTTTTTCTATTGATAACGTTTTGTATAATCTCTTTTAGCGCCAATATAGGTAACAACAGCAAAGAATAATAAGTAAAATAAAAGAGTGTAGAGTGCGCGCTGTGGCACGCTTTGATTGAGTGCAATAGCCCACAAAGCCTCTCCATACTGCCTGGTTGGCAAATATAAAGAGATTTTGTTTAAGTTTTCAGATAAAAGTTCAGGGGGTTTCCACAGGCCTCCAGCGAATGACAGGGGAAGATAGATGAGGTTTCCAATGGGAAGTGCTGTTTTTAAGTTGCTAAAATAGCCTAAACATAGGCCCATAAAGCAAAATGGCAAACCCAAAGTCGCAAGTGAAAAGACAAAAAGAAGCCAATTTCTAAAATCAAGTTCGGTCTTTGTAAAAAGAATAGAGAGTATAACTAAAAAACTAACAGATAAACTTGCAAAAATATAAGCGGTAATAAATCTTGCAATTGTTAGATGAAAAGTTTTTAGGGGAAGGGTTCTTAAGTAATGATACCAGCTTGTTGATCTTTCTTGAGATATTCCGACACCAAACTGTAGGAAAAGGACTCCAAATACAGCAAAACATGAAAAAGAGGCTAAAAGTGTATTTGATGATTCTATGGTTTTTGATTCTGGTATTGCGAAGATTACGTAAAATAAACTAGGAAAAGCTACGGTTGCTACAAAGTATGAGGGTTGTCTAAAAAGTTCTAAGCACATCCACCAAGTATGAGTAAAAATCTTATTCATAATTAAACCCTTACTTTGACCAGATTTTTATAAATATTTCTTCTAGATCTGGTTCAAAAACTTTTAGATCTCTAAAATCAATATTTTGCTCAAAGATTGATTTTAAAATTTGATCGCTGTTTTTGCCGTAAACAATATGTTCATGTCGATGAAATTCGTATTTTTTAAATGCAGAGAAGTTTAACTCATCAGATGTAGAGCTACTTGTTTTAAAAGTTACTTTTTTTAGACCAAACATTGATTTGATTTCATCTACACTTCCGTCAGCAACGACTTCACCTTTGTTAAGAACAATAACTCTTTTTGCTAGTCGTTCAACTTCTTTCATTTCGTGGCTTGAAAAAATTAAAGTTCCTTGTTTATCTCGTATTTGTTTTTCTAAAGCTTTATAAATTTTTTCTTTTCCAAGTAGGTCTATATTAGCTGTAGGCTCATCTAAAATTGTGATTTCAGGTTCTCTTGTCAAAGACAAAGCAAGTCCTACTTTTCTCTTCTCTCCTCCACTTAGCTTCGATGTTTTTTTATCAAGAAGTTCTGATATCCCTAGGTCTTCAGCAATAGATTGAAAGCTTTTGTTTTTTGTTTCAGAAGAGTTCTCACCAGATTTAACAATTTTAAAAACTTCTTTTACTTTTAGCTCTTCCGGAAAATTTAGGCTTTGTGGCAAAAAATTTATTTTACTTTTATTCTTAAAATCATTTGGCTTTGCCCCAAGAACTTCACAGGCTCCAGAACTTTGGGTTTTTAGACCCATGACAATAGAAAGTAAGGTGGACTTTCCAGCTCCGTTGCAACCAAGCAGAGCAATCTTCTCATTTCTTTCTATGGTTAAGGTAATGCCATTTAGTGCAATGTTTGATCCATAAGACTTTTTTAGATTGTTAGTTTTGAGAGCGTTCATAATTCTGTGATGTGCTCTAGTGGTTGTGTAAGAAGCTTTATGAATTTGTCTACAGATTCAGAACGAGACCGAAAACTTGTAGTTTTTTTACAGTAAGATGTTAAGCCTTCAATTTCACTGTTTATGGCTTTAAGCGCTCTTTTTAAAGTTTGTTTTTGTATAAATATAGACTTTAAATCATCTATTTCTGATTCTTTGATCTGGGTACAATCTTTTTTTAGAAGTGTGTTAAGGTAGCTATTGTCTTCAGGACAGTGAAGAAGGTGAGTGTGTATTAAAAAACTGATTTTTCCCTCTTTGATGTCACATCCAAAACTTTGCCTACCTTTTTTGCCAAAAAGATCAATCACGTCATCTTGCATTTGAAAAATACAACCTAACGTTAAGAAGACACTAGAGAGTTCAAGTAGCTCCATTTCACTCATATTCAATAAAACGCCAACACCAACTGCTAAGCTTGAAAACAAGGCTCCTGTTTTTTTTGCGATGCAGTTTTTATAAAATCCGTTCTTTATATTAAGCTCTTTGTTCTTTTGTTCAATCTCTTCAGATTGTCCTTGAGCTAGTTTAAAACTCATTTCCGTGTGTAAAGATACAAGTCTCGGGTCTTTGATCTCTTGAATGGGAAGAAGAGACAGCAGCAATAAGAAGTCTCCAGTATTTAAAGACTGAGCTAATCCATATTTTTTCCACAGGGCGGGTTTGTTTCTTCGAACTGAATCTTGATCTTGGATGTCATCGTGAATTAAAGTGGCCTCATGAATGAGCTCATTTGCTGCAGCCCACTTTACAAGCTTGTCTTCATAATCAGTGTACTTAGAATCAAGCAGGCTTTTTGAGAGCTCAAAGATCATTAATGATCTCATTTTTTTGCCAGGGTTATTCAATTGATACAGTGAACTTTCTAACATTAGATGCTCAGATTTTTGTTCAACATAAGAAATAAGACTGTTCTGGACTCTATTTAAAAAGTTAGATCTTAAGTCTGTATTATTTACATTTTGAACTTTTGAAATCACAAAAAAACGTTATAGGGATACTTAAAGCTTAAGGATACGCACTGCATTAGCTTTAAGCGTATTTTTAAACTTTAGTCTTCTTCTGGATCACACATTTTGACATTTGGCCAAAAATAATTTACTTAAGCTACTACTTTATACGGCAATTATGAAGATCAGGTGTTTTTCACCCGACGCCTATTAAGAGGAGAAACATGAAACTAAAAACGCACAGCGGAGCGAAAAAGCGCTTTCGTTTAAAGCCAAGTGGTAAAATCAAACGTAAGAAAAAAGGACTTAGGCACATTCTTGTTAATAAGTCTTCTAAAAGAAAAAGACATCTTGGACAGATGGACTATGTGTCTTCTGAGGATTCCAACAACATAAAAAAACTATTGGGCGTGAGGTAAAGTATGCGTGTTAAAAGAGGTACTGTTGCCCGCAGCAGAAGAAAAAAAGTTTTAGATCGCGCAAGTGGTTATTTTTCAGCTGGAAGCAGATTGTTTACAGTTGCTAAAGAAATAAACGATAGAGCATTGGTTTACGCTTATAGAGATCGTAAAACTAAAAAAAGAGAGTTTAGAAAACTCTGGACTCAAAGAATAAACGCTGCAGCTCGCTTAAACGGAACTACTTATTCAAGACTTATGGGTAATCTTAAAAAAGCTGAAATCGAATTGGATAGAAAGATTCTTTCTGATTTAGCAATCTTTGATCCTCAAGCTTTTACAGAAATTTGTAAAAAAGCTGAATCATAGTTTAAGCTTACTTTTATATTCATACCTGTTAAAAATTTAACTAGGTATGAAAGTATCATGTTTTTAGACTAGATACTCAACTCAACAATAGATAAACCAACTTAGTAAAACAAATCAATGAGTATAGAAGATTCAAATCAATTTGAGGGCAGAAAAGAAGACCATATTAAGTGGTCTTTAGATGACAGTTCTCAAATAAATCGTGCTCTTAGCAATATGCTTGTTCTTAATCATCACCCTTTTCCAAATATTAATTTTGATGATGTTCATATAAATTCAACATCTAAATATTTTAAATCCTCTAAGCCTCTTATGGTAAGCTCTATGACGGGAGGACACGATAAAGCTTATGATATAAATTCAAGGCTCCTTAAAGCTTGTGAAGCTTCAAAATGGGTTTTTGCCATGGGGTCGTTAAGAAGAGAGTTAGAAGAAATTTCTATCAATGACGATCAAAAGAAAAGACTGAATGAGTGGAAAACTCTTTTAAAATCACACAACGGTCCAGTTATTGGAAACCTAGGTTTAGCCCAAGTTATAACGCATTCTCTTAAAGATATTAATAGCCTAATAAAAACCCTAAATCTCTCTGGTCTTTTTATTCATTTAAATCCTTTGCAAGAGGTTTTACAAAATGAAGGAACCCCACAGTTTAAAGGGGGAATGGAAAAAGTTAAAGATCTTTGTGCTAAATTGGATGTCCCTGTATTTTTTAAAGAGACAGGTTCTGGTTTTTCCAAAAAGGCTTTAGAAGATGCAGATGGTCTTGGACTTGCAGCTCTTGATGTTTCGGGTTTGGGTGGAACGCACTGGGGAAGAATTGAAGGACTTAGATCTAAAGATCAAAACTCTATTAAAGCCAAAGCCTCCCAAACTTTTAAAAATTGGGGAGTATCAACTTTAGATTCTCTTATGTTCTTCTCTGAACTGAATTCTAGTAAAAATATGTCTTATGAAATTTGGTCCTCCGGAGGGTTAAGAACAGGACTTGATGCAGCTATCAGTTTTGCCTTAGGAGCTAAGTTCTGTGGTTTTGCAAAACCACTTCTAGAGGCTGCTTTAGTGAGTCAAAATGAGATTGAAGATAAAATGTCCCTTATTGAGTTTGAATTAAAAGTAGCTTTATTTTGTAACAATTCTTCATGTATAATAGACTTACAGTCTAAAGGGCATGGTGAATTGTTATGGATTTAACATTTAAAGGGTTTTCTAAACTCTCAAGAGAAGAAAGGTTTGAGCTTTTAAACAAGATGGGCCTCATAAACAAGTCCGACATTCAACTCTTAAAAAAATCAAATTTTATGGAGCAAGATTTAGCAGAAGATTTTATAGAAAACTCTTTGGGTTATTTCCCTATGCCATACGGTGTTGTCACTCACTTAAATGTTAATGGTACTGAAAGACTAGTGCCAATGGCTGTAGAAGAAACTTCAATTGTTGCAGCAGCCAGTAAAACTTCAAAATGGATAAAGCAATCTAAGGGATTTATTAAAACTAAACGTGTTTCTGATTTGGGTATAGGACAAATACAAATTGCTAAATTAGAAAACAATGACCCTGAACAAATAAAGTCTTTGTTGGAAAAGGTAAAAGAGAAATGGTTAAGAAGTTGCAATGAATCTGTTTCTAAAAGCCTTCATGAACGTGGTGGGGGAGTTAAAGACTTCAAGGTGCGTTTTATTGAAAGACCTGACAAAAGTATAATGTCTATTTTGCATGTTTATGTAGACACCTGTGAAGCAATGGGTGCCAATGTTATCAATCAGGTATGTGAGTTTTTAAAACCTGAAGTTGAGAGCTATTTCAATGAAACAGTAAATATGTGTATTTTAAGTAATCTTGCGGATTCAAATCTTACTGAAGTTTCAATTGAGTTAGACGTTGATGAAGAGCTTGGTAAAAGAATTGAAGAGGCTTCCCTTTTTGCAGAGCTTGATTCTTACAGAGCTTCTACAAACAACAAGGGAATTATGAATGCTATTGATTCTGTTTTAATTGCTACTGGTAATGATTGGCGTGCAGTTGAAGCTGGTGTTCATGCTTTCGTTGGTGCAAATAAAACGTATACGTCTCTATCTAAATGGCGTTATGAGAGTTTTAATAGTTTGGTTTCTGAAGATAAGAAAAAAGGACGTTTAAAAGGTTCTATGACACTCCCTATATCAATTGGGATCGTAGGTGGTGTAACTTCTCTTCATCCGTTTTCAAAACTCTCTATGAGATTTTTAAAAGCGGAGAGTGTGAGCGAACTTTCTGGTGTTATAGCAGCAGTTGGTTTGGTGCAAAACTTAGGTGCTTTAAGAGCCTTAACAACAGTGGGAATTATTGAAGGACATATGAGGCTTCATATTAAAAACTTAACCCTTGGAGCTGGTGCAAAAGAAGAAGAAGCTCCTGTCCTTCAAAAAAAATTAGAACATATCTTAAAAATTTCTAAACGTATTACTTTGTCCCAAGCTGTAGAAGCACTTGGTGAGATACGTCAAAAAATTTACTCTGGTGCGGGTGAGCTTCACTCAAAGCCTTCTACAAAAAATGAAAGCTGACGGCAGTTTTAAAATCCCAAGTAAAACATTTCTATTAGGTGAGTATGCTGTACTTTTTGGTGGCGACTCTCTTGTGTTAACTCATAAGCCTTTTTTTGAGTGTGTTCGAACTGATATAAACTCTGATAATAAAAGCTTAAAGTTTCACAAAGATTCACCTGCAGCACGTTTGATGAAAGCTTGCGGACTTGTTAAAGATTTTGACTTTATTGACCCACATTTTGGTGAAGGTGGCTTTGGTGGTTCCACTGCTGAGGTTGTAGCTTCTCTAAAGGGTCGTACTGATTTAAACACCTTAGAGCTCTTGAATAGCTATATTAATTTACAAGCTGGCGATAAAGCGATTGCTCCAAGTGGGGCTGATTTGTGTGCCCAATGGGCCAGTGCTTTTAATTCTTGTAGAGAGCATGAAGATGCTATTAAAAATGAAAAGGGTAATGGCGTCGATCATACACGTGTCTTTCATTTTAAAAAAGATTTAAACTCACTTAAAAGTTCTCCTTCCTTTAATGAAGTGTACTGGCCTTTTAAGGACGTGAGTGTTCTTGTATTTAAACGACCATCAAAAGTTAAGACACACCTTCACCTTAAAAGCATCAGTAAGGATAAGGGAGTCTATGAAAAACTTATTAGTGTTTCAAAGTCTACAGTTAAGTCTTTTATTGGTTGTGATTTAAGTTTCTTTAATGGATTAAATGAGTTTTCAAAAGAGCAAGAGCGTTTGTTGCTTCTTGACCCTGCGTCTGCTCAAGAAGTTCAAAGCTTAAAAAAACTGCCTTCTGTCATCACTGCAAGAGCTTGTGGTGCTTTTGGAGGCGATGTTGTCCTAGTTTTTAGCTCTAATAAAGAAAATCTGGACAAATTAAATCAGAGAATTGTAAGTTTGGATTTTAACTATAAAGCTATTGGTGCAATTTTTTAAATCGCACATTTTAGAATATATAATAAGTTTATTAAAAATAGGAGTTTTTAAATCGTGGATAAAAAAATCTGGAAAAGTGAAGCTCCATCAAACATAGCTCTTATTAAATATATGGGGAAAAAAGATTCTACTTTAAACACCCCTGATAACCCTTCTCTTTCTTATACTCTTCCTCATTTAACCACAGCTGTAGAACTAGAGTTGAATGACAATGATGAAGATATCTGGGAGCCTTTAAAAAGAGAAGGCTATATGGCTCCTTCTCTTGGTCCTAAAGAAACTGTTAGGTATCTTTCACATCTTAAGCGATTAAAAGAAGAGTTTGGTGTTACACATAATTTTACAGTGCGCTCTGCTAATAGCTTTCCACAAAACTGTGGCCTTGCAAGTTCTGCTTCAAGTTTTGCAGCTTTAACAAAAGCATCATGTGTGGCTTTTAGTGAACTTTTAGATAGCCCAACACCTGAGCTTAAAGTGCAGGCTTCTTTGAGTAGAATGGGCTCTGGATCCTCGTGTAGGTCTTTTATAAGCCCTTGGTGTATGTGGTCAGGTGATCAGGTCAACAGTATAAAATTTCCCTACACTAAGCTTTTGCATATGGTTGTTGTTGCTGATGAAAAAAAGAAAAAAGTCTCTTCGTCTGAGGCCCATAATCGAGTGGCAACAAGTCTTTTATACAAAGGCCGTGTCGAAAGAGCTACTATTCGTCTTGGTCTTTTCATTGAAGCTATGAGTCTAAAAAATTGGTCTAATGCCTTTGAGCTTTGTTGGGCTGAATTTTGGGATATGCACGCCTTGTTTGAGACTGCCAATCCCTCGTTTGGCTATATGACTCAAAAGACTTTTGAAATTCTTCATCATGCTAAATCTATTTGGACTCGCATTAGTGATGGACCTCTTGTTACAATGGATGCCGGGCCTAATGTGCACCTTCTGTTTAGACCGGAACAAGCTCTTATGGCTAAAGATTTAAAAGAAAAGTACATCGCTCAGGGACATTCGGTTTATTCAAAAGGCTTTTGATGAAAGACTCAATCTACTCAAAAGTCATTTTGTCTGGGGAGCATTCTGTTTTGCGAGGAGGGTATGCTGTTGTTGTGCCAAATAAAAATTATCATCTCGATTATGAGTTTTTATCAGCTGATAAATTTGAATTAACTTTAAGTGATACTGTTAGTCCCTATGAACTTTTATTTCTTGGTTTAATAGAATCAGCTTTTTCATTGTCTGCATCTTCTAAAGAGGATCTCAAAGTTAAAGCTCATGTGTTTAGTATCGTTCCTTTAGGCGAGGGGCTTGGTGGTTCGGCTGCTCTTTCTGTTTTTGTTGCCAGACTTTTTAATTTTTCAGGTTTACTTTTTGAAGAAGAAATTTTTTCTTTTGCTCACGAAATTGAAAATGTATTTCATGGTCAAAGCAGTGGATTAGATGTTGCGGGTTGCTTAAATGATCAAATCTCTTTATATAAAAAAGGTGTTAAAAAACTCCTCTCTATTGAACCGCAACCTTTGTCCTGTGTATTTACAATTCATCACACTGGACTTAAAGGTGAAACTAAAAACTGTATTGACCATGTCGAAAAATTAAGAAAAGCAAATAAACTCTTATTTGAGTCTTTAGATGAAAAGATGTCTGAGGCGAGTTTGAAAGTTAAAAGTAGTTTTGAAACAGGTAAGATCTCTTTTTTAGTTGAAGCTTTTAATGAAACTTCTGAAATTTTTAATGAGTGGGGTCTGTTGAACCCCCAAATACTAGAACAAATGCAGACTCTAAAATCTAAGGGTGCACTTGCCTGTAGGCTTACAGGTTCTGGGTTTGGAGGATGCATCATAGCTCTTTGGGGTAAAGGTTGTGTGCCTGAGGAGTTTTTTGAGAGCATCTTCTTAGATTTGAGCTAGCTGATTGTGTTCAAGTCCTCTTAGCCAGGTGAGCGTGCTTGTGAGTGCTGAGTTAACATTAAGAGATTCTACATCCTTTGAAATAGGAATAGATATAGAGTTTTTAAGTTGAGAAGAAGTTAAGCCTCCACCTTCCTCTCCTAGTAAAATTTTAATTCCATCTGTTAAGCTTGGTTTCCAATCAAACAAAGACTTTCCCCCTTTATCTAAAGTGTAAAGATCTTCACTTTTAAGATCTTTTAAAGAACCTGAGCTAAAAAGCGGAGCATTAAATACAGCACCACTAGATGCTCTAATAGATTCGTGTAAGAAGGGGTGAGCCGACTCTGTTAAAAGAACGACCTTGTCTACATTAAAAGCTGTGGCTGTTCTGATCAAAGCTCCTAAGTTTTTTGGGTCTCCTACGGGTAAAAAAACGTCAAAAGTGTTTTTACTATATGTGTATGATTTAGGTTCAATAAAATTATAAACTAAAATTGGGCTCTGGTGTTTGAGCGGTGAAAGATCATTGAAAAGATCTTTGCTTAATAAATAGTCAGGACTTTCATTCTCATCAAAATGTATTTTTTTGTAGGCTTTCTTACTATTGATGAGCTCTTTAGTCAGGGTTTTTCCCATGACTAAACAGTGCTTTTCTTTTTTTAAACCTTTTGCTGTTAAAAGCGATTTAAAGTACCTGTATGTCTTGTTTTGTGAACTTTCAATTATAGTCATCAATCTCTCCGAGCTTTTGCATTATGAAGACTCTTTATTGCCTTTAATTGCAAAATAATCCAGTATTTAGAGTATGTTAACTGAGAAAATGAATAATTTGGTTGAAGAAAACTACCTACAGGCAAGGTCTTTGTTTAACGAGGCTAAGAGCCCAGAAGATCTATACCAGGCGAAGGTGGAGTTTCTTGGAAAACAAGGAAAGTTAACTTCATTGATGAAGCAGCTTTCAGGTTTAAGCAAAGAAGAGCGGCCTTTGGTCGGACGAGTGATCAACGAAAAAAAACAGGTGCTCTTAGACTTTTATGAGGAACGACTTGTATCTTTAGAGTCGGAAAAGTTAAACGAAACACTTTCTAAAACTAAATTTAACTTCTCTCTTTTAAAGGATGCAGAGTCCTACGGTCAAAAGCATCCCATAACTTTAGTCATAGATGAGATGGTGGATATTTTATCTCGCTTAGGCTTTAGTGTAAGAACAGGTCCTCACATCGAAAGTGATGACTATAATTTTACGTTTTTAAACTTTCCTAAGGGGCACCCTGCAAGAGATATGCAAGACACCTTTTATGTAGACAGTGATCATGTTTTAAGAACTCACACATCACCTATTCAAATCAGAACTATGCTTTCGGAAAAGCCACCACTAAGAGTTATTGCTCCTGGTTCAGTTTTTAGAAGTGATTCTGATATCAGTCATTCACCAAATTTTCATCAAGTAGAGGGTCTTTACGTAGACAAGTCAGTTTCTATGTCTCACTTAAAAGGGATTGTGGGTTATTTTGTAAAAGAACTTTTTGGGTCAAAAACAAAAACAAGATTTAGACCAAGTTTTTTTCCTTTCACAGAGCCGTCTGCCGAAGTGGACTGCACATGTCCACTATGTAGTGGTAAGGGCTGCAGAGTCTGTTCAAACTCGGGTTGGATTGAAATTGGTGGTTGTGGCCTTGTTCATCCCAATGTTTTAAAAAGTTGTAAGATTGATCCTGACGAATTTCAGGGTCTTGCTTTTGGTTTCGGTGCTGAGCGTATGGCTATGATTAAGTATGGAATTTCAGATATCAGACTATTTAATGAAAATTTAATAAGTTTTGTGGAGCAGTTTTAAATTAAGTCACACTTTCTAAGTTTGATTTGAAAACTGTTAAAATAACTAAAGTAATGAAAAATTTTTAAGGGAGCCAAATGAAAATTTCACTTAAGTGGCTTGAAAAGTATATTGAAGTAAAAGATTTTATAAAAAATCCAGCGCTTTTAGCCGAAGCTTTAACCGATGCAGGTCTTGAAGTTGAATCTATTTTAAAACAGTCAGATGCTTTACAAGATGTTGTTGTTGGTAAAATTGAAAAACTAATACAACACCCAGATGCAGATCGTTTAACATGCTGTGATGTTTCAGTTTCTGATGGTGAAACTGTTAAAATTGTTTGCGGTGCCAAAAATCATAAAGAAGGGGACAAGGTTTGTGTGGCTCTTGTTGGAGCCGTTCTTCCAGGTGATTTTAAGATAAAGAAATCAAAAATAAGAGGTCAAGAAAGCTTTGGAATGCTTTGCTCTAAAAAAGAGTTAGGTTTCGCAGAAGAAAGTAAAGATGGAATACTTATTTTGCCTAAAGACGCTAGGGTTGGGCAGGAGATCTCAGAGTACTTAGCTAAAGATGATGTTGTTTTAGAAATAAATGTAACACCAAATCGCGCAGACTGTTTGAGCCATTTGGGTTTAGCTCGTGAGATAGGAGTTTTATTTAAAAGACCGCTACATACAAATCACGAGTATGCGATCAATACATATAAAAAAAGCAGTGAACTAAGAAGTATAAAAATCAGTTTAGATGATAGTGAGCAGTGTCCACGCTATATGGGCTGTATGGTTTACAATGTTAAAGTGGGGCCGAGCCCTCAATGGTTAAAAGATAAACTTGAAACTCTAGGTTTATCTTCTATCAACAATGTTGTTGATATTACGAACTATATTATGATGGATACAGGGCAACCACTTCATGCTTTTGATGCAGATCAAATAAAAGGGGAAAGCCTTTTTATAAGGCGTGCTGTAAAAGGTGAATCTTTTAAAAGTTTAGATGCTTCTGAGTATAAATTAAAGGGTGAAGAGCTTGTAATTGCCGATAAAAGTGAAGTTCTTGCTCTTGCTGGAGTGGTTGGTGGTCAAAACTCAGGTGTAAGTGAAAAAACAACTTCTGTTTTTCTTGAAGCAGCTTATTTTACACCTGAAACTGTTAGAAAAACAGCTAGATCTTTTGGAATAGATACAGACTCTGCTCATAGATTCTCTAGAGGTGTTGATCCATCTGGAACGGATAAAGCTATGAAGCAGGCTTTGTTTTTACTTCAAGATCTCTCTTCAGGTGAAGTTAGCACAAAAGTTTATGAGGAGTATCCTAGCCCTGTGAGTAAAAAAGAAATTTTTGTTAGCCTAGATTTTTTAGAAAAAAAGACAGGCTTATCCTTAGAGTCAAAAATGATAGAAAGTATTTTTGATCAATTGGGTTTTCAAATGTCTAATTCAGATAAAAAAAATGAGTGGAGTGTTGTTCCAAGCCTATTTAGGCACGATGTTTCTATCAAAGAAGATTTGGCTGAGGAGGTTGCTAGACTTATTGGTTATAATAATATACCTGAAGTTCTCCCTGCAGTTGTTTCGCCTCCTCAAAGTAAGCATGGTCTTTATGAGAACTGTAGATCTTTAAAAACCCAGTGTGTTGGACTTGGTTTTAGTGAAGTCATTCACCATAATTTTTATGCAACGTCAGATGAAAAAAAATGGCACTCAGAAATTAAAAAAATTGAGTTCTTTAATAGAGGTGGTGACGTAAGTATAACAAACCCTTTGAGTTTAGATAGCTCATTAATGAGGGCAAGCCTTATACCTCAATTTGTTTCTAACAGTCTTAGAAACTTTAGGGCTGGTAGGTTTAAAGGCTCTATTTTTGAATTTGGTAAAAGCCATTCGAAAGTAGAAGAAGGCTTCTCAGAAAAAAATATTTTATCTTTTGGATCTTGGGACAAAGAGCAAACTCAAGATGAGATACATACCTCTTTGATAAGTGTAGTTTCAAAACTCTTTAACCTTTGGGGCATTAAAAATTTTAGATTTGAACCATTAGATAAAAATTCTGAATCTAATGTTCTACACCCAAAACTAACAGCAAATATTATAGCTGAAGGCAAAACCATAGGTGTGTTATACGCTTTGCATCCAGCAGTTTTAAAAAACTTGAAGTTGTCAGTTTCTTTTTCAGGACTTGAACTTGACCTCGATTTATTTTTAAAAGGACAGCCGAGGCCTAAAAAGTTTAAAGAGTTTTCTAGATATCCTCTTGTTGAAAGAGACTTTAGTATAACTCTAAACGAAGACTTTGATTATGCTAGTATTGAAAAGCAAGTTAAAAAAGATGCAAAAAATTACTTCAAAAGCCTCTCAGTTGTTGAAGAGTATCGTGACTCAAAAATTGGTGAAAACAAGGTATCTTTAACTTTAAGAGGATTGTTTCAAGCGCAAGATAAAACTCTTGGAGAAGAAGAGGTAAAAGTTTTACATAAAAATGTTTTACAGGGTTTAAGATCATTTGAAGAAAAAGGGGGGTAAAATGTCGATTAAGAAAACTCTTACTAAAATTGATATTATTGAAAAGCTTTATCAAAAGATTGGCTTCTCAAAAAAAGAAGCTCAAGATTTAGTTGAGTCTGTTATGGATGAACTAAAAAATGAATTTGTTGCTGGAAACAAAGTAAAGATATCTGGCTTCGGAAATTTTGTTGTTAGTCAAAAAAAGCCTAGAAAAGGTAGAAACCCAAAAACTGGTGAACAAATAGTAATTGTTAGTAGAAGAGTTTTAGGCTTTAAACCAAGTCAGGTTTTAAAAAAGAGGATCAACCAAGATGATTGATCAAGAAAAAATCAACTCTACATCTGAAGATAATGACAAATCGACTGCACAGCTTGAAACAAATAATGTATCTAAAGGTTTAGAAAATTCTATTTCTAAAAAAGAGATTCGCTTAAATAGAGACTTTGGAGCAGATATTGACGTTCTTATGAGTTTAGTTCCCGATAGACTCGGTTTTAAAATTGGTGAAGTATCAGAGATGTTGGGTTTAAAGAATCATATTTTAAGGTATTGGGAAAATGAGTTTCCTGTTTTAAAACCAAGAAAAGCTCCAAATAATCAAAGAATGTATACGAGAAAAGAAATAGAAAAAATTCTTTTAATTAGGAAGCTACTCTATACAGATAGATTTTCAATTTCTGGTGCGAAAAGAGCACTTAGAGACTGGCATAAAACAACTCCAAAACAATCATCCCTAAAACAGTCAAAAAGCGTTAATAAAGAAGACTTTCTAGCTTTAGGCCTAGAGCTTAAAAGATTAATTGATCAAGTAAGGTCTTTTAAAGATCTGCTTTGAATGACACTGCGCTGATAGGTCTAGACTATAAGTGCTAAGATTTTTTTATCCTTTAGAATCTTTTTAAACCGTATTTTCGGACACAGGTTTATGTTGTAAAGAGTGTAGCTTTGATACACATATTTTCGCATTTGCAGATACTTCTTAAAACGAGGAGTGCTTAGATGTTGAATGATGCAAAATTGAATTCTTTTATAAAAAAAATGGGAATACCAGTAAAAAAGATTAATATTGGAAGCTATGAGTCTTATTTATTTTTTGAAATAGATAAAACAGCTTATTATTTACGATTAACTTTAAATTAGACCTATTTAAAAGCGCTTAGATTAAACGCTAAAATTGAAGTTTATCTACTGACAGATTGAAAATTTATCTTCAATAAAGTTGCTTGAACTTAAGAAGTTTATCTGACAACCATTTATAGCCAAAGAGCACTCACGAGTGAATAGATTTACATGATCTATTACAATTTGTGTACACGCAGAAGCAGTCGATTCATAGCCAAGCTCTTCTGGACTAAGTCTAGAAAAGCCATTCAGACTCATCTCTTCTGAGTCTTGTGCGTCAAAACAGTTTTCTTGTTCATCAAGTGAAAATCCTAATTCTATTAACTGTTCAGATTCACACTCACTTTTAGCGATGGCACAAATATGATCTTTAGAACTATAGAATACATTTTCTAAGTCATTTGTATTTGTACAATTTAGAGTTATTTTTGAATCTATTTGATTTAAATCCGTGATGATAAGTGGTTCATATCCATTAAGATCAACTTTTTGTGCAAGATTTTCAAGATCTTCAGCAGGCAATTCTGAACAGTTTTGGTAAGAAAACATTGTTATTGGTAGCACTAAAAAAACAAAAAGAAGGACACTTAAAAAATTTTTATTCATACGTTATGTTCGGTTTGTTCTGAGATTAAATGAAGTTAAATTGTTGTTTTAAATTACAAAAAGTAGCAAATAGGCTTTAAAAATCTTATTTTGAAACATTCGTAGCTTTTATGCCTTAATTTATTAAAAATCAGCATAATATAGTGTATTTAATAAGCATGTAGTTGACTTTTAGAGGCTTTTTCTTTTTTGTTATAAGGTGAACAAAATAAGTGGTCCTTCAGAATTAGAATCGTCAGATTTAAAGGTTTTTTTACCAACAAAGAATAAGATCTTAGTTGAGGAAGAAGTGGCTTTAGATATTTTAGCTAATGAAAAAGCAATTGATCAAGATGGTTTAAATCAAAATATTCCAGAACTTTTTAACTTAGTATATTTAGTTGATACGAATAATAAAGCTAAGAGTTTATCGATGTATCTTGCAGAGAAAGCTGAAAGAGATTTTATTGACAGTTTAGCTGTTGATGGAAAAGTTTTTGACTGGTCCTATCAAGTCTATCAAGGTCAAAAAGTTCTTGAGAGTAAGGAGCAAGAATATCTTACAAAACTTATTATGGCTGCAACGACTAAAAAAAATCTAAAACTTCATCTTTATGAGCTGAATGCAGATCTTGAATTAGATTTTAGAGTATCTCCTGTTGTCGAAAATTTTATTTACAAAGATGTACTTTTTGTAGAACACAGTTTAAATTTTGAGGATTCAAAACTTACTTTTAATGTTAGTCATGATTTTGATCTCAAAAAAGTTAGACTCTTAGGTGGCTTATACCACGATACTGAATCTAAAACTCTTTTATACAGTGATGAAGAACGTATTAGAGAAAATTTAAAGTCCTTGTTTTTAGCGGATAGATTAAAGTTTATGTATAAGTCTTTAGGCTTTACCGTCGAAAAAGACAATCTATCTAGTTCAATTTCCTATGAGAGTTCTTTTTTTGAGGATCCTTTGTCTAAACTAGAAGAATTGAATAAGGTTTTTCCCGACAGTGTTGACCTCTCTTTTTCTTTAAAGAATAAAAAATCTAAACCTCTTACTCTAAACTTTAAAACGGATGATAAGTCATATATTGGTTTGTATCATGAGTCTGGACAATCTGATTTTATCTTAAATAAAGTTTTAAAGATACTGATAGGTTTTAAACATGGGCTTGCAACTTTCTTAGGTAGTGAAGCCGCTCAGCTCGCTATTAAAGGCCCTAAGCGTTTTAATGAGATCAAGCTTTTAAAGAGCTCAGGCTTCTTCATTGCACTTTCTAAAATGAGCCTTCTTGGAAGAGGAGAGCTTAATTTTGAAGTTGTATGGCAAAAACTAGAACCTTTTATCTTTGATCAATTAGAAGCATCAACAAAAGACAGTATTTCAACACTTTTGTCTGATACATTTAAAGACAAGGTTCATTCAGCTTTTAAGCTTCTTTCTGAAGATGAAGGGTACAATCAAAACACTATCAATGAGGGTAGCGTCGTAGGTCTTGATTTTTCAGATGCTATATTTGCTTTCATCTTTCCAATGCTTTCTGAAATGGAGAGATTTTATAAATCATCACTTTTTTATATGGACCATTTAGAAAATTTTAAATTTAATTTGGCACAAAAATCTAGTGAAACTGTACTAGAAATGAATTTTCCTTTCAGCTTTGAGGTTGGAAAATTTATGGAAGATAACATTTGTCATTTAGAAAAAGAGACCATACAGAGCTTTAACTCAAACTTACTAGAGGCGAAAATTGAAGTTCAAGATATAAATCAAGGAAAAGGCTCTGATTGGTTTGATTTAGATCCAAAGTATTACTTTGATGGAAAAGAAATAACAGAAGATGAGGCGAAAACCTTTCAAAAAAACTCTTTAATTCGTTATCAAGGAAAACTTTATTATATATCAGAAGACAAATCTCCTGTTGTTAAGTGGCTTAACTATTTTTGGCAAAGAACAGACAAAAAAGACAGTAAGCAAAAAGATCCAAATGACACTTCTGATACAACAGGAAGCTATAGAACTCATGTTCTAGACATCTTAGCTTTGAAGCATGCAGGGCTGCCTGTTGAAGGAGGTCTTGATTGGGATCGAGTTGCTTCTGAGTATGATAGGATTGGTGAATCTGTAAAAGTTGAGTTAGATAATTTTGATGGAATTCTTAAGCCATTTCAAGAAACTGGAGTCTCATGGCTAGTTCAGCTTTATAGGTTAGGTCTTGGTGGTATTTTAGCTGATGATATGGGTCTTGGTAAGACCGTTCAGATTTTGGCTTTTTTAAATCACCTTAAAAATACTGAAGGTAAGAAAAAAGTCTTAGTCGTGGTGCCAACGTCTTTAGTTTACAACTGGGAGAGTGAAACTCGAAAATTTGCTTCTTGTCTTAAGACCGCTAGTTTTTCAAGAGAATGGTTAAAAACAGAAAATAGAGAAGATGTTGATATCCTTATTTGTACTTATGGCCTTATGTCAGAGCATCAAGAATTTTTCAAAGATCAAGAGTGGAATATAATTGTTTTTGATGAAGCTCAACAGCTTAAAAATATTAAATCTATTAGGTCAGAAGTCTCTAGAAATTTAAACGCAGATTTTAAGATTTGTTTATCTGGTACACCTATGGAGAATCATTATGGTGAGTACTTCTCTTTAGTTGACCTTACTGTTCCTGGTGCTTTGGGGGATTATAAGTCTTTTTTAAGAGTCTATGGACCTAGAAAAGTTGCTGCAGGACAAGTGGGTCGCAGCGAGGTGGATTACTTAAAACTTAAAACAAAGCCTCTTGTATTAAGAAGAACTAAGTCACAAGTGTTAAAAGAACTTCCTGAAAAAACAGAGTCTGTTGTAAAAATTAATTTTGATGATCAGCAAAAAGAAATTTATAAAAATGTAGCCATGGTTTGGAACACTAAAGTTCAAAGTCTTATCAATGCTCAAGGTGAGTCTAAAACACAAATTCAAATGTTTGCAGCTCTTATGAAACTTAGACAAATTTGCTCTTGTCCCAATGCTATCATTGACACTAATTATAATAAATTGAGCCCCAAGCTTTCTTTGGTTGTAGATAGAACACAAGAGCTTGTTGAATCTGGAAACAGTGTTTTAGTTTTTACAAATTTTATTCTTACATTGGATACAATTAAAGATGAGTTATTAAAAAGAGGTATAACCCCTCTTGCAATTACTGGAAAACTTACTCAGAAAAAAAGAGAAAATGTACTTGCTGAATTTAACACTGAGGGGCCTAAGGCTTTACTTATGACTTTAAAAACAGGTGGAGTTGGACTGAATCTTACGAAAGCAAGTTACATTTTACATGTAGAGCCTTGGTGGAATCCCGCTGCAGAAAATCAAGGTACTGATAGAGCGCACCGTATTGGTCAGACTAAAAATGTTCATGTTTACAGATATATTATGAAAAATTCTATTGAAGAGAAGATTCAAGAGCTTAAGAGGATTAAAAAAGAGGCTTTTGAAGGTCTACTTGAAAAAGACAGTCAAACACTTAAAGAGGGGACATTTACTGGCTCTGCTGGGCTTAGTAAAAAAGATTTTGAGTACCTATTAAGTTAAAAAGTGAATATCTTAATTAAAGATTAAATAGAAAAATAAATAGACTTAAGTAAATATACAGTGAAATAAAGATACTAATATGAATCCAAAACCAGAAACTTATTATATTTTTACTGATGGTGCATGTTCTAACAATCCGGGTAAGGGTGGATATGGTGCAATCATATATGCTCCAAATAAAACAGTCGTAGAGTTAGGTAAGGCTTTTATGAGTACGACTAACAATAGAATGGAGATGACTGCCATTTTAGATTCTTTAGTTTGTTTATCTGAAGTTAAAGATAATATTCATGTTTACACAGACTCAATGTATTTTATTAATGGCATTACAAAATGGATTTTTTCTTGGAAGCAAAAGTCTTGGAAAACAAGTACGGGAAAAGAAGTCTTAAACAAAGATCTTTGGATGTCAGTAGATACGATCTTAGATAAAATGAACTCTAGGGTGAGTTGGTTTTATGTGCCAGGGCACAGTGATTTTCTGCCAAATGAGAGAGTAGATCAAATTGCTGTATCTTATTCTAAAAATGGTGATTGTGATCTTTATGAAGGAAGCTATAGTTCCTACGATGTGGATCTTTTTAAAGATATAGAGCTTGTAGAGAGTGGAAAATATTTAAAAAAAGACAGCTCTAAAAACTCAGTCAGTAAAAAAAACAGATCTAATAAAAAGGCTTTCTCTTATATCAGTGTAGTTGATGGAAAACTTAGTATTAATAAGACATGGTCTGAGTGTGAAGCCTTGGTAAAAGGCAGATCTGGGGCTAAATTTAAGAAAAGCTTATCTTACGAAGAAGAACTTCTTATAGCTGAAGAGTTCAAAAAATATATTAAATAGATAAGCCTTTTATTTACTAAAAGCATAGCTTATGCACTTGTATATATGTTACCCGAAAACTGTCTATTTTTTGATTATTACTAAAAGTAATACATTTAAGTTAAGTGCTATTGTACGTTGTCCACTAATTTGGGAAAACATCCCAATTGGAGACTAAACGCTATGAGAAAACTACTTATTTTAACACTTACAATTTTATTCACTTGTACTAGCTACGCTATTAACCATGAAGAGTATCAGGGAACGCAAGATCTCAACCCAATAAATACAATTGAAACTGACTCACAGTCCTCAGCCTTAATAGCTGGGCTTGTTGAAAACGGCCAAGTTGTTGCTGCTTCTGAGCTGCCCATAATTTTTATTGAAACTCAACAAGAGGGTGACATTGACCTTCCAATTTATGTTGTGTCAGAGGTTTCTTACAGCAGTATTGAAGAGATTCTTAAGAATTCACCAACTCCATCTAATGAAAGACTTCCCGTTCTTGTTTTAGCTGGGCTCGACAGTGCAGGAGCAATTGTAAGCGTAGATGCTGTTGTTGCCGGCTCGGTTCACTCAATTATGAGACCACCTCTGGATGAAGAACTTCTGCCGCCAATCAAGTTCTAAATTTCTACTTTTAAAGCACTTAAAAGAACGCTTTAAATCAAAATACATATTTTACTTTGATCAAAAAAGCCCTATCAGTTGAATGGGGCTTTTTCTACTCCAGGGGCTAGTTCTAAAGTTTTAAACTTACCCTCTTCAACGTTAAAAACACCTAAATTAGTTATAACTTTTGTAACACATTTGACCCCAGTTAAGGGTAGGCTGCATCTGTCTACAAGCTTGGAGTTTCCATTTTTATCAGTATGTTGCATGACCACTACTACTTTTTTTGCAGAAGCGACAAGATCCATAGCTCCACCCATGCCTTTAACCATTTTTCCAGGAATCATCCAATTTGCAATGTCTCCATCTTTTGAAACCTCCATTGCACCCAGAATAGTTAAGTCAATGTGCTGACCTCTAATCATTGCAAAACTTTCAGCAGATGAAAAAAATGAAGCCCCTTTAACAACAGTTACTGTTTGCTTTCCTGCATTTATAAGATCTGCATCAATTTCAGAATCTAATGGGAATTCTCCCATACCTAAAAGCCCATTTTCGCTTTGAAGCATTACAGACATATCTTTGGGTATATAATTAGCTACTAAAGTTGGTATTCCAATACCTAAATTTACAGAAAAACCATCTTGAATCTCTTCAGAAGCTTTTTTGGCCATCTCCTCACGTGACCAACCTGTATTTTTTGAATCACTCATGCGTCTAGACTCCTTGTTGTTCTTTGCTCAATTCTTTTTTCAAACTCATTCGAAACAAGAATTTTTTGTATATAAACTCCAGGAAGATGGACTTCATTAGGGGAGAGTTCCCCTATGTCTACAATCTCTTCTACTTCAGCAATTGTTGTTTTTGCAGCCGTTGCCATTATTGGATTAAAGTTCTCAGCTGTCTTACTAAAAATTAAATTTCCATAAGTATCCGCTTTTTTTGCTTTAATAAAAGAAAAGTCTGCAGTTAAAGACTCTTCTAAAATATAAGTCCGTCCATTAAAATCTTTATGCATTTTTCCTTCTGCTATTTTAGTTCCAACACCTGTGGCCGTAAAAAAACCAGGAATACCGGCCCCTCCTGCTCTTATTTTTTCAGCTAGAGTGCCTTGAGGTGTGAGTTCAACATCCAACTCTCCTGATAAAAACAGTTCAGCAAAAAGCTTGTTTTCACCAACATAGCTTGAAATCATTTTTTTAATTTGTCTTTTTTCAAGAAGTAGGCCTAACCCAAAACCATCAACACCTGCGTTGTTTGATATACAAGTAAGGTTTTTTACTGATGACTCTTTTAAGGCTTCTATCGATAGCTCCGGGATTCCGCAAAGACCAAAACCTCCAAACATAAGCGTCATTCCACTTTTTACATCTTTAATACCTTCAGTCGCAGTTTTAATTATTTTATTCATTCAAACTCTCTCAATAAGTACTGCTACGGCTTCACCACCACCAATACAAATAGAAGCCATGCCAAATGTTTTATCCTTCGTGTGAAGAGCATGAACAAGAGTTGTAAGTATTCGTGCTCCGCTTGCACCAATAGGATGTCCAAGTGCTACGGCGCCTCCATGAACATTTACAGAGTCCATGGGTAGTTTTAACTCTTTTACTGCAGCCATTGTCACAACACTAAATGCTTCATTGATTTCAAAAAGATCAATGTCAGAAACACTCATATTTGTTTTTTTAAAAAGTCGCTTCATTGCAGTTACTGGAGCAGTTGTGAACCACTTTGGATCTTGGGCGAAGCTTGCATGGGCAATAATTTTTGCAAGTGGTTTTTTAGAACTCTCATTTTTTATATCCTCAGAGGCAAGAACAAGAGCTGAAGCACCATCATTTATTTTAGATGCATTGGCTGCAGTTATACTTCCTTCTTTATCAAATGCGGGCCTTAGGTTTGGAATCTTGTCAAATTTAGCTTTACTAGGTTCTTCATCATGCTCTACAAGGGTAGAGCCTTTTCTACCCTTGACTTCAATACTACAAAGTTCATTTGCAAAATGGTTTTTTTCTTGAGCGATTTGAGCTTTTTTATAACTTTCAATTGCAAAGTTATCTTGATCTTCTCTTGTAAAGTTATGCTCTTTAACACAAAGTTCCGCTGCATTTCCCATGTGCCAGTTGTTATAGGGATCCCATAATCCATCTTTTAACATTGTGTCTTCAACTGTTACATTACCCATTCTATAACCTGCTCTTGATTTTGGTAAGATATGTGGGCTTAAAGACATGTTTTCCATGCCACCTGCAATGCAAAGTTTAGAGTTTCCGAGTTTAATTGAGTCTGAAGCAAGCATAACGGATTTTAAACCGGAACCGCAGACTTTATTAATGGTCATAGATGCTACTGAGTTTGGAAGTCCTGCTGCAAGAACAGCTTGTCTTGCAGGGGCTTGACCTGTTCCAGCTGTTAAAACATTGCCTAAAATAGCTTCATTAAACTGGTCATTTTTAAATCCACTGTCAGAAACAGCAGATTTGATGGCTTCAGCACCCAGTTCTACAGAAGATACGGTTGAAAGACTGCCATTAAAAGCTCCAATTGCTGTTCTTTTGGCAGAATAAATATATGAAGACATAGTGTTGTACCCCTTTTTTTTAAATAAATTATTAGATCTAAAGAGGCTTGCTAGAAGCATCTAAAGCTGACATATTGTCCCAGTCAAACTACTGAATCCTCATTAGATGATCAAGGTTAAAGGTATGTCAAAAAAGAAAGTTAAAAAAGTTAAAGGTGCTAAAAGCTCATCAAAAAAAGCACCAGCAAAAGCATCCAAGAAAAAAGCTGTGAAAAAAGTTGCAAAAAAAAGCAAAGTTACTTCAAGTAAAAAAACTACAAAAAAACAAGTGTCTAAAAAAAAGGCGACAGCTAAAAAATCTGTTTTAAAAAAAGCAGTGGCTAAAGCAAAGACACTTAAGAAAAAAATAGTTAAAAAAATAACTAAGAAGGTTGTCAAGAAAGCAGCAGTTTCTAAAAGCGCTTCTAAAAAGACTTCTGCTAAAAAAGACACTTCTCTAAAAACTTCAAATGTACGTTCAAATAAAAAAACAAGTGCTACACCGAAGCCAAAGAATACTGCAGCTGATTCGTCTGTTACTAAAAAACCTGTTAAAAGCAGTAGTGCAAAATCATCTGCTACGAGTTCTGCTAGCATAGCGGATCAAAACTCAAAAATTGCCCATGCACTGACCTCTGTGTCTAGAGATAAAAAAACGGGTAAAGTCTCAATTACTGATGCTGAAGGGCGTGTTCTGTGTCGTGTTGTGAATTGTGACAACCCTGCAGAGGTTCAAGGCTATTGCAGGTTTCATTATATTTTAAATTGGAAAAAGATTCAGCTTAGAAAAAAAATCTTAAACGATGGCAAGTTAAATGACTACGTTATTGAGTTAACAGCCAGATATCCTGATAAGTTTTTAGACATCATGGGAAAAGATTTAGACAATGAAAAAGACTTTATGCAAACATGTCATGATTTAGGTATCACTGAATCTGAGAATGAAATTGACCCTGATCAGAATGACAATGATAGACATGGTGATGATAGAGAGTTTTGAGTAGAGTCTCTTTGAAAAAATTGTTTTTGTTTAAGTTGTTTAAACAACACAAAAACAATGGCCTTAAAAACTAATGCTAAGAGTTTAATTTTAAGCTTAAAAATTAAAACCAAGTACAAAGTTTATACTGTATATATGGCCTTTGAACTTTAAACCTGAGTCCACTAATATTCCTGCATCATTTGTGAAGTTTAAAGGATCGTTGTCGTTAGGAAAGTTTGCAAGGTGATATACACCCTGAAGTCCGATGAAGTTTTTGTTGTTATTAAATATATGTTCTATACCAAACCCTAAATCAAAGCTTGGGGCTCCATCTCTAGATGAAACAAGCACTTGTTGATTTGAATTTGTGTTTCTATAGACCTGACTTAAGCCACCTATGATATAGGGATTATATTTTGCAATGGATTTAGTTAGGTTTTGTGTGTTTAAGATATACTTTGCATGAAGAGAGAAAAAATCAAATCTAGTGGTGGCTTCGTAGTTACTGTTGATCTCTTGAATAAAATAAAAGGCATCATGACTGCTTGTTTTATAGCTTAATCTTAAGCCTAAATTGATACTCGCGTAAAAAGTAAAAAAAGCTCCAAATTCTATTGCATCTTTTATAAATTCAACTTGATCACCGTTAAGTCCTTGATAACCTCCAGTTACCCCTACACTCAATAGTCTTCCGTATCTAAAAAAGTTAATATCAGTCTCTTCGGTGCTAGCTTCTACAAACTCTGAATAGTCGGCAAAAGGCTCAAAACCATCTTCAACATTATCTACAAACTGGGCATGGCCAGTAAGTGAGAAGGTTAAAGAAAAAAGTAAGAGAACAAAAAATTTCATATGTGCTTAAGATGGCCCTGGTTTGAGTGAATGTGCTGTGTTAACGGAGAAAGACCCCCTCCATTAGATTCACAGCTTTTTAAGCTAAAAAAAGCTACTGCAAGCAGTATAAGTGTGACAATTATTAATAAGAGCTTTTTCATAATCTTTCCTCAAAAGAGTCTAAATATTTTACTTTCTCATCGGCTTGATCTGTTGTATTTAAAAGTCCAAACACCCATTAAATGAGGAAATATGGACCAAGATCCAAGCCAAAAGTCTAAAAAGCTAAGTTATAAAGACTCTGGAGTCGACATTGAAATAGCTGATCAAACTGTGGAGTGGATGAAAGAGCAGATCTCACACACTGAGGATGCCCCGCACTCTAAAAACGTGGTTTCTGGTATTGGTGGTTTTTCTGCACTTTTCGCCCCAGATCTTAGCACTTATAAAGAGCCCTTACTTGTGTCGTCAACAGATGGTATCGGGACTAAACTTTTAATGGGGCTACAGAGTGGTTTAGTTAAAGGACTTGCTCAAGACTTAGTTGCTATGTGTGCAAATGATCTTGTTTGTGTAGGTGCAGAGCCTTTGTTTTTTCTTGATTATTTTGCCTCCTCGAAGTTAGACCCTGAGTTTTTAAAAGTTTTCTTTAAAGAGTTAAAAGCAGCATGTTCAAAATCAAATATGGCGCTCATTGGTGGTGAAACAGCCGAACTTCCAGGCTTATACGAAAAAGGCCATTTTGATGCTGCGGGATTTTCAGTTGGTGTGGTTGATAAAGCTAAAATGTGGTCTCCCGTAAAGGTAAAGAACAATGATAAACTCTTGCTTGTTGGTAGCTCTGGTTTTCATTCAAACGGCTACTCTTTGTTAAGAAAAATTTTTGGAGAAGATGGCGGTGAGTTTAAAACAGAACTGATGGAGCCTACAGTTTTATATTGGCCCTTAGTTAAAAAGATCAAAAACATTGCTGGCGTTAGAGCTTGTGCACATATAACGGGTGGTGGTTTAGATAATCTATTAAGAGTTTTGCCAAAGGGAAGCCTGGCGTCCATTAAAAAATGGCAGTGGTCAAATCTTCTTACAGAGACACAAAAAAGATCAGGTTTATCAACTGATGAAATGTTCAAAACATTTAACTGTGGTGTAGGCTTAATTCTAGTTGTGAGTGAAGAGGACTCGAAAAAAGTAGCTCAGTATATAGAAGAAGATTTTAATCTAATTTCTACTGGAGTCGTTGAACTGAGTAAAGACAGATCTGAATCAAAATGGTTTGTAGGTTAATGTTAAATTCAAGGTCAGCTATTTTTATCTCAGGAAGAGGTTCTAACTTAAAATCAGCGCTAGAACATTGTGGTACAGATAAAACCTATGTTTTTTCAAATACAGAAAAAGCACAGGGGTTAAAATGGGCCAAAAGAAGAGGTGCTTACACAAAAGTAGTTTCTTTAAAAGTAAAATCTGATTGGCTGAACTTTTCTAATCAATTAAATAAATTAAAAATTAAAGAAATCATACTTCTTGGTTTTATGAAGCTGATACCTAAAGAGTTTTTAAATTCTTTTAAAGGTCAAATACTAAACCTTCATCCAAGCGTTCTTCCTGATTTTCCAGGTTTAAACTCAATTGATAGATCTTTGTCGCTAAACAAAGCTACTGGCGTAAGTCTTCATTTTGTAAATGAAAAAATGGATGATGGACCAATGATACATCAAAGCTCTTTAAATTTAAAAAAAGACGTGTTTGATAAAATAGACGAAGAAAGAAGAGTGCATTTTTTAGAGCAGTACACAGTGGGGCGATATTTAAATGAAAGAAATTAAAATTTTATCAATTGCTGGAAGATCAATGTGGCTTGCACATAGTCTTTGTCGGAAAGGTTTTAAAGTTAAGTTTTTTGATGTTACTGATGATGTTGGTATAAAAAATATTGCAGATCAAGATGGACCCTTTCTCCTGAAAAAAGAAAACAACATGGACTATTTATTTTTATCTTTCTTTGAAGATAAGAAAGATTTAGATTTCATTGATACTGGGTTCTGTTTTTCGTCCTCCAGTGGTCATTTAGGCTCATCTTCAGCAAACTATGAATCTATGATTGAGCACTACAAAAAAGATTTTTATAATAATACTACAGAAGATGCTGTTTTTTGGTATGAAGATTTTTTAAAATCATTTGGTAAAGTAAGGTTTAAACTTTCTTCTGCTTGGCGTGAAGAGCCGCATGCATTTGATCCGTTTGGCAAGTTCTACTTGAGACGTTCCGAAAAGGGAGACCATGAAAAAAGGCTTTCTTTGATTGAAAAACGTGGGGTTAGTGTAGAAAAGGTTACTTTTAAAGATGTGGATACTCTACTTCCTAAAATACGAAATGACTTTAAATCTTGGATTGTTGATTTAACTGTAACAGAGCTTAAAATTTTTACAGGAAAAACCATACATGATATAACGGAGCAACTTGGCTGGTCTAGAAAACGATTTAAGGTTTCAAATGAAAGCGACACGCTAAAACTTTTAAGTCTTCCTGAATGGTCTGTTTGGGTGAGCTCTTTTTATAAAACTTGGAAAGAAGAGAACTCATGTATCTTAGTTAAATCAAAGGATAACACATATCTAGATGTTTGGACTATAGAGCAGGTTTATAATAAAGAAAAGATTGAAGAATCTATTTCACTTTCAAAAGAGTTTTTAAATAAAAACTTTAGTTTTATAGATTTTGAATTTTTAGAAAAGACAGAACTTAATTCTAATTTTAATTCTCTTTTCCCAGTAAGTACTGGTTACAGTGAAATAAATGACACTCAGTACATGTGGAATTCACCTAGAGAGTGGATGAGCTTTAATTCAGACTTAGTTTTTTCTTATCAAATTGATTTTACAAAATGGCTATCAAAAAACTTATTTAATGAAGGACAAAATGATATCAAGATATAGTTTACCGGAGATGACAGAAATTTGGTCGGAAGAGTCAAAATGGTCAGCTTTAATGAATGTTGAAATTTCAGTAGCTAAGGCTCAGTCTGAAATGGATCTTATTCCTAAAAAAGCTTTTAAAGACATCAAAAGTAAAGCTTGTTTTAATATTAAGAGAATTAAAAAAATTGAAGAGACAACAAAGCATGACATTATAGCTTTTGTTTCGTGTCTAGCCGAAAATGTGGGTGAGTCAGGTAAGTATATTCACTACGGTTTAACATCTTCTGATGTTTTGGATACAGGTTTAGCCTTACAAATTAAACTATCTGGTGATGAGATTTTAAAAAAAATAAATGTGCTTCAGAGTGTTTTAGAATCTATGATTCAAAAACACTGGGATACTCTTTGTGTTGGACGGACCCATGGTATTCATGCAGAGCCTACAACTTTTGGTTTTAAGCTTTGTGGTTTCTATGAGGAGTTAAAAAGAAATAAAAAGCGTTTGATTACCGCATTAGATCAAGCACGTGTAGGTCAGTTGAGTGGTGCAGTCGGAACGCATTCATTTTTAGGCCCAAAAGTAGAGGCTTCAGTTTGTAAAGACTTAGGCCTAAAAGTCGAACCTATTGCAACTCAAGTTACGCCAAGGGATAGATTTTCTGAGCTTTTTAACAGCATAGCTTTAACAGGAGCATTTATTGAACGTTTATCAGTTGAGCTTAGGCACCTTCAACGCACAGAGGTCTCAGAAGTTATTGAGGGCTTTTCAAAAGGGCAAAAAGGCTCTAGTGCTATGCCGCACAAAAAAAACCCTATCAGTGCTGAAAATCTAACAGGTGTTTCAAGGCTTCTTCGATCATATGCCCAAGCCTCCATGGAAAACATTGCACTTTGGCATGAACGTGACATTTCTCACTCTTCTGTAGAGCGGGTGATTTTTCCAGATGCTTTTACTCTATTAGATTATGCATTAAATAGAATAACTAGAGTTTTAAAAGGTCTTTATGTTGATGAAAGCAGAATGCTTATGAATTTAAATCTTTTAGGTGGTCAGATTTACTCATCTCATCTACTTCTAGACTTGGTGGATGCAGGTCTAAAAAGAGAAGATGCTTATAAGCTTGTGCAGTCGATTGCTCATAGTATATCTGAAGGTGAGATTTATGAAGATAAAGTTAAAAGTAATATTGAGATTCTAAAGTATGTTGATCTTAAAAATTTGAACGCTCTCTTTTCTGGAAAACGTCATGTTAAGAACATCAAAAAAAGAATCAATCAGTGTCTTCCAAAAAATAAAAAGATTTAAGTACAAAAAATAGAAATATAGCGTTTAGCAATATAATTTAGTTAAGAAAATGATCGGAGAGTTTTTAAGTGAGCGAAGATTTTAAAAAATTAGATTTTTTATATGAGGGAAAAGCAAAAAAACTTTATGAAACTAATAAAAAAAATTATCTTTGGATTGAATTCAAAGATGATCTTACAGCTTTTAATGCCGAGAAAAAGGGAAGTTTTTCTGGAAAAGGAAGGCTTAATTTAAAAATTTCGACTCATATATTTTATCACTTAGAAAAAAATGGTATGGAAACTCATCTAGTTAAGCCTCTTACAGATAAGGATTGGATTGTTAAAAAAACTAAAATAATACCCTTAGAAGTCGTAGTTCGAAACTTTGCAGCAGGATCTATTTGCAAACGACTAGGAATTACAAAAGGTAAAAAATTTGAAAGTCCAGTTTTTGAAGTTTTTTATAAAAAAGATGAACTTGGAGATCCTTTGCTTACAAGAGAGCATGTAGACCTTTTAGAATTGTGCAATGAAAGAGAGTACAATGAATTAAAAACCAAAGCCTTTCATATAAACACTTTACTTATAAGTTTTTTTGAAAAAATTGGTATAGATCTTGTTGATTTTAAAATTGAGTTTGGAAAAGATGAAAAAGATACAATTATTTTATCTGATGAAATCTCTCCTGACAGTTGTAGATTGTGGGACTCATCTTCTGGTGAAGTTTTAGATAAAGATAGGTTTAGACAAGATTTAGGGAAGGTTGAAGAAAAATACGCAGAAGTGTTAAAAAGAATTGAGGAGATTGTATCATGAAGTATGGAATTAGAGTTATGCCAAAAAAAGATGTTCTAGATTCTCAGGGACGGGCTGTTAAACAGGTTTTAGAAAGAGGTGGGTTTTCTTTAAGTGAGTGCAAGGTTGGACGTTATGTCGAGATTGAATCTGAAAAAAATAAAGATGAGCTTTTAAAAATGGCTGACTATGTTCTTTTTAATCCTCTTATTGAAGATATAGAAGTCTTTGAAGTTGAGGCTTAGATGAGTAGAAAGATTGGTGTTGTTAGGTTTTTAGGTACAAACTGTGATGCTGATGTTTATAGGGCCGTTGATTCTACAAACGGTCTAGAGGCTCATTGGTTGTGGTATGAAGATCACTTTAATATTAATGATTATGATGGACTTGTTTTGCCTGGTGGTTTTTCTTATGGAGATTATTTAAGATCAGGTGCCTTAGCTGCAAAAACTACAGTAATGGATGATGTGGAAGCCTTTGCAAAACAAGGTGGTCCAGTTCTTGGGATCTGTAATGGTTTTCAAGTTTTAACGGAAAGAGGGCTTTTACCTGGAGCTCTAGTAAAGAACAAAGAGTTAAGTTTTATTGACAGATGGGTGACTTTGAAATCTGAATCTAAAAATTCTCTTTGGTCTTTAAATGAAAAAGAATGCAGAATACCTATTGCCCACGGTGATGGGTGCTTTTATGTAACAAACTCAGAATTAGAGACACTTAGAAGTAAGGATCAAGTTTGGTTAACCTATAAGGATAATCCAAACGGAAGTGTTGGAGATATTGCTGGTGTTTTAAATGAAGATAAAAATGTAGCTGCCTTAATGCCACACCCTGAACGCGCTATGAGTACTTGGATGGGATCTCAACATGGTAAAGAATTTTTTGAAAAACTACTCGTTAATAAGGATATTTAAGTGGAGTCTAAAAATCTAGTTGAAAAATTAAAGCATTATGGTTTATCAAAAAATGAGTATGACTATGCTTTAAAGCTTTTAAAAAAAGAAAATCTTACGGATATTGAATGGGCTCTTTTTTCAAGCCTATGGAGCGAGCACTGCAGTTATAAATCATCTAAAACATTTTTAAGAAAGCTTTATAATACATCTGACAGAATTGTTTCTGAAGAAGGTGAAAACGCAGGGGTTGTTGATTTAGGTGAAGGTGAGCGCATTGCTTTTAAAATGGAGAGTCACAACCACCCAAGTTTTATTGAACCCTTTCAAGGTGCTGCAACAGGTGTTGGTGGAATCTTAAGAGACATCTTTACTATGGGAGCAAGACCGATTGCTTTAGCAAACTATCTTTGCTTTGGAGAAAGTGGATCTAATAGACTATCGGAACTTGTAAGTGGTGTGGTCTCAGGAATTTCATTTTACGGAAACTGTGTAGGTGTTCCAAATGTTACTGGAAAAACCAAATTTCACAGTTCTTATAATAAAAACAATTTAGTAAATGCTTTTGCCCTTGGATACTACGGTAAAGAAGATAAAATTATTTCTTCAAAAATTAAAATTCCAGGTAATCTTTTAGTTTATGTGGGTGCAAAGACAGGCCGAGACGGTGTTCATGGTGCTTCTATGGCCTCTGAATCTTTTGACAAAGATTCGGAAAGTAAGAGACCGACTATTCAAATAGGAGATCCTTTTTATGAAAAGTGTCTTATTGAAAGTTGTTTAGAAGTTATGAAAAGTGGACTTGTTGAGGCTGTACAAGATATGGGAGCTGCTGGTTTAACAAGCTCTAGTTTTGAAATGTCTTATGGTGGTGGTCTTGGTTTAGAACTTGATCTGTCAAAAGTCCCATTAAGAGATCAGACTCTAACTCCTGAAGAGATTTTACTTTCTGAAAGCCAGGAGCGTATGCTTCTAACGTGTAAAGCTGAAAATTTAGATAAGATTGAAATGGTGTTTAAAAAATGGGGGCTTGATGCTGTATGTGTTGGTCACGTTAGAAAAGAGCCTGAAATTCTACTCTTATGGAAGGGTGATACACTTTGTAAGATTGATCCGAATCTTATTGTTGGTAAAGCTCCTGAATACAACCATGAGTTTGAAACAAAAATGTTTATTGAAAATGATCAGGTTGAATCATCAACTGATCTTTTAGGCTACTTTCATTCTGTTCATGGAGCTTCCAAAGAGTGGGTGTATGACCAATATGATCAAAGAGTTGGTGCCTCTACACTTCTTGATTGTTCTGAACAGATTGGTGCTGTTGTTCTCCCGGAAAGTAAAAGATCTGTTGGTATAGCTCTGGGCTGCAGACAAAAACTAATGAGTTTAAATCCTTTTTTTGGTGGAGCTGACGCTTTTCTGCATCCGGCTCTTGCCCTGTCTTCTAAAGGCTATGAGCCATGGGCTGTGACGGACTGTTTAAATTTTGGAAACCCATTAAGACCTGAGGTTATGGGTGACTTTGCCTCAAGCTTAAAGGGATTAAGCCTTGCTTGTGAGAGCTTTAAATCTCCTATTATTTCTGGGAATGTGAGTCTATTCAATGAAACCGAAGGAGAGAACATTTGCCCAACGCCTTCTGTTGGTGTTGTTGGTTTAAACACTCAAAAAGTTTTAGATGATTACGAGCCCGTAAGATCAAGTTTTCAAAATGTAGGATCTGAGGTTTATTTACTTTCATGTAGAGATTTTATTTGGTCTGGCGCTTTTCTTGAAAATATTCAAGGTTCAGGTGATTTAGAGTTTAAAAAAGTTAATGAGTTTTCTAAAATTTTAATTGAAATTGCTCGTTCTAAAAAAAGTTCACTTTTATCTTCACGTGTTGTTGGTTCAATGGGCCTAATGGGCTCACTATTCAAAATGTCTTCAAAAAATATTGGTTTTGATTTGGACGTTGAAATCGACGATGAAAGACTTTTTTCAGAAAGCCTTTATGAAGTTGTCTTAGAATTTAAAAACTCTCCTGATCTTGATATTCCTGAAGACTTTGGATTTGTATATTTAGGTCAAACTAAAGAGGGTGGAGAACTTAAGTACAGTGAGTCTATAATAGATGTTGAAAGACTAAAAAAAGAATCAAAAGATTCGTGGAATAAAAAAGTAGGTGTCTAAAACTACTTCTTTAAATTTCTAGTTAGTTGTTTAAGTTTATGTTTTAAGTAAAACTTAAACATTTAATTTGATTGGCACTCTAGACTTTTACTGACTTCATAAATGTAGTCTATATAAATTGTACTTCCAGTTGTATAGTCTATATTTCCTGTATCAATCGTTCTGAATTCTACTAACAATTGACATTCTTGAGGCTCATTTAAAGCGCCTTTGTCATCATAAGTATTAGTGAAGTTAACAGTGCAGCTATTATCACGGTCACATTCTACAGATGAGATATATGAACTCTTTCTCAAAAAAGTATGAACGTCTTCGGATTCAATTATCATCAGGTATTTTGATAAATTTACAGATCTTGGCTCTGGGAAGTTCCCGTCTACAGGTGGTTGAGTCGCAAAGGATTTAGTGCAAGTTAGTAATAGTAGAACTGTTAACAGCATTGTATTTTTCATTTATATAACCTTTTGTTAAATTGGATGTAAAAAAAGTAGCTCTTAAATTTTGATGTGTGTATTTTACTAAGAGTCATGTAAATAAATTAAATTATTTACTTAGACTGTAAAGTATTTAGTCGTTTAAGAAACTAGCGTTTAGACCTAGAAGAGTAGAGTTTTTCAAGGTAGCTTTTTCCAATGTCACCGCATATGTAGTTTCCTGTAAAAACGGAGTCTTCGAAGTTTGTTATTTTCGGATTGCCTTCACTGCAAGCTTCATAAAGTTTTTCAAGTTTTTGAAAGATCAAACTGTCTGATCCAATAAGTGTGTTAATCTCATCAACTGTTCTGTTATGTGCGATGAGTTCATCAGCTGCTGGCATATCAATACCGTATACATTAGGGTAGGCTACCATTGGAGATGCTGAGGCAAAAAATACTTTTTTAGCCCCTGCCTCTCTTGCCATGCTGATTATTTCCTTACTGGTTGTACCTCTTACAATAGAGTCATCAACTAAAAGTACATTTTTACCATCAAACTCTAAATCTATTGTGTTTAGTTTTTGTCTTACAGATTTTTTTCTAGTCTCTTGCCCTGGCATAATAAAAGTTCGCCCAATGTAACGATTTTTTATAAATCCCTCTCTAAATTTTACATCTAAAATATTTGCCACAACTGAAGCAGCTGTTCTACTGGTGTCAGGTATCGGCATGACTACATCAATGTCTTTATCAGCCCATTCTTTTTTAATTTGATGCCCTAGTTTATCACCAAGGCGTAAGCGTGTTTTGTGAACGGAGATCTCATCAATAATTGAGTCAGGTCTTGCCATATAAACAAATTCAAACAAACAGGGGTTAGGGGTTTTTAGTTCACTACTTTTATTAGGCTCATGAACTTGCCCCTCAAGATCAATAAATATCATTCCACCAGGAGAAATATTTTTTTCAAATGTGTAGTTGAGTTGATCTAAGGCAACTGTTTCTGAGGCTATAATATGGTCTTTTTTAAATTTTTGGTCAGCTGAATCATTATTAAGATGGTCAGACAAATTGTCTTTTAATTGGCTTTTCTGAGTGCCGTAAACTAAAGGTCTTATGCCTTGTGGATCTCTAAAAGCAAGAACGCCCAGGCCTGAGATAAGAGCTGTAACAGCGTACGCGCCTTCACAGCGTTCATGAACTTTTTCTACTGCTTTAAAGATTTCTTTAACAGTTGGTTTTGAATCTATACTTTCTTTTTGGAGTTCATGAGCCAGAATATTTAATAAAACTTCGGAGTCAGAGCCTGTGTTTAAATGTCTAAAGTCTTTATCAGATAAATCTGTGATGAGTTCATCAACATTAACAAGGTTTCCGTTGTGAGCTAAGGTTATTCCAAAAGGGGAATTTACATAAAAGGGTTGGGCCGACTCTTTAGAGTCTGTCCCTGCCGTAGGGTATCTTACATGCCCTATTCCCATGTGACCTTTTAAGCGATGCATATGTCTTGTGCGTATAACATCTCTTACTAAGCCAGCACCCTTGACCGTGTTTATTCTACCTGTGGTCTCTAAAGTAGAGATGCCCGCGGCATCTTGTCCACGGTGTTGAAGACTTGTAAGGCCATCAAAAAGCTCTGTGCCCACAGGTTGGTTTTTAAAGATTGCAAGTACACCACACATGATAAAAGTGATAGCACTTAAGGCTGTATAATCAATGTAAAAGTGTAAAACGCTTCAGATCTTTTAGAAGCTACAAAGACCTTAAAAAGTATAGTAGGTTCTTTTCATGAGTTTGGATAATAATCTTAAAGTCGTTCTAAAAGCCATAAGTCCAATTGGGCAAAGTACAGCTGATACCAACGCTGATTTAGGTGCTAAAAAAGATACTGATTTTGAAAAAATGATTAAACTAAGGCATGAAACACTCCACTATAAAAGAGCAAAAAGACTTGTCGAATATGAAAAAGACAGTCTAACTTCAACCCTCCATCTGGGTGTTTTTGAGGATGGAATTACAAATACTAACAGTGAAGTTTGTAAGCCCGATGCAAAACTTTTGGCTTGCGGTACAATAGTTATGGAAGATCAAAATGATGATCTAAACGAAGAGTTTTTTAGAATTAGAGGCATGGCTGTTTCTAAAGATTTTCAAGGCTATGGTCTTGGAGCTAAAATTTTAGATGGCCTTTTAGAACATGCTAATAAAACAGATTTTGTTAAGAGTATCTGGTGTAATGCAAGAAGTAGTATTCTGCCTTTTTATTTAAAATTTGGTTTTGAGGTACAGGGATCTGAGTTTATAACTGATCAGGGCATACCTCACTTTTTACTCACAAAATCAATTACTTATAAATAAAACATAATAAGGAGTATAAGGTTATGACTCAGGCTTCTGCTGCAACAAATTTGAGGGTAATGTTGGTTTCACCGGCATTTAAGCTAGCCTCTGCAGAGTTAACAAATACTGTAAAGTACTGGGCAAATAAGGGAGTTACTCTTGTTTTTAGAGATCACCTTCTACGTGATGAGAGTTCTGATTTACTCTGTTCTGAGAGTTTAAGGGTTAGATTTGAGGAGCTTAAAGAGGCTTTTGAATCTTTGGATTCCAAATATGTTTGGTCCCTAAGAGGGGGGTATGGTTCACACCAACTTTTACCGTTTTTTAAAGATATCAACTTTAAAGATGACAAAATTTTTATGGGTTTTAGTGACAACACATCCATCCATTACTTTTTAAATATGCATTTAAATAAGGCAAGCCTTCACGCTCCTCATCCCAATAGTTTTAGTAAAAATTTACATAGCGAACAGGTTTTAAAGCAAATGGACTTGGTACTTGATAACTTGGGTGAGCCTTTTAGATTTGAGAACTTGATGTTCTTAAACAAATCACAAAATAAATCAAATGCTTCGATTCGAGGACAAGTTGTTGGAGGAAATTTAACAACTTTAGTGAGTCTTTTAGGTACACCCTTTAACAAGGGAGCTTCAAATAAAATACTTTTCATAGAAGAGGTTGAAGAGCCTGCTTATAAAGTTATAAGGCATCTTACTCACATGTTTCAAGCTGGCTTCTTTGATGGTGTTTCAGCCCTTATTTTTGGTCACATGATTCATTCAAATAAAAATCAAGAAGAGCTTATAAAAAAAGCAGTCCATGAGTGGTCTTTAAATTTAAAGCTGCCTGTTTTATGGGGATTAAGTGCAGGACATGAGCATAAAAACAACAGGCCCTTGTGGTTTATGAAAAAGACAGAGCTTAGACTAGACGAAGCACCTTGTCTGATAAACAATATATAAAGTATGACTCGCCTAGATCGAAAAATTTCAGAGAAGCTTTTAAAACTTCTTAATAAAAATCAGCATAGTAATTTTTCATGCTCTGTTGTTGTTGGTTTTAAAGGTAAAAAGTCCTACATTTACAACTTTGGAAAAGCTTATAAATTTTATGATTTAGCCTCAATGACTAAATCAATTTTTACAGGTCTTTATTTTTTAGATAAAAGTAAGAGCGATAAAAATTTTTTAAAAACTAGGGTTTGTGATGTTCTTCCTTGGCTTCATGAAACGAAGATAACTTTGGAGAGTTTTCTTACACACACCTCAGGGCTTGAATCCCACAAAGAGCATTATAAAGAGTTAAATAAAACCTCTAATAAAAACTTATGTTTAAAAAATCTACTTCGTAAAGACCTGAATAAACTACAGAATACAAAACCTTTATACTCTGATCTTGGTTATTTAATCTTATATCAAGTTGTCCGAGAGCTAGAAGGTTTTAAAAGTATGGACCTTATCTTAGAAGATTTAAAAAAGAAGTTTAAACTTTCTAAAGGTTTTCATTTTAATACAGACAACATCAGCATGTTTAAAAAATCACTGTATGCACCTACAGAAAAGTGCAAGTGGCGTAAAAGAAAACTTCAAGCTGAAGTTTTTGATGACAATACATGGGCCATGGGTGGGGCATCAACGCATGCTGGTCTTTTTGGTTCCATTGAAGATATGTTTCAGTTTTATTTTGTTCTTAGAGATGTTTATAATCCTGATTACTTTAAGAAAAAGACTAAAGGGTGGACTATGGGGTTTATGATGCCTTCTGGCAGTGCTTCAACTGCAGGGTCGTTTTTTTCAAAAGACTCTATTGGACATCTTGGTTTTACGGGGACATCATTTTGGTTTGATCCAAAGGTAGATTTTTATGTTTCAGTTTTAAGTAACAGAACATACCCAGAACGCACTAATAATAATTTTAAAGACTTTAGACCTTGGGTTCATGATCTTTTATATAAGGAGTTTTTAAATGAACAGTCCTGATTTAGAAAAATTTAGAAGTTTAAAAAAAGGGGCGCATATACATTTAATGGGCATATGCGGGACAGCTATGGGAAGTCTTGCGGGGCTACTAAAAGAAAAAGGCTTTAAGATTACAGGCAGTGATCAAAATGTTTATCCGCCTATGTCTACACAATTAGAAAGCTTGGGCGTGCCTATTATGAAAGGCTTTAAAAAAGAAAATCTAAGCCCTGCACCTGACTTTGTAGTTGTGGGAAATGTAATCACTAAAAAAATGGAAGAGACTAAAGCTTTATTAAATAGTGAAATTCCTTTTACATCTTTACCATCGTTACTGGGAGAAATTTTTTTAAAAGAAAGGCAAAGCCTGGTATGTTGTGGAACACATGGGAAAACCACGACAACAAGCATGGCTGCATGGGCCTTAGAGACTTTAAACCAAAATCCTGGTTTTCTTATTGGTGGAGTTCCTAATAATTTTGAATACTCTTTTTCTGCACGGGATTCTGAGTGGTTTGTTATTGAAGGGGATGAGTACGACACTGCATTTTTTGATAAGGTTCCTAAATTTAAACACTACCATCCAAAGAACACCATTTTAACAGGGGTGGAGTTTGATCATATAGATATCTACGATGATCTTGAAGATGTTAAGAAAGCTTTTTGCATTTTAATTGAATCTATAAAAAGAGAAGACTCAGTTTTGGTTTACAATGGAGATGATAAGAATATTAAAGATATTCTTAATAGGTATGATACAAAGTTTAAAAAACTCTCATATGGATTAGAGTCTTATAATGATTCGTGTATTTTAAAAGAAAGAGTAACAGATAAGGGAACAGAGCTTTTAGTAAAAATTGGGGATAAAGAGATTCAATTTTTTGGATCGTGGTTTGGCACCTATAATTCATTAAATTTTTTATCAGTGTTAACTTTGCTTAGTTATAGGGGGTTAGATATTAATAAAATTATAGAGTCTGCAAAGAGCTATAAAGGTGTTAAAAGAAGACAGCAAAAGATCTATGAAAACAGTTCAGTCACAGTGTTTGAGGATTTTGCCCATCACCCAACAGCTGTTAAATCTACAATTGAGTCGTTTAAGTTGAGGTACCCGGAAAAAGAAATTGTAGCTGTTTTCGAACCAAGATCTGCCACATCAAGGCGTTCCGTTTTTCAAAGTGATTATGTGAAAAGCTTTAAAAGCAGCGACCAATCAGTGATTGCGCCAGTTTCAAAAAAATCAAAACTAGACACATTTTCAACCCAAAGCCTTGCTGATGACATAAATAAAAGTGGTGGAGACGCACTTGCCCCTAAAAATAAAGAAGAGCTAATAGACTTTTTATGTTCTAAAGTGAGAAAAAACTGTCTTATTCTTTTTATGTCTAATGGTAGTTTTGACAATATTCCAAAAGATTTTATAGAAAAAATAAGTTTATGACTTAAGTCTAGCACCCTTTAAGCCGATCTTGATGGGTCTTAGAAAGGAGTTGTACGTTGTTTGAATTGAGTGATAAAGCAGAAAAGCAGGTGACCTTAGGAATTCTAATGGTCTTGAGTTATTTTATATTAGGCATGACTGCAAGTGGTGTTAAAATAGAAAATGACAAACTGGCAAAACAAGATATTTTGGATAAAAATACAGTGAGCCAAGTGAGTTATATGTAGAGTTATTTACATATTTAACTTAAGCACATTAATTTTAGTGTGCTTAAGTTGATTTTTTACTTCGAGTAGAAGTTCCTAGAATTTATTTAAAAATTTTAATTACAACTCCAGTTTAGCAATAGTTTGAAGCTGCATGTTTGATGTGCCTTCATAAATCTGACCAATCTTTGCATCTCTATAAAATTTCTCTACAGGATATTCAGAGGTAAACCCGTTCCCTCCAAAAAGGTCTACAGCCATTGAAGCAATCTTTTCAGCTGTGCGTGAAGAGTATAGTTTTGCTATAGCGGCTTCTTTTACAAAGTCTTTACCACAATCTTTTAGTCGCGCGGCATTGTAAACACATAATCTAGACATCTCTAACATAGTTCTCATTTCTGCTAATTGAAACTGCACACCTTGAAATGAAGATATAGATTTTCCAAATTGTTCACGTTCTTTAATATACTTTAAAGTCGCATCGTAAGCCCCTTGAGAAATTCCTAACATTTGAGCACCAATTCCGATGCGTCCTTCATTTAAAGTTTCGATGGCAACTTTATAACCTTTACCAACGTCACCTAAAATATTCTCTTTTGGAACTTCACAGTTTTCAAAACGAAGTTCACATGTAGAGCTTGCTCTGATCCCTAGTTTTTCTTCCTTTTTTCCAACTTCAAAACCAACAAAGTCTTTTTCAACTAAAAATGCTGTGATTCCTTTATAACCTTTTGAAGGGTCTACATTTGCAAAAGCAATAAAAAGATCTGCTTCATTAGCATTGGTGATCCAAAGTTTTGATCCGTTTAAAAGCCACTTATCTCCTTTATCTTCTGCTTTTAATTGAAGTGCAAAAGCATCAGAGCCAGAAGAGCTTTCACTTAAAGCGTAGGCTCCTACCCATTCAGTAGCAAGTTTTGGGAGGTAGCGCTCTTTCATTGCATCGTTTCCCCATTTTAAAAATGCATTTGTAACTAATGTGTTTTGCACGTCTACTAAAACACTGGTCGAACCATCAACACGGCCAAGTTCTTCAACTACTAAGCATGCTGTCATGAAGCTTCCACCTAAGCCTCCGTAGTTTTCTGGAGTTTCAATTCCCATAATGCCCATTTCAAAAAACTTTTTTACCAAAGCTGGATCCATTTGTGCTTTGTGATCCATCTCTGTTACAAGTGGTTTAATATCTCCTTCAGCAAAATCCCTTACGGCATCTCTAAATTCGGTCTCATCTTGTGTTAACTCTGTTAATGGCATTATTTTTTCAGACATATATTTCTCCCTCTTTTGATTGGCACATAATAACTAAAAACTGAGTTTCAGGCGAGTTATTTTATATGTCGTGTTGCGGTTGAAACCAAAATCATTTAAAACCAATACAATGGAGACTTATGGATATTAACTTAGTAATGGCAAAGCTTGCCTTGTTCTATGTGCCTTTTTTATTTGCTTTATGCTTTCATGAGTTTGCCCATGGTTGGGTTGCAAAAAAGCTTGGCGATAGGACAGCCCTCGATATGGGAAGACTTACTCTTAATCCTATCTCTCACATGGACCCTTTAGGTACGGTAGTTTTTCCAATTTTAGCTATTGTTGGTGGATCTCCACTATTTTTTGGCTGGGCAAAGCCTGTTCCTGTGTCAGTTAATAATCTCAAAAATCCTAAAAATGATATGTTTTGGATAGCTCTTGCGGGGCCAGCTTCAAACGTTTTGCTCGCTTTTATAGGTGTTTTTGTCATGACTTTTATGAACTTCACCCCATTTGATTTTGGGTCAAACCCGCTTTTAAAGCAGGGGCTTGATTTATTTATACTTATAAATTTATTTTTAGCTGTTTTTAACCTTATTCCTGTTCATCCGTTAGATGGAGGTAAGATTTTAGCTAGATTCCTACCTTACAAAGCCAATCTCTGGTTAGAGGAGAACTCAGGTGTTCTTGGAATGCTTCTTTTTGCAGTTATTATTTTTGATGGAGTTGCCGGGGGTGCTTTGCAAATTATTTCAACCCCTGTTTATTTTTTAAAAAATATCTTAGTCTCAGTGTCGGCTCTGCTCTTTGTGGCCATTTCTCCTATAATTGATTCAATTTTTGGTTTGCTTTAAGGTGAATGTCTTGGTTGAATATTAAGAATGTCCGATGTCAAGGTCAGCCTAGAGCATTTTGAAGGTCCGTTAGCACTCCTCCTTTACTTAATAAGAAAGGAAGAGATGGATATTATGAACATAAATATTGTTCAAATCACAGATCAATATCTAAACTTTGTAAAGAAAATGCAGACACTTGATCTAGAGCTGGCAGGGGATTTTATTGCCATGGCTGCGACTTTAATTCAAATAAAGTCCCGTATGCTTATGCCAAAAGAGCTTTTAACTGAAGATGAAGAGATTGATCTGGAAGAATCTAAGAGTGAACTTTTAAAACGTTTGCGCGAGTATAAGCTTTTTCAAGAGGCCTCTAAAAAAATCTATGAATCATCTTTACTAGGTAGGGATGTGTGGTCCAAAGGTTTTAGAGAAAAAAACTTTAAACGCCCTGATGATGTTGTCAAAGTTGAGGACAATCCCTTGTATGCTTTAATTACTCACTATAAGAAGGCTTTAAAAGGCGTCAAAAAGACAGTACACAGAGTGGGTATTAAGCTTCAGTCAATTGCATCAAGAGTTATGGAAATAAAAACTCACTTAGCAGGACAGTTAAAAACAACGTTACTCAGCTTAGCTGATCTTCCATCGGATTTTACAACTGATTACAGATCAAGACTTTTGATCACTTTTTTGTCTACACTTGAGCTTTCCAAAATGGGATTTGTGAGACTTACTCAAACAGGTACGTATTCAGATATTCACTTAAATGTTACTGGTGATTTAGATGGAGACGTGGTTTCGCAAGTTGAAGACTATGAGAGTTTAAACCATGAATTGCAAACTGAACTCTTTATGGATTCAAAAGTTGAGATCTCTGATGGTACAGAGTTTTTTGAAGATACAGATAAAGATCAAGAAGACGAAGTTGAGAATATAGACGACCGTGTTAATGACGACACTCTTAGCTTTTTAAATCAAGATGAAAATAATTCAGATGTTGTAAACCCTGACCTAGCGACTGATGAAGAGATTGAAGCTGCAGAAAAAGAATTAGAAGGTGATAGTTTATGATTCAAGATCAAGAAAAAGCTGAAGATATGATTGAAAGAGAATTAGATTTTTCTGACTTAGAAGAAGAACGTGAGTGTCCATTTTCAATTGATGAGCGTAAGAAAGTTATTGAAGCTGTTTTATTTGTGACCGACAAGCCAACTGGATTAAGTCAGATTGCAAATGCCTTTGGTATGGATGATAATGATTCACCTTTAATCTCGCATAAAGAAGTTGAAGAAGCACTTGATGAGTACAAGCTAGACCTTGAAGAAGAGAACAGATCTTTTAGGCTTAAGATTGTTAGCGGAGGCTACCAATTGAGAACCTCTGAAGAGATGAAGCCTTTTTTACAAAACACAATTAAGGCAAAGACCTTTAGGTTAACTGGGCCCACGCTAGAAACTCTTTCTATTGTTGCATATAAACAGCCAATTACTAAGTCACAAGTAGATGATGTTAGAGGTGTTGATTCAAGTCATTTAATAAGAGGGTTAATGGATAAAGACTTGCTTGCTTTTGCTGGCAAAAGTGAACTTCCTGGAAAACCTATGCTTTATAAAACTACGAGTAAGTTTTTAGAAGTCTTTAGTCTCAGAAGTTTAAGTGAACTTCCCAGTTTATCTGAAATTGAAGCTCTTATTCCTGAAGGTATTGGGATGGAGGATGAAAAAGAAGAGGAACAGACTTTATCGCAACTTACGGGAAAACTCTCAGAAAATTCTGAAGACTCTTATTCTGTTAGTGAAGAAGAGCATGATAAAATTGTGGGTGAGCTTTCAGTGATATCTACTAGTACAGAATTCTTTGAAGAAGAGAAGAAAAGAGAAAAAGATAGAAAAGAGCAAGAAAAAGCGGAAAATATAAGAGAGGCTTTAATGGTCGGAGAAGAAGTCTCTACGAGAGATCAAAACTGGCTTGTTCGATATGATGAGAAAATAAAAGCTTTAGAGAACACAGATGACATCGATGCTGTTAAAGATGAGAGTGATGTCGCACCTGTTGAGATAACAGATACTTCAATTGATAGTGATTTAGATTTTAATCTTAAAGAGACAAGCTTTAGTGAAGACGAAGCTTTAGACACTGAAGATGAGCTTGAAACAGATGTAGATGATGAAATTTTAGATCTTTCGTTTAGTGAATCAACTAGTCAGTCTTCAGAGTCTGAAGATGACATCTCAGTTGATGATGAAATTGAACCTTTAAAAGATATATAAGCTTGACCAAAATTATAAGTTCATTGGTTGGCTTTGTAGCTAATATTGAAAAACCAAATTTTTTAATTTCTTTTGTAATCAGAAATTTTGTTTCACTGTATAAAATAGATTTTCATAAAGCTAAAAAACAAAAATTTAAAAGTCTTAATAAAATGTTTACTCGTGCTTTAAAAAAAGATTTTGTATCCATTGATAAAAAATCCTTCATTCACCCTGCTCAAGGACGACTTGTAAGTTTTGGAAAAATTAAAAAAGGGCAAACCTATTTAATCAAAGGAAAAAACTACTCATTAAAAGAACTTATTGGTGAAGAAAATTTAGAAGACTCAGACTCCTTTTATTTTTATAACTACTATTTAAGTCCCCAAGACTACCATAGAGTGCACCACCCAGTCTCAGGGAAACTTTTGTTTACTAAAGAGATCAAAGGTCCTCTTTATCCTGTTGCCCCATGGTTTGTTAAGTGTGTCCCATCTGTTTTTGCAAAAAATTACCGTACAGTCTCTCTTGTCAAAAGTATTGATTTTGGAGATGTGTATACAGTAATGGTAGGTGCTTTAAATGTTGGTTCTATTAAAATGAAAGAAGGTCTTTTTTTAAGAACTCAAACTGAAAAAACAGTTTCAGTTAAATCTGGTGATGAACTTGGGGTTTTTGAAATGGGCTCTTCAGTTGTTATTGTGACTCAACAAAAACTTGATGTTAAAGAAGGTAGAGTTTTTTTTGAAAGACTTCTGTAGTTTGATATAAGCTGTAAAAGTCAGTATCTAATTTTTTTAGTCCACAGTGCTCTATAAATTTTTATCGTATCCAACTCTCTTAAAATAAAAAATTATCATAGAGTTTAAGAATTTTTGGGCACTCTCTAGCTCCAAGTTATAACATCTTATAATTCTCTAAAGCAGCAATCTTGTTTTATAATTTAGTTAAGGTCTCATTTTAAGAAAAAGCACTTGGCATCGCAACACTATCGCAATAGTTGTCAAATTCTTTGTTAAACTTTCAATCCTTAAACGATTTTAAGCCCTTAAAAGAGCTTTAAAGTGATTTCATGTGGCACGACCTGTGCAATTTTGTTCAAAGATAAAAAAGTCTTGCGGTTTTGCAAGGTTTTAATATTTGGAGGAAAACGTGAAATCTAACAAACTTTTCGCAATAGTTACTTTATTTATCGCTAGCTCAGCTTATGCTGTCTCACCACCAAGTTACTTAAATGCCGATGAATCACAAGCAAGCAACGTTAGGTTGCATTGGAGTTCTGTAGGTAATGCTGAAAAATACAATGTTTATGTTGATAATCAGTATAAAACAACAACTGGAACTAATGAATTTAGAGTAGACTCTTTATCTTCAGGTACACATAACTACCAAATTGTTGCTATAGATTATAACGGCAATTATTCTCCAAAATCAGCTGCAAGAAATTTTAATACAAATGGATCAAATTCATCTTCTAACAATCAAGTGCAAAATCAAAGCAGTCAAAATAGCAGTAACTTTCAAACACCAAATTACTTAAATGCAAATGTTGAAGGTTCAAATTCAGTTAGATTAGATTGGCAAAATGTTAGTGCTGAAAAGTATAATGTTTATGTAAACAACTCTTATAGAACTACAGTTTCAGGAAGCAACAGTACTACAGTAAGTGGTCTAGGTTCTGGAAATCAATCTTTTTATGTTGTTGCGATATCTTCTTCAGGTCAGTATTCTGGTAAGTCTGTTGAAAAAACAGTTGATGTTAATTCTGGTTCTAACAACACAAGTACTTCAAACAATAACAGCTCTAATTCAAACAGCTCCTTAATTGATGACCAAACTCCAAGAAATCTTAAATCTGGTTATAGATTAGCATTTAGTGATGAGTTTAATGGTTGGAATGTTAACAGAGCAAGATGGAACACTTCATATCAGTGGGGCCCTGACACTATTACGAACGGTGAAAAGCAGTACTACGTGGATATAAATGGGGACCATCCTCATGGTCAAGATCACGATGCTATTGGATACAACCCATTCAAATTTAACGGAAGCACTCTAGCTATTCAAGCTGCTAAAACACCTGACAATAAAAAGTGGATGGCACTAAATCAGCCTTATCTTTCGGGTCTACTTACTTCAAGAGACAAGTTTCACACAAAATTTGGATACTATGAAGCTCGTATAAAGATACCAAAGCATAGAGGAACTTTTCCTGCCTTTTGGTTGCTTCATCAGAACCTTCAAAATCAAGGTACAAAAAGACTAGAAATTGATATCATGGAGAGCTTAGGTCACAACACAAGAACAATTTACCACACAGCTCATTACTACAACGATGTATCACAGTACTATGGTGGAAATCATGTTCAACTTAAAACAAACAATGTTTATAA
>JALZUR010000012.1 GCA_023301025.1 Bdellovibrionales bacterium | reverse complement strand
CTAATTGTTCAGTAACAAAAGCATCAAACTTTTCATTAAGGTTTTCAGCGAGATTAGGATCTAGTACATCTACAAAATTAGGCCCAAACTCAAACTCTTGTTGTTTCAATTGGTCTTCTGATACCTGACTTGAATTGCTAGTTAGCATATCTAAGCAGGTGTTTGCGAATGCAAGATTAGGTAAGAGTATAAAAAGCAATACGACAGACTGCTTTAATCTGTTAGTCATTGCGTTCTCCTTTGTCAAAATTATTCACTTCTAGTTCCTTGTCACAACTAACGTTGTTTGATTCTTTAATTTGACCTTCATCGGTCCACGGCCAATTGGGTATTGATACTTCTCTGCTACTAAGTTGTGTGAACAACCCTGGAAAAGCGGGGGTGATGTTTCTGTAGCCTATAGACATAGTTTTCCAAGGGTCTAACTGCTCCGAAAATGAAGAGCGCTCTGTTTTTTCTCTAAGTTCAACAGGAACAAAAACAGGTCTTGAAGTTGTCATACGCTCTAAATCATCTTTCATTAAATTTAAAACTGCAATACCATCTTTAGAGCCATCATTATCAGTGTCTTTAAAAAAGTTTTCATCATCAGGGTAAATACTTTTAATAAAAGTAATTAAATCCCTGTATCCTCTAATATTTAAAAGCCAAGGGTTATTTAGTAAACTACCTGAATCCAACAAATCACCTTCTGTAAAATGCTGTGTAATATAGTAATAATTTTCTCTTATTGCTATTGGCTCATTTTCTTTAGAGCCACAAATAAATATGTTATTCATAGCAGGTATAACACTTTGAAAGATATGAAGATCTTCACCTTTTAGAACATCTTTTAAGAAATTTTTATTCCATCTAACAAGCATACACCTTCTATACTCTAAAAGCTCTAAATCTAATTCTGCAGCCTGCATAGATAAATGGGCACTCGTACCTAAACCTAAACTATCACCAACACCATTAGACTCAGTCTGAGAATAGTCATGAAATTTTAGACCACCAGTTATTGAACCCAAACCAAAAGCTTTTAATAAAATTTCTTTTACTGTGTTTAAAGGGTCAACAACATATTTGTTTGAAGTAGAAACTCCGTGACTAATCCCAACACCCTGACTCACAGTAAAGTTAATAGATTTTCCACCTCTAAAGAAGTACCTACCAAGCTTTAGCGTTTTAAATTTTCTTTCAATAGTAAATGGAGGTGCAATTTCAACACTCTTATAATCCGTAAGTGCCCTGACTCTACACTTTTTCATACTCTTCTTAAATTTATTGTAAATACCATTTTTTGAGCCCTTAAACTCTAAATCTTTACCAAGCTCATCTGAAATGACTTTAAGTTCTTCGGGGTCTGAATTTTCAAGTTTTTCAAAAAATTCAGAAAAAGAATCATCAGCACGCGGGAGCATAATGTTGCATAAAAACTCTTGCACATCTTTACCAAAATCTGCTGGAGCAACCTGATCAAGCTTTTGTTCATAAGAGACTCTTGGGTGAAGTTGAACAGAAGGAGCCGCAATTTTTACTAACGTTTGATAAATATCTTTTGAAAGCTTATCTTGTTTGGATTTACTTTTATTATTTAAAGTTTTTATTTCACTTCTTTCATAATTATCATAAAAATCTTTCAGTGCAGGTTTATAAGGTGTTTCCTCTAACCCAGTAGAAGCACGATAGTACTCACCAATACTGCTTTTCTTAATAGGGTTTATAAGACTTTTTGTGAAATCACCCGTACTTACATCAAATTTATCAGTTATAGCAATACAGCTTTCTTTAAGGTAAGAGCCTTCTAGACATTCGCTTTTTATAGCCTCAACATTTATAGCATCATACTTATAGTCTAAATCTTCATTTACTGGCCTTAGAACTCTCGCCGTAACAGAAGGATATGTTAAGAAATTGCCAAATTGACTTTGAGATTTCTTAACAAGCTTTTGAGAAAAGTACTTCTTAAGCCAAACTTCTCTAAAAGAACAGCGCTTAATCTCACTCTCATCCAGGGCTAAAATATCAGAAACACTTGCATCAGGCCCTAAGATATTTTTTCTTCTAACTATTTGTACCTTTTCGTCTCTAAGAGTCTCAAATCTTCTAAATGGGCTTGCAGAAACACCTTTATCTGTCCAAATTGTGTTTGAATTTTTAACTAAGAATTTTTTATAGGCATCAGTTTTTTCATAATCACAAGAGAAGTTCTCAGGTATCACAACTTCTCCTGAAGGCTTTAAATCAAAATTAGACACACAGTCAGACCAAGCCTCTTGAATCAAGTCTTCATAATCATCTTTAATTATAAAATCATCTACATGACAATTTTTAAAGTGTCCTTGATAACCAAAGTTTGGATTCCTAGCATAGTCATTGTTAAAATCATCACCATAAGCATTCTTAAGAGATTGCTCCTGACAGCCATCATTAGAACAAGATGCATAATCAAGTGCATCTGTAGCATTTAATACATTTTTATTATCTAGAGCTAAAAGAGTAAGCGGTCCAACAAAACTTCTTCTGATGATACCAGCTTTCCTATCAACTAAGAAATCAAGATCAGACACCTTTGCTGCACTTGGATCAATCGTAAAGTCATTGTTGATCAACTTTCCAAGTTCACGTTTGTTAGACACCAAGTCTAAAAAGTTTTTTGTGTGTTTATCAATTTCTTTTTGTGGTTTTTCTTCACTATAAGCCTCTTGCAAAGTGTTTAAAGCTTCATTCACTTTTGAAACATCAGTACCAAAAGCAGAGCTTGGTGACTGAGATTTTGAAGTATCATTGATATCATCTAAGTCTTTAGTATTAAATGGCGTAATAAAAGCCTCATGATCGTAAAGCTCTTCATCATCCGGAGATACTAGATTGCTATTACTAGCCTGTTTAGAAAGCTGCTCTAAAATATTAACACCTATATTTTGACCAGATAAACTGTTTCTTCTTGAATTAGCTATTGCATCTTCTAAATCATCACTAGACTTTAAATCAGAAAGCTTTCCTGCAGAAAAATTTCTAAATGCGCTCCTAACTTGTTTTTCTGACATAGCTAAATCGAGTACATTTCCGATTCCTTCCAAAACACCACCATCGGTCAATTGAGAGATAGCATTTAAAACATTTTCACTTTGTAAAACCTCTTTAAAAGACTCTTCTGAACTGTAGTTGATATCATCAGGAATAGATAAAGCTACTTCATCAATTGTTTTTTGGAAAATCTTTAAAATATTATCTAAATGCCCTGGACCTAAACATCTCGCCTTATCTAAATCACCAATTTTAAGTGATAGTATTTTAGCAATATGCCTTTCTAGTAGATTAACAATTTGAAGTTTATACTGATTAACAGGCTCAAGTTGCACCAAAAGGTTAGAACGGACTCTTAGAGTTCTAAGCTCGTCAATATGAAACTCAACAGGTGTAATCACTCTGTTATTTTCAACACGTATAAGTTTTTTAATTACATGAACAAATGTTTTTCGTCTTAAATCATCTTGTAGAAAAGGGTCTTGCCCTTTGTTAGCACCTTGGTTTCCGCCTTCAGAAACAAAAACTCTCGTTTGGGAACCACCAGTAGATTTAGTCTTTTGTAAAGTAATACCATTAGCACCTGGATCAATATAATCTTTTTGATAAGCAACTTTTAAAAGATACACACCATCTCTAATAGGAAAATTCCCGTTTATACCATTGATGATGTTAGAGTATCTTTTCACAAAAGGGTAGATATTGAGTAGAACAGTTTTTTTAACTGTTAAGTGCATATTTTCATCAATGTCGTATCTAAACCTTGTGGTCATATAAGAGAAATCTCCAACAAAAAACCTTGAGGGTAATTTTTCTCTATTTTTAATCTCTTCAATAAAAGATTTAGATAAATTTCTTGAATCAACACCTAAGGTTCCAAATTTTTCATCCCAGGGGTTAAAGTAACCATCTAGTTTAAATATCTCTTCATCTGTCTGAGCATCTACTATGTGGTATGATCTTTCTATTAAATTTTCTCTTTGATAGTACTTATGAGCAATCTCATCAACCCAAGCTAAACAGCCTGTGTTTCTGACTTTAAACGTGCCATCACCACCATCTTCTCTGATCTTCTGTATAGGCACACGTTCAAATTTACAAACAGGATTTTCACGTCCATCGGGGAGTAAAAAGTCTTGAGGACTACACTTTAGTGGGTCGACACCTGATACAAAAATTTTGAACTCTCGGCCTTCTGTGAGATTACGACCAGATAAGCCTTCTGTTGGACAAGACGTCACATCAAAAATAACTGTTCTTTGAGTCGCCGTCTCACCAGCTTTAACAGTTCTAAATTTAATTCTCATAGAATCAAAAATAATATCATGGGCTTCTGTTAGATAACCTTCATCCATGAGCCACTTTTTATGAGTATCAGTAAAGTCTTTAACTTCAGAGAGATAATCTTCATAAGAAAAGTCTGTAGGAGAGGATTCAATATCTCTAAAGTCTCCACCAAATCCAATCAGATTATTAATATTTCCTAATTTATAAACAACACTAAAAGGCTTTACATCAGCATCAGCCCAAGCTTCTAAAGGGACAACTTTTAAGGCTAAATCAAGGTCCCCTCGATTTATGATATTGTTGGTGAACATCTCAAATTCTACATTAAGTATTTGGTCGTTGATCTCTCCGACAACTGGAAAAGAGTTAACACCTAAAAGAATTTTAGCTTCATCATCAAAGTCTTTATAAAGCCCTTGATTAGAACCCACAAGGGCAGCAAAAACTCTAAACTTTCCACTGTTGATGGTCTCAAAGCTAGTTGTTACATCACTGTTAGATATTTCTGTTTGAAGTCTTAAGTTTGCACCAAGTTTTAACTTTACACCCCTAGCGTTATCTTCATTAATCTTTTGATCACTTAAAGAGTTAACTATTTGATCTCTTGAGACATACTCTCTTTTTGGCTGATTGTGTAAATCACCACGATCCACAACATCTAAAGATGTTTGTGAATTGTAATTTAACCTCATCAAAGGTGCATCATCATAAGTGTGAAAGTTCTTTTTATCATACTCTCTTTTAAGACCATCAGCTTCTAAGCTTGATGGCTGATACATCTTAACTGCTGTCTCACTAGATATATCAGAAACAATCATTTCTGTTTCAGCTCTATTTATATAAAAAGAAGCCTTTTGAACATTTATACTTGGAGCCTTGGTTTGAGGATCTCTTAAGTAACTAATGTAATCAAAAGCTGGGTCATAGTCAGGGTGGTTTTTACTTAAAAGCTCTTTTTGATAGGTTCTGTTTACAAACATTGGCCCAAGGTCGCTATTAAAATATGACCAAGGGTTGAATTCAAAGACAACTCTAGTGCTGCCATTAGAAGCGTTTAAACCTTCTATGTTCCTAACTAATAATACAGGATCGAATTGTGGCTTTAATGGATCAAAGTAAATAAGCTCCGTCCATGTGATTTCACTTGAACTGTCTTGTGCCTCAAGTGGTGAAAATATTTCTTCACCGTGAAAGCCTGTCACTCTAAAAGTGTGGCCAAAAAGGTTCATACGTGTTCCACGATGTAGAAGCCTTACTGAGAAGTCTACGGCCAAAGCTTGATGCTGCTGAGTTTCTTTGTTTATAAGACTAGATTTAGCGTTAACTGTTGCTCTCATACCTGCAACAACAAAAGAGCTTTCTTCCGAATCTACAAACTGTGTCCAATCAAAACTCTTTCCATTACGATCATCTAATGAAGTTTTCATAGGATCACCAGAACCTGAACCTTCACCTCCACCATTATTTTTACGACCCGCAAAACAACCCGATAATGATAAAGTTAATAAAAGTATTAGAAAATGCTTAAACGACATTATAATTTTATCCCCAATTGTTCAAAATGTGTCTGAAGAGTAAGAACGATGCTTTTTTGATTCTCTTGTAAGGCCCCAGGGTTAAGAAGTCTTGCATCAACATACTCAAGCTGTAACTTCATTCTAGTAGGCTCTCTAAGAAATATATTCAACCCAGCATACCAACCATCTCTGTTGTTATTTCCAAATACACTAGCATTATAGAAAGCTGGAGAAACATCAGGCTCGAGTGAAAAAACACCACCATAAGGACCAATCCAAAGCTTATTATTCATGTAAAGAAGTGAAGCACTAAAATCATGACCTCTGTTTAAACGCTCTGGCGCTTCTAAATTCTCAACCAAAAAAGCCTTAAATTTAAAGAACAAAGATGAAGATATAAAAGTGTTAAAGTTAAAATTTGTAAACCAACCTTTAAAGTCATACTCAAAATCAGCGTTAATACGATCGCCTATAACTGAATTCCCTAAAACTCGTGATTGATCGGCAACAGTAGATGGAAGCTTTGAGTATGAGTAAAGTCCTGCAGTCGCTGAAGCTCTAAAATTGTGTTTGTTCCAAACAAGTTTTAAACTCTCAGTTAAAAATGTTGGTGTTGGTTCACGCTCAGAAAGATCTGCATTTTCAACTTGAGAGTACGGGATAAGCTGCTGAGCTCTTAGTACAAATGAAAAATCATTAGCTTTAATTCTTAGAACTTCTGAAACACCTGGAAAAGAGTTTCCTGATATAAGAACGTTATTATTAATTGTTCGACCTTGGCTCAAAGCACCAAGCTCAACAGTGAAAAAATCATCGTAATTTTTATTAAAGGGAGAAATTAAAAAATAGCTGTCACTAACAAATAAACCAGTTCTTGGCGAGAGATCACCAAAGCGAGATTGTGCATTTCCTGTTTGAAAGACAGCACTAAAAGCACCATAAAATCTAAGTTCATCATAAAATTTATATTGAAATACACCATTGAAGGTTGTGTTAAAAATAGCACTAGCATCAGTAACTCTATCGTATCTTCTAGCTTGTGTTAAAAACCTCCAATGAAGGCTCGTATTTTGATTTTCGTTCCAATCTGAAGGGTTCTTACGTATTACAAATTCACTGCTACGATCTAGAGTTAAAGCAAATGAAGACTGTGTAAAAACTATAGACAGCATAACGTTGAGTACTAAGAAAGACTTAATAAAACTCATAATGCTCCTCCACAGGTTCCAGATATTTTGACAGATCTAACTCTGTATATCTTACAATAATCATACCAATTTTAAGCCAAGATAAAGGCCCTCAGAGCATTAGAAAGGCTTTGAAGAGTTTAAAGTGACTTTTATTGTCTAAACTATTTTGTAATATATAACACTTTTACACCTTAAAATCCATTGAAGAGATTTCATCTGTCTTAACAAAGTCTTAAACAAAGCCTCACACAAATTAAAAATTTGATGCAAACTTAAGATTGATTTTCAAAAAATAAAGATTAAAACTCAAATTATTAGTCACTAAAGGAGAGTTCATGAAAGACTTACATACAATGAGTTTAGCACCTGAAAATAAGGTCTTTAAAAAAGGAGATTTGCTGGTTGTTTATGGAGAGATTTTCGAAAAAGGCTATGTAAATGGGCTAATAGAAGAAGCTAAAAAAATTGGCATGACTGTGATTGCAGGCACAGTGGGTCGAAGGGATGAAAACCAAAATTTAAGAGTATTATCAGAAGAAGAGCTTTCGCAAAAAACAGAAAAAACTCTTAATGTTGCCCCTTTAGAAGCTGGCTTTGATCTTTGTAAAGGGGACGATAAAAGTCCAGTTGATCAACTACACGGTGTAAAAAGAGATGAATGGAACACTGTAAAACTAGATTGGGATCGAATAAATAGATCTTTAGAAAAAGGACAAAAAGACTTTGAAGAAAGATCTTTAAAGTTTTTAAATGAGGTGTTTGAAAATCACTATACTGAAGGGCAAAATGTACACTTTGCACACACTATGGCAGGAGGTATTCCAAGAGCCAAAATCTTAATGCCTATGCTCAACAGAGTTTTTAAAGGCACTGGAAAAAGATTTTTATCATCTAAAGAGTTTTGGGATTCAGAAATTGGAAAGCTTTGTTCATTATCATTCAATGAAGTCACAGCTCGAACTTTTGATGTACTTATTAATCAAACAACAAAATTTAGAGAAAAAAGCTCACATATATCGTACTCAGCTTATGGTTATCATGGATGCTCCCCTTTATTAGGTGACAGCTATGAATGGCAATCTTATGCGCCCTACCTTCAAGGTTGGGCTAAGATTGAATTAGAAAATGTTGCTAAAAAACACTGGGATAAAGGGCTTAAAACTCAAGTCTTTAACAGCCCTGAGATTTTAACAAACTCTTCGTCAGTATTTATGGGGGTAGAAGTCTGCTTATACCCTCTTCTTAGATCACTCAAACATGAAAATAAAAATAAAGACACACGCATACACAAAATATGTGCAGATCTTTTAAAAAATGAAGATGACTTAAATAAGATTGATGAGTTCACTCAACAGTACATGAACACCAACCCTGATCAGCAATCTATGGATTGGCAAAACTGGCCAACGCATAACTCAACTGAGCAGATGTCAAAAACTCAGGAGGCTTCAAAATTTTTAATTGATTTACATAAAGAAAAAAACAACTTAATGACATTTCCTTTAAGTGAAGTTGTATTTAAGACAACTGGAAAAGCAATACTTTGTGAAGCTTCAAATCCAAAAAAACCAGTTTGGTGGTTAGGGCACGAACTAGTTTCAAAAACTCATTTAGCATATTTTGAATAGCTTATTTGGGTTGAATTAAGATTTTTTAAAAAAATAATTTATATCTATCAAACAGAGAGTGAGTTAATACACACTCTTTTTTAGTTCATTAATCATATATAATAGTTAGTGTAACCTTACTTGACGACAGGACAAGTGGCCTGTGTTTCAACATCGTAAAAAATAGAGCCTTGTTCAGCAGATTTCACCACATCATAGCAGTACTCTTGCTCTAAAGGGTTAAGTACTAAATTGTCAGAGAGAACTTGAGTCATAAAACTAATAGCATACTGCCTATCAAGCCTGATAATACCATCACCAAGCTTTTCAAGCTGCCCTTTAATAATTTTATAAACACTAGATGGAACAATTTCTTTTATTTTTCCAAGAATTAGTTGTTTATTTTCTTCGCTAACTCTTTCTTTAATAAAACTAGAAACTTCACCACCGTCAATGATTAAATCTGAACCAACGGGATCATCTCCACCACCAAAAAAACCACCTTTTAACCCTGTCTTATCATACTGTAAAAAAAAGTTTTCAATATAAATAAGCGCAGCAATAGTTCCATTAAACTCAGCTCTTGAAAGTGGAAACTCAAGAAAAATATCATCATTTAGATTTTGAAGGCATGCATTCATTTTATTTGTAAATGTTGTCTGATAGTAGTCAATATCAAGTTTGTTTAACTTAATACCTAAATTATTTATTATATTAGAGCTGTTTGTAATCTTCTCTTCAAATTCTGATTTTCGACTATCAGAACCTAAAAGTCGTAAATAATCTTTAAAACTCGGGAAAAAGTTTTCTAAAGTTTCACTGTTATTAAATAGTGATTTTTTAAAACAAGATCTTTTGTAAAAAGGGTAGCCATTCACTTCGATACCTTCATAGGCACATTCTTTACCAATTCTAGAAAAAACATGGTTAGTGAGATTTGAAGTGACTATCATTGTTCCTAACCACTCTGCAGCCTCAAAAACTGAAACAAATTCATCACCATTAGCGTTTCTAGTAAGAAGATTTGATTCTAAGAATATTCGCTCTTCAAAGTTACAATTATAGCTGTTCACTAAACCTAACTCTAAACCTATAGGTCTAAAATCTGAGATTAGTTTACCCAAACCAAGTTTATCCATCACAACATTGCCAGGGCTATTGTAACGATTTAACTCAGGGTTATAGGCTCTAGCAATTGGATCAACCACAACTAAAAACAACTGCTTTAAAGACTTGTCAAAATACTGTTCAATAGGGCTTAAGGTTCTATTTTCATCAAATAGAATATAAACAGGTCTGTTTGGTTCAGAAATAAAATGAGGTTTATCAAAACTTTCAAGTAAGACTTCAAAGTTTTGATATCTAGAATTTATTGATTCATCATTAGGAAAAGACTTAATATACTTTTCATCAAACAAATCTTTATCAGTTGCTAAAACTTCAGAATAATCTAAATTTGTGCTTAAAGAGATTAGAACAGTCTTTGCCCATTCATCATCAAGATCAACAATAAGCTTTGGATAAAGATCTGCCCATGTTTTATAAGCATCATAGACGAGGTCAAAATCTTCATTCTCTAGTTTCGGACTACCAAAAATTCTTAATGCAAAGTTTTCAAATGTTTTATTCAAAGCTTCATCATTAGAAATATGCGCATCTAAAAAACCAGAATTAAATAGTTCACTTATAAGTTTTTTTACATCATCAATAAGAAACGAATACTCATTTGGGTAAAGATTACCCCATCGACTAAGTCTACTTGAGATCATACCTACAGACTTAATAAGGTCAGCGGTGGTTTCACCATAAAGCAAACCATTTGGGAAACTGACTTCTCTTATGCGAGACTGAAAAATCAATACATCCCAAACTGTTTTAACAAAAGACTGCTGCTCTTCAAAAAATATAGTTTCACCAGGATAAATAATATCGAACCCTGCTTTAATCAAATCTGTTAGTACTTCTAAAGATGAAACTTTAAGTATACTCAATATAAGTGCTAAAGCTTCTTCTTTTTTAAGTGTTTTAGGAAATTTATTTTTGATGAAATCAAATTCTTGAAAACTACTTTTTAGAGTGTCATATAAAACTTCTCTTTCTAAAAGCTTCTTCTCTTTTGTAGAGTAGAACAACAGACTAGCAGCATATCTTGATGTATCTAAAGCCTTTGCTAGATAAGGGAGCTCAGACTTGAAGCGAAACCACTCCTCAATAAAAAATGAATCCTTACCACCACCTACAAAAAACCTCTTAAGCCTAAACATGAGCTCAGTCATTTCATCTAAGTCATAACTATTTTCAACAACTGATGATAAAATGTTTTTTACTCTGACTCTATTAAAACCTATTTCATCATCTTTATAGGCTAATTCAAACATCGTATCTAGAGTTTCTTCAATACATGTTTTCATTTCCATAATTTCAGCTGTCGAACTACGTCCCGCAAAATAATCACCGAAAAACTCACCCGTATTTTTTATACAGCTGATATCACCAAAGCCTTCTATTCTATTATCACTTAATCTAATATTAGAGTTATTATCCTTTTCACCACCCCACCATGAACAAGATGTTAGCAAGAAACTAAACACAAAAAGTAGAACTGTCTTTTTTCCCCTAAAAGACATAGTGAACCCCCATTCTAAAGTTATCTAAAGTAGAAAATCTAAAAAAAGTTGTCTCAGAGAATCTACTTTCAAAAGAAGAATTATCATTAAAATCTTCAATGATATTAAGTTGAGATGTTAAACTAAAGTTTTTTGATAATGAGTATGACAAATAAAACTGTCCGCTCAAGCCCTTATCCTGTGTGGCAAAAAGAATATCACTAACAAAATTAAAATCTCCTAAAGAAACATCTGAAAGTGTTAGTTTAATTGCATTTCCATGTAGAAATCTATTGCTGTCTAAGTAAACTGTGTCTTTGTCTAATTCAAAAGAACGCTGACTTCTATACAAATGGGCTATAGTTAATTTTGCCCAATCAAAGGTAAGGTGAAAAGCCGTTGTCATAAAGAAGTAATCATTAAGTTCTGTTTGAAAACCAGCTGCGGCCTCTTCTTGTTCGGAGTTTAAAACTAAACCATAGAATCCATTAGTAACCTCAAAGCCTTTAAGCCACATTGATTTTAATTGCACACCAAACAAATGTTCTCTGGCAAAAAAGGGAGACGTATCAATATCAACAACACCAACCTGATCAGAGTCTAGAAGTGGCGCAATTTTAAAACCTATTTGTTTGCTCGTTTTATTATGATAAAACCCATCCACTTTTAAATAATCAGAAACAACCGAGAAGTTTAAACCATACTGTGCGTTTCCTAAAACCTCAGGCAAACTGTCATTTAAAATTCTATAATTTAAATTAAACTCACCAACACCATCTAATTCTAACGACGCAGGAGGAAGGCTTGACCAAGGGTTTTTTGATCTTATTTTTCCATCTGAAATTTCATAACTTGCGCCTTGATCAGGAATAGAAAATGGAGAAGCAAAGGCTTCAAAAATTATAGATTCAGATTTAAAAATATAATTAAAAGAAAGTCGCCCCTGACTTTCAGCTTGAAAAGGATTATTTCTTTGAAAGGCCTGGTCGACACCTATTTTAAAAATTTGATCAATATAGAGTTCTGTATTGGGTTTTTTTCGGCCAAGAGAAAAGTAGTTCCCACCAACACCATATGATATGTACAGCTCCGGAGCTGTAACTAAATAATCAAAATACGTAGCTAAATAGAGTCCAAAATCAAAAGAGTAGTTTAAGCCTTGAACGACTGAATAGTTTTTATAAGAATTTTTAAATGGAGCATCTACATTCTCTTCAACATGTTTATAGAAAAGATCGTAATCAAGTTCTGCGTGAGTATTTTCAAAAGAATCTCCTGGATCAGAGATATACAAAAGGTTAACGTCTAAATCATTGTTCAAGGCAAAAACAACGGCTGGACATAGATAGAAAAAAATGACTAATTTTTTTAGCACCAAACGCTACCTTGTTAAAAAGCTTTCCAAGCAAAAACTACGACCTTCATAACAGCTATATTATTACTAGAAGATACACTAGATTTACTAATGAATATTTTACAAACTTTTGCTCAAATCGAAAATAATGGTGTTTGGTAAATGTTTTATTCAAGATTTAATTTAATTTAAGTCATTCTGATAAGAATTGATTTCAGATATCTACAAATCTACATTTGCTTAAAAAAACAAACACTTTTTATAAAACCCACCCTATTCATAACTCAGAAACTATTAATGTTCTAAATTTAAGATTTTTTTATCTCACGTTACGCAAACTATATATTGAATTATTTTTAGATATATAAACTACATGTAGATGATTTTAACAAGCCTTAGGCCTTAAAGAGCATTCAAAGTAAAATTGGGTCTGTTGTAGAGACAATATTTTGACGATATTTTTTTTAGTATCGCAGCTCTTCCAATCTTGTAAAGGCACTAAGTAAGATGGACACTGATTGAAGGTTCAAAACAGCCAAGCCAATACATTTTATAAAATCAACAACCAAAAAAAGGGAAAACTTACAATGGAAGTTATCGAGCAGCAGTCTAAAGAGCAATCCACTAATGACAATACAAAAACCGAGTCCAATACAAATACTGAGGCTTCACATTCACACCAAATGCGCGTTAAAAAAAGAGACGGCTCGTTTGTTCCTGTTGATGTTAATAAAATCGTAAATGTAGTAATAGCATGCTCAAATGGTTTAAAAGAAGTGGACCCTCTAAGAGTTGCAACCAAGGCAATTAGCGGACTCTACGATGGCGCTACAACGAAAGAACTTGATGAGTTAGCCATTTCAACATCTTCTATGCTTATCTCTGAAGACCCTGAGTATTCAAAACTTTCCGCAAGACTTATAAACCGATACATTCAAGAAGAGGTGGCTCTCCAAGGTATTATTAAATTTTCTGACTCTGTTGCAAAAGGTTTTGAACTTGGACTTATTTCTAAGGAAAAGGCAGACTTTGTAACCGAACACAAAGAAGCACTAAACTTAATTGTAAATAAACAACGCACTGATCGTTTCGAGTACTTTGGCTTAAAAACTGTTTATGACAGATACTTACTTAAGCATCCACAAAGTCGCGACATAATTGAAACACCTCAATACTTTTTCTTAAGAGTAGCTTGCGGTTTAGCTGATAACTTTGCTGAAGCAAAAGAGTTTTACGAACTGATTTCAAGCCTTGATTATATGCCAAGCTCTCCAACGCTATTTAACTCTGCAACCCTTAGGCCTCAACTTTCAAGCTGTTACCTTTTAGACAGTCCTGGAGACAGTTTAGAAAGTATTTATGACAAATATAAAGACATAGCTTTACTGTCAAAATACGCAGGAGGAATAGGTGTTGCCTTTCACAGAGTTAGATCAAGAGGTTCACTTATTAAAGGAACAAATGGAAAATCAAATGGGTTGGTTCCTTGGCTCAAAACACTAGACTCATCTGTTTCTGCTGTTAACCAAGGTGGCAGAAGAAAAGGAGCTGCCTGTATTTACCTTGAAACATGGCATGCAGACATCGAAGAGTTTTTAGAACTCAGAGACAACACAGGAGATGAGTCTAGAAGAACACACAATCTAAATTTAGCAAACTGGGTGCCTGACCTCTTTATGGAACGAGTAAAAGAAGATGCTATGTGGTCATTGTTTGATCCTAAAACCTGTCCAGAACTGATTGATTCTTACGGACAAGAGTTTAAGGATTTTTACACAAAAGCTGAAAAAGAAGAAAAATTTGAATCACAAATAAAAGCAAGAACTCTTTACAGTAGAATGATGAAGACCCTTGCACAAACCGGTAATGGCTGGATGACATTTAAAGATCATTCAAACTCTAAGAGTAATCAGACAGGTAAAAAAGAAAATGTAATTCATCTTTCTAACCTGTGTACTGAAATACTTGAAGTCACTTCTAAAGATCAAACTGCTGTGTGCAATTTAGGAAGTGTAAACCTCTCAAACCACGTAGAAGACGGAGCTTTTAACTTCACTAAGCTTTCAAAAACAGTGCAAACTGCTGTTAAATACTTAGATAAAGTTATTGATATAAATTTTTACCCGATAGACACCGCAGAAAACTCAAATAATATTTGGCGACCTATTGGTTTAGGTGCCATGGGTTTGCAAGATGCCTTCTTTAAACTAGGCATGCCTTTTGACGGACCAGAAGCTTTAGAGCTTTCTACAAAGATCCAAGAAGAGATCTACTATTGGGCATTAAACACATCTGTTGAACTTGCAGAAAAAAAAGGAGCACATAAAGCTTTTGATCAAACACGCGCTGCCTTAGGAGAGTTTCAATTTGATCTATGGGGTGTTCAGCCAACAGATACAAAAAGGTGGGAAAGCTTAAGAACACGCATGAAAGATAGTGGTCTAAGAAACTCACTAATGATTGCAATAGCACCAACTGCAACAATTGCATCAATAACCGGTGTTTACGAAGCTATCGAACCACAGGTTTCAAACTACTTCAAAAGAGAGACTCTTTCAGGTGAGTTTATACAAATCAACAGATACTTGGTTCAAACTTTGAAAGACAGAGGTCTTTGGAGTGAAGACATGAGGCAAAAAATTAAGAGTGCTGAAGGTTCTGTTGCCAATATTGATGAAGTACCTGCAGACCTAAAGCATCTTTACAGAACAGCGTGGGAGATTCCGCAAAAGTCTCTTATTGATCATGCAGCAGCAAGAGGCCCTTATATAGATCAAAGCCAGTCTTTGAATCTATTCATTGAAAACCCAAGCATTGGAAAGCTCTCAAGCATGTACATGTACGCGTGGGACAATGGAATAAAAACAACTTACTATTTAAGATCCAGACCTGCTACAAAAATTGCCAAAACTTTTAGTAGTGACAAAAAGGATACGGAAACAAAAAAACAATTCACTGAACAAGAAGCTCTGGCATGCTCATTAGAGAACCCAGAAATTTGTGAGGCCTGCACTTAAACTAAAACACAACGACTCTAACGATGACAAACATCTTAAAGACAACACACACAAGGAGAACACACAGATGTTACTAAACCCAGGATTTGACCTAACCCTAAGACCCATGAAGTACCCAGCTTTTTATGAAATGTATAAAGATGCAATTAAAAACACATGGACTGTCGATGAAGTTGATTTTACAACAGATGTAACTGATTTAAAATCTAAATTAAGTAAAGAAGAACAGTTTTTAATTCAAAGACTTGTGGCATTTTTCGCAACAGGTGATTCTATAGTTGGAAACAACTTAGTTCTTAACCTTTACAAACATATCAACTCTCCGGAAGCTAGACTTTATCTTTCAAGACAGCTTTATGAAGAGGCTTTGCATGTTCAGTTTTATCTTACACTTTTAGACACGTATATTCCAGATCCAGAAGAGAGAGCTAAAGCTTTTGATGCCATAGAGAATATCCCCTCAATAAAGGCAAAAGCTGATTTTGCTTTTAAATGGATGGACTCAATAAATACATTAGACACAATAAACAGCAAAGAGGATCGTAGAAAGTTTTTACTCAATATGATTTGTTTTGCTTGTTGTATTGAAGGTCTTTTCTTCTTTGGGGCCTTTGCCTATGTCTATTTTTTAAGATCAAAAGGTCTATTAAACGGACTAGCGTCAGGTACAAACTGGGTATTCAGAGATGAGAGTGCTCACATTGATTTTGCGTTTAAAGTTGTTGAAGTGGTTACCACTGAAGAACCAGATCTTTTTGACGAAAGCTTAAAAGAGGAAATTAGAACCATGCTTTCAGAGGCTATTGATTGTGAGATGCTTTTTTCTAAAGAAATTTTAGACCAAGGAATTGCAGGTCTTTCTGGTAGAGATATGAAAACATATCTTGAATACATTGCAGATCTTAGATTTGAAAGATTGGGCATGGATAAAGTTTATAACGTTAAAAACCCATTTGATTTTATGGAACTCCAAGACACTCAAGAGCTTGCAAACTTTTTTGAAAGACGTGTCTCAGCCTACCAAGTTGGTGTGTCAGGAGACGTTGCTTTTGATGAGTCTTTTTAAAAAAAATTTAGACTTATAATCTAGCATTTTTAAAGCTCTATATACATAGAGCTTTTCTTTTAGGAAGATCTATATTTCTAGAAACTTAACTTTAAAAAAGCTCTGTCTAAGCAGGGCTTTTTTTATAAATTATATGAATCTTTAACTTTTAGTTTAGAAAGCTTCAATGTTGAGCTGAACAACATCTGTGTAGGTTCCACCAGTCTCACCACCACTTAAATTTCCAATTTGAATGTTTAAAGGCACAACAAAACCTCCGGGAGGTGACATGCCAGGAGCACTTGAAACCACAACAGGGTTTGAATTTGAACTCACTAGATTTACCTGAGCTCCAGAAACACTTAAGGTATATGGTACAAAAACAGAAAATTCAGAGTGCTTTAAACGACCTTCATTTCTTGAAGAGAAGCTTAAACGATAACCTACATTTGAGTTTACCAACACATCTGCCGTTTGTGTTTCTAAAGCCACTAAGTCACCAAAATTCATAACCTTTGCTGTTGCAAGTGGATCAAAAACACCACCGTTAGCAACAATAGAAACATCAAGTTTTTTTTTAATACGAAAAATAAACTGAATAGGTCTAGTAACCGCTAATGGCCAACTGTAAAGACCACTAAGACTTCTGTTTGATGACACGTGCATAGTTAAAAGTTCAGTGTAAAGACCTGCAGGGTGACTGTCTGGAACAGCATCAAGTTTAGCAAAAAAAGTTTTTGTAAGACTTTGTACGGACGTAGAATATGAAAAATACGGAGGACTTAAAAGAACATGACTATTGCTGCTTGCTTCTGCGTCTAATCTTAAAATTGAGTTAGTCGTGTAACTAGAATCAGAATAGACATTGAATGTTAAAAATTAGCACAAGTTAAAGGTATAAATATTTATATAGACAATAACTGTTTGTACTGCGGATTTTGGAACCAAACAAACGATGGTGATGGCATTCAAAACTTTATTGGACACTCAGTATTGATACAATCAAACACTGTCTATAGTGTTTCGCAAGTTTTTGACTAAACAAATTATACTGGTCCTACAGGACCTGATAAAAACTTTAACTGTTATATAAATGGTGTAGCAATGGGAGCCGATTTAGCGTCAACATCAAGACTCTATGCTCATTCTGGTGATGTGAGTCTCGGTTGTAACGGAACTCAAACACTACATCATGACGGCACTGATGCAAACAGGCAGTATTTTGGTGGAAACATCTTAGAACTATTGATTTTTAATAATCCACCTAATAGTTCTGAGGCTTTAGAAGTATACAACTACTTAAGACTTACTTGGGATCTTTAAAAGTTATTTTTTATAGTTCAAATTAAGTTTTAAAAGAAAGCTGTATTAACCAAACAGCCTTAAAGCAATGGAGACAATCAAAAAAGCTGGAAGAACAATTGCTCCAAAGATCTTCCAAATCTTATATATGGTCTTATTTTCATGACTTGATTCTATATCAAATTCAGCTTCAATAAATTTTTTATCAACACAAATAAGTGTAAGTAAACTAAAAAAAAGTGCTGAAAAAGGAAGGAAGAAATTAATCAAAATATCATCTAAGATCTCAATTAGATTGATACCAATAAAAAAATTTTCCAAAAAAATAACGAAACTGGCACATATAAATGCAAAGAAAATAGTAAGTGTTAAAACTCTAAAGCGTGAAAAGTCTCTATGTTTTCTGGCTCTGTATACAATGCCTTCAATTAGTCCTAATGATGCATTTACGGATACAATAAAAACACAAAAATAAAAAACAGCGGCAATCAACGGTGAATAGTTTTTTTCACCTAGAAAAGCAGGAAAAGCTCTAAACAGTGCCTCACTCATACGGCCCGTATAGCCAGAGATAATTATCATGGGGAAAATAACAAATCCCACAGCAAGAGAGGTTAACGTGTCTATGAAAGGGACCTTTGAACTTAAAAGAGTTGACGGCTTCTCTTGTGATAAGAATGAAGAAAAAGAGACGTAAATTGAAAAGCCTAAACTCATAGTGAAAAGAACATGTCCTAAAATATAACTTAAAGACTTAAAAGTAAGAAGATGAAAATTTGGATAAATCATATACTTTGCAGCAATTAAAAGATCTTCAGCCGAAACAATTTGATAACTAATATAAAAAAGAAAAATTAAAAACAGAGGAAACACAACAGAGAGCCATTTAGATACAATAAACTGAACACCTCGTGAATAAATATAGTACAAAAACAAAAGATGAAGCCCTAAAAAAGAGACCTGCAGCATACTGTTGTATTTTAGATTTATAAAAATAATTTGATTTTCTGAATAATTTTGAAACACAAAGCTAATCAGATATTTATAAAAAAGGTACAAGGCCCATCCACTCAAGATAGAGCAGTAGGTAAGGACTCCAAATGCAACTACTAATGGCACCCAAGACATAGTTTTAAATAAAGATTTAATTATTTTTGGGACTGACATTTTTTCAATTAACCGCAAAATTGATGTATCTTCTTTTAAAAGGTATTTGCCTAAAATAACTTCAGAAATAACCAAAGGAGTTCCAATAAATATTGCAAGTAGAACATACAAAAAGACAAAGGCTCCACCACCATATTCAGAAACCACATAGGGAAACCTCCAAAGGTTACCTAAACCAAAAGCTGTCCCCATCGATGCAATAAAAAAAGACACGTTCTTACTAAAAAACTTATGACGATTTTGAAACACTTAGCCTTATCCTTTCAAACCTATTCACCTTTTTACACGAAAGATTTACCAGACACATCAACCATTAAATTTTAAGCCCCTTTTAGAAGAGTCTTTTGGAAGAAAGTAAACACGTACAGGAACACCCTGAAGATCAAAATTTTCCTTAATCCTATTTTCAATAAACCTTCTATAACTTGGGGTAACGCCTTTTGGATAGTTAGCAAAACATAAAAAGCTTGGAACACTCTGTTTAGTTTGTGTTATGTAGTAAAGCTTTACTGATCTATTGTTGTAAAAAGGTGTTGGAGCTTGCTTTATAACTCTTTCAAAAAATCTATTAAGCTCTCCTGTCCCAATTCGAACTCCTAACTTATCTCTCAAGATTTGAAGATTTGTAAAAAGCTTGTCAATACCAGATCCAGTAAGCGCTGAAATGTAAACTGTTTCTAATGATTTTAAAAAGTGAAACTCTTTTTCTAAGCTTTTCTTAAACGTCTCTTTATTAATAGATTTATCATTTAAAGTAAGATCCCATTTATTAATAACTATTAAAAATGGTTTTGATAGTTCATTACAACGTTTGATTAATCTTGCTTCAGCACGAGATGGCTTAAGTGTTCCATCAAGCACAAGAAGTATAAAATTAGATCTTTCTATGGTCTCAAAAGCCTTAAGTGCAGTTAGCCCCTCTAAACCTCCATCCATCTTTAAATGTCGTCTTATACCGGCAGTATCAAAAAGAGAGAATTCAAAGTTTTTATGCTCAGCCTTAAAAGAAAGTGCATCTGTAGTTGTCCCAGATAAGTCTGAAACAAGCTGCTCTTCTCTTTTGAGTATACGATTCACAAGGGAACTTTTACCCACATTTGGTCTGCCAATCACAGTTATCTTAAACTCTTCGTTCTTTTCTTGCTCTAAGTTCTCAAATTCAGAATCTTCAAAATTATCTAGCCTAATAGATTTTAAGTGCTCTAATTGAGACTCACACTCAACCTGCCACTGCGTTTTTGATTCAATTATATCTTCAACTAAATCTTCAATACCAATTTTATGTTCACACGAAACTTTATAAAACAAAGGAGATCCCAATTGATAAAACTCTGTATCATCTTCTTTTCCAGAATCTACTTTGTTTAAGACTAAGGTAAATGGAACTCCAGATTGTCTTACTAAACTAAAAAAGTTTTTATCATCTGAAGTAAGACCCATTTTAATGTCACATACAAAAACTAGATGATCAAAATTTATGAGTTCAGTTGAAAGCTTTTTTCTAATGGCTGAAGATATTTTATCTTCTGCATCTGTCCAACCACCTGTATCGGCAACATTAAAACTTTTGCCCCACCATTCTGTAGAATCTCTTCTTAAATCTCTAGTTACTCCGGGCTGATTCTTAACTAAAGCTTTTCTGCTTTTAACTAAAACATTAAAAAGACTAGATTTTCCAACATTTGGCCGACCTACAATAGCAACATTAAAGTCTTTAGTTTTATCGGGTCTAGCACCCAAAGAACTGTCAACAGAATCACTTCCTAAAACTGTTTTCAGTTCAGTAGACAACTGCTCTTTATAAACTTCTGTTTTAGTATTTACATCAGAAGCTAAACCATCATCTGTGATATCTGAGGACTTTTCTAAAGTTTCGATGCTATTTAAAACTTTAGCTTCTAAATTTTTATTTTCAATATCATGCGTGCTCACTGTAGCCCACCTCTCTTAATTTTACAGATTTTTTATTCCAATCTTCTTTTACTTTAACATTTAAGTCTAAAAAGATTTTTGTCGAAAACTCACGCTCTAAACTCATTCTAGCCTCTGTACCGATAAGCTTAATGGTTTTACCACCTTTACCAATGATAATCTTTTTATACCTTTCTTTAGATACAATGATATCAGCATAGATCTTATAGATCCTACCCTGCTCATCCTTAAAATCTCTAATACTTACACATGTCTCATAAGGAAGCTCATCTGATAGATTTCTAAAGACAGACTCTAAAACAATTTCACTGCTGAGTTCTCTTAAATTTTGAGTGGTATAGATGTCTGAATCAAAATAAAAGTGTCCTGTTTCTGGTAAAAAGAGTGAAAGTGTTTCTAAAAATTTAGAACTTAATGAAAGTCTTTGAGTTTTACCAAGGCGCTTAGATGTAAAGTGAGTGATTCCTTTTTTATTCAGTTCTTCTTCTATAAGATACTGTCTTTCAGCTAAATTTAGATCAGTTTTAGTAATGACAACTACATAAGGTTTAGTGATTGTGTCCATCATTGTGAAGATACGATCTAAACTCTCTTTTTTTGAATCTAATGAAAATACAAACACAAGAGCATCAACGTCTTCTAAAACTCGCCTCCATTGAGATTCTAGATATGAGTTTAGTCCTTTTTCAGCTTGAATAAATCCAGGAGAATCTATAAATATCATCTGCTCAGTGTCAGTTGATTTAACACCCAATATATTTTTTCTAGTTGTTTGGGGCTTATTAGAGGTTATTCCAACCTTTGCACCACATAAGTAATTTACTAAAGTGCTTTTACCAACATTTGGTAAACCTACTA
>JALZUR010000011.1 GCA_023301025.1 Bdellovibrionales bacterium | reverse complement strand
AAGATGAAAGATTTTGATTAAATCTTAAAGCCAATGCAAACATTCGTCCCATAACCTCAAGACTTCTTGTATTCCAACTTGAAATATTTCCGTCAAAAACTCTATTTAAATAGAACATACCATACATATTAACAACTCTCCTAACATCCCAAGAGTTTAAGTCCTGATTAAAAGAATCAGCACTCCAAAACATATGACGCATGTCTGTGACATTACCTACCTGCCAAGAGTTTAAAGGTTGATTAAAAGCTTCTGCTATAAAAAATGTAGCCCTCATATTGACAACTTGGCTTACATTCCACGAACCAATAGGTTGATTAAAAACTCTTGCACGAGTGAACAAGTCCTGCATATTTGTAACATTCCCTGTTTGCCAATTGCTTATGTTTAGATTGAATGAAGTTGCATCCATAAACATTGAATCCATATTGACAACATTTGAAGTGTTCCAACCAGATATATTACCTGATGAAAAAGAAGAGGCGCCTCTGAAAACTTCAACCATACTGGTCACACCGCTGGTGTTTCCTCCACTTACAGACCTAAGGTTTGAACAGTTCATAAAAGCATGATCCATGTACACAAGCCCTGTATTTCCAAGGTTCGTGACAGCAGTAATTAGTGAAGCACTTGCAGGGACATCTCCAAAAGAAAAACCTTGCAAAGTTCCAAGAATATTAACTGTATAGCTTCCAGCAGAAGAGTATACATGTGAACTTGAATTAGATGTTACTGTATCTATTGGAGAACCATCACCCCAGTTAACTGTAAAATTATAAGTGTAACCACTAGGTAACGGTAAAGTAACCGACTGATTTGCAGAAGATGTTCTAAAAACCAAAATCATTGGATTGTTTGCGTAGACATACCGAACTGTTGCTGTCGAACAGTTCGACCTATTAAGTGCACTCGATTCTCGAGTCGCATAAAAATTATAAGTACCTTGTGATAAAGCTGATGATGTTAGGTCTATGCTTGCAGCTGAAGCGACACCACTAGCAACCTCTGTAGTACACGTATTGTTTCTATAAAGCCTTACTGTTTCACCATTTAAAACTCCACTCACTCTTATCGTAGGTGTTGAATCTGTTCCTGGACTTGTTGCAGGATTTTGAAGAGTTAAAGCTGTAGGTTCAGCAAGCACCGGAATCAATTCATATCGAACTGTAGCAAAAGAACAGTTTGATCTATTTACTGCATTCGTTTCTCGAGTAGCATAAAAATTATAAGTGCCGGCCGCTAAAGCTGATGACGTTAAATCAACACTGGCTCCAGAAGATACACTACTAGAGACTTGCACAGTACAGGTATTGTTAGTGTAAAGTCTTACTGTTTCACCATTCAAAACTCCACCAACTCTTATAGTTGGTGTTGAATCAATTCCTGGACTTGTTGATGGATTTTGTAAAGTTAAAGTTGTTGGTGCACTTAAAACTGGAGTATATGCATACTGAACAGTTGCAGTTGAACAACTTGAACGATCAAGAGCACTTGTTTCTCTTGTTGCATAAAAATTATAAGTACCTGCAGCTAAAGCCGGTGATGTTAAATCTATATTAGTTGCTGAAGCTACACCAGTTGCAACTTGAATAGTACAAGTGTTGTTAGTGTATAATCTAATCGTCTCGGCATTTAAAACTCCACCAATTCTTATAGTTGGTGTTGGATCTATTCCTGGACTTGAAGTTGGATCTTGTAAAGTTAAAGTTGTCGGTGCAGCAAGCACTGAAATCAATTGGTATTGAACAGTTGCAACTGAACAGTTTGATCTATTTAATGCACTTGTTTCTCGAGTTGCATAAAAATTGTAAACACCTGATGTTAAAGCTAATGAGGTTAGATTTATACTAGCTCCTGAAGCTACACCATTTGCAACTTGCACAGAACATGTATTGTTTGCGTAAAGCCTAACTCTTTCACCACTTAAAACACCACCAACTCTTATAGTTGGTGTTGGATCTATTCCGGGGCTTGTTGAAGGGTTTTGAAGTGTTAATGTTGTCGGCGCTGGGAGCGGAACTACATACTCATAGGCCACGGTAGCTGTTGAACATGAAGAAGAACCAGCAACACGAGAAGTTTGTGATGCATAAAAATTATATACGCCTGCAGCTAAAGCTTGAGAAACTAAATTTATACTTGCACCAGTTGCTATTCCATTTGAAACTTCACTGCTGCATGAACTGTCTGTAAAAAGCCGCACTATGTTGCCACTTGCAACTCCACTGATCCGTATTGTTGGTGTAGCAACAGTTCCAGGACTAGATGCAGGGTTAATCAAAACTAAATTTAGTGGAGCATTTGGAGCCCTAATAACTTCGTAAGAATCAAAAGCAGTTGAACAAACAGAACGATTTAAGGCCTCTGTCTCTTGTGTAGCATAAAAATAGTGAACACCAAGAGGTAAAGCTGAAACATTAAAGTCTAGGGCATCACTTTCTGAAATTGATCTCATGATTTCATTTTGACAAAATCTGTCTGAATACAATCTAACAACAGTGTTGTTGATTAAGCCATCAACCCTAACAATAGGTGTATTGTCTATGCTTTGATTTGCACTAGGGTCAATAATTGTTATTTGCTCTGGAGGTAGAAGATTTCCTAAAGAATCAACCAAGCTAAAGGCATTAAACTCAACATCCAAATTGCTATTACAAGCTGTCAAAAAGAGTAATATAAAAATAACACCTAAGCGCGAAATTAAATTAAAAAACATAACTACTTGTTATATCGATGAAAATAACAACAAACTTGAAGCCAACCCCCTATGAGGCACTCAAGAATTTCTTATTGTTTACAGTTTCTAAATTTAAATCTCAGATTGATTCAATCAAGGTAAAAAACAACACATTACGGTTGCACTATATTTAAAATGCCTAAATTTGATACTACAATGGTTTTTAAATTAATATTATAAAGCTTCTATTAAAGCTCTTATCTTCACAACTCTTTTTCTATTAGCACCAAGGTCAGAGTAGCCCAATCGAGACTCTGATTTTATTTCAATATGATTTTCTTCAACATTCATCTCAAGCCAAACATCATCTTTGAATTTCATAAGTTTTGTTACAAATACAAAGTGAGCGGTCTTTTTAGTCTTGTCATGACTTTTGAGTTTGGCACCACTAAGTTTTTTTATCTTACTGACAACCAAATCAAAATCTTTTACGACCAAAGGATCAACATAAAATTCTTCTCTTTTATCAGTTGAAGAAACACAGTTTGGTTTATTCAAACATTTACTGACTGACATAAATTCAACTCCTGTTGCATAAGAAAGTGAAAGAAAAAATAGACTTAAAATCATCTGTTGTTTTTAGAATCTGATTTTCTTTGATTAGAATTTTTAGCACCACTTTGAGAGCTACTTTTATTTTTTGAAGTGTTTTTATGTCTTCTTGAGTTTTTTGACTTTTTATTAGAAGCTTTTTTATTATGAGATGATCGATCACTAGAGGATTTTCCAAAATTTACACCTGTTCGTAACGAGCTCTTTTTAGAAGATGAGTTTCTAGGTTTATCACCTTCAACATCTATTTTAACAGGATCATTACTTGAAGCATTCTCTTCTAAAATATTACCCATCACAGCAAAAGACTCCTCCCCCTCTTTTTTAACAACACGACCTTGGGGTTGTTTTGAAGATTCATTTTCTTTTCCTATCTGTTCAGTTAGATCAACTGTAACACTTCCAAAACATCGCATCTGACACGAAAGTCTACTGCTATTAACAAAATGAGCTGTGCCAATCAAATCAAGCTCTTCATCCATAGGAGGTAAAATGTTTCCAGCCCCGTCCAGAACTTGAACTCTACACTCAGCACAAGAAGGAATCCCTTTACATACACTTTGAATGTGTATGTCATTGTCTTGAGCAACATTTAACACAGATTGACCCGGTTTTATTTCAACCTCAATATCTTGAGGCATAAACTTTACTTTCATGAGAGCACCAAATAAGCAAATTTCTTTTTGCCAACCTTTAAGAGTTTAGGTTCTCCAACTTTAAGTTCTAAATTAAATTTTGAATCTAAAATTTTAGATCCATCAAACTCTACAGCCTTAGACTCTACAAGTCTTCTTGCTTGTGAGTTTGAGTCAGCAAAACCAGCCTCAACAATCACTTTACAGACCCAATGAGCTTCAGCTTGGCTGTCTAAAACAACTTCTTTTATATCATCTGGAAGTCCACCTTTTGTAAAAACAGCTTCAAACTCTTTAGCACTGGCTTCTGCCTCAGCTTTTGAATAAAAAAGCTCCACCAAATCTTTTCCAAAGTTTGTTTTTACTGCTTTTGGATGCACTTCACCACTTGAGATTTTAGCTTGAATAGACTTAATATCTTCATCAGTTTTTAAAAATATAAGCTTTGCATACTTAAACATCAATTCATCTGTAACACTCATAAACTTTCCAAATATATCTTTCGGGCTGTCTGTAAATGCAATGTAGTTATCTAAGCTTTTAGACATTTTTTTAACTCCATCCAAACCCTCTAATAAAGGCAATGTTAAAACAGACTGCTGAGCCATTGAATTGTTTTTTTGTAAATCTCGCCCAACTAAAAGATTAAACTTTTGATCAGTCCCACCAAGCTCAACATCTGATTTTAAAACAACAGAGTCATGCCCTTGAACAAGTGGATAGAGAAACTCATGTAAAGCTATGGGTTTTCCCGACTTGTAACGCTTTTCAAAATCATCGCGTTCAATCATTCTAGCCACGGTATACTGTGCAGATAGTTTTATAAAATCGGTAGCTTTAAATTCTGAAAACCAATCTGAATTAAAATAAACAGTTGTCTTATTAGGGTCTAGAATTTTAAAAACTTGCTCTTTATAGCTTTCAGCATTTTTTTTAATTTCGTCTTCTGACAGAGAAGGGCGGGTTTCGTTTTTACCTGTAGGATCTCCAATGAGAGCTGTAAAATCTCCGATGATAAATTGAACTTCATGACCCAAATCTTGAAATTGTCTTAACTTTTTTAAAACCACTAAGTGGCCTAAGTGCAGATCAGGGCGCGAGGGGTCAGCCCCTAATTTAATTTTTAGAGGTGTATTTGAGTCATAAGATTTTTGAAGTTTTTTTAAAAGATCTTCTTCAGAAATTAAATCGACTGTGTTTTGTTTAATAACTTCTAATTGGGCCTGAGGCTCCAAAGAGAAGTTTATTTTTGATGGAGACATTAAAATCTACCTTGCGTGTTCTACAGCTTTGGTTTCTCTAACCACTGTAACTTTGATTTGTCCTGGAAACTTCATCTCTCTTGTGATTTTCTTCGCAATGTCTTTTGACAGCATAACCGAGTGTTCATCAGTGATTTTTGCACTATCTACGATAACCCTAACTTCACGCCCCGCCTGAACTGCAAATGTTTTCATAACACCATCAAAACTGTTTCCAATAGTTTCTAAATCTTCTAAACGTTTGTAATAGTTTGCTTGTGTAGATTTTCTTGCTCCAGGACGTGCACCACTAATAGCATCCGCTGCTGAAACTAAATGAGCAATAACTGTATTCGGCTTTTCATCATCATGATGCGATCTAATGGCATGACAAACAGCCTCAGACTCGCCTCTTGTTTTAGCATAATCTGCACCGATAACAGCATGGCTTCCCTCAATTGAGTGATCAAGGGCTTTTCCAATATCATGCAGAAGCCCTGCACGTCTTGCTGTTTTCACATCTTCACCCATTTCTGCCGCCATCATCCCGGCAAACATTCCAACTTCAATACTGTGCGTGTAGTTGTTTTGTGTGTAAGAAGTTCTGTATCTTAAACTTCCAATAAGATCTAAGATATCTTTGTGAACTCCTGTTAAAGCGAGTTCATCGCAGGCCTTCTCCCCATCTTCACGAATAGATTTAAAGAGTTCTTTTTTAACTTTTTTAACAGACTGCTCAATCATTTGCGGATGAATTCGACCATCTTCAAACATAACCTCTAGTGCACGTCTTGCAACTTCACGTCTTACAGGGTCGAAAGCCGAGATAACAACAGCATCAGGCACTTCGTCTAAAATAAGATCTACTCCACACATGGTTTCGAAAGCTCTTATATTTCTGCCCTCTTTACCAATAACTTTACCCTTCATGTCTTCATTAGGAAGTTGAATAAGAGATGAGGTTTTGTCAGAAGCATACTCACCTGCAAAACGACTTACTGCCAAGCTTACAATCCTTTTCGCTTTCTTTTCAGAAAGCTCTTTTGTTTCTTCTTCAAGCTTTACAAGTGTTTTTGAAAAATCAGCCTTGGCTTCTTCTTCCATAGAGCGGATGAGCTCATCTTTTGCTTGGTTTTGTGTGTATGAACCAACAGACTCTAACTTTTGTTTAAGTTGAGTTTTGTACTCTTCAAGCTCTACTACTTTATTATCTGCACGCTTTTCACGATTTATGATTTCTTTTTCTTTTGATTCAATTTTTTTAAGCTGACCTTGAAACCTATCCTCTGCAGATTGTTCTTTTTTCTTAAGTCCATCAAGCTTTTGCGTGTAGGTTCGTTCTAAGTCTTTAGCCTTTTGTTTTTCTCTTTTTATATCTTCTTCTGCATTTCTTCTAGATTTTTTTTCAAATTGTCTAGCCTTATCCTTAGAGTCTTTTTCCATCTTTGAAGACTTTGACTTTGCTCTTTGAACAATTTTATCAGCCTCTGATTGAGCTGAATTTAAAACCTTATTGTTTAATATCTTTTGGATTATAAATGAAAATCCAAAACCTAAAATCAATCCTACTATTCCAATTCCAATTGCTAGGGGGGACATCTTGTACCTCTCTTCTCTTTTTTTCTGCTTTAAGCACTTTTAGCTTTGTATAAGTGCTTGTCTGTTAATATTAAATCCATGTAAACGTCATGGCCCGAGTCCATGGGTATTGGGCGATTCAAAAATTTAGTGTGATGACACACACCCACTTTTACACCTGTATAACCACTTAAATATCGATCATAGTAACCCTGACCTCGCCCAAGACGTGCACCTTTGTAATCAAAGGCTAAACCTGGGACAAAAACCACTTTCATATTCTTTTTCTCAATCTCTCTGGACTTTAAAAGCTCTGGTTCTAAAAAACCAAGAGCTGAAACCTTAAATGACTCAGACTCTACAAAAGTCATTACTTTACTTTTAAAATTGTCTTTTAAGTTTTGACTGGTTCTTTGAATTTGAGGCCAAGCTTTATAAGAAAGATCAGACAGATCTTTAAAAGTCATTTCGTCTGACATGGGCTTATAAAGACCAATATAAGAATTAGTGAGTTGAGGGTAAAAATTAAAAAACAAAGATAGATCCACTGAAGAACTCTGGGCTTTTAACCCTTTAAGCTCTTTTCTAAGATTGCTCTTTTCTTTAACAATACTCTGATCCAAAACACACTCCGCAAAAGTGGTCATAAAGCTCTTAATTGAATCGCAAAAGTAACTGAGATTTTTTAGATTGGCTGATCTAATTGAAAAACCTAAAGCCAAAAAATCTTTAGTCTTTAGGAGTTAACCTAAAGAAGCATTGAATTTATCTAAAACAACTTCGGCTTGCTTTTCTAACTCTTCAATTCTGGACCTCATCTCAGATTTAAGCTCTAAAATCTCTTCACAAGACTGTAGTAAAGAGAGCATTAAACCTCGCTGAAAGGACACATTGTTATTTAAAGAATAAGATATTTTTGTATTAGCAAGCTTAGCGATCTTATCAATCTTCTCTTTAGTAAGATCAGAACTGATAACCAGTGAGTGTCCCCCAAGGGACAGATCATGTTTAGAAATAGTTTCGACGCTTTTATTTGCGGTCATGTAGAATCACCTATAACCTATATAAACTATTAAAATTGTAAAACAATTTTAATTTTTGGTCAATCTGTTCAAACTAAAGACTCTACAAAAGCCGATGGCTCAAATAGCCTCAAGTCTTCTATACCTTCACCCAGACCCACCATCATTACTGGCACCCCTAGAGATCTTCTCACCCCTAGAGTCATACCAGCCTTAGCTGAGCCATCAAGTTTTGTAAGAATAAGAGCTGTAAGGCTTAAAGTTTTGTGAAAATTTTCAGCCTGAAAGGCCGCATTCATACCTGTATTAGAGTCAAGAATCATAAAACACTCATGCGGAGCATTTTCATCATGCTTTTTAAGAACTCTCCCCACTTTTTCAAGCTCTTTCATAAGGTTATCTTGGGTGTGAAGTCTGCCGGCTGTATCTATTAAAAGTACATCTACGTCTTCTTTTTTAGCCTTCTCGTAGGCTTGAAAAGCCACGGCACTTGGGTCTTTGGTTTCTTTGGGAGCTTTAAAAATCAATGCATCTGATCTTTTAGCCCACACATTAAGCTGATTTTCTGCAGCAGCTCTAAAAGTATCCCCGGCAGCAACCATGACTTTAAGGCCTTCTTTTGAGAGCTTATTTGCAAGTTTTCCAATGGTGGTTGTTTTTCCAGCCCCATTTACTCCAACGACTGAAACTACATAGGGTCCAGAAGTTTCAGAACTTTTCTCAAGCATTCTTTTAAAAACATTAGAGCCCTCATCTTCATCAAAAAAACTGAGCATCTCTTTTTTGAAAAGCTTTTTGATTGAACCTAGATCAAAACTTTCTCCTTCTGACTGAGCCCTAACTTTATCTAAAAGATACTGAACAGTTTGAGGACCAATGTCTGCCATATAAAGAGACTCTTCCAACTCATCTAAACTTTTAACCTCTTCTTCATTGCTTGACCCTTGCTTAGACCAGAAGCTTTTTTTGCTTTTTAAAAGGGCTTCATTTAAGGTCAGTGTTTTTTTTGCGCCCTGTTTAAAGCTTGAGTCCGTGTTTTTTTCTGTCGCTAGAGTCGCTTTTTTTGATTCATTCTTTGCTAAAGTTTTATCTTCACTAGTCTCTTTAAGTTCTTGATTTTCTTTATAAAAATAGAATCTAAAAAAATAGTAAAATGCTGTTGCCCCTAGACCTGATATACCAAGTGTAATGAATGTGATGATTTCAAACTGTTCCATTTAAGTTTCGTAACACAACTTTTGTAAAAAATCCACAGTTTGAAGAAAAACTAAATTAAGGCTTAATATTTTTAGCAATTGTATACTCTAATACTATCAATGAAAAACCTTCGTCTTGATGTAATATCACTTTTTTTAACTCTTTTTCTTAGCCCTAAAGCTTTTGCAAACACCTGCAACTCAATCTTAAAGAGCACAACAGTTGGTGTGGTCACAACGTCTGAAGTCCTGACACAACTAGAAGAGATTTCAAATAAAATTTTAACCATCGAATACGATGCCTTAAGACTAGATGAAGCTTCGACATTAGAACATCTATCAAGAGTCTTAGCGACACGCTTCTTAGAAGAAGAGTCTGTATTAGATAGGCACATTCAAGACCAAAATGCTCTTAATCATTTACTTTTTGGGCTAAAACCTGTTGAGCCGAACAACCCGATACCTTTTGAAGCTTTGAATGTAGAATCAGGTTTAAGTTTAGCAGCACTTATCAGACGCTCTGATGAGAGTATTAAAATCACCTACCGTGCAAATCAGCACATAATAGATCTACTTCTTAGCTACAGCCAACAAGTTTTAGATCTTTTTGGTGGTGTACAGGCTGTATCAAATTTGGAGCATGCAACGTTTGAACATTTGGACATCCTTAATTTTCTTCAAGACTCGCTTCAAGAGGCTTTAACATTTCAAGAAAACTTTTCAGAACTTTTGATATACAAAGCAGATCGCAACGAAAGACTGCGTGATTTTCTTGAGCTTTAAAGTTACTTGTCAAAAGACTTAAAAACTACTTTTATAGAGTTTAAATGATACAAACTACAAATCTTTCAAAATCTTATGGTGGCCGTCTCTTATTTGAAAACTTAACTTTTGCGGTAGGACCAAGAGAAGTCATAGGACTTGTAGGCAGAAACGGTTGCGGCAAATCAACACTAACAAAAATTATTTTAGGTTTTGAAACCGAAGATGAAGGTACGGTTTCTATACCTAAAGGCTACAAGCTTGGTCATTTAGATCAGCACATTAACTTTACACATCCTACAGTGGTGTCAGAGGTAGGTTCTGTTCTTCCCAAAGATCAACAGATGATGACTTACAAGGCTGAAAAGATACTTTTCGGCTTAGGTTTTACAAAAAATGATTTAAAAAAATCTCCGGGAGACTTTTCTGGTGGTTATCAGTTACGAATAAATTTAGCAAAGTGTTTGATTAATGAGCCTGATCTTTTAATTTTAGATGAACCAACAAACTATTTAGATATTTTAAGTATAAATTGGATGAAAGGAGTTTTAAGAAACTACCCCGGAGAAGTTTTACTTATCACCCATGATAAGTCTTTTATGGATTCTGTCATCACACACACTGCTGGTATTCACAGAGGCGTCTTAAAAAAGATCAAAGGAAAAACTAACAAGTATTATGAACAGGTTTCTTTAGATGAAGACATCTACTTAAAAACTAGAGACAATCAAATCAAAAAGAAAAAAGACTTAGAGAAGTTTGTTGAAAAGTTTAGAGCAAAAGCTTCTAAAGCAACACAAGCTCAATCGAAAATGAAACAGATTGAAAAATTAAACATCGGTGAAAATTTAGGAGCTGAAAAACGCCTTGGTTTTAAATTTTCTTACGCAAAGACTCATGCTAAAGCATTGGCCAAAATAAAGGATTTAAGCTTTGGATTTGATAAAGATAAAATCTTGTTTTCAGATTTAAATTTAGAAATAAAATCAAAAGATCGCATTGCAGTTATTGGTAAAAATGGAAAGGGCAAAACAACACTTTTAAACGTGGTTTCAGGCAAGCTCTCCCCTCTAACAGGAGGCACGGAGTTTCACCCTTCAACTCTTGTGGGTTACTACCAACAGACAAACAGAAAAGACTTAAGCCCAAACCTAAGCATTATAGAAGAGATTGGATCAGAAAACCCACAACTTGGCTTATCTGAAATACGTGGCATATGCGGAGCCATGATGTTTTCAGGAGATGCTGCAAAAAAGAAAATCAAAGTTTTATCCGGTGGAGAACAGAGCCGTGTACTTTTAGGTAAAGTTTTAGCACACCCTACAAACCTACTTTTACTGGATGAACCAACGAATCACTTAGACATCGAGTCTATCGATGCTTTGATTGAAGAGGTGAATTCATTTGATGGACCAGTGTTTTTTGTAACCCATAACGAAGATTTTTTAAAGCGAGTAGCAACAAAGCTTGTAGTCTTTAAAAAGGGAAAAGCCTCTGTTTTTAATGGTCGATACAAAGAGTTTTTAGAAAAAGAAGGTTGGGAAGATGAAGAGGTAAGACCTAAGGATCAAGGCAACACTAAAAACACCTCAAGTGACAATACAGAAATTTTAGATGCAAACACCAGTAGAGTTGAAAAACGCATAGATGATTTAAGTGCAAAAATTATTTCACTCGAAGAGCAAATGAAAAAAAATACTGTGACTATGAGTGCTGATGATAAGAACCTGAATATCCAAAACAAACAGATACAAAAAAAAATAGACAAGCTTTATCAAGAGATTGAATCTCTAATGCTTGAACTTTAGAACTCAAATTTACACACACTCATTCAGCTTGGTTTTAAGCTAAACTAAAATACTATGCGGTAGCTTCTGTTGGCTGTTGATTTAAATCCACAGACACCATTTTTGAAACTCCACGCTCTTCTTGAGTTACTCCATAGAGTTTGTTGTTTACAGCCATAGTGTTTTTGTTGTGGGTTACAATAATGATCTGACTTCTTTTAGCCATCTCTTTTACTAGGTCATTGAATCTAAAGACATTGGCATCATCAAGTGGAGCATCCACCTCATCTAACAAGCAGTAAGGCGAAGGCTTAACTAAAAAGATTGAGAATATTAATGACACAGCTGTAAGGGCTTTCTCTCCACCAGAAAGTAAAGACACATTTTGCGCCTTTTTACCAGGTGGCTTAGCTTCAATATCAATCCCAGGCTCTTTAGTTTCATCTTCATGCTCAATAAGAATAAGCCGTGCTTCCCCACCACCAAAAAGCACGGGAAAAACTCGTTTAAACCTATCATTAACAGCTTCAAAGGTTTCTCTAAACCTTGTAGAGCAAATCTTATCAATTCTAATAATAACACGCTCTAATTGATTCTTCGCTTTAATCAAATCTTTTTCTTGCTCACTTAAAAACTCATAGCGCGTTTTAACATCATCAAACTCCGTTAAAGCAGAGACATTCACTTCACCCATTCTAGAGATCTTATCTTTTAAGTCTTTAGCTTTAAACTTAAGGTCCTCTTTTTCATCAGCTTTAAAGAGGTCTAAATAGTTTTTATAGTTTTCAGTTAAATCTTCGCTGTATTTTTCAAAGATTGAGTTAACAACAGTTTGAAGATTTTCTTGCACCTGCTCTAACTTAATCTTTGATTCATTTACTGAAGACTCAACTTTTGAGAATTGAATCTTAACTTCTGAAAGCCTATCACTCATCTCTCTTTCACTTTGCGTGAGCTTTTCAAAGTCATCTCTCATAGAGGATAAAGAGGTCTCCATCTCATGACGAAGCTCCAAATCTCTTTCTAATTGAGCTTTTCTCTTACCAAGCTCTGAGCTGTTTGATGTGATAAAAGACTCTGAATTTTGTGTCTCTTCTTTTAAAGATTCAATCTCAGAACTTAACTCAGACTCTCTTTCTGTAAGGGTTGTGAGTTTTTCTGTTACAGCAGAAAGTTCAGACTTTAAAGATGCGTGTTGTATCTTTTTTTCAGTAACCTCATCTTGAAGCCCCTGGTACTGACCCTTAAAATTTAGAAGCTCTTCATCCCATTTAAAAACCTCATCTTCAAGATCACGTTTTTTAGATGAAAGCTCAATAGACTTTGAAGTCATCTCTTCACTTTTAGACCCTAGCTCTTCTAACTTTTGATCTACTTCTGTTACTAGAGTGTTGATCTTAGAAAGTTCGTTTTCAGCCTTAGACTTTTCAAACTCAGAACGCTCTAAGTCTTTTTTAAGTTCAAAAACTTTAAACTCTTGCTCATTGTCTTTTGTCTTAGCTGACGAAAAGTCAGTTTCTGCTTGATCAATCTGCTGCTTAACAGATTTAAATTGCTTCTCTAAAGTTTCTAAACTTGTAAGTTTAACGGCAACATCTTGAGTAAGTGTTTCAATAAGCTGCTTTCTAGAAAACAAGCCTGCTCCGCTAGATTGCGCACCCACAAAAACTTGGCCTAAAGAACTTACAAACTCACCATTTTTAGTGATACAAAATCCATGATGGTCATTAAAAATAGTTTTTGCTTCATTTAAATCTTCAACTAAATAGAACATAGAAAGTGTTTCTTTAAGTGCATCATCCTGTCTATTTAAAAACTGACCTAGATTCTTCGTGCCAGCAACACTGCCTGATGCTGCATTCGCTTTAGCAGATCTATTAATAAATTCGCTTACAAAAAACTGAGCACGTGATCTTTTCTCACCCGTTGTGAGTATCTTTAAGGACTCCGAAATATCACTTAAACTTGAAACACCAAAGAGCCCTTGAAGTCCATCACTTAAGCAGCTCTCAAGTGACTCTTCATACCCTTCAGGGGTTTTGATAAAATCAGAAAGTGGAAGGCCTGACTCTTTTATGCCTTTTTCTTTTTTAGAAAGCAGAAGTTTTTTTATACCATCTTGATAGCCTTCAAATTGATCTTGAAGCTCTTTTAAACTCTCTAACTTAGAAAGGCTTTTGTTATAAAACTGCTTTTCTTCGTCAATTTTTAATGCAGTTTGTTCTTTAGACTCTTTAAATGTTTTTAAGTTCTCTTCTAAAGAATCAGAGTCTTTTAAAAACTCTAATTTAATCTGCTTTTCATCTTCATAGGCTTTTGAAAGCTCCTTGTACCTTTTATCAATCTCATTAAAGCTATTTTGAATCTCTTCTTTTTGCTCAAAATGAGTGGTCTTTAAAGCTTTTGCATCTTTAATTTTATCTTGAAGACCCTCAACACCTGCTTCAATATGAATAAGCCCTTGCTCTACTTCTAGTTGAGATTTTCTTGCTGCAAATAAAGAGCTCTCTCTTTCTTCAATAGAAGACTTGCGCTCTAAATAACTCTCTTCAATAGCTCTAAAACTTTCATCTAAAGTTTCAAACTCTAAACTTAAGTGCTCATGCTTTTCACTAGCTTCAGCTTTTTCTTCTTGGATGATGTTTAAACGAGATAAATTTTGTTCAAAAACTCCACCTTTTATCTCAGAACTTCGCTTGGACTGCTCAATTTCAAAAGTAAGTTCACGAAGTTCGTTTTCTTCGTTTAATATCTTGTCTGAAAAGACTTTAAAATCTACTTGCTTTGTCTCTAAATCTTTTTCTTGCTCTAGTGTTTTTGAGCGTTCCACTTCAATATTTGACTCTAATTCTGAGATTTCAGAAGAGAGCGTTTGTCTTTTGTCTTCTCCCTCAGTGAGGCTTTCCTGAAGACCTAAATGTTTTTCTTGTCCTTCAGAGATTTCACAAGAAGACTGCCAAAGATCAACATCTTTTAACTGTGTCTTTAACTTTTTATAGCGTTCAGCTTTTTGCGCTTGTCGCTCTAAAGAATCAAGTTGTCTTTTAAGTTCTCGGATAATATCAGAAAGCCTTAAAAGGTTTTGATCTGTCGACTTAAGTTTTCGTTCAGATTCCTTTTTTCTGGCCTTAAATTTTGTAATTCCCGCAGCCTCTTCAATAAGCGAGCGACGTTCAGAAGGCTTTGAAGTAATGATCTTACCAATTTGCCCTTGCTCAATTATACTAAAACCTTTTGAACCAGCTCCTGTGTCCATAAAAATTTCATGAATGTCTTTTAATCTACAAGGCTCTTTGTTTATAAAATATTCAGAATCTCCACCACGATGAAGTCGTCTAGTGATCATAACTTCTGTGTGATTTAGATACTTAACCGGAAAAGCTCCACCATCATTTTCTAATGTTAAAGAGACTTCAGCCATACCCATAGGTGCATAATCTTGAGAACCTGCAAAGATGACATCTTCCATTGTAGAGCCTCTTAGGTGTTTGGCTGACATCTCACCCATCACCCACACCAAAGCATCAACAATATTAGATTTTCCGCAACCGTTCGGTCCAACGATACCCGTAATCCCTTCATCAAATGAAATTACTGTACGATCCTTAAATGATTTAAAGCCCAATAGCTCTAAGCGTTTGATTCTCAAGTTAAAAACTCCCCATGCACCATACTAACTCAACATTTTCCTAAGTGAGGCCTGAGCTGCAGCTAAACGTGCAACAGGCACTCTAAAAGGAGAACAGCTTACATAATCAAGACCTACAGACTCTAAAAATTCTATACTCTTAGCGTCTCCACCATGCTCACCACAAACCCCAACCTTTAAGTCTGGGTTTTGACCTCTACCTAATTGAACCCCAATTTCTACAAGTTTGCCAACTCCTTTTCTGTCTATTGAAACAAAAGGGTCAGACTCATAAAGTCCATCTGCAACATAAGTAGACAAAAACCTTCCTGAATCATCTCTTGAAAGACCTAGGGTTGTTTGAGTTAGATCATTTGTTCCAAAACTAAAGAAATCGGCATACTCTGAAATTTCATCAGCGGTTAGAGCAGCTCTTGGTAGTTCAATCATAGTTCCAATCATGTAATCCACTTTTGAAGCAGAGTCTGATTCATCGACGATCTTATCAAAGGTTCTTTTTGTTAAAGCCCTAAGCCTTTTAAGCTCCCCTTTAGTAGAAACTAAAGGAATCATAACTTCAACTTTAACTGTATCGCTAATCTCAGATGATACTAAAATAGAAGCCTCCGCAATGGCTTCAATTTGCATCTCATAAATTTCAGGATAAGTGACACCGAGTCTGCAGCCTCTATGGCCAAGCATAGGGTTAAACTCCTTTAAATTTTCTAATCTTTGGGTGAGCTTTTGAACAGGAATAGAGAGGTTTTTAGAAAGTGTTTCTACCTCTTCTTTTGTGTGAGGTAAAAACTCATGAAGAGGTGGATCGAGTAACCTTACCGTCACTGGCAAGCCTTTCATCTCCTTAAAAATTCCAACAAAATCTTCTTTTTGAAAAGGCTTAAGTTTTGCCAAAGCCTCTTTTCTCTCTTGTCTTGTTTCTGCTAAGATCATTTGTCTTACAGAATCGATACGCTCGCCACCAAAAAACATATGTTCTGTTCGGCAAAGCCCAATACCTTCAGCTCCAAAACTTCTTGCCACTTCAGCATCTTTTGGATTGTCAGCATTTGCTCTTACACCCATGCGTCTGTACTTATCAGCAATAGACATAACCTTTTCAAAATCTTCACCAAGTTCAGGATCTTTAGTGGGAACCTGACCTAAATAAACTTCACCTGTAGAGCCATCTAAAGTTATGTAGTCGTGTTTCAGTATAGTGTAGCCAGAAAACTTAAGAACTTCGTCTTTTAAATTCACTTGAGCGCTTTCACAACCTGCCACACAGCACTTTCCCATTCCCCTCGCTACTACTGCAGCGTGTGAGGTCATTCCCCCACGAGAGGTTAAAATTCCAACAGCTGCAATCATGCCTTCAATATCTTCAGGTGAGGTTTCAGGTCTTACTAAAATACACTTCTCACCTTGTGACTTAAGTAAAACAGCCTCTTCACTTGTAAACACAACCTTACCACTCACACCACCAGGACTTGCAGGAAGCCCTTTTGCAATTTGAGTTTTTTCAGCATCTTCATCTAACCTTGGATGCAAAAGCTGATCTAAACTTTGTGGAGATAAGCGGTGTATCAACTCTTTTTCAGAAATTAAACCTTCACCAAGCATATCTAAACCTATTTTTAAAGAAGCAGATACTGTTCTTTTTCCTGAGCGTGTTTGAAGCATCCATAAATTGCCCTCTTCAACAGTAAACTCAATATCTTGCATATCTTTGTAATGAGATTCTAACTTTTTATAAACATCTTCTAATTCTTTATAGATCTTAGGCATGGCTTTCTCTAAACTCTCCTGCCCTTTTTCCTCTTTATTTATGCACAAAGGTTGGGGGGTTCTTATGCCCGCTACAACATCTTCACCTTGAGCATTTTTTAAATACTCCCCATAGAAAATCTTCTCCCCATTTGATGGATCTCTTGTAAAGGCAACACCAGTTGCAGAAGTCTCTCCTAAGTTTCCAAAGACCATGGCTTGCACATTAACAGCAGTGCCCATAGCACCATCTATTTCATTAAGCTCTCTATAAGTTATAGCTCTTGGGTTGTTCCAACTACTAAAGACAGCTTCAATAGCGCCCCAAAGCTGATCCCATGGATCGTCGGGGAATTTTTTACCTGTGCTTTGAAGCACTTCAATTTTAAACTTTTCAACAAGGGTTCTTAAGTCATCTACTGTAAGTTCAGTATCTGATTTGTATTTTTTTTCATCTTTTAAATCCTCCATAAAGACATCAAGCACTGAATGATTCATACCCATCACAACATTTGAATACATCTGTATGAAACGCCTGTAAGAGTCATAAGCAAACCTTGGATTTTCAGATTTATTAGAAATACCTTCGACAGTCTCAAGATTTAAACCAAGGTTTAAAACCGTATCCATCATACCTGGCATACTTACAGGAGCACCCGACCTAACACTTACTAAAAGAGGATTTGTTTTACTTCCAAAAGACTTTCCAACAACTTGACCAATCTCTTCCATGCCAAGTTTTACTTGCTCTTTAATTTCAGCATTCAAGCGACCTGTTTTTTGAAAGCTCATGCAAAGCTCAGTTGTTAAGGTAAACCCTGGAGGAACTGGGATTCCTAAGCTAGACATTTCAGCTAAATTGGCACCCTTTCCACCCAATAAAAGCTTATCAGATTTTGACCCTTCTGTTTTATCTTTTGAAAAAAAATAAAGATACTTTCCATTCATTTTACTCTCCTCCAAATTCATCATAAGACTCTAACCCCTCTTTAATAAAATCTTCTAATCTTTCTAAACTTACACGCTGTTGAGACATATTGTCCCGGTGTCTAACTGTAACTTTATGATCTGTTTCTGTATCAAAATCAACTGTGACACAAAAAGGTGTGCCCACCTCATCTTGTCGCCTGTAGCGCTTTCCGATACTTCCAGCCTCATCATAATCAACTGACATTCCAAGGCTTAGTTCATTAAAAATTTGATGAGACTGCTCTAGTAAATGCGGTTTTTTAGATAGCGGTAGTATGGCCGCTTTATAAGGTGATAGCTTCGGTGAAACTTTAAAAACATTTCTAATCTCTTTATCTTCTGCTGTATCCATTTCTTTAACCATAGCATCACAGAGAACAGCTAAAGTTAGTCTATCAGCGCCAACTGCTGTTTCAATAACATATGGCGTGTACTTTTCTTTTTTCTCTTCATCAAAATAAACAAGTTTTTTACCAGAAAACTCCTGATGTTGTTTCAAATCAAAGTCTGATCTGTTATGAATCCCCTCTAGCTCACCCCAACCAAAAGGAAACTCAAACTCAACATCAAAAGCAGCTTTTGCGTAGTGGGCAAGCTCTGTTGGGCCATGCTCAGAAAATTTAAGTTTGTCTTTTGATAAACCTAAAGTTTTAGTTAAAAAACTCATTCTTTGGCTCTTCCAATAGTCGAAAAACTTTTCATCCTCACCAGGGGAAACAAAGTATTGCATCTCCATCTGTTCAAATTCACGTGTTCTAAAGATAAAGTTCCCAGGCGTGATCTCATTTCGAAAGGATTTTCCAATTTGAGCAATTCCAAAAGGTAGTTTTTTTCTAGTACTTTGCCTAACATTTTCAAAGTTAACAAAAATACCTTGAGCTGTCTCAGGTCTTAAAAAGACTTCAGAGCCTCCATCTTGTACAGGGCCCATATGAGTCTTAAACATCAGATTAAAGTTTCGAGTGTCCGTAAGGTCTTCTGATCCACAGCTAGGACACTCCATTTTACCTGAATCACTTTTAGGAGCGTGATCTTCTCTAAATCTAGTTTTACAGCTTTTACAGTCCACCAAAGGGTCTGTGAAGCCTTCTAAATGACCAGAGGCCTCCCAGGTTTTAGGATGCATCAAAATAGAAGCATCTAAACCAACAACATCAAGCCGCCTAGTCATAGCCTGCCACCAAGACTCTTTTACATTTCGCTTTAGCAAAGAACCTAAAGGGCCATAGTCCCAACAGCTTGCTAAGCCGCCATAGATTTCACTGCTTTGAAAGATGAAACCTCTACTTTTACATAAAGCAACGACATCAGATAGCGAGTCATAGCTTAAAAAATGTGATCCAGATGCAGACAAGGCAGCCCTCCTAGGTAGTTTTCAACCTCAATAAGAGATTTATACACTAAATATTAGTCTTCTCAAGATGCATTTAAAGCTTTGTTTGACTTAAATTTTTTACAATTTATAAATCATCAGTAAATTCCAAACACAAAATTTTGTATGTTGAGGACTCAAATACAGATTATCAAGCCGGAGTTAAGCAAAATGACGCTTCTTAGACTTTTCATAAATACATGTTTATTTTTTAGCGTCGCAAAAGCATACCCAAATCAAACCTGCCTTGATCTTTTAAGTTTAAAGAATACATCTGAAGTCATAAACTTTCCATCCGAATTGAAGGTAAAAAGCAGAACCAGTACGGTGCTTGGCGAAAGTGGACATGCTGAACTTTTAAAAACACTTGCTTCTCTTTTTGAAGCAATAAGAGATCCAGTACTAATTGACCTAACTCGAAACTCATTTAGAATTTACAATTTTAAATTCATGCCACCAACAACTGAAGAGCTAGATATATTTTCAAAGTACTGGGACAACGCCCCTAGCATCTTAGTTAAAGATACCGCTGAAGAAAAGATCAAACATGCTTATTTTGCGCTAAAACGAAACTTAGATTCAGCATATCTGTCGGAAAAAGAAATTTTTTATACAGCAACCCTCATCACACAAAGTAGTTTAAGGATTCAATATAAAACTAACAGAAGCATGGAATTTGATAAGAACAGTCTTGTTCCAAGTGAGAGATCAACCAAAATTCTTGAAGGCTTTTTACAGACTTTAGAAAATCGGAGACAATGGTCAAACACAATAAATGATTCTAACTTTAGAAAAATTTTTTTGGACTATGAAGCTGAAGAGAAATCTACAATACAAAGAAGTCCTAGCACTGTAAAAGTCTTTAATGAAATTAAATCATCAAAAAAGATTCAAATAGAAAAAAACCTCAAATCTCTTACACGCCTTAAAGTTTTTATTGGCAATGCTCTATCAATTACTCTAAAGGAGGTGTTTGGAATAATTGAAGCAGACTCAGGAAAAACCTACGAAACAATTTTAGAAGAGCTTAGAGCATACAACAACGATAAAAATATAAAAAATCAACTTTACAGTGTTTCAGAAAGCTACAATGACACCTTAGATAAACTTATGATACTAAAATCAAGTGATTTTGATTTTAGATTGTTTTTTTTAGACGCTCTTGAGTCAGTAATGATAGACTATCAAGTTGATCAGAGAAATATAGAGTCTTTTATAGACTTTATGGACAGTTACATTTTTGATGTTAAAAAACGCTTTACAGCCACTGAAACTATCGATGCATTAGTGACAAGTGCAAAAAGAACTCTTCTACCTCTAAAAAGTGAAACCTATAAAACACTGTCGACAAGTGATAAAGAAGAGCCTAAAAGCTCGCAGAAAAAAACCCCTGATAGTTTACAAATTGTATACAACCAAGACTGGTATCCAAATCAAAGAAAAGACAGTTTTTCAACTCGTAAGAACCCAAAAAAAAGAAATAATAAAAGCAATACAAATGATGAAACCTTAAAAAGCCAAAGTCTTTCAGACAAAGAAGATTTGATACCAAAAAACACTTCTGGCGCCATACCACTTACTGCAGATGCCAATCTTGAACCTGGGGTTTTATACTCTTTTAGTTTCTTAAGACACCCTGAAAAGCCTGAACAGACAATTATTTTTAATGAAGAAACTCTTAATGATCTAAAAAAACACAACTTGAGACAAAGTATTTTTATACAACCTCTACTAAATGGCTTTACTGCAGAAAATGGTAGAAACGGAATAAGAAACCTCACAACCAAGAAGAAACACAAAGACAAACATGAGATAAAACCAGGTAACAGCTCCTTTAGAGTTCTGATGAAACGAGAAGGCTCTCATTGGCAAAGTCTGTTTCTCTCTCACAAAAATAAAATCGACTGGCACGTAACACAATTTTAGAATAAATTTAATAAAAGTTTACTGTCATTTTTAGCATACAAAGTGGCAAAAGCTCCAAAAGAATCTTGAACAGAGTTAAAACTAAGGTAGATTCAAAAAATGCCAACTCCATTTATTACTGCTAGTGAAATTTCAAAAACCCTAGGAACAAAAAATTTGTTCGAAGATCTGTCTTTTGGAGTAAATGAAAAAGAACGCATTGGACTAATCGGTACAAATGGAGCCGGAAAATCTACACTTCTGAAGATCTTATCTCAAGAAATAGACAGTGACTCTGGGGAACTGATTTATCGCAATAAAATAAAAATATCTTATGTGCCACAAGAAGAAGAGTTTTTAAATCAAGACTCCATCTCTGATGTGCTAAAAAATGCACTAACAGAATCAAGCGAAATCTTATCCAAAGAAGAAATAGAAACGCGGACTCAAATACACTTAAGTTTTTGTGGATTTGAAGATTTTTCTGAGCCTGTCTCGCAGCTCTCTGGTGGTTGGAAAAAACGTCTCTCCTTAGCCAAAGCTTTTGCACATGAACCCGATCTTTTGCTACTCGATGAGCCCACAAACCATCTAGATTGGGAGGGGATTTTTTGGCTAGAAAACACCTTAAAAAACAACCACCCATCGTTTATTGTAATAAGTCATGACCGGGATTTTATAAACAACCTCACAAACAAAACTATTGAGATTGGTAAAGCTTTTGAGAAAGGGTACTTAAGCTTTCCTCTGCCTTACTATAAATTTATTGAACAAAAAGAAGAGCTTCTGAACACACAAAGACGCACACAGAAGTCTTTAGAAAATACAGCCTTAAGAGAGGACAAATGGTTAAAGGCTGGAGTTAAAGCGCGAACTACAAAAAACCAAGGTCGTATCAAAGAAGCTCACAAACTTTTTAATGACCTTGATGATTTAAAGCAAAGAAATAACAGTGTTTTAAAAAGATCTCAAATTACAATTCAGGCTTCTGATAGAAAGACTAAAAAACTTATTGAAGTAAAAGACCTAAATGTAGGCTACTCTGATTTAAAACTAATAGGCTCTTTAACTTTCACCTTAGGGCCTAAAACCACTCTTGGCCTTGTAGGGCACAACGGATGTGGCAAAACCTCTTTAATACGAGCACTACTCTCGCCCGACAGAAAAGGCGTAAAACATGCAAAAGACATTCAAATTGTATATTTTAGTCAAGATCGTGAAAGTCTTCCAGAGGACTCAAACCTAATGGACTACCTTGGTGATGGCTCAAGATACGTGATTTTTAAAGATCAAAATATTCATGTAGCCTCTTACGCCAGTCAGTTTTTATTTGGTTCAGATAAAATGACAATAAAAATAAGTGAGCTTTCAGGTGGTGAACGAGCACGACTAAGTTTAGCAAAAATACTCTTAAAACCATGCGATGTTTTGATTTTAGATGAACCCACAAACGATCTTGATGTTGAAACCATTGAAGTTTTAGAAAATATCATTGAGCAGTTTAACGGCCTTTGCATACTAGTATCTCATGATAGAAAATTTTTAAAAAAACTATGCTCAAAATTTTTATATCTTTCTGGAAATAAAGATTGGACTTTTTATGCAAGCTTAGGTCAATGTCTAGACCATTTAAAAAATAAAAAGAAAAACAAAACTAATGAGAGTATAAATATATCTAAAGACAATGTCTTAAACAATGAGTACGAAGAGCAATCAAAATCCAAACAAAAACTCTCCTACCTTGATAAAAAGTTTTTAAATAAAGTTGAGAAACTTATTGAAAAAGAAGAAGAAAAATTAAATGCTCTGAACTCTAAACTTACAGAAGCCTCTTCAAAAAAAGACACTGAACAGATCAAAGAGCTTTCTATTGAGATCTCTTATATCCAGAAGAATATTAAAGACCACTATGCCAAATGGGAAGAGCTAGAGTCTTAAGTAATAGTGCTTTAAAAAAGACCTAGGTTTTAAAGTTCTTTTAATTAAGGCAATTTTTTAATAATAGATTTACTAAACCACAGTATAGGATGTTTAATAAAAGAATGAAAAAAATATTATTTATAACTATTTGTTTATCATTAACATCATGTTCAACATTTTAAAAAAGTCAGAATAGTAAAAGTGTATCTAATCACTCAAACACTCGAAAAATTGCAACTAGTGATAGAAGTACTTTTAAAAATTCAGATATTTATTGTACAATTAAACCACAAAATCCTGGTGCTGAAATAACCTACGGTAAATCTATTTATTCTGGAAGAGTTTTTCCTAATGAAGGACGAGACACATTTTTTGTGCTAGATAATCAAGCGATAGTTATGTCTAACTTCAATCATACGAGAAGTATTGTCAGAGATAAATTTACTTCACAACGGGGCTGGAAGGATAAAGTCTCAACATTTGTAAGTTTTAATATCACTGCTGAAGGCTTGCTGGATATCTCTCATGGTTTATACAAGGTAAGTGAGTATGAGTTTTACGGAACTAAAATAAAAGCCAAAGGCTTTAAAGATTCATATCTGTCTTTAACTGATCACAATGATAAACTCTTAACAGAGTGCAATATTAGAAAATAAAAACAAACTTATCTGTATTGTATAATTTTATTTTAAAAGAGCTTCTTTAATATCTAAAAGCTCTTTTAAAAATTCATCAATAATACTCTCACTTACAAGCCAGTGATTTAGAACCAGTCTAAAAAATGTACCGTGTTCTTCACTCTTAGAAAAGTTCACCATAAAATTTCCCCTTTTCATAAGTTCAGACCTAATCTCTTGGTTATAAGAATATGGGATTGGGCTGTCTTTATCGAAATCTTTTGGAAGCACTTGAAAGCATATATTCATAAACTCAGGATCATGTAAAATTTTAAAGTCCGCAGGTTTTTCTTTTATTTTATCAACCGTATAGTCTCTTACTTTTTCTAACTCTTTAAACTTATTAGAAAACTGCTCTCCACCATTAAACTTCCACTGAAGCCATAGAGATAATGAGTCTACTTTTCTACCACACTGAAGCGCATAAACTCCTGTATCATTCATCTCGTCTTCTTTTTTAGAGTGAAATATGTATTCAGAGCCACCGCCCGAGGAGGCTTCATAAAAAATCTCAGGTCTTGAACAGATGTAAATTGCTTTTGTTAAAGAGGAGGCCATGAGTTTATGAAAATCTAAAGTGATTGAGTCAACTTGGTCTAAGCCTTTATAAAAACTTTCGTCTTTTTTATCAGACCACAAAGCAAGACCACCCCAAGCCGCATCAACGTGATGCCAAAGGTTATACTTTGTTGAAAGATTTTGTATCTCTAAAATAGGATCAAAGCTCCCCCACACAGTAGTACCCGCAGTTGAGACAATACAAAAAGGCTCAAAGCCATCTTGTTGTGATTTTACTATGGCTTCTTCTAAAGAGTCTATCTTCATCCTATGATCACTGTCTGTGTTAACTGTGATAAGTCTTTCAACGCCAAAGCCTAAGAGATTCATCGCTTTTTCTGTTGAGTAGTGAGCAGCTTTTGACACAAAAGCAACGTATGGTTTTCTACCAAAAAGACCTTTTGTTTTATTCTCTTTATCTTTTGCAAGACGCGCACAATGGATAGCATACATATTGGCGTAACTTCCACCAGGAACCATGATGCCATCCATTTCTTTAAAACAAACTTTATCGTTCATGGCTTTAATCAGCTCTTTTTCCATCAAGGTAAACAAAGGCGCTATTTCATAGGTAGCCATGGAAGTGTTCAAAACTGCAGTTAGAAGCTCCCCTAACCATGTTACATCACTAGTCCCTCCATAGAGTTGATTTAAAAATCTTGGACTTTGAGTGTTAACCGATTCTTTAATGATGTTTAGTAGTAGTTCTTTTTTTTGACCCATATCTTTCATGGGTGTTTCTGTTAACTCAAAATCAAAACTACCTCTTAGCTGACGTGCAGTTTTTGGATCAGTTATTTTTTTTTCATCTTTTAAAGTGTAGGCTTTTTCAAGTATAGTATTGAATAGATCTAAATTCACAGGGCGTGCCTTTTTTTATTTTAATATTGAGTGTCTAAAAGAGCTTTATTTTTATAGATATGTAATGTGATTGCATCTATATCTGTTTTATTAGACATAATGTGCGGGCCTTGTTTGTCACAGATATAACCTCTTGAATTTTTATTCAAAACAATTGTCTCATCACCAACTTTTCGGTATTCGTTCACTTCACCTGACAAAACCTCGAAACAACAGTCTTTGCCTTTATGATCATGCTCATCAGAGCCTTTATGAGGCTTCCACTTGCAAAGAACAACTTCATAGTTAGAATCTTTGTACATGCAGAATCTTAAATATCCACCTAAATCTAGAGATTTTTCAAATAAAGGTTCTATGTTTTCAGGTAAAGAGTTTTTTGCATGTTCCATAACCTCATCAATTGAAAGAGTATCAATATCAGCTGGTGGAGAAAATAAACATTCATCTTCATCTTGTTTTTGTAAGCTCATGAGCCTCTTTTTGTTTGCAAGATGACTGAATACATCTTTAATTGTGTCAGCTAACTTTTCAGGCTCAAAACCCTTGTTGATTTGCTCACCAGCAATCTCTGACATCTCCATCCAATGGTGAAATAAATCTTTATAGGCTTCTGTTAAAGTAAAGTTTGTGTCGTATATGTGTCCCGGCTCAGCTGAAACTCCATTAACCTCTAAAACTTTAAAATCACCATCGTTTAAATGATCCCAACTTTTAGTACGAATATCTAGTCTTATATAATTTAGATCAGTTTGTTTTTCAACAACACCAGAAAAGACTTCTCTTAAGTTTTCATCATTATGATTCATCTCATTGATAAATTCCGTACCTCTGCAGTGATTTCCAATGTGCTCTAACACCATAGATTCATCTTTTTTAAGAATTTTTGACATATCTACTGTTTTATTATTTACACCACTTAAGAAAAACTTTTCTGCTCTAATGTCTTTCTTGCACAACTCAGACAAAGTAGAAACACCATCACCAACAACAGACAAAAACTTTTTAGACATCAATGAACTGATTATCCATTTTTTATTTTTCTTAATTATAAAAACACCAAGTTCCAAATCACCCTCTATGTACTCTTGAATAAGAAAATCAACTTTATCAGCATACAGGTTTAGAGCTTTTGTTAAATCAAGAAGATTTTCTAGCTTGTGAACTAAAAATCCTCTTTCACCACAATCTGGCTTTAAAATAACAGGGAATTTCAAACCCAAGTCTCGCATCTCCTCTTTAATTTTGAGTGTGTTGTGATCCTCTTCTCTTTTTAAAAGAAAAGTTTTAGGAATGTACTTAGAATTTATAAGTTTGAAACTTTCCCACTTGGAGAAACCACAAAGACCGCCTGTTTTAAGCCCTGGGTTCACAACAGAAAAATAATTAAATCTTACACCGTGTTTAAAAGATGAGTATAAATAGTACAAAAAAACTGGCAAATAAAAGACAGGAGATGGCCAGTTTTCATGATGAAGTCTATTCTTTACTTTTCCATACATAAATTTTAATCCAAGCATTTTTTAAACAAACAAAGGATTTCAAAACAAATATCAACACCCGCAAGTGCTGTTATCTCTGTTGGGTCATAAGGCGGACAAATCTCTACAAGGTCGGCACCAATTAAGTTTTTAATATTCAAAGACTGTAAAATTTTTTGAACTTCATAGGTGGTAAGACCTCCGGGGACAGGCGTGCCAGTTCCTGGAGCGTAGCTTGGATCTAAGCAATCGATATCAAAACTTAAAAAAGCAGGTTTATCTAAAAACTCAGGTAAATCTTTACAGAAATCTAGGACACCACCAGGAGTTTTTCTTACATCATCTACAGTTGTATACTTTAGTTTGTGTTCTAGGTTGATTTTTAAATCTGCTTGTCCAGCAAGTGGACCTCGTATACCAATTTGAATAGAAGACTCTGGATCAACAAGCTGTTCATTAATGGCGTGTCTTACAAATGCGCCATGATGGTACTCACAGCCCCAAGCCGCTGGATAAGTATCAAGATGAGCATCAAAGTGAATGAGTGAGACAGGTTTTCCAAGTTTCTTTTTTACAGCCCTTAAGTGTCCAAGAGTTGTTGAATGATCTCCACCCACAGATAAGAATCTTTTGTTCTTGTTTAAAAGTTTAGACACATGATCTTCAATGAGCGCATAGGTCTTTTCAACCGATAAAGGAACAACTGAACAGTCTCCAATGTCTGAGACATTAATATTGTTAAAAACACTTTCTTTTCTAGACATGTGATAGCCACGACCTAAAGAAGAAAGCTCTCTAACTTTAGATGGAGCAAAACGAGCACCAGGGCGATAAGAAACACCACCATCAAAAGGAAGTCCAAAAAGTGCTACGTCCAACTCTTTAAACTTTGGATCGTCTTGTTTGATATATGGCAGTCTAAAAAAGGTTTTTATCCCGCCAAAACGGGGCATTTCTCGACCACTTAGAGGTAAAAAAGAATCATTAGCCATTGTCATGGTGTGCCATAAAAAGGTATTTTTGTCAAAAATTTGTTAGATATGCTTTGTTTTAAGCTGTTTAAATTTGAACTGGGATTTAACGATTTTGACGAAAAAAACACACTCTGAACTCTCAAAAGACTTAGTGTCTTGGTATAACGAATGTAGCAGTAGAGCGCTTCCTTGGCGTTCGGACTCTCCAGATCCCTATAAAGTTTGGATCTCTGAGATAATGCTTCAGCAAACAACATCTCAGGCCGTAATTTCCTACTATCAAAAATTTATATCTCTTTGGCCAAATGTTAAATCATTAAGCAAAGCCACTCAAGAAGAGGTCAATGAGGCGTGGCAAGGCTTAGGTTACTATTCAAGAGCTAGAAACATTTTAAAATGCGCAAAAATTATAGTTTCAGAATACAACTCAACATTTCCTAAAAACTCATTAGAACTTATCAAACTTCCAGGAATAGGTCCCTACACCTCCTCAGCCATTGCAAGCATTTGCCATGAAGAACAGTGCGGAGTTGTCGATGGCAATGTTTTAAGGGTCTACAATCGACTTCTTGGCGAGTCTGTTGAATGGTGGAAGCCAGACTTTCATAAAAAGACACAAGTTTTTTCTAATACACTTTGTTGCTTTGAAAAAAAACCCTCAGAAGTTAATCAAGCTTTAATGGATCTTGGTGCAACAGTTTGCACCCCAAAATCTCCAACATGTATGTTGTGCCCAATTCAACAATTCTGCATGAGTAAGAAAAAGAATCTTCAAAAAATTTTACCTATAAAAAAACAAGTTAAACCAAAAGAGATCTGGCTATATGAGGTTTATAAAAATGAAGGCACTCAAGTTGATGAAGACTTATCCAAAAACAAAAGTCTTGAGGTTTGTATCCATAAAAATCAACCTTTCTTAAAAAAGAATCTACTTCCTTTAGGTAGATTTACTAAACTAAAAGAACCTCCAAAAACTTTTAGCTTTAGACACTCAATTACAAATAACAGTATTTTTGTTGATTTTGTAAAGCCCCTAAAAAACAAAAAGCCTACCAATAGGTCTAGAAATATGACTTTAAAGGAGCTAGGAAGAGTTACACCTAGTTCTTTAATTAAAAAAATTTGGCAGTCACATGAGTTTCATGAAACTATATAATTGATTATGAAAGTTTTTGTACTGTCTTTTATTTTATCTTTTACCTTATTTTACGGCACTGAAAATGCTCATGCTAGCATTAATAAAAATATCTTGAAAAATTGGAAGCCTCTTCCAAATAAGCTGCACCCATCAATCGAAAGAGCATTTGAATCGCCAACAAAAAAAAGTAGCCTAACAATTAGAAACTTTAGAGTCCAAGAGAAAAGACTTTTAAAAACTCAAGTTAATCAATGGTTAAAAGATTATGTTTCTTATGGCTTTAGTATAAAAAACAAAAAACCTATAAAACTTGAAGGCGGAGCACTTGCTTACTTTGTAGAAGCCTATCACAAAGAATTTAACAACACATTTCAACAGCTTATTTCTGTTAAGAATGGACGAATGACAACACTTACATGCAGGTCCTCAGAAATCTCTGAACTAAAAGTATGTAGGGATGCACTCTTTAGTTTCAAAAACACTTAAAATCTAAAAGTAAAAATAAAAAGCTTTTAACTAAAAAAGCTTTTTATTTTAGAGATTAAAGATCCACTGCTTTTTTTATTTGAACTTACAGTTTTAAAGCCTTTATACCTTTTAGATGCTTTTGATTTTCTACTGGTATTACTAACGCTTTCAGTAGATTTTGATTTAAAATCAGATTTATTCTTATTAAACTTAGACTTTTTATAAGTATTTTTATTTGAGCTATCTGAAGCATAATTAGCATCTGATTTGGATTTTTTGGAATCAAACCTTTGAGACTTATCAGATGACTCATATTTTTTTGATTTGTTGTTATCGGACCTTCTGGGTTTATCAGATTGATAGCCTGAAGAACCTTTTTTACCATACTCTTTTCTAGAGTCTTTTCTTTTTCCAGAAAGATCTTTCATTTTTCCATGGGGGTCATAGGTATACGGAAAAGGCTTAAAAGAATCTTCAAGCTCATTATCTTCCAACCATCCAATCTCTAATTTAGTTTTTAAAAACGACTCTAGTCTTTTTAAAGCTTCAACATCTTTTTCAGAAACCAAACTAAAAGCAAGTCCTTTTCTACCAGCTCTGCCCGTTCTACCGATACGATGCACATAGTTTTCCGAATCATCTGGGAGCTCAAAATTTACAACGACGTCTACATTCTCAATATCTAAACCACGGGCTGCAACATCAGTGGCCACTAGAATGTTTGTTTCACCACTCCTAAAACTTTCCATAACTTTGTTTCTTTGTGATTGAGACAATGCACTGGAAATTCCTTTAGCCTTAAAACCATTTGCTTCTAGAAACTTTTCTACCTTTGGCACATTTCGAACAAAATTTGTAAAAATAACAGCTTGTTCAAAATCTTTGTTTTTAGCAATCGACATTAAAAATTTTGGCTTTTCATTGTGGCCTACATGAAAAATAACATCTTGAACCTGATCTGTTTTTGGAAGAGATCTGTCAATTTCTATCTCTACTGGATCAGAGCCGTATTCGTATGCCACGGTTAGAACATCAAAATTTAGAGTGGCACTGAAAACTAAAAATTGACGATCTTTTGGAATACGATCCAAAAGAAACTTCATATCCTCTTTAAAGCCCATATCAAACATACGATCAGCTTCATCAAAAACCACACACTTTACTTGTGTCGGATCAAAGAAGTTGTCCTTATAGAGATCGATAAGTCTCCCAGGAGTTGCAACAACAAAAGTCGCACCTTTTTCTAAAAGTTTTTTTTGTTTTTCATAAGGTACACCACCATAAATTGTTACATAACTAACATCATCATCTGTAGTTAGATCCTTTAAGTTATTAGCTACTTGCTCTGCAAGCTCTCGTGTTGGAACAAGTATTAAAATAGAACTTCTTGGTGTCCAGGATTCAAACGCTTTAATTGCAGTTTCATTGCCACTCTCTGAGCCCTCGTCATTTGCTTTTGAAACATCAGTCGAGACATATAGTCTTTGTAGAATAGGAATTAAAAATGCCGCGGTTTTTCCCGTGCCTGTTTGAGCAAGACCAGAAACATCTTTTCCTGCCTGAACAAGTGGTATGGCCTTTTCTTGAATTTTTGTAGGCTCACTAAAACCTAGCGCTTCAAGTCTATTGTTGATCTTTGGATGCAGTTTAAAAGGTTCAAAACCTGACATGGGACTCCTTAATATATAAAGCTATTTAGTTCTTTCACAAAAGAGACCCTTTGGTCAAAGTGAACCCAATGGCCCGCTCCTGAAATCTCTTTTGTTTTGGCCATAGGGTTAAGATTTATCATTTCAGTTAAAACATCTTTAGTAAGATGCTCAGAGTTTTCACCCCTTAAAACCAAATGCTCTTGCTTTAAGTCCTTATACTCACTCCAAAAATCTCTTTCTTGTCCAATTTCTAAGCATTTTATTACACCTGGTTTATCAAATCTCCAATCAAAACTTGAATCGTTTTTTCTATTTAAATTGCTATACATATAATCAGAAAGAGTCTTTCCATATTTTGGTTGAAAGTTTTGCATAAAAAAGTCTCTTGCTTCAGATCTCGTCTTAAAAGGTGTTGGAACATAGTTAATCATATTAAAGGTTTTCATTGAGCTTTCTGTAGTTTTATTAGGTCCAATGTCTTCAATAACAAGTTTAGAAAACCTACTAGGATACTTAGAACCTGCGCAAAAAAGAATCCTAGCCCCAAGTGAGTGACCAACCGCTATTACATGAGTCCATTTAAGCTCATCTAACACACCAATTAAATCTTCTGCAAAAACTTCAGGCTCATAATCTTTCGTTAAATATCCCGTTTTACCATGCCCCCTTAAATCGTAAGTGAGAATATCAAAATCGGAAGTATATGTTTGTGCAATACCTGACCAATTTAATAAGTTGCCAAGTAAACCATGAATAAAAACAAGCTTTGGACGAGATGAGTGATTATGAGTTTCTTCATCTGAGTGAATTTTTACGTGATGACCGTTTATTGTTTTAAACATAGAGTTTACTAACACATAAATTTTGTATAATAAATAGTACAGAGTTTTATTTTACAATTTTAAAAGAAATTTAGAACTAATACTTTTTAAAGTTATTTACGACAAAGAAGAACCAAGGAGACTCTTTTATCTCTTCAGCATCAGAATCCTCTTTTAAAACTGTTTACACTCAAAAAGATATTGAAGATGAACTAAATTTTCTAAAGCTAAGCCCTGAGCATATGGATGATCGTGCTTTAGAAATAACTAAAAAGCTTCAAGAAAGAGGTCACACCACTTACATTGTAGGTGGATCTGTTAGAGATCTCTTAAGGGGTTTAGACCCAAAAGACTTTGATATTTCAACTACAGCAAGACCTAGACAAATAAAGAGACTGATTAAAAACTCTTATATTATTGGCAGAAGGTTTAGACTTGTTTTAGTTAGACACAAAGATCAGCAGTATGAAGTTTCAACCTTTCGTAAAAACCCTAAAACTGTTCAAACAAATGAAGATGTGCTTGAAAGTGATAATGTTTTTGGATCTCCTAAAGAAGACGCTTTTAGAAGAGACTTTACCTGTAATGCTTTATTCTTTGATCCAGTTAAACAAATTATTATCGATCACACTGGTGGACTAAAGGACATGCAAGAAGGTTGGTTAAAGCTAATTGGCTCCCCTGACGACCGCTTGCCTGAAGATCCAATTAGAATTTTAAGAGCCATTCGTTTTGCAACAAAGATTGGCTTAACCATGAAGCCTAATCTTTTAAATGGTCTTACAGAATTTAAAGATGAACTTAAGTTCACACCCCTTCCAAGACGACGAGAAGAGTGGCTTAAACTTGTGCGCTTAAAGTCAAATTCTGAGGCTTTTATAAAACTCGAAGACTTAGGCATTCTAGAAACCTGTTTGCCAACATTAATGAAAATATTAAAAACAACAGATGAAAAAAGAGAATTTTATAAATGGCTAGGTACTAGCCCTCACTACTTTAGACTTTCATTAGAACCAACTGAACTTTTTGGAATCATAACTTTATCTTTGATAAAAGCTTTAAAAATTAATTTTAATGAAGAAAGCCTTATGGAGTGGATCAAAAAAGATGACGTTCAAGAGTTTTATAAAACTGAACTTGGAACTTTTAAAGTTGAAGTCACACAAATTGAACAGGCCTTAAGAATATTACCTCAACTTTTAAGCTTTGAAGAGTTCTCAAAAAGAGGAGTTAGAAGACAAGAGGGTCTTATTTCGCAAAAGTCTTTTCCACTAGCGTTGACAATGCATTCCCTAGACCCGCAAAACGTCAACATCAATGACTGGATCAACGTCTATGAAAGATGGCTGTAAAAAAAATCGACACAATTAAAACATTCTTGTGCAGGACTTAAGTTTTACAGCGCCTTTTTTAAGTTAGAAATTCTTAACTCAAGGTCAGTTAAAAAAAACTTTATAGACATTTTACTCATCTAATGACACTTATAAACCGATTAAAAATCATAAGGAGCATCCCTAATGAATAACATCCCTGAAGTTTCACTTGCTATTTTTGGACTAGGACCTTTAGAAATTGGAGTCATTGTTGTTTTCGGCTTAGTTCTTTTTGGACCTAAAAGACTGCCAGGACTTGGAAAGTCTATGGGTGAAGCGATTCGAGGCTTTAAAAAAGGCATAAACGAAGATGAAAAAGAAATCGACGTAACAGATTCAGTAAAAAAAGAGCAGATTAAAGACTCTGATCCTTCATAAATTATAAAATTTACATTTTATGTATGTCGTACTATTAAGCTAATAGAAATAATATAGGTTGTTCTAACTTTGTATAAATTAGAAGGACCTATGAGAGTATTTTTAGTATTAGTATCAACATCTTTATTTGTGAGTTTTACAGCTCATGCTCGCTACGACGTTCAAAACATTAGCGATATTAACTTCTTAGCAGATGACCTCTGTGAGCAAGGTCATGGCGATGCCTACGTCAGAACTGAATTGCATAGAACTCTTGAAGCAAGCTATCAAATCAATAATTTAAAATTTTTGACTTCAATCATTAAAGGTCTCAATTGCAATACGAGCACACAAAAAGTAGCTCTCTCTATTGATAACTTTAGGGGCACTTGGTGTCAAAAAGTTGAAAACCCTGAAGGTAGAAGACGTCTTCTTTCTATATCACCTACCTTTAATGGCGCACAGATTCTTTTTAATGGCATTGCTGAAGTTGAAAACTCAGTAAGCGGCAGTTGGGATTATGAGTCTTATCACAATGAATTAAGCTTTTATTACGACGGCGGTGACCGAGTTGATTTTGTAGTTCTTTACTTAGATGCTGAAAAACTAACTATAGTGTCTAAAGATTCCACAAAGACTACTCTAGAGTTCAGCAGTTGTGGCAACATCTAAAGAATTAACAATCAAACTCATAAGCTTTAAATAAAGGTGCATACTAGATTTAGTACCCCCCCAGCTGATACAGTCATTTAAAGAAGAAAACTACTTTTAAAATGTAAGATAATGCTCATAAAGATCTTTTGCAGTGTATGCACTTCTTCCAAATTTTGAATCAACAGAGATAGATTTAAAAGTTTTTACAGCACTGCCTCCATGACTCTCAATCGTTTTCATTAAAGCATAAGAACCAAAACCACTTATCTTTTGATGATCTTCTATAACGATAAGGTTGCCACCAGCTTTTTTAAGCTCGTCAAAAAACACAGCACTAAATGAACCATTCAAGCATGCTTTAGAGAGCAAAGTACAGTTCTCATTTTTGGCATAATCAATAGATAGAGGTACTAACGAACCTGTAGTTAAGACCAAAGCCTTTGGTTTCTTTTGATCAACCAAAATAACCTCTTCAGAAAGCTTATATTCCACATCTTTAGAATAGTGCTGAGGAAAGTTTTCTCGACCTAAGAAAAAAACTGTTGATA
>JALZUR010000010.1 GCA_023301025.1 Bdellovibrionales bacterium | reverse complement strand
ACACGGTAGCCCAAACTCAAAAAGTAATTATCAAAAATTAATTTTCTTAATTTTACAGTCATATCTAAAGCTCTACCCTGCGGGGCCACTGCAAAATCTGCATCCGTATAAAAACTAAAAGTATCTGTAAAAAGGTATTCATACGCGAAGTATAAAAGTGGAACAAAACCTAAATCATCAGAATTTGCACTTACAGAAAACTGATCAACTCCAATATTTGCATCTCTTATTTTTAAAGACAAACCAATGTCAAATTTGTGTTTATGCTTTTGAAACCAATTAAAGACGTAACTTAAACGATAAGAGTTAAATTTATAACTGACCTTAGTGTCTTCAAAAGCTGAAAAGTCTGTACCATCAAAATTTAAATTCTTATCAAATTGACCATTAACCGAAAAACTAAGAGGGGCGTAAAGAAGTCTTAAGTTGTGTCTACCAACTAGGTTAATTTTTGCTTCAAGCCTATGATGAAAAAAAGGCCCTCTATCAAAACTTGAAGAGTCAAATCTATTGCTCTCATCTACGTTTGGAATGTTCACATCATTTCTAACATTCCATAAAGCACCTGTTTCAAAGGTGAATTCAACTTGGGCATAAAGATCAGGACAACTTAAAAGTATTAAAAGGAATAGTATGTGTTTCATTACTTTTAAGATTAACTTTAAAGGCTGTTAAATAACAACCTTTAAATAAATTATATTAATACTATAATTTTCTATATAAATAGATTTAAAAAACAAGATTACTCGTAACCAACCTCTTCAATAATCTTGTAAGCCTCATCTAGGTGAGAGTTTATTTCAGTCCAGTTTGTCGAGTTTGCTTTAAATCCCAACCACTTATTCACTGTGCTTTGGGGTGACAGTACATCTTTAGTTACGGGAAACTCATAGCTTACATCAGAAAATATTTTTTGACCTTCCGCAGACAAAACATAGTCCATAAAAAGATTAGCATCTGCTACGTTTCTAGAGAAAACTAAAACACCTGCACCTGTTCCGTTAACATGTGTTCCTGTACTGTTTTGATTTGCAAAGGCGATATCTATATTTAAATTGTTTTCGGCATCATTTTCTTGACCTAAGTAGTAAGAGTTTACTAAGCCTACATCGCACTGACCATTTTCAATAGCCTCTAAAACAGACCTATCACTAGAAAGAGGGGTTTCATAAAAGTTTTTAACCCATGAATCAACAATAGATTTTGCATCATCAAATCCTAAATCTGCAATCAAACCAGAGATTAAGCCATAATTATACGTACTTTGAGAGGTTCTTACACAAAGTTTATTCTTCCACTTTGATTCACCTAAAGAAGCGTATGTCTGTAACTCTGATGGGTCTACTTTATCTTTGTTGTAAACAATAGTTCTTGCTCTCATCGTTACAGCAGCCCAAAGATTTTCAGGACTCTTCATAGCTGAAGGAACTTCACTTGTGTCGGCAATCATTGGCTGAAACAAACCCAACCCTGCCAACTGATTTAGATAAAACATATCTTTAACAATGGCAACATCGGCAGGACTACTCTGACCTTCAGCTTGAAGACGACCAACAATATCAGACCCACTAGCAATAATAAAATTAACTTTAACACCCGTCTGTTTTTCAAAAGATGCCGCCAAGGGCTCCATTATTTTTTCATCACGGTCTGTGTACACATTTACATCTGCAAATACGGCAGGTGTAAGGATAAGAAGAGAGATAAGTGATTTTAAAAACATGATTATTCCTTATTTAATAGTTTGGTAATTAATTTTTTGAGCTCAAATATTTTTTAACACCTCTAAAAAACCCAAACAACAAAAGGGCATTAAAAAGATAGTGTTGATAAATCAATGAAATGGGAATGAAAGCTAACTGCTTATTCTATTACAATAGCCTAGTTAAAGCACAGAGAGAAAGCCTATAGAGTTAAGCTATCAAAAAATTACGAAGAATCTTAATTTGATTGCAGCATGATATAAGGACTCTTCAAAAGCCTTACTTCTAAATTGAACAGTTCTGATATTTTTTCAATAGTCTTTGTATTATAAAAAGATACATGGGTTGGATCTCTAAAGTACCACCAACTATTAAGAGGCTCTTTTACACCGTCGTAAAGCTCTGTGCGAATCATCAAACACGAATCTTTAGACATTAAATCAATCATCTTTTTTAAAGACTCTTTTGGAGAGTTAAAGTGCTCAACACATTCTGATGCATAGATTGTTCTAAAGTGATTTTTATTTAACTCTTTATTAAAAAAAATGGGATCATAGCTTACAACTTCAAGCAGAGGCTTTTCAATTTTAAGTAATGCTTTAAGCCCTTGAGTTGGACCACAACCGTAATCCAGAACCGGACTCTTAAGCTCTGGGTTTAAGTCTAGTAGCTTTTTTAGATACTTAAGATAGTTTTTATCTTCAACAGAGTTATTGTGAGTTTCATATCTCTTTTTTTCAAGCTCAAGGCTCAAATGATGGCTCTTTTTTTTAAAGATCAACTCACAAGAGATGCATTTATAAGCAATTTTAATATTAAGAGTTTCAAGACTAGAACATAAGGGGCATTCTATGTTTTCAGAAGACATAAGCTGAAGTAGACTACATAAAATGTCTGGAGGCAAAAGAAGTGGACAGTCAAAAAACATCTCTAAATTGGATCATAGCTGCTGGTGTTGTAGGTGCTGATATTGGAACTTCTGTTTTTTATGGAACAGGTATTCTTTTTCCCATAGTCGGATACTTTGCCCCCTTTGTCGTAATGACTGTATGTCTACTTATGTGGGCCTTTAAAAAGACCTACGAAGAAGGTCTTGCCCTATCCCCTTATAACGGGGGTGCGTACTCTATGATCCTAAGAACTCTTGGTAGACAGGCTTCTGTTCTTGCAGGAGCTCTTACCGTTGTGTCCTATCTTGCAACGGCTGCTGTAAGCTCTTTATCAGGGGCTTACTACCTATCCTCTCTTTGGCCCCAGGGTCTTAGTGGATCAACAATTGTACTTCTTGCTTTTATCCCAATTGTTCTTTTTGCACTTCTTAACACCAAGGGTATAAAAGAACCAGCAAAGCTTGTAACTCTAATTGCGGGCTTTCACTTTGCACTCTTAATTGTGATATCTCTTTGGGGTTTTGGCTATTTAGCACTTAATTGGACCGACCTTGATTTTACGTCTTTTAAAGAGTTTAGAACACCAAATGGTCCCCTTAATTTTAATCTTTTAATTTACGGACTTGCAGCTGGCTTTTTAGGTATAACTGGTTTTGAATCTGCTGCACAAATTGTTGAAGAACTTGAACAGCCAGCTTTAAAAACCGTAAGACTTTTATACCGTACAGTTGTTATTTTGGTTTCTCTTACTGCACCAGCCATTTCATTTTTATGTTTAGCGCTACTTACTCAAGATGAGGTGAACGGAAACTTAGACTCTTTACTCTCTGTACTTTGTCAAAAATTAGGAGGCCGCTTTTTACTTACAGTTATTGTGGTTGACGCAACCCTAACTCTTTTTGCAGCTACAAACACAGCTTTTGTTGGCTTTATTGGTTTAGCTACTACCATGGCTAAGCAGGGAAACCTTCCACAGTTTATGCTAAAACGTGTTGCGCATAAAGTGCCTTCTATTCAGGGTTACCCGATGATTGCTTTTCCTTTTATGATAATAGCTTTGATGATGTGCGCCTTTGTTGCTGGAGAAGTAAAGATCTTAGCAAAGGTATACGAAATTTCATTTTTAGGTGTCATGGTGAGCTTTTGTATTGGTGTTGTGCTTCAAAGAAATAAAAATCTTAGAAAAAATTGTCCGAGTGGTTATTTGAGCCAATGGATTTTAAAAACTAAAAACTTTAGCATTCCTGTTATTCCTCTTTTTTCTGGTGTTCTTTTGTTTATTGCGCAACTCACTTTATTTATGCATTCGACAGGACAAGAAAGATCTATGCTTTTGCAACTTATCTCTATGATTTTACTTGTGATGGCTTTTTACCGCTGGGGTGTTTTAGAAGATCGCCTAGAAAACCGCTCTGATTTACGACTTGGGACGGGCAAATACTCTGGTCTAGCCTCTCTTCCTGAAAATCTTAAAAAACATATCTTGTGCACAGGTGGTACAGGGGCCAGGCATTTAATAAACACCACTATTAAAAAAATAAAGAAGAATGAAAACTATGAGCCTACCGAACTAGTCATTGTTCACGCTGAAGACAATCATGATCAATCAGGCTTCTTTTACGAACTTTTACAAAGAGTTGTATCTCAACAGATTGTCCCTATCAATCAAGATGTAGATATGATAATTAGAGTAAAGATTTTTCCGGGAACATTAGTTGAAGCTCTACAAACATTAAGGAAGAATATTGAATTTGAAGAGGTTTTTATCGGGAGTGGTAGAAAAAGTCCCAGTGCTGAACCGTCGGAATTAGAAAACATACTTAAGAATGAACTTGAAGTTAAAATCAATCACGTCTAAACCCACATCACTCGAAGAGAGTAAAAGGCTTTAAAATACTATGTCAAAAAAAATTGAAATATACACTTGGGGCTATTGCCCATTTTGCGTCCGTGCTAAAAATCTACTTGCTGAAAAAGGCTTAGAATTTACCGAGATAAACTTAGACGGAAAAGATGATGAACTTGTAAAACTCAGAGAAAAAACAGGTCAAAGAACTGTTCCGCAGATTTTTATTGATGATAGTTTTATTGGTGGCTTTAGTGAACTATCAGCCTTAAATGCTGATGGAAAGCTCTAAAGCTTTTGATCAATACCAGTGCTTAACAACAGTATCAGTATCGACTTTTAGACTTTTTCATAACGGCTTGAGGTCTTGAAAAAAAGTCTTTTATTAAAAGCTCTAAATTTTTTTTATCTTTGCACATAGTGCTTCTTCTATAAAGATCATGACCAAACATAAGCCATGAGTGCATGACTTTGATATAGAACAAAAACTTTTTTAAAGCTTCTGTTTCATCAAAATATTGATAATGATAATCCAAAAGACGTAGCATATGTCGCCCAAGTTCTTCACCCTCTTCTAAACTTGTTTTAGGAGACTCTTTGCCTTTAAAAAACTCCGGATCTTTTAATGAAAGATGCTCCCCCAGTTGCCAAAAAAGCCAAGGTCTTAAAGTTAGCGCTCGTCCAATCATAACCATATCGCAGCCTGTTTCTTCTTTCATATTAATTAGATCATCTAAGGTTTCAATATCTCCGTTTCCAACAACAGGTATTGATAGCTTACTTTTTAAAAAAGCAATTTGACTCCAATCAGCCCTACCTCTTCTTTTTTGATCAGAGAACCTTGGATGTAGTGTCACCCATGATGCCCCTGAAGCCTCAATTCCTTTTGAGAAATCCAACAGTACTGACGTATCTTTTTGGAAACCTGCTCTAAACTTTACGGACACGGGAAGTTTTGAAGGGCTGTTTACAGCGTATGAGACTACTGTAGCTGCATATTCAGGATCACCCATAAGTGAAACCCCATAATTGTATTTTAAGGCCTTTTTAACCGGGCAGCCCATATTAATATCAATACCCTTAGCCCCATACGTTTTGAGCATATCCATTGAGGTTTCGATAGGTTCTTTTTCATTTCCTAAAATTTGTGGAACTAAATCAACCTCACTCTCTGCTTTATTAAGCATAGACACAGACTTTAAGTTTTGCTTTGGAAGCTTAAAGCTTGAGAGCATCTCTGTGGGCCAAATAGTTTTTGCATCTTCTGGCAAATAGTGGCGAAGAGCCATTCTCATGGCTACGTGAGATAAACCCACCATAGGGGCCAAACACACTGGAAAGTTGGAGAGTTCAGATAACATAGCCTCTTTTGAAGCAAAAGAAGAAGTTTGACAAGACTTCAACATGTATTATTAAAAGCTATGAGTTTTAAATTTCAAAAAACCTTAGGAATCATTGGTGGTGGGCAGCTAGCAAAAATGCTTATTCTATCTGCTCAGAAGTGGGGACTAAAAACTCATATTTTTACACACTCTTTAGATGAGCCAGCCTCAAGCCTCGCAGGTAAAGTTACTTTAGGCTCTCACTCAGACAAAAAGGCACTTATTAGCTGGTTGAAAACCTGCGATTGGATCACAACTGAAAGTGAATTTGTCGACCTAAAAAGTGTTAAAAGTCAAAAAATTCAACCTTCACCTAAAAACATAAACCTATTTAGAGATCGCCTTACACAAAAACAAACACTTGAAAATTACAAACTCTCAACCTCTCCTTTTTCATTACTTACATCTGATAATACTTTTAAAAAACCAAGTGTTTTAAAAAAACGTCTTTTTGGTTATGACGGCTATGGCACTGAAATTGTAAAAAACAAAAACTCTTTTACAAACTTTATGAACACAAACCCCATTCATAATGACTGGATCATTGAAGATCACATTAATTTTTCAAAAGAGCTTGCATTTTCTTTGGTGCGTAGCAAAGAGAACAGTTTTTGCACTCTACCTTTAGTTGAAACCAAGCAAAAAGACTCAAAGTGCTTTTGGGTTAAAGGTCCTGTGAAAAACAAAAACTTTGAAGATCTATTAAAAAAAGCAAAAAAAATGATGAAAGATCTTGATTACATTGGGCTTCTTACTTTCGAACTTTTTGAACTTAAAAACAAAAGCCTTCTTATAAATGAAATCGCCCCGAGGGTTCATAACTCTGGTCACTACAGTATTGAAGCTCTCAATCTTTCTCAATTTGATTTGCACCTTTTAGCTGTTATGGGAGAAAAACTTCCTAAAAAAGCTCATTCTAATCTTGGTTTTGCTATGGTAAATTTGATTGGATCAAACACCAAAAAGCCAGTGATTAATGCTACAGATAAAGCTTCTCTTCACTGGTATGGTAAAACAGAAAACAGAAAAGGTAGGAAAATGGGGCACATTACATGCATTGATAAGAGTTCGGACTTAGCCTTAAAGACTGCTTTAAAAGAAGCAGGCAAACAAACACTATAGCAAATAACAAAATTAAAACTTTAAGTTTATTTAACCCCAAAACTAACTAGAATAAAAACAACACATCAAACTCAATAGAGTACTTATGAAAACAAAGCAAAACACTTCAAAAAAAACCGTTAATCCACTCGTTTCAATTGTCATGGGAAGCACATCTGATCTGCCTATTATGACAAAAGCTATGAAAATTTTAGACGAATTCAAAGTTCCCTATGAGTCTAAAGTAGTTTCTGCTCATAGAACCCCTGATCTTATGAAACGCTTCGTAAAGGCATCTGAGAAAAAGGGAGTAAAAGTCGTGATTGCTGGTGCTGGTGGAGCTGCTCATTTACCTGGGATGATGGCTTCATACACAGCCCTTCCTGTTGTCGGTGTCCCAATTAATATCACTTCTCTAAAAGGCTTAGACTCTTATTTGTCTATTTCACAAATGCCAAAAGGTGTGCCCGTTGCCACAGTTGCTATCGATAATTCAACAAATGCAGCTCTTCTTGCCTTAAGAATTATCGCTACTTCTAAAAAAAATATATTCAAAAAGCTTGAAGACTACCGCAAAAAGCAAAGCAAAAAGGTCTTAGCTCAAAAAATTTAGAACCACATCAATAGATAAAACTATCTAAGCCTTTACGTTCAAGTTCAAAGTCATAGTTTTTTTCAACATCAGGAAGTACCCCAAAAGTTTCAATTTCTTTACCTTTTGCACTTAAATACGTTGCGTAGGGAAATGAATATGAAAAGCCTTGCGGAAAGTTTCTTACAGCCTCCCAACTGCTTAAAACCATTTGACCAGAAGTTAGCACACCAACTAAAGAGCTTTGTTTTTGCTCTCTTAAAGCAAGAGCTACAAGCTCTGCCGTAGAAGCAGTAATTGAATCTACTAAAACCTTTACAGGTCTTTTGTAACAAAATTTAGATTTTGGCACTTTTAAGTCAATAAATTCACTGCTATTTACTACTCTTATTTGTGTATTCTGATCCACTGTGTGTGGATAAAAAGCTTTACCTTTTCCTTTATTTTTAGGCACATGAAACTGTCCTACCACAGGTTCATCACAAAGAAAGAAAGATAAGAATAGAAGTCCTGAAGCAATGTTACCACCATAGTTTCCTCTAAGATCTAGATACAAAACATCGGAGTTATAAGCTTTAAGTTTTTTAATAAAAGAATTCATATTCTCATCTAAAAAAAACTCGCCTCTAAATGAAGGAACCTTAAAATAAGAACCTTCAATCACAACAGCATCATTCCAAACAAAGTCTTTCGGTCTAGCTTTTATGAGAATTAATTTTTTTGAACGTTCTACCGTGTAATGTCCACCTTCATACAAAATTAGAGATGTATTTAAGTTTGTTTTATCATTTACACTTTTAAAAACATCTCCCCTTTGAAATAAAGAATCTTTATGAACACGTACAGCAACATACTCGCCTTTTAATATCTTTAATTTTACACCTATGCTTTTAGTTTTAGACTCCCATATCTCATTAGTTTTAAAAGGAGCATAGACCATAAGATGCGACCAGCCCCATTGGCCAAGCCATGAGTTCATGTCTTTTTCCCATCCTTTAAAAGTAAAAGATTTAGAAAAAACATCATAACAGTTTTTTTTATCTTGCACGCTTAAGACTTCTACGAATTTTGAATCAAGAGTCTCGCATATTTCTTTATGTCCTTGATAGAGATGCGTGTATCTGGCTGTTATAAAAACAGTAAAAGCTACGAGCATATATAAAGTATAGTGCTGTAGCTTTTTCATGAAAAGATTCTAATTATAGGTTTAGTTAATATTAGGCTGCTCTATTTTTTCTAGCAATAGAAGGATCTATATTATACTGCTTTACTTTTCTGTAAAGAGTAGCTCTTCCTATACCTAAAGCTTTTGCAGCTTCAGTAAGGTTTCCGTTAAATTTATGAATTGCATTTTCAATAGCAATAGACTCAAGCTCGTTGATTGTTTTAACATTATCATTCGCTTGCAATTGACCTGGAAAAGGAATTACATTTTGATCATTACCGCCAACAGTATTTGCAAATGAATTGAAAGATTTTTTTCTTTCCATCTCTTCCCACTGAAAAACAGAGTAAATTTCAAGGTTAACACCCATGCTGTAAGCAAAATTTCTTGCTTTTTGTATTACTTCTTGGTCATCAGAAACAACCAAAACTTGAGATCTAGACATTAAAAAACCCTCATATTAAAATTATTAGTCACAGTACCCATCGGTTGGTATTCTGATTTAATAAAGAGTTTTTTATTGTTTTAGCTTCTATTCTCAGACAGTCTAAATAATAGTCTTACAAAAACAACACTCTAGAACACAATCTAGGCCCATGATCTGTCAAATCTTTAGACAATAAAGTTTTTCACTTAAACATTCTAAGCTCCATACCTTTTGTATTTTTATCAAATGCAGGGATAAAAGTTTTTTTTATAATATGCGAAGATAAAATTAAGACTTTAATTTCTGCAAAATCAGGGTTTTTACGTACTAGATAATATAACAGTTTATAGGTCACAAAATTAAAACCAAAAATATTAAGCAGAGTATTAACTGTTAAAATAATAGCTCTGTTGGCTTTATTTTTCATAAGTTTTGCATCGAGATCTTTTGGATAAAGAGCTCCAAGTATAGAGTTAATTAAAGAGTCTTTTTGATCAGCTGTAAGACTTCTATTTTCTGAAATTTTGTATATGAGCTGTGAAATTTTATAGTTAACCTCTTCAATACCCCTGCTGTTCATAATCTCTTGAATCAGCTCATTTTTCGAAGGCTCATTATTTATATAAGATGTAAGGTAGAATTCAAAAAGAGTGTTATTAGCCCCTGTAAGCGAATATGCAGGTGAAGCTATTAGAAATAGTAGTGAAAAACTTAAAACTCTTATAAACATGAAGAGCCTCCAAACTCTTCCCCCCTTTTTCAGGCTCAAAAAATCATGTGCCTAAGACAATAAAAAAGAGGTTTAAAAAACCTCTTTTATCGAAAACTTATATTGATTATCTACGACCTGATTTGATCTTGATCTGCATCTTAGTGATCAACTGGACAGACATTTTTTCTTGAACCTTACACATCTTAAGCTCATCTTTTTTATAAGATCTTTGACTTGGTGTTAGAGTGCCTGTTTCAAGCTCCATTTCATAATCAAGCTTATTAGCTCTAATAGTCTCTAATTCTTTAGATTGGCTTTTAAATGTTTTAGTCACTTGGCTTAAGGGTGCAACATCTAGCCACTCTCTAGTGTTTCTGTACCAAGTAAGCATTCTTAAGAAACGTGCTTTGTTCTTTGCTAGTGTAAACTGAGGGTACTCAACCTCTTCTAAATCTAAGATATTGTCCACCTGACTTAGATCAACTTCTCTTGAAGCCTCTTCTACTACTGCCGAAGTAGTAGGTTCAGGTGCATCAGCCGAGGCCTCTGCTACTTCTGTGTTTTCAGCTGTTATAGCAGTTTTCGCCTGCTCTATAGGAGCTGTTGTTGTTGGGTCAATATTAGATTCAGTAGTAGTCATATGTGTTGGTTTCCTTCGTATGTGCAATTAATACCAAATAACCTGAAAAAAGGCAATTTTTGTCACCTTGCCTGCGAATTTTTTTCATGAATTAGAACTAGTGTTAAAACTTTAAACACCGATAATTCAAGAAAACTTTATGACCTTAAAGCCTCAAAAACAAACTTAGACACTTCAAGACCCACAATAAAAGATAAAAATCCTAGTGCATTAGAAAGTAAAAAATAGAGCAAAGCTTTGTCTAGAGAGCTTTCAGATAAAACTGCGATATAGCCTGAATATGTTGTAAAAGCTCCAATAAAACCTACTGTTAAAAATAAAAACTGATCTTTAGATAAAAAATCAAAATTAACAAACAAAACACCTAATAAAAAACAACCTAATATGTTCGTTAAGATGTGAGGATAAAAACCATACGATAGAGTTGCCCCATGTAGAAGATGCCTCAAACATGCTCCTAATCCGCCACCAATAAAAATTATTAAAAATGAAGTCATTGCTTTTGCGGCTCTATGACCTTTTCAATAACAGCAGCTCCGACACTATCAGACCAAACATTTACCGCAGTTCGCGCCATATCAACAATCCTGTCCACAGCCAACAACAAGCCTGTTGCTTCAAGGGGAAGCCCCACAACTTCTAAAATCACAACCATCATGGCAAGTCCTGCATGGGGAATTCCTGCAGCTCCAATTGAAGCTAACAGAGCTGTCAGTAAAATCAAAAACTGTTGTCCCATATCTAAGTCTACACCCATGAGTTGTGCAATAAATAAAACTGCAACACCTTCATAAAGTGCTGTGCCGTCCATATTTACTGTGGCACCTAGAGGTAATACGATACTGGACACCTTTGATGAAACCTTCTTATTTTTTTGAGTGCAATCCATCGTTAAAGATAGTGTTGCAGCACTGGAGGCAGAAGAAAAAGCCGTCAGTAAAGCCGGCGACATTTGCTTCATATAGTCATAAGGATTTTCTTTTCTGATAAGAAAATAAATAAAAGGAATAATCACTAAAAAATGAAAGGCTAAAGCTAAAATAACAGTGATCAAGTACCAGCCAAGAGACATGAATACACCCATGCCCACATCTGTTACAATATCAGCCACCAAACAAAACACACCTATCGGAGCAAGAATTAAAATTCCCTCAACCATTTTTAACATTATGGCGTTTATAGACTCTGCAAAATCAGCCAATGGCTTTCTTTGCTCTTTTGTAACTTGCAGTGAAAAAACACCCAAGGCGATAATGAAAAATAAAACACCTAGCATATCAAAAGGAACGGCCGCCATTGAATGAAATGGGTTTTCAGGAATCATTCGTAATAGAATATCAGAAAATGAAGTTGGAGCATCTAAAGTTTTTCCAGTCATCCCTTCAATATCAACAGAGACTCTTGTCCCCGGAGAGATTAAATTTACGAAAATAAGTCCCGTGGTTATTGAAAGGAGACTTGTAACAATATAATAAAGCATTGTTCTTGAGCCCAAGCGTGAAAGTTCTTTTGTAGAGCCCACACCCATTACTCCTAAAAGTAAGGATGCAATAACTAGTGGTAGTACCACCATTTTTAAAAGTCTTAAAAAGATTTTGCCACCCATACTAAAAACAGGAGTGAAATACTCTGTAGGCAAAGAGAAGAATCTAATGGACACACCAACTAAACAGCCTAACGCAAGACCTATAAAAATCTGCCAATGAAGCTCTTTGTACCAAGGCTTTTTTGACTTTGTATGAGCCTTATTAGTCTTCGTTGATGACATCACTCTCTCCTTTAACTGGAACTGTTTCTTCACGGACAATCAAAGTACCAAACAAACTGTCTTTAGGGCTTTCTGATAAAGCTACGTAATAGTACTTGCCCGGAAGCTCAGGAGATTCAAACATAACTTTTAAACTCTTCCCTGGTTCAATCATGTCAGATTTAAATAGATAGTAACTGCTAGGAAGCTCACCTGTTTGCATTGCCAAATGCTGAACAAGTATGGGGTCTTCCCCCTTCTTTAAGAGTACAAAAGAAAAGGCTTCTTTTTTTAAATTGTTTGAAACTTTAAACGAAAAGCTTGCTTTTGGATCAAGCTCAATTTTAGAAACCGAAAAAGAGTGATCATTTTCTGAAACACTCAACTCACCTTTTTTAACTTTAGTACCCCAACCAAAAAGGCCTGAATTACAGGCTTCTAGACAAACAAACATTGCACAAAATATAATCAGATTTACTTTCATTTTAACTCAAACCTTAAATTTAAAATTGAATCTTAACACCCATAATAAATGAATGGTATGTTGATTTCTGTAATTAAGAAAAAATAACATACATAAACATAAGGGGAATTTATGAAACTAAGTATTGTTTTTTTAGCGTTAACGTTTTTGTCTATGCAGGCGTGGTCTGCAGGTTATCAACTCAGGTATCAGGGTGCTGAATCCATGGGGACATCTTTTGCTTCTCAAGGAACCTTTGGAGACTCGGTGTCTAACATTTACTACAACCCAGGGATCTTTTTAAAACAATCAAGCAACCAAGCCCTATCTTTAGAAGTTATGCCCATCATACCTTTTAAAGCAGAGTTTACATCTGAAGCCTCAGGAACAACATATGATGATTTTGCAAGCACAACTGTTACAGGAGCTTTGTACTACGGCATAAGACTTGGAAATGACTCTGCAATTACGCTTGCGGTTACAACACCGTGGGCCACAAATACTGAGTACCCTGACACGTGGGAAGGACAATTTGCTGCCATAAAAACTGAACTTCAAACCATAAACATTCAACCAGTATTTTCAAAAATACTTGGTACCAAATGGATTGTTTCTGCTGGACCACAAATTCAGTTAGCTCAAGGTGTTTTATCTAGTCGTCTACCACCAAACCCTGCACTTGGACCTGCTGCTGGACAAGTTTTAGAGCTTGATGGAGATCATGTTGGAGTTGGTGCAGTGGTTGCTGCTACCTATATGCCAAGTGAGCACCTAGTGTTTAATCTTACCTACAACTCACAAATCAAACATGAATTAGAAGGTGATCTTTCTGTTGCTGGAAATAATATTACAAATGAAGCAACAGCAGAGCTCTACACTCCAGATGTTATCAACTTAGGTGTCTCTCACACTTACAATGAGTTTTGGACATCACATTTAAGTTTTAGCTACACCACATGGAATCTTTTTGATGAGTTTCAAATTGAAAACTCTCCACTTCCTTTGCCTGCAGTTCCACAGAACTGGCAAGACACTTTCTTTGTAGCAATAGGCGCAACACACACGCATAATAAAAATTGGACTTTTAGAGGTGGATTGTCTTACGAAACAAGTGCTGTTGAAAATGAGGATCGTACACCAAGAACACAAGATTCTGATAGAATTGCTCTCGGTGCCGGTGCTAGCTATACACTTTCAAACTCATTAAAGCTTGATATGGCTTATAACCATATCCTTTATTTAGGTGATATTGATCTTGTTGGAAATGCAGCAACAGGTACACCTGCTGGTAGCTATGACAACTCTGTTGGGCTTGTTCGAGTGGGATTAAACTACGCTTTTTAATAGGCTAAAAACTTAATTTATTATTTGAACTTAAGAGAGCAATATAAAGTATTGCTCTTTTTTTATTAGGTCATTTAAACCTTATTAGCTTTAACTTTCTTATTTTTAAGCACTCAAATCTTTTAGTAATAGTCAATTTGATCCGAATAAGCACTATAAATGTTTGCTATTGCTTTTAGTTTTCTCAAAGTGAGAAAACTACTGTTCGGCTTATAGCCTAAAAAAACTAATCAGAAGCAAGTCCAATTTTAGGTAGGGGTAAAATGAAAAAAAAAATTGAACATTGCAATACTAGGGCTTTTAATATCTCTAAGTTTATCGTGCACTCAAGTGGAGTCTATAAAAAATTTTAATTCGCTAAATATAGAAGATAGTACTTCTGAAGCAGAGTCTGAATCTTTACCCTCTATTGTAACTCAAGAAGAAGTGGCACCTACACCTACACCTACACCTACACCTACACCTACACCTACACCTGCACCTGCACCTGTCACACGTGTTCTAAATTGTAACTTACAAAACATTAAAGCCTATACACTAAATAGTAACGGACAAGACCAAACCTTAGTCACTACAATTGATAGCAACGAAGGTGCACATTCTATTTATGTAGATTTTGTCGACTCACAACAAAACTACTTAGGAGATAACGTTCCTGTTGAAAGTCGTTTAGATGTAGATTTAGGTTCTGAGGTTTTTAACTCAAGTAATGCTAGCTCCGGTGGAGTTACTAACAGATACATATACCAACCGAGTACAGCTGGAGGAGTAGCAAACTTTACCTATGGCACTCCAAACTCAAATAATGAACTCGTAAGATGCTCATTTCAGCTAACAGTTTTAAAAACAATTGCACCACCACCAAAACCAAGTGACGCAAACAACCCAGATCTTCTCTTTCACGGAGGTTTTGAAAATATTGAAGGTGTAACAGGAAGCCAAACATTTAAATCTTACTGGGGTTTAAAATGGTCCAGTTTCCCTGCCGGCTTTAGTTAACTTTCTACCAATGCTAATGATGCATTTAGTGGAAGAGCCTTAAAGGTTAAATACCCAAAAAGAGTTGGTGCACTTACTAACACACTTAGTGGCTCTTCAAGAGTTCAGTTTAGAACAGAGCTTGAAGATATTGGTGTGGGCTTAAGAGACTCTCTTTACTTAAGATACTACGTTAAATTTCATCCTGGTTGGGAGTTTGTTTTAGGAGGAAAACTTCCAGGTCTAGCAAGTGCTGGAGCTCAAAGTATTACTGGAGGAATTCAAGCAAACGGTACAAACGGATGGAGCACAAGATATATGTGGAGAGCTAACAATTCGCTTGTTGTTTATGGTTATTTAGATGGAAAGCATAAAAAAGCTTACGGATATGACTTTGTATTTTATGAAAATCCTGGGGTTAAGACTTTTGTTGATGTTAACAAATGGCACTGTTTAGAACAGTACATTGAACTTAATCAAATAGGTCAAACAAACGGAAAAATAAGAGCATGGTTTAATGGAGATTTAAGCGTTGATGTCAGTGATGCCTTATTTAGAACTGTAAACAACAGAGATACAAAAATTGGTTCAATGTATTTTAGTACATTTTATGGCGGGAATAGCCAAAGCTGGGCACCAACAAAAGACACCTATGCATCTTTTGACAACTTTGCAATTTCAGACAAACGCATTGGCTGTTTGGCAGAATAAATTTTAAATTTGATTTTAAAAACAGATAAATAAAACTAATCTAAAAAAATGGACCTTCTAAAGGTCCCATTTTTTTATAAGGTTATCAAAAAACTCTTCTTCATTTGAAGAACCTTTAGCTTCAGTTTCTTCAAGTTCAATAGTCTTTGAAGATTCAACTTTTTTTTCTATAAAGCCAAGCTCTTCTTTAAACTCTAGATCACTTAGAGCGAACCAATGATCAAGTATGGAGTGCATAGCGTGTCCCTCTTTTTGAGGACTAGCTGACACCCAATCGTCTCCCCGCTTTACTAAAAAATTATAACTTAGCTCTCTTCTGTGTTTCAACCACACAGAAGTTTCATAAAAATCACTGTCTTCGTTATAACTCATTTCATAAAACGTATTTTCATCGTTTAAATTTAAACGCATAAAAACCCTGTCTCCGTTAAAGGTCTTAAGTCCCATAAGCTCAAACTTTGTTTGAACATTAGAATCTTGAGACACAGAAGAGTCATGAAAAAGTGGATTAGATTTCATTTAAGTGTTTAACTCCTTAGCGAGTGATTCATAAGACTTTGCGGCTTTTGAACGAGGAGCATATCTAGAAACAGGAAGATGATTGTGATGGGCTTCTTCCACAACGATGTTGTCAGGAATAAAATCTTTAAAAACTTTAAGACCGTAGCGCTCTTCAACTTCATCAATGACTGACTTTATAACTTTACGGTTTCTATAGCGCGTAATTACAATGCCCTTAACCCCAATAGTGTGACCTAAGCCAGTCTTAATATTTTTAAGAGTCCCCAATATAAGTTCAATTCCTTTTAGAGAAAAGTACTCAGGACAAATAGGAATTAAAATATCTTTTGAAGCCATTAAAGCATTAACTGTAAGTAGACCCAAAGTTGGTGAGCAGTCTATAACAATATCATCATATTTTGACTTTACTGTACCAAGTGCTTTTTTTAAAAACTTTTCTCTACCAAACTGAGCCGACAACTGAATATCTACCCCACTAAGAAGTATATCCCCAGGCACTACGTCAAAACCAAAATCTTCAGACTTTTGAATAGCATTTTTAGCAGGCACTTTATTAAGGACAAGATCATAAGAAGTGTGTTCAAACTCCTGATCTCCAAAAATAGATTTAGTAGCTGAGGCTTGAGGATCAAGATCTACAAGCAAAACTCTTTTTCCTAATTTAGCCCAAACATGTGCTACATTAATAGCAGTAGTAGTTTTAGCTACCCCACCTTTTTGATTTATAATGGACAAGGTCGACAATTTTAATTTCCTTTCTTACTAAATCAAACAACTTAAATACAAATGTTAAAATCTTTTAAAAGACGCAACACTTACTAGTCTATCATCTGTATATTCTTGATTAGCGTCAATAACTTAGACAGAGAGTCTAAATCTCTTATATCAACTTGAAACATTTGTTTTTCATGCTCAACTTTACCCCAAATTATTACGATAAAGCTAATGGAGGCCATATGAGCGAAGTTAATACATCTATGACAAAAGAAGAGGCAGAAGAGAAGCATTGGTACATTAAGATCAATAAGCGCGAAAGCGGACCCTACAGGTTTGAAGAGATTCTTCTTATGATCAATGGCAGTGACATTAAAGAAAGCGATATGATCACATGCAGAGGCATGGGTGGTTGGGAACCTTTAAAAGAGTTTTCTTACTTCACACCAAAAGCTGTTAAAGCTCATTTTGAAGAAAATGAAATGAACCCTGATGATCAGGAAAACGTTCATTTTAGAAAAACTATGCGCGTACCTTTAATGGAGACGGTTTTAACTCTAAACGGAAACCAACTTTTTAAAGCCCACTGTATTGATGTAAGCACTGGTGGCTGTATGATCAAAGTGCCAAGAGGAAAAGTTCCTATAGATAGCACAATTAAAGTTCATATTTACAAAAATGATAAAAAAAATCTTCCTTCTTTTAACTTAAAAGGTTCTGTTATTCGTATAATTCCAATAAAAGAGCGTTCAGACTGTGGAAACTTTTTTGATCATGTTGGAGTCGAGTTTACTAATGGAAATAAAAGCCACAAAGACAACCTTCAAGAGACTTTGAGAAATCTTATCTTTAACTTTAATGAAGATGAATTCAAAATGGCTATTGAAAATAGAACAGCCTCTTAAAAATATTAAAGCTTTTTTCTCATCTCTTTTGTTACTAGAGATGAGGCTAAAATAAGGGTCAACATATTGGGATAGACCATTAAACCATAACCAATATCTAAAATACCAACCGCATCATCAATGCTAATGACAGCAGACAAAAATAAAACTGAACTGAAAAAAACTATAAACGCAGGTCTTTTAAAAATATATCGCTCTTTAAAAACAAAAAGCCAACACTTCTCGTTGTAGTTAGACATGCCCACAACTGTAGTCATACTAAAAAAGAAAATACACAGACCTAAACCAAAGGTTCCAAAAGCTCCAAACTGCGAAGAAAAGGCTGAAGCCGTAAGCTGAATACCTTGAGTCGTATTAGGGTCTAACTGACTAACATCTGTGGTTAAAAGAATAACTAAGGCTGTCATGCTACACACGATGACACTATCAAGTAAAGGCTCAATCATAGCCACAAGCCCTTCACTAACAGGTTCTGAGGTTTTTGCATTACCATGAGCCATAGGGGATGTTCCAACCCCAGCTTCATTTGAAAAGCCACCTCTTTTTATACCCACTTTAAAGGCATGAATAAAAGCATAGCCTAAAAAACCTCCACCCATAGACTCCAAGCTAAAAGCTTCAGAGAGTATCAGATAAAAAACGGAAGGCACTTTAGAATAATTTAGAGCAATAACCCCAACACTCATAAAAACATAGAGCACACACATTAAGGGCACTAAAGTTGTAGTAACTTTTGAGATTCTTTTTAGGCCCCCCATCAAAACAACAGCTGCAAAAAGGCCAACACCGAGGCCTGTCATATAGGGTGCTAAATTAATCTCTGTTTTTAAATAACTTGCAAGCTGATTGGCCTGAAACATAGCTTGAGTTCCAATCAAACCAGAAGCAGCGAAAAATAAAGCTAAAAATCTACCCCATTTACCTTTAATGATTTGAGGGATGTAGTACATTGGACCCCCTTGAACTTCACCTAAGGCGTCTTTTCCTCTGAACATTAAAGCAAGCGTGCTTTCATAAAACTTGGTATTCATACCAACAATACCTGAAACCCATATCCAGAATAAAGCCCCTGGACCACCTTGAGTTATAGCAACGGCGACACCTGCAATATTTCCTAAACCAATGCTACCAGCAACAGCATTAGATAAAGCTTGAAACTGAGAGATTTGACCAAGACTGTCTTTGGACTTTCCAAAGTCCGATAAGCCAAAAGCAATTTTAAACCCAAGCCCCACCCTTTTAAAAGGTTTTGCTCTAGATTGAAAAAGTAAGTAGAGCCCACCAACAAACAAAAGCCCAACAAGCTGAGGCCCCCAAACTACATCTACTAAAAAACTTACCATTTGTGAAAACATTACTTAATTACAATTGCATAGATTATTTGGATTTGCTAACAAAACTTATGACTAAACTCGTTTTCACAGGTGGCCCTAGTGCCGGTAAAACCTCATTCATTCAAGCATTAAAAGTTAAACTTTTAGACAACGAGAGTGTATTTTTTGCTCCAGAAATTGCAACTATGCTTTTAGGTCAAGGATTCCCAAGGTTTAATTTAGATGAAAACATCATTTACCAACAAAGAGCTATCTTAAAAACTCAAATTGAAATGGAAACTCTTTTAGAAAAAGAAAAAAAATACTCATTGTGTTTTTTTGATCGTGGTCTACCAGATGCCTTGGCTTACGTAAAAGATCCAAGCGCAATTTGTGAAGAGTATTTAAAACTCCATGAAAACTATGATCATGTTTTTCACTTAGAAGTAGCTCCATATCTTGGCTACACTAAAAGCAACAACAAAAGTCGCACAGAAGATCACACTCAAGCCTTAGAACTTGAGTGTCGCCTAAAAGATCTGTGGTCAAAACATAAAAATTATCATTTTATTTCATCTAAAGAGACTTTCTCTAAAAAATTTGAAGATTTTATTCTAAACTATGGTGAACTTTGTGGACTAAATTCAACTAAAGTCTCGAACACAAAAAATTAACCTAAGAATACTACTTAGCTTAATCTGCATAAAGTTCTCTTTTAAGCTCACCTAAAAAAACTTTCATTGTACTTAAGCGTTTTAGACCCTCAGATTTTGCAAACTCAGTATTGAGTTTATCATAGAGTTTTAGGAGCTTTACATAAAAGTGATCTAGCGTGTTTTTATAATCATCTGGCTTGCGCGTCTCACAAAAAGGATCATGTTCATTGTATATTGGTCTTTTAGAAAGTCCTCCAAAAACTAAAGCTCTGCATGTTCCTATAGCCCCGATAGCATCTAACCTATCCGCATCTTGAACAATCTTTGCCTCTAGAGATGTGGCTTCAATATTGGCCGAGTAGCTATGAGCTTTAATAGCTGTATGAATCTTTTCTAAAACTGTAGCATCTTCTAAGCCCCAGTTTTTTAAAAGCGTCACAGCTTTATCAGCTGAAAGACTTGAAGCTTTGGATCTTAAGGGGCTTGATTTTGAAACGTACTCACAATCATGAAGATAAGCAGCAAGAGTAACAACCTCTAAATCTGCCTTTTCTTCTTTAGCAATTTTTTGGGAAAATTTAACAACACGCCTCACATGTAAAATATCATGCGAAGGATCTGGATTATTTTTGCATAAAACCTGCATGTATTCATCAGATTTTTTATAAAGTTCTGTCATGGCTTTTGGTAAAATTTTAAATCTATAAAGTCAAAATATAAAAATTTAATTCTCTATACTAAATCTTTTAGACTGTTAAAATTTAGCAAGACAATATAAATTCTAATTCTTAAAAAAAATCATAGACTTTTATTAATTAAAATTTAAAGTCTGATTACACATCATTGAAGATGTATTCTCTTTAGCTTCTATTCTTTTAGGGCTAGAATGATTTTAAGAAGGCTAAATTTTCCACCCGGTCTATCAGATATTAAAGCCCTAACATTTAACATACTTAGATTTATCATGTCTAAATGGCAGGCTAAATATACTATTAAAGCTATATAAAAAATCTAATATACCGTAAACTGATAATACACTTTAGTAATTTTATACAGGGTATCTAAAAAGCTATCTATCTTGAGCCTGCTTAATGCCTATAAAAACATAAAAAGCTGTTAAAACATGAGGTGGAGTTTTTATAGGATTACCAAACATATCAAGAGCAAACTGAACTTTATAATTTCTCTCAAAAGTATTAGAATTATTTGGTAAAAGCTTAAACCGAACTGGGGGCAAACTATAGCCAGTCTTATCATTAAAAGCTATTAGCATTTTTATAAGCCACTTATTCATTGCCTTTAACTCAATCTCATAAAGCTTTTTTACAAAAGAAACAGACAACAAACTACTAGGAATGTCCGGCGCAGCAAGAGTCATCGTCAAATAGCCACTGACTCTTGCATCACCCTTAACTTCGCGGACATAAGAACGAAAAGAACTTTTAAAATCTGTATATCTAAATTTTTTAGTAGGAAATTTGACCTTAGATAGTCTGTAAGAATCGTCATGTGTGATTTTTGTTTTAGCATAAACAATTTTAAAATGACCACTTTCAAAAACTGAAGCCGCAGGCAATAGTTCAGGAAAACGACTCATCAACATTAAACTGTCACGATCTAAAACCTCACTGAGTTTTATGTATTCGACACCTTCATTATCTCTTTCAACATAAAGATTTGACAAAACAAAGTACTTAGCAAGAAGGCTCAACACTCTCACTGAGGACTCTTCAGAGATAAAATTAAACTTTTCTTTTTTATCAACACCAAACGGAAAAATAAAAAATTCTTTTTTCCGAACCATTTCATCATACAGTTTATCTTTTAATTCGAACATATCCCCTAAACTGTCAATTGCACCATTTTTACCTTTAACTCCTAAAACTTTTTTAGCCTCATTGAATGAAGTAAGCTCAGCATTCACAGACCACCTCAACCAATCAAAAGCAGAACGAGTTAAACCCGGTAAATAAAGATTTTCGGTGTTAGAAGCTGTCTCTATATAATCTTTTGCTTTTTTAGGGTCTGAAATGATCTTAGCTAAATCTTTCCAATACCTAAAGTTCTCAGCACTCATTACAGCATAACCAAACTCTGTTTCAACGACATAGTCAGTATCTTTTAAGTTATCTACAGGAAAGCCATCTAAGGCTTCCATATCTATTGCAGAGAAGACTCTTAAATCACTTTCCGGTAATAAACCTTTCATTCCTGGATGATCACCGAAATAGACTCTTTTTATAGACTCATCTACACCAATTGATAAAAAATCGTAGATTGAAAGGTCAATTTCACCGTCACTCAAAACTTTTGCATGAGATAAGCTTTGATTAATCATTGAAAAGTCAGTTTTATTTTTTGAAGACAGTATTTTTTGACATAGATCACTGGCAAAAGAACGGCTTGGAAAAATACTAAGAAAAGATAAAGCTAAAACTAATGCTTTGGTTTGAAACATATTCAATCAGACCTTATTTGAGAATTTAAAAAGATATAAAAAGCAGATAAAACATGAGGCTTTAGGTACATATTTCCAAAACTTAAGGTATAAGTTCTTTGATTGTCTTCATAACTATCGTCACTTAAGAGTATTTGTGCCTCTGGCAAATGATAGCCAGTTTTAGAATTAAAAAGTTCCACTTGCCTATTTAAAAAGTAATGAAAACCTAAAACATCTTCAATAAAAACTTCATCAATAGAATGTCTATTCACATTCTTTAAAAGCCTATTTTTTTCTTTAAAACTAAGTGTTAATTCCGCAGTAATTCTAACTTTATGCTGTTGAGTCTCAGATCTTCCTTCAACAAAAATATTAAATTTTTTAAGAAGATTCACATTCATTACAGCAGAAGAAACACCTTTTCTACCTTTCTGAGAGATCAAATTAAGTTTAACTTTTTTAGGTTCAAAATCATTGCTACCTATACTGTATAAATCTTCACTACCTACAAACTCAGTAGAGGTCTCAACATGAAAGTGACCACTTTTTAACAAAGGGTAAATAGGAAAAAGCTCAGGAAAACGACTGATTAAAAATAGACTGTCACGATCAAGAATATCACCAAGTCTAACATAGGTGTTATCTAAACGTTTTTTAACAAACATATGTGATAAGATAAAATGCCTGGCAAGAATAGTTAAAACAGACTGAGCATCTGTATCAGACATTTTCGCAACACCATCTTCTAAAGCTGAATCAAATGGGAACATAAACGTATTGTCTTTTTTTGTAAGCCTTTGATACTCAAGTTTTCGTTTTATAAAGATCTTACGATAAGGAACGGATTCTCCACTATTATTTAGTTTTTCTCTAAAAAAATTCTCAGCCAAAAATTGTGCTTTAAAATGAAGATATCTAGACTTTCTCAACCAATCAGTAGCTCGTTTTGTGATTCCACCTGGGTGAATAAATTCCGATAAAGACACATATTCTATAAACTCACCTGCCTTTACAGAATCAGACAAAGTTTGCTCCAACATAGACCAAGCCTCTAAAGCTTCACTGTCTAATACTGCAAAGCCAAAATCTGTTTCTACAATTCGGTGAGTGCCATTAAGGTTAAGATTTAACTCATCAATATAAAACTCTTTTTCAACAAGCAGATCTTTATCTAAAACTGTGTAAACAGATAAGGATGATGACGGATTAAGATATCTTACATCCCCTAAAGATCCCAGATCTACTTCATCCAAGAGGTTCTCCACTTTTAGTGTTTCAATAAGCGTGTCTTTTAGGTTTGAACTGAAGGTTTTCGTAGTGTCTTGTGCCTGAAGGAGTTGATTGCATATAGACTCTGCCACTGCCAAATTTGGCAATGCTAATATAAATACCGTGAATAGAGTCTTAAACATTAAAACATACTAATTTACGCAAATAATTTGATCTAACACCTTTGTGAAAAGTGTAAAAATTTTTATACTGTATAGATTTAAAACACCTAAATTTGGCTGTTTCAATTCAGTGAAATAATCATTGGTGATGGCGCCAGGACTCGAACCTGGAACCCTCAGCTTAGAAGGCTGATGCTCTATCCAGTTGAGCTACGCCACCAAAACATTAAGTTAGAAAGGAAAATAGACTAAGTTAGCCCTAGGGGCAATAGAAAATAAGAGTAAATAACACCTATTAGCATTAGAATTTAAACTACTGATAAGAAGACATGCAGCCATTAATAGACTTGATATAGGTCTTTGTCTCTCTAACCCTTGATTGAAAATCAATGATGTACTTTAAATCAACATCTTTATTTCTAGAAGAAAGCTTCCATGTTCTGCCAATACCTTGATTGTATGCACCAGCTAAACTCAAGTAGATATTTGGATTGAGTGGTCCTTCAGAGTAGTTATACTGACTCTTAAGGTTGTATCTAAGGCGTTCTTTTAAATACTTTAGATAAAGAGAAGACATGCCTATTGCAAACTTAGGATCATGCACCACACGCTTAAATCTATTAGACTTAAAAGGAATAGACTTTATATTGTTGTTGCTCACATAGGCTTGCCACTTGATATAAAGCTCTGAGAACAAAATTTTATTGAATAACACGTACTTGCTCTTAGGTCTGGTTTCGAATCCATAAGCAATTCTATTGTCCGAAAGATCTTCTAAATTTTTATAACCTACACGTAGCACCTTATCTATAAAATCATAGGTGTCTTTTGTAAACTGAGCTACTCCTCTAGCACCCACAGGGCTTACAGCCTCAGGTTTAAACTTAGATTCACTGTATATAAGGCATGTTTGAAAGGCATAAGGGATTTCAAAAATATGTGAGGCACTGATTAGGTACTGCTCATGGCTAACAACAAAATCATCACTTACTCTGTTATCACTTAAAAAATTTTTAACATCTTTAGGTGTCTTAAAGGCATCAGCACCAATTTCGTAAGGGGTGGGCTGAAGAGCAACTCTTTTGGTTTTATCGTAGTCATCGTGTACTAGATCTAGGGGGATGTTTAAAAAAAAAGAGGCGTAAAGAAGGCTATGAGTAACTGTTTTTTTAAAATTAGCACTTAATTTAAGTTTCAAATTGCCTATAGATGTTAAAATTAATTTTAATAAAGTAAACATATTAAAGACCTGATCTTTTGGTGCTAAGCATTTTATTAAAAAATACTCTTACTTGATCTTGATCCCAATCAAAAAAACCAGTGATTCTTTTTAAAAGCTTTCCGTTGGCATCAATAATAAACGTCTCAGGAAGAGCAAGAACTCCGTAAGTTTTTGCAGTTTTTTTGTTAACATCAAATAAAAAGTAAATGTTACTTATGTCTTTAAATTCAGAATTAAAAGCTTTAATAAATGTTTTTGACTCTTCTCTAGAATCATCTTGTCCAACACCATAAAAAGAAATCTCACCTTCGTAATCTTTTACTAATCTTGCAAAAGAAGAAAACTCCTCTACACATGGTTCACACCAACTGGCCCAAAAGTTTATAATCTTTACTGTTTTTGTATCTGCTAAAAGTCTTCTATTGATCTCAACGTCTGCAAGTACATCGGCAAGCTCAAAGTCAGGAACATTTTTTCCAATTGGCAGCACAACATCAGCATTGTCAGCACTTGTGCCAAGCTCTGCAGATTTAATCATGGTTTGTTTATTTTTTGCCTGAAAAAAACGATCAGAAAAGTAATAAAGACCAAAAGACACTAAAAAACTTAAAATTAAAGCAGAGGTTAGAGCTTTTAGCCAAATCGAATTTTTCATAAGTTGGTTGTATAAAAAAGGGCCTTTAGGGTCAATAATGAGCCTAAAATAAGCACCTTACTAATAATTATTACAAGAGTAGTTTTTCTAATTGATCAGCTTATCAACAGTCACTGTTGAAACTTTTAACAGTAGAACTCTATGAGATAGAACTTAAAATGAATTCAGCTCTTTTTATTTTTGTTTAGTTTTACAATTTGGTGATTCAAAGACTTTTAAGCTGCTAGCCACCTCTTCTGGAGTTTTTAATCGAAGGCTCAAAGCATGAAGAGGATCATTGTTTTTTTTATCAAACTCGTCTTTTAAAAGAGCATACACAAACTGCTGTCTTTCAACTTTGCTCTTACTATTGAAAATGTCAGAGACTGCAAAAACTTTAAAATGACTCTCAGTTCTTGGACCTGAGTGCATGTGACTCTCATTAACTATTTCAAAGGCCTTAGGATCTAAGGCCTCAATAAGGGTACTTTTTATTCTCTGTTCACGGTTCATACGTTTTTTTTTATAAATACTTTTTTAAGCATCTTTGGATAGTTTTCTCATTGTAGCTTGTAAGATTCCACCATTTTTAAAGTTATTTAGATCTTCAAGAGTGTCTAACCTACTTTGGGTTGTGATCTCTTTACAGCTTCCATCTTTGTACGTGATCTTAACTTTTACGTTTTGTCTTGGCTTCATAGAGTCAAGACCAGAAACACTCACCTTTTCGTCACCCGTAAGATTAAGAGTTTTTCTAGTTTCACCATCTTTAAACTGCAAAGGAAGTACACCCATACCGACAAGGTTTGATCTATGAATACGTTCAAAGCTTTCAACTAACACAGCTTTTACACCTAAAAGATCTGTACCTTTGGCAGCCCAATCACGCGAAGAGCCCGTTCCATATTCTTTACCTGCAACCACTACTAAGTCTTTTTTCTCATCAACATACTTCATTGCAGCATCATAGATAGGCATAGTCTCACCAGTTGGAATATACTTAGTAAAGCCCCCTTCAACTCCTGGCACCATTTCATTTTTGATTCTAATGTTAGCAAAGGTTCCTCTCATCATCACATCATGATTTCCTCGTCTTGAACCGTAAGAGTTAAAATCTCTTCTTTGAACACCATGGTCTTTTAAAAACCCACCGGCCGGACTTTCTAGTTTTATAGAACCTGCAGGAGAAATATGATCCGTTGTTACACTGTCACCAAGAAGAGCTAAAACATTTGCATCTTTAATGTCTGTCATCTCAGGAAGATCCATAGACATGCCCTCAAAAAACGGAGGGTTTGCAACATAAGTGCTTTCTTTATTCCATGTGTAGGTCTCACCTTTTGAAGTTTCAATCCCTTGCCAGATCTCATCACCTTTAAAAACTCCAGCATACTTTTCTTTAAACATTTTTGGAGTAATAACAGATTCAACAACTTTTGCGATCTCTTCTTTAGAAGGCCAGATATCTTTTAAGTAAACATCATTACCACTTGAATCTTTTCCTAATGAATCAGAATTGATGTCCCCAAGCATTGAACCTAAAATTGCATAAGCCACAACAAGTGGAGGGGATGCTAAGTAGTTGGCCCTTACATGTGGGCTGATACGGCCTTCAAAGTTTCTGTTACCTGAAAGAACAGAAGTCACTACTAAATCTTTTTCCTCAACTGCTTTTTGAAATTTCTCTTCTAAAGGACCAGAGTTACCAATGCATGTTGTACACCCATAGCCCACAACATTAAAACCAAGCTTATCTAAATCTTTTTGCAAACCTGAAACTTTTAAGTACTCAGAAACAACCTGAGATCCTGGAGCCAAAGATGTTTTTACATGGGGCTTAACTTTTAAACCTTTTTCTAAAGCTTTTTTAGCAAGTAGACCTGCTCCTACCATAACATAAGGGTTTGAGGTGTTTGTACAGCTTGTGATGGCTGCAATCACAACATCACCATTTTTTAAACTATAGTCTTCACCTTCAACTTTTGCAGAAAGGTCTTTTGCAGATTTAAAATTATCTTTAAGTTCTTTTTCAAAAGCTGTATTAGCTTCACTTAATAAAATTCGGTCTTGGGGTCTTTTAGGGCCTGCAATTGAGGGAACAACTGAAGACATATCTAGAGTTAATACATCTGTGTACTCAGCATCAACTTCATCTCTCCAAAAGCCCTGGTCTTTAGCGTAAGCTTCAACTCTGTTCACATGATCTTCATCACGCGCTGTGAGTCTCAAGTAGTTTAGTGTTTCTTCATCAATAGGAAAAAAGCCACAAGTAGCGCCATACTCTGGTGCCATATTTGAAATTGTAGCTCTATCAGCAAGAGATAAATGATCTAGACCACTTCCAAAAAACTCTACAAACTTTCCAACAACTCCGTGAGCTCTTAAACTTTGAGTGACAGTTAAAACTAAATCTGTGGCTGTTGCACCTGCAGGAAGCTCTCCTGTTAGTTTAAACCCAACAACTTCTGGAATCATAATAGCGATAGGTTGTCCAAGCATTGCTGATTCGGCTTCAATGCCTCCAACACCCCAGCCTAGAACAGAAAGGCCATTGACCATTGTAGTGTGCGAGTCCGTTCCAACAAGTGTATCCGGAAAAAGCGTTTGCTCACCTTTAAAGTCTCTACACGCAACAACGTCTGCAAGGTATTCAATATTAACTTGATGACAAATACCTGTTCCCGGAGGCACCACACGAAAGTTTTTAAAAGCCCCTTGGCCCCACTTTAAAAACTCATAGCGCTCTTGGTTTCTTTGAAATTCAATTTCAACATTTTTTCTTAAAGCATCTTCTGATCCAAAATGCTCTACTGAAACTGAGTGATCAATAACTAAGTCGACAGGGATTTGTGGATTGATCACTGAAGCTTTTGCTCCAAGTTTTTTAACCCCATCACGCATGGCCGCTAAATCAACAATGCCTGGAACACCAGTAAAGTCTTGCATTAAAACACGAGAAGGAAAATAAGGAATCTCTTTGTCCGAAGATTTTTTATCAAGCCAACCTACAACATCTTTAATATTTTGATCAGACACTGCTTCATGATCGGTATTTCTAATCAGTGATTCTAAAAGCACTTTTAGTGTTTTAGGAAGCTTGGCGATGTTTCCAAACTTTGATGCTGCATGCACATCATAAATTGTGGATTTTTGTCCATTAGACTCTAAAGTTTTTTTTGCACCTTCAAATTCAGACATAAAAGCCCCATCCTTTGTGTTGATAATTGTTATTTTTATTTACAAAAGCTTATAACATTCTCACTAATCTATCAAAATGCTATGAGCTATAATATAGCTACAAAAAAAACTTTAAAAAAATAAAATACAACACTCTTGAAGTGTTTACTTTTTAAGCTAAATTTTATTTAACTTTAATTAATGTGAACAACTTCAAAATCTGTGTAATAAAAATTAAAAAAAGAGACTACCCGATGAAAAAACTTATCTCCTTTATCATAATTATCTTGTCAATTAAAGGCTTAGCTCAAAATACAAATCAGCCTGATGAAGCCGGCATTCATTCGAAAAAAACCTTACACTGCAAAACATCTTACTATGATTATATTATCAGATCTAAAAGCGATCGAACTGAGATTGAGTTCATTGGAACTGAACCAAAGTATAATGAAAGAGTTGGTCAATATGTAGAATCAAAAAATTTAAACCCTAATTCTAATGGCTATATTTACAGAATTTTAATCAGTATGCCCCCTAACAGCTGCAACTTTTTAGAAAGCGAGCCTTTTGTAGCGGAATGTCTGTCTATAGACTCTGAAAATATTAGAATGGCTCTGCAAATGAAAACTGAATCAGAAACTATTGGTATGCCTGTGAATTCAGTTAATCTAGCTTTTAAAAGAACAACCGAAGTGGACTTTGGTGGCTTAGAGCGAAAAATATGGATAGAACTTAAGATCTACTTAAATAAAACTAGAAGCGCTAAAAGCAAAAGCATCAGTTATATAAACCGTATTTTTCTTGATCACCCCACACAAAGTTGTTTTGTAAAATATTAAAGATCTTTGAAAATCTCTTCTACCTTATCAAAACGATAGTTAAAGATTTTGTTCACATCTTTTTTAACGTACCACAAAGCAGTTAACCGGCCTAAAAAGCCAAAAGGAAGCTTGTAAATCACAACATCTTCCATCAACGTGCCTTCACCTAAAATTTCAAAGGTATGAGTGTGAAACCACTTAGTGTAAGGCCCTTTGATCTGAAAGTCTGAAAAACTGTGCGGAGGCGACCAAGTTTTAATCAATGTTCTCCACCTTACTGGAACAGCATTGATCTTAAGTTTATAATCAATCAGTGTTCCTTTTTCCAGAACATCAGTGGATTTTTTTAAGACTTTAAAATTAAGTGAAGGTGGTGTGATCTCTTCTAGGTTTTTTTCGTTTTGAAAAAACTCAAATGTCTCATCTACGGACTTTGGAATCCACTGTTTTCTAACTAGAGAGCTCTCACCAGTTTCAAGCTTTGGGAGTGCTTCTTTTAGCGCCTCCTTTAGATTGGAAAACTCAAAAGAAAAACCCGCATCTACAAGTCGCTTTGGGTAAACAGGCAAAGAGCTTAAAAGAATTTGTGACATCTCTCCGTACAATAACTTTAATGAAAACGTTGGAGCTGGCGGTAGAATGTGTGGAGCATCTAAGATTTCAACTATACTGTTTGTGAAACTTTTATTTTGAACACGTTCAGGAGATGTTAAGTTATAAATACCATTAAAAGACTCATCGTTAAGAGCTTTATCAATTACAGAAACAGCATCTAAAACATGAACCCAAGGCATGTATTGCTTACCTGATCCTAATACTGCACCTAAACCTGATCTAAAAAGTGGAGCCATTTTATCTAGGCCTTGAGAGCCCTTACCAACAACCATACCCATACGAAGCACAGTTTTGCGAACCTGTAATTCATCGATGCTGGCTTCCCAATCTTCTACAAGTTCACCTAAAAAACTATCAGCCTTTACACCATTGTCTTCAGTGATTTTGGGATCTTTTCTGGAAGACTCAATATTGATCGGCTTATAAAAACCAGTAGCTGACATCTGCACCCATGTTTTTAAGCTCTTTTGGTCTAAGTTTTTGATAATCTTTTTTGTAAAATCAACCCTGGAAGAGTAAAGAACTTTTTTATAACTAGAGCTCCATCGTTTTTCAGCTATAGAGGCCCCAGCTAGATGAACCACGGCTTCAACACCTTCTAAAGTTTTAAGCTCTTCTAGATTTATTTTTTCGGCAGGGTAGGATAATTTTGCAGTTTTTGGCTTTCTGCTAAGGGCAACAACTGAGTGGCCTTTTTTTACAAGATCTCTACCTACAAATTGTCCAACATAACCTGTAGCACCAGTGAGTAAAACTTTCATCAAGAAACCCTTTCAAGCAACTGTTCAAAATTTACATCATCAGCAACAGTCTCGTTTATAAATGAGGAGACAACACCGGCTTTATTAACTACAAAAACACCCGGCATTTGAAAACCATCACCCATCAGACCACCTACTCCGTATTTAAACAAATCTTTAAAGCTCTTAGCTAAAACTTTTGGTCCAAAATGCTGAAGCAAGCCCCCTCTATCAAGTGAGAAAAGGCGATAAAGCTCTTGCTGCGGATCAGAAATATGGGCCACCCCACCAAGACCGTAGGTTTGAAGCATATCAGTCCCATCTCTGGTCGAAGACATATGGATGAAAAGAGGTGAGAAGTTTCTATGTTTTTGGCTTTCAGCAAAGGTTTTGTAAGAGGCAAGCGTTTTTCTGCAGTAGGTACAACCAAAATGCCTTAAGAATATAACCATAAGGCAATTTGAGTCTTCTAAGTACTCTTTAATCTTTAAATCATGTGAAGATATAATAGCTTCTAAAAACTTTGAAATCTGTGCTTCGTTCATATTAACTTAAACTTGCAGTATAAGTTAACAATCCTCAAACTTATGGCAAAAAGCCAGTCAAAGTGAGACTAACTTCTAAAAAATATAACGTTTAGTAAACCTTAGCTACTCTTCAATATCTTTTGAAAAGCTTAAACCTAAGGCTCTACTTATTATACTTTGTGCATTACGATCTTCTTTGCTAGAAAAACGAGCTCTTAAAGGGCTAAAAAGACTATCAGTAACGGTTTGTAACCCTGAAGGCTCTACATCCAAAATCTTTGTTTTTGAAAATAAAATAACCTGATCAAGGTCACCATCAACTGAAAGCTCTGCTGCAAGAAATGCTCTGTCTTTATTAACAATTCCTGAAGTCAGTACTTTTTCCTTAAGCCACTCTTTGACATCAACAGTTTCTAAAAGAATTTTCTTAACCTCAACAGGTGTTAGCCTTGGGTTTCTAGTTAAAATACCAGATGCCACTCCTGCAACATAGGGGGCTGCCATTGAGGTTCCTGTCATTTCAATTTCAAAATCATCAGTTGGTCCAGGGGCGGAACTTAGTGCAGCTGTTCCAGGAGCTACGAGATCTACACTCATTCCGTAATTTGAAAACTCTGGCATAAAGTCATACCCCACTGAGGCTCCTACTGAAATCATGTTGGGATGATCAACGTTTGCAGGAAATGCTGGGATTACATCATTATTAAGTCCTGAATTTCCAGAGGCTGCAATAAACAAAGTATCTTCTGCTTTTGAAATCCAAACTAGAGCTTGTTCTTCAAACTTCTTGTATATTTTTTGACTCTCAATTGAGAGCTCTTCATCAGTTGGTTTTAAATTGCCTTTAGCAATCAAAGCAAATGAGGCAAGCCTATCCATGGGTATACCTAAACTCATGTTAACCACGTCAACTTTCTTATCACTGATATAATCTCCTGCAAGCTGAAAGCTCTGGTTAGTAACCTTTGCAACAGTTTCGAATATAAAATTTTCTATAGTCGAGACTAATCCCTTAGTAAAGTTTTTAAGAGATGACCTTACAGGCGAATACGATGCTGGAAAAAACTTAAGGTTTACAAGTTTTGCTGTTGGATCATTTTTAGCAATAAGGCCTGCTACATGAGTACCATGAGCATACTGTCCATAAAAATTAAGTTCAGCAATTCTTTTGTTTCGCTCTGGAATAGGAAGATTAATAAGGTTTTCTTCTATAAACTTTTTTTCATCTTCTGTTTCAATACCAGCTGACATTTTTGAAGCAATAGACATAAGTTTAAAGGTGATTGGTTGAATCCCTTGAACCTCTTCAATATCAAATAAAAATTTTGAATTTTCAGCAAAGTTCCATCCGTGAAAGTCATCAACATAGCCATTACCATCATCATCTAAACGGTTGTCTAACTCTTCTATATTTGTCCAAAGTTGATCTTTTAAAAGTGTGTGCTTCATGTAAAAGCCAGAGTCTACAACTCCAACTTTGACTGAAGTATCACCTTGAGCATATGAGTGGATAGAAAATAATAAAATTGCTAAAGCTTTAAAAGATTTCATTATTCCACCCCTGATACTTTTTGATTTTCAAACTTTTTATTCAAAAGAACTTTATTTACATCTCGTAATTTGTTAAGAGACTGGACACTTCTTGGTATAAAAGAAAGTGCACTTTTACTCATAATTTCATCTAAGATTAATTTTTGCATTGAATCTAAACTCTCATTTGCTTGAAGTTCAGATACTAAGTAGGCTTCATCCAATAAACCAGATTGAGAGTAACTTTTTAAAGCTTGCGAGACTTGATTAGAAATCCAGTTTGGAAAACTCAAGAAGTTTACTTCAACAGCTCCTGCTAATAGATATGTCGCAGACCTCATTAAAAAGACTTCCCAAGGCCTATCGAAATTATAAATTTTAGGGTTTCCAAAAGACCATAAGAAAACCTGCTTGTTAGAAATCAAAGAGTAAAGTGCACCTTGATTCTCACACTTCGCAAAATAATACGCATAGGTTTCTAAATCACACTTCTCTTTGTAGTACATTCTTGAGTAATTTGTATCACTTATATTTTGTCTTAAGGCATAAGCATTTAAAGCTGAACTTTTTCCAAAGGTGTATAAATTATCAATGTTTATAACTTGGTTCTGCACCCCTGATGAAATAATATTAATAAAAGTTCCATTATCTTTTATATAAAGAAGATATAATGAATTTTGTAAGTCTTCTCTTGAAATATTTGTTTTAAGATCTCCGTTGAGAGCCATATGAAGTGCTTTTTCAAACTTTGTAGATTGATACGCATAAGTCATTTCAATTGCATCAAAAGCTTCATTAACAACATAGCTTGCGATTCGTCCTGTTTGAGAGGTCGACACTGTTCCTAAAACTGTGTTCAAAGTAAATCTAACAATACCTCTAATCTTAGCAGTCATCCAAACCCTGTACTGAATTTCATGATCAACAAGTTTTACAGGTCCATTTAAAGGTAAAAAGTCTAAATCAAAAAACACCTTATAAGACTTTTTTAAAGAGTCATATTTAAACTGAATGCCTCCTAAAATAGACTTTGGATTGTCTATAAATGCTCTACTCCGTTTTGATGAGTCTAAAAGTGTGCTGAGCAGTTCTTTGTCTTTGGCACTAAATTCAATATCTTCTTTAAAAATTTCAATATCAGAAAAACTAAACTCTTTAACTAAGCCCTCTTTATTTTTTTCTAATACATTCTTATTTTTAAAGCTGAGGTTAGAATACCAAGATTTATCTAAAGAAAGAGTTTTACCTTTAACAAACTCTCTTGCTATGTCTTCATTAGCCTCACCATCTAAGAATATCTTATAATCACTAAGCTTTGGGCTAGTCACTCTTAGCTCTGTTACCGCTTTTGTTTTTAAGAGCGATCTTAAGTTAGAAAAACTAAGATCGTATACGCTGCAAACCTCACCCTCATCATTGTAAGAAAATACATAATTTTCTGTAAGCTCTTTAAACTCAACTTCATTGCATATTTCTTTTGAAATTGAATTTTCTTTAATTTTTTGTAGTTTCTCTGAGTCACTTGTCCAGAAACGCTCTTGATCTGCGTGAGACACTGCAGATGCTAGTAAAACAAACATTAAGACCTGTATTTTAAACATAGGATCCCCCCTCCTAGGTTTTCATTACAAAACTATTTTTATAATAAGTTTATTATCTAACTAATAATTAAGCTAAGTCCATGATATTTAGATTATAAATTAAACAAATTTTAATTTAATTTAATTTATGCGAAAAAAAACCAGCATAGTGCTGAGCTTTTAAGTTTTATAACTAAATGTAATTTAACTACAAATTTTTACTTATGTTCATGGCCTTCATTTAGATCAGGCTCCTTCAAACGAAGAAGAAGATCTTTCACCAAGGCCAAAAAAATGGAAAATTTACGTAAAATAAAAGCTAGTGCTTCCAAGAATTTCTCCTAAAAACATAAGACTCTAAATTTTAAAGGCTATGAATAAATAAAAAGCAGCTTGGACATAAGGTTCAATTTCAACACCAACAAACTTAAATTTATACTCTCTTGTCATAAAATCAACTTGATCGCCCAAAACAAAAACACCAATTTGCAAATTATATCCCGTAATTTCGTTAAACTCTTTGATATAACGCTTCAAAACATGATCATAGCTTAACATCTCATTTAAAAAAGAGGATTCAACACTAGCTGCTCCTAATCTATCTAAAGCCTCTGTAGGATTTTCAAAAGTCATATTCAAAACAGCTTTTAACTCTACACCTGAACCCTCTTGATCTTCGTCATCAAAAGCATAAATAACAAAATTTTTGAGCATTTTGAATTGCTTAATTTGTATTGCTCTCAATTTAACATCCGAGAGTATATACTGATCTTCACTCCCAATATATTCAGTTCGCCTATTGATAGAGAAATGCCCACCTTCAAATAAAGGGAAGATTCTTAAAAGTTCAGGAAAACGACTAAATAGAATTAAGCTGTCTTGATCAACAACTTCTCTAAGTTTTTGATAATAAAACTCACCTTCTTCATTAGTCTTTTTAACATATAAATTGTAGAGCATAAAATGTCTTGAAAGAGTTTTTAAAACAATCTGTGCATTTACCTTTGAAATTGAGACTTCCCCAATATCCAAGCCGTAGTCAAAGGGAAACATATACTGATCTGTTTTGTTACTGAGTTTTGAATACTCTTTTTTTCTTCGAGCTAAAATTACATCCTGTGAGACTCTTCTTTTTTTAAAAAAATTTTCCGCTAATTCTTGCGCGTGAAAATGAGTATAAGCCGAAAACTTCAACCAATCAGAAGCTTGGTTTGTTATTCCTGGATAAACCATCTCTGTAAAAGCTGCTTCTTCAACAAAAAACTGTGCTTTTGAATCGTCATCTATAATTTCTTCTAGCTCAACCCAAGCTTTAAATTCTTCCTCATTTAAAACAGAAAAACCAAAATCTGTTTCTACTACAATCTGATTTTCATTAAATTCTTCAATCACAAAGCCCTTTGATAAAAGATATTCTCTATCTAAAATCGTGTATGCTTTAAGAGTGGCATTAGGGCTAAGCTCTCTAATATTTTCAAATGAGTTTAGAACTACTTTTGTAATAAGATGATTGATGTTCAGTGTTTTTAAAGATTCTAATAAAGTTAATGAAAATAACGGTTTAGTATTAAGCACTTCTGAACACGTGGAAGCAAAACCACTAGAAAACGAAAAAAACAAAAAAAATATTAACCCTAATCTACATAAAAACATCTTTAATTTTTATCATGTAATTAAAAGGACTGTTTGTTATCTTAGACTTTTTGAAAAAATTTTAATTTTGTATAATAAGTTTACATTTCACAATACAATTTTAAAGAACTTAAAAGACTCAGCAGCTCTCAATCAAACGGAATGTAGAAAATTTTTGTGACCACCTTAGAAAAAGACTACGTCTACACGAATGATTTTTTTAATGCTGATACAGTTTTTGAAATACTATAAGGCAGGAGATTGAAAAAAATTAAAACAATATTGCATCAAACTCAGGCCTCAGCATGTAAAGCATTATTGAGTGTAGAAAATTACGTAACCAAGGTGTCTAAACCTTGGGGTCAAAGCACTTACGTTTTAGAATGAATAGCGAATTTATCAAACTCACCGTACTGATGGAGCTTATTATAAAGTGTTTTTATAGTTACACCTAAAGCTTGAGCCGCTTGAGTTTTGTTACCTTCAAAATGACTTAAAGCTTTTAAGATATACTTTCTTTCTAACTCATGAAGAGTGATTGATGGATCATAGTCATCAATAAAAAGCTTTTCTTCAGGAGTTTTTACAAACTCAGGAAGATCTGTGATCTGAACAGTTTCACCTTCTGATAAAATCTGTAAACGTTCACAAACGTTTTGAAGCTCTCTAATGTTACCTGGCCAGTCGTAGTTAACTAAAACTTGTAGCGCCTCAGGAGAAACTTTTAAACCTCTGTTTAAATATCTATGAGCTCCAGTAGTTAAAAAATAATCAATCAAAGCTGGAATATCTTCTTTTCTTTTTCTTAAAGGAGGAGTGCTAACGACTATTGTGTTTATTCTGTAATAAAGATCTTCTCTAAAAGTTCCATCTAAAACTTCTTTTTCCAAATCTCTGTTTGTAGCACTGATAAGTCTTACATCAACTTTGATTGGCTCTTTTCCACCCACTCTATAGATCTCACCTTCTTGTAAGAATCTAAGGATTTTAGCTTGAATACCTGGAGTAAGTTCCCCTATTTCATCTAAAAATAGAGTTCCACCATTAGCAGCTTCAGCTAAACCAATCTTTTGAGCATAAGCACCAGTAAAAGCACCTTTTTCATGACCAAAAAGTTCACTCTCTAAAAGAGTTTCTCTTAGAGCACCACAGTTAATTGCAACAAAGGGCTTATGAGATCTTTTAGATTTTTCATGTATAGCCTGAGCGACAAGTTCTTTTCCTGTACCACTCTCACCTAAAACTAAAACTGTAGCGTTTGATGGAGACACACGATCTACCATGGCCATGAGTTTATTCATTATTTCAGACTCGTAGACGATCTCTTTATTTGAAAAAACCTGCTGTGATTGACCCAAAGGTATTCTTGGCAAACTTTTTCCAGATGTGTTGATTACCTTACTTGGGCCACCTAATGGAAACTTGGTTGAAGTCATATTTAAAATCTCCTTTTATATCTACAAACATTGCAAATCTCAGACCAAAAAAAAAGGGGGATAAAAGCCTAAGCTTTTTATCCCCCTTAATCTGAGACCACATCTCTGCAGCACTGGACTAAAGGTACTGCATGCAAATAAAATAAGCAAGTAATTTTTCTAATTTCTTAAAAAAGTTTACAATATCTACTAGAGTGACATTTTTTGTAAAAAGCATACACATACTTAAGTTTATAGAATTAAAAGGGAATTCTCTCTTCTACCGCCCTAACAGCCTGCGTTCTATGGCTTGTGATCTCAATCAAATACTTAAGCCATATGAATTTACTACAATTAAACTCAAAGAGACAAAGCTTGTCTACATGCCAAAAAATGGCACCAAGGTCTCTATTGATGAGCTTTTAAAAGAGCTTCCAAAAAAAATTTCAAAGCTCTCCCCTGCCACAAAAGAAAGACGAATAACAACCTTAAGAGTTTTTTTAAACTGGCTTTTTGAACAAGAATTTACACCTAAAAACTACGCCTTAAGACTCCCAAATTCTGTTAAAAAAGTTCAAAAAATACCTACCTACTTAAGCTTTGAAGAGGTTGAACTTTACTTTGAATCCCTACTTTCTGACTATCACAGTTCAAATAAAGACAGTTCTACAAGATTTTCTAATGAACTTTTAGTTAATTTACTCTTATATGGCGGAGGCTTACGTGTCTCAGAAGCCTCAAAAGCTAAGTATAAGGATTTGGATAAGGCTAAAAGATCTCTGCTTGTTGAACGAAAAGGTGGTAAAATAGAATGGATTGTTCTACCAACCAAGATATTTGAACTGATCTACTTTATATCTAAATCAAAGAGCGATATATACTTAAAACAAGAAAAACCACTTAACACTCGAACGGTTTATGGTTGGGTTTCCAAAAGAGGCTTGCTTCATTTACAAAAAAAAATCGGGCCTCACAGTTTAAGACATAGTTTTGCCACTCACCTCTTAAGATCAGGAGTAAATCTTCGCTCAATTCAAGAACTTTTGGGACATAAAAACATATCTACAACAGAAAAATACACACACCTTGATATAAGTGACGTGAGTCAGTCTTTAAACATCCATCACCCCTTATACAATAAAAAATAAGGGTTAAATTTCCATTAGTCTTTAGCTAATACAATAAAAAAGTTATTGAACCACGGACTTTAAAATTAAAGGTGTGTTTTCAGGCCAAAAGCTATTGATATCTAAAACCTGAAAAACATGAGTTAGTCCTGCGGCACGTCCCGCATCAACGTCTCTTTTACCATCCCCAATCATAATTGATTTCTCTAAATCAACATCAAAATCTCTTTTAGCTTCATATAAAAGTTCGCATCCTGGTTTTCGTCTTGGGTGTTTGTGCTTATAAGGACTTATATAAAATTTAAAAGGACGTATGCCTCTTTTCATAAAATCTTGAGTCATCTTTATGTGAATCTCTTCAAGTTCTGAATATGTTATCAAGCCCCTTGAAAGACCCGATTGGTTTGTAACAATAAAAAGCTTAAATCCTAAATCTTGAATGCTTTTTATTGCATCTAATGCCCCTGGCAAGTACTCAATGTCTTCAACTCTATTCATGTATGGTATATTTTTAATAATTGTATCATCTCTATCTAAGAAAAGAGCTTTTATTTGGGCCACTTAAACTCTCCTTTTCTTCCAGTATAATTTTGTAAAAAATGAGAAGCAACTGCAACTTCTTTGTTTATCTGCTCTGTTGAAACTTGTAAAAGATCTCGGTGTTTATTTATAGAGATCTGACTGAGTTCAAACAAAGCTGGATCATCAGGAAGCACCCCTTCAATGCTCAAATACCTTACCACAAAGTGAGTAAAAAATCGTCTTAAGTTAGGGCTAAGTGCTAGCTCTATTAAAGAGAAGCCAAACAGATTGTAATGCTCTTTTTGAACAAACTCACTTTTTAAAAGCAGCTTAATAAGTGTGGCAAGTAAAGTAAGTGCGCTGTATGTTGTCTTGATATCTGAAAAGTCATTTAAAAGCTTTGCTTCTTTTATACTAAAAAACTCTGTATTCTGTGAATTTTTAGGATACTGAGCCTCTAACTGCACGAGATGAGGAGCTTGCAAAACTCCACCACCAAACCTTTTTTTACTTTTTTTAGCCCCTCGAACAAAAGATTGGATGCAGCCATTTTCGGGCGTTAGAAACGTCACGATTAAATCTGATTCCGAATAGGCAGTAGATCTTAATACAAAGGCCTTACACTTTAAAAACATTTATACTTTTCTAACATAAAGATGATATAAAACAATACGCATTAAAAAAGTGCGATTTAATAGCTTAAAAAAACATGAACATAAACTATAGATACAAGCGCAAACATGAATACAGACTTAAATAAGAATATCAACTCTCCTTTTATTTATTATATAAAAAAGTTTAAAGTCTTTTTTAGTCTTGGTGTTTTAGCTCTTATCATCACAGATATAAGTGATGTGCTAACCCCCTTAATTCTTGGAAAACTTTTAGATAAATTCGTAGTTTTTAAAAGCTTTCATGAACTTGTTCCTTTATTTATTATTTTTGCAGCAGCTAGCATTACAAATGCTACGGCAAGGTATGCGTGGCGAATACTCTTTGCAAATTTTCACCACAGAACAGCACTTGATCTAAAGCTTAAACTTTTTAAGTCCTACTTTAAAAAAGACTTAGTAGAATTTAACAAACAATCTACAGGGGATAAAATGTCCACCTTCAATAAAGATGTTGAATACTTTAGAATGGGCATTGGACCTGGCGTACTGATTCTGTTTGATGGGATATTTTACCTAACACTTATTCCAATAGCCATGTGGAATATAAATTCTGAGTGGGCAAAAATTATATTTTTTTTAATCCCAACAGTGCCTTTGATTATGGCCATTATGGAAAAGTACTTAAATAAGCTTTTTGACAGGCAGCAAAAGTACTTAAGTAAGATTTCATCTATTGCACAAGAGAGCATTGAAGGCATAAAAGTTATCAAATCTTTTAGAATGGAGCGCTTAAGAGAGCATGTTTACAATAAAGAAAATTTAAAGCTTTATAACAACTCCAAAAAACTAGAGATTGTGCATTCCTCTTTTTCTCCTCTTTTTGACTTTTGCACTTCTGTTAGCTGTGCAAGTCTTCTACTTTTTATTGCCTACAACGACAATTTATCAACCATACAAGCAGGCTCTATTTTTACCTTTTATCAGTACTTAAGGAGGATGACGTGGCCTTTGGCGGCCATAGGCTTTAGTTTTATGATGATAACCGAAGGAAAGTCTGCATTTAAACGCATTACAAAAGCCCTCAATTATAAAGATATAAACACGACACCTGTTCAAAACAAAGAGAATGTCATAGAGGTTAAATCTTTAAACTTTAGTTATCCTGATGAAACTCTTTCATTTAAAGACCTAAATTTTAATATCAAAGAAAATCAAACTTATTTAGTTACCGGAGCCACCAAATCTGGAAAGTCGAGTCTAATTAAAATTTTAGCAGGTCTTCTTCGCCCAAGTGATGGCATTTTAGCTCTTGATGAAAAAAGCTCTACTTACAATTCTCAAGACCCTTTTTTATTTATGAGCTCTTTAAAAAAGAACATACTACCACCTACTGAAGACAAAATAGATCCTGTACTTAACAAGGAAGACTTCAAGCTTGTGTCTTTTTATGAAGAGCTTTTAAAGCTTGAAGATAAAGAAGATACAAAAATTGGTGAAAAAGGCGCTAATCTTTCTGGCGGCCAAAAACAAAGACTCTCTTTACTAAGAGCTTTAAAGTCTGACAAAGATATTCTTATTTTAGATGAGCCTATTAGTGCAGTAGATGAATCTACAAAGATACAAATCATAAACACATTAAAACAAACAAGCAAAAATAAAACTCTTATAATCTCCACTTCAAGCCCAGAACACTTTGGATGGGTCGATAAAGTTATTCTTATAAAAGATCATAAAGAATCAAGATCTATTAAGGTCTTAGATATTGATGATGCTCAAAATGACTTAGACTTTACAAACCTACTTTATAAAAAAAATCTTAAAGGTTCCAAAAATGAAGCCTAAAAACTCAAACCTTTTAAATACTCTAAAATTTACCTTTAAACATATAAGTTCTAAAGTTGTTTGGCTTTATATCTTTTTAGTCTTGAGTGCCTATGTATTCGCTGGTCGTGCACTACCTATTGTTTTTGGTAAGTCTGTTGATCAAGGTATCTTATCACAAAATAAAGTTATATTTTTAAAGCTTGCACTATATTTTCTTGTTTTTAGTCTACTTCGTTCAGTTTTTGGATTTTTGCTTTACTACCTTATAGGTGTTGAGAGCAATAAAATTGCCTATAACGTTAGAGAGCTCATTTACAAAAAAGTCTTACGCTTACCTACAGAGTACTTTGATAAAAATTCTTCTGGAAAGATTTTAACTAGAGTTACAAACGACACGAACAGCTTTAAATCTTTTTTAGGTGAAGGTTTTATTGGTATTTTTATAAACTTTTTTGAACTGGCTTCAATCTTTGTAGCCTTAGTTTATGAGTCTTACCTTTTATCTTCAGTCGTTCTTTTAATTTTGCCTGTCGTTTATTTTATTTCTAGATCTATAACTAAAAAACTAGAAACGTCATATTTCAATTTAAAAAGCCAAATGTCAGATATCAACTCTACTTTAGCAGATTCTTTAAATGGTTTCTCAGTTATCAGAGGGCATAAGCTTTTTAAACAAAAGCAAAAAGAATTTAAAAAGGACAACACCAAATATTTATCACAGCAGCTAGAAATTTCTAAATTTTTTGCCTATCTGTGGCCTCAAATTGAGTTTGTTCAGCTACTGATTATATTCTTAAGCTTTTTAATAGGCGCCTACGCCATCCCTAAAGGTCTTATTGAGCCCGGAACTCTTGTGGCATACACTCTTCTTGTCCAAAGTGTGTTTCATCCATTAAGGTTTATTCTAGAACGCCTAAATCAGATTCAAAATGGAATAACAAGTGCCAAACGAATTATTGATGTAGTAGATGAGAAAGAAGAGACCCAACCACACGTTGACTTAGATAAAACACCACTTCCAAAAGATTTTCACCCAGAAGTTTCAATTAAAAACTTAAGCTTTTCCTATGACTTAAATAATAGTGATCCTATATTTAACGATTTAAATTTGATATTCAAAGCTAATGAAACAACAGCATTAGTAGGCAGAACAGGCTGTGGAAAAACAACCTTAATTTCGCTCTTGCAAAGGCTCTACACTGCACAAACAGGTGCAATTTTAATTGATGGACATGATATAAACTCTATACCTATGTCGTCTCTTAGAGAAAGCTGTTGTGTTGTCAGACAAGAAGACTTTGTTTTTCAAGGAAGTATACTTGAAAATATAACTCTTGAGTTTTCGAAAAAACAAAATCTAATAAAGGCACAACAAGCACTTGAATTTTCTGGAATATCAAAACCTCTTACTTTTGATGTCACTACATCAGGAGAAAACTTAAGCCCAGGTGAGCGACAACTCTTAAGCTTTGCTAGAGTTTTTTACCACTCTCCTAAAATTCTGGTGTTTGATGAGGCCACTTCATTTATTGATGAAAAAACAGAACAAGAGATTCAAAAAAAAGCTGAACTGCTTTTTAAAAATAAAACTGTTATTATAGTTGCCCATAAAAAATCCACAATCGAGATGTGTGAAAATATTATTAACTTAGGCTGATACAAGCCCTTTTAAGTCTCAAACCTCTTTCATTATTAGGTTTTTAGGCGCACAGTACCATTTTTTCACTAAATGCATTAAAAATGATTTATTATTAAGAATGATAAATCTCTAAATTTAAAAATGATAAAAAACTCCCACTGTTAAAGGGCTTCAAGGATATCTTGCAAAAAACACATTTTTTAATTTTTCTATAATTATGTTTTAAATAAGTGCAAATTAAACAATAAACTTCTCCTGATTTTAATGATTAAAGCTCATTAAAAAAATATTTTTTAAATTCTTGTATAAAGAATAGGATTAGCCTTAAGATTGTTTTGTCCACTAAGTCATCATATTAGCGCCAACTTAGAGGATTTATATAAACGGCGCACTAGGGGGAAATATGAAAAAAATACTAATGATACTAACTGCTGTAGCTGCATTCTCATCAACATCTTATGCTGATATTACATCTGTTAAAGCTAAAGATTATACATGTGCTGAGCTTACTCAACTTGTACAAGATGAAGGCGCTGTTCACATTTTTGGTTTCGGTTCACTAGTTGTTTATGCTAATGAAAATGTATGTAAGACAATGATACTGAGTGGTGAGCATATGGAAGCTTATCAAACTAGCTGGAGAACTTCTGATGTTAGATTTTGTAATGCTGGTTATAGCTGCAGAGTTGATTGGGACTTTAACGACTAGTTTTGATTTTATCATAATGTAAAAAGGCTTCTTTTTTTTCTTAAAGAAGCCTTTTTTTTGCTCAATATTTAAAATTCTAAGCTAACTCTTTTTAGAGACTTCACCAGAGGCTTTTGTTGATTTTAAACCTGTTGCTTCCATCTGATACTTATAAATCGGCCCTTTAACAGACTTGATCTGCTCTTCACTGCAGCCACCATCTTTTAAAAGATGTTTAAGCTGATACTTAGAAAGTTTTTTCTTTTTAACAGTGCCCATTACAAAAACATCACCTTTCAAGTCTTTAGGAACATTAAATTTGTGACCTTTAAACATCACTCTCATTTCTTTTTGAGATTCAGCTGAAAGACCTGCCTCATCACACGTATTAGTCAATACTTTAGAGGCTGGTGTTTTTAAACTCACCCAACAGCCCTTCATCTGACAAACAGAAGACAGCTCACCTGCAACCACTATTTCTTTTAGTTTTTTCTTATTCTTCATCTCATCAAAAACTCTTGTCAAAGAGTACTCTCCACCTCGTGGCATCATAAAGTCTTCACCATAAGTTTTGGCATATGAGTTAGAAGCTGCCATTACGAATACAAGACACACAAGTATTGCTTTAAACATTATATTTTCTCCTCTTTTAAGATTATTTTATTATAAATCTCAGTACATGAATCTTCTAACAGATCTAGAACTAATTCAAAGCCTTCTTCCCCTTTGGTATAGGGATCCGGAACACCTAACTCATAAACTTCAGGCTTATGAACTTTACAGTATTTGGTGATGAGCTTAACCTTATGCTCAGTTCCAACAGGTGCCTCTTTTTTAAGGTCAAACTCATTTTTTTTATCCATAGCAAAAATAAAGTCAAAATTATGATAGTCAGTGTCTTTAACCTGTCTTGATGTGCCTTTCACATTGTAACCTCTTTTTAGAGCATGCATATGAGATCTAGAATCAGGAGCAGCACCCTCATGCCAAGCTGAAGTACCAGCGGAGTCTATAACAAAGCTATGCTCTGCATCTTTTTTATCTTCAACGATTTTTGAAAAAACGGCTTCAGCAGTGGGGCTTCTACAAATATTACCTAAACAGACGAATAAAATTTTCATAACCTGCAAGATGGATCAATTTACTTGCTCGACTCAATCATATTTGATTAATTGCCCCATCATGGGTTTGATTAATAAAAAAGAGGCCATTCAAAAGCTACTAGAGGGAACCCCTGTAGCTGTTCCTACAGAAACAGTTTATGGACTGTCTGCACCCATTAATAATAATGACGCTCTAAAAAAGATTTTTAGCATAAAACAAAGACCACTTTCAGACCCGCTGATCGTACACGTAAGCTCTTTAAGTATGGCACTAAGCTTAGTGTTAAATGCAGGTGATGATTTTAAGATTTTAGCAGAGCACTTTTGGCCAGGCCCCTTAACACTAGTTGCTAAAAAAGATTCAAAGAAAGTGTCTTCATTAATTACATCTTCTTTGAACACAGTAGCTATAAGATGCCCTAATTCAAAAATCTTTTTAGATTTAATAAAGAGTGTCGGACCACTAGCCGCCCCAAGTGCTAATTTATTTAAACAAGTAAGCCCAACAAAAGCTGAGCATGTTTTAAATGAACTACCTGAGGCTTTTGTGTTAAAGGGTGAAACCTCAACTCTTGGAATCGAATCCACGATTTATGATGTTAAGAATCAAACTGTCCTAAGACCTGGATCAATCACAGCAGCTGAAATATCAAAAATTTTAAACAAAAAAGTAAACTACTTCGAACACATTAATACACCTGGATCAGAAAAAGATCACTATCAACCAAAGCAAAAGCTATGGGTTTTTGAAAGTTTAAAAACTCTAAACTCACACCAACATATAGATCACTCACTTATGCCTATAACTAATGATTCTAAAAAAGCCTCTGAACACCTCTATCAAAACTTAAGAGACTTTGATCTTCAAAACAAACCAATCTTTACTATCTTTGATAAAGCGTGGCACAAAGATGAGTCTTGGATAGCTTTTAAAAATCGACTAGAAAAAGCCTCTACTCACTGGCACTCTTAAACATGTTGAGTTATTGGTAATTAATAAGAATTTAACCAAAAGAGTACACCATGAGCCCTCTTAAACACTACAAAGTTGAAACAACAAAAGATGCAAAAATTAATTTTGTTTTCTTACACGGCTACGGTGCAAATGGCAGAGATTTAGTAGGTCTTAGTCAGCACCCTGTTCTTAAAAATTTAGAAGCAAATTGGTATTTTTTAGAAGCACCTTTAAGCCCACCGGAACTTGCAATGTTTGGTGGACGTGCATGGTTTAGTATTACTTTTTCATCCCTTGGCCCTAATGCCGATCTTAGTGAGTTTTATGATCAAGAACACAAGGAGATAGACAGTTCTTTTTCTCAAATAAAAGAATGCCTATGGGACTTAAATATTGACTTAAAAAACACATATATAGGTGGTTTTAGCCAAGGCGCTGCAATGGCTTCAAAAGTATTCTTTGATGATCTAAAAGGCTTTAAAGGTTTAATCTCACTTTCTGGTGCAGCTCTACATAGAAAAAAATGGAACATAAACACGAGTAACACTGCTGATTTGGAAACAAAACAAAAAGTATTTTTATCTCATGGAAAAGAAGACACCGTACTTCCTTTTAGGTGTGCAACAGATCTTGATGAAAGTATTTTAGGTTTTGATAAAAAGACTGTGTGGTTTAGAGGCGGACATGAAATACCACCCTATGTTCTTGATGAGCTCTCATCATTTGTAAAAGTTTGAGGATTTTAGATATTTTCACAATTTTAAAGACTTAGAAGTTTTAAAGTATAAAAGACTTAAATATCTATAAGTTCAGAAGGCCTTGGTGTTTTAAACCTTCTATGAACCCACATCCAATCTCCTGGGTGCTCCATTATTTTTTTTGAAAGCCAATCGTTATAAAGTTGTGTCATATGAATAATGTTTTCAACCTCATTTGCATGGGGTAAATCTAGAGGTATTTCTTTTTCTACATCAATGACAACTTTGTCTGCTTTATAATCTCTATAAAAGTTAACAGGAATCACCATCGCATTGTTTTTTATGGCAAACTTAGCAAGACCTGAATTTGTGTAAGCCGTTAACCCTAAAAACTTTGTCTTCACACCTCTTGGAGGTTTTATATACTGATCGTGAGGAAAAACTAAAGAGCCGTTATTCTCAATACACTCTAGTATCTTATCCAAGGCGCTGTTAGGTGGTATGTGTACCAAACCTGAAAGCTCTCTTGCTTCAAAAACCAAGGCATCAACAACAGGGTTTCTCATTCGTTTTGCAATCAAATGCGGCTTTATACCTTCTAGACCAAAAAGAAAAAGACCATTTTCACAATTTGCTAAATGCCCACCAAGTATAAAAACAGGTCTATTAGATTTCAAAGCTTCTTTTATATAGCTCATGTTTTTTATTTCGGCATATTTGTAGAGTCTTTTTGGATTAAAGACTCTGTATGAGAGTTCAAAAAAACTAAGCATGAGGTTGTAAATAGATTTAAAAACAATTTTATTCACATCACGTTTAGTGGCATGTGGAAAAACCTCACTCACTCTTTTTTTAGTCTCTGAAACTCTAAACCTAACTACAAAGTACCAAAGGCAAGTCCAAAGATAGGCAAAGATTTTTTTAAAAGGTCTTGGCCAAATGTAGAATAGAAAACTAAGAGCCTTTAACTTAAAAGATGGTTGTAATGCTAAACTACTCTTTATTTGTGTTTGTTTCATAATCTATCTTTTTATTAGTCATTTAAAACTATGATCGGTTATTCAAAACTTTCATCACTTACCTAAAAAACTTAATCTTCTCGAAAAGAAGGAAGCTTACAAAGAATAATATAGATTAAAGTTGGCAAAACAAAAAGTGTTAAAATAGTTGAAACAAGTAGACCCCAACCTAAAGACATCACTAAAGGTTGAATAAAAGGGTCTTTTCCAGCGACAGAATAGATCGTCGGAGCAAGACCTAATAACGTTGTTATACTTGTGATCACGATAGGCCTAAAACGTCTTGAGCAAGCAGAAAGTAAAGCGTTTTTTAACCCTACACCTCGCCTGATCTCCTCTAAGAAAAATTGAATAAGAATAATGGAGCTATTAACAACAACCCCCGAAAGCCCAACTGTTCCAATAAGTCCCATGACTGAAAGTGGCATATTGTTTAAATAAAGAGCCCAAACAACACCCATCAAACCAAAAGGTACTGCAAAAAGCACTAACAGTGGAAAAAACAAAGACGTAAAACTTAAACTGATTACAATAAAAATAGCGAAAATAGAGAAGGTATAAAAAAGACCCGTTTCTCTTAAAATTTCAATTCTTTGAAGATCTGCTCCAGTAACATCGAAATTAACCGTAGGAAACTCTTCTCTTAAAATTTTTAACTGCTCTTTTAACTTATTATTTTCTACAGCAGGTGTACTTTTTTCAGTCAATACATCAGCAAAAATAGAAATAGATCTTTTCCCATCCATTCTTTGTATGGTTGGTGTTGCTTTCTCTAAATTCACTTCAGCAAAAGATTTTAAAGAAACTAATGAGTCAAATTTATTTAAAAATAACAGATCATTTACATCTGCAATGTTAAGATTTTCACTTTTATCTAAAGATACAACAATATCTACTTCATCATCAGCCACTCTAGTTTGTGTAGCAGCTACCCCGTAAAGTCCAGAAAACACAGCCCTCGAAATACTATCAAAAGAAAGTCCATTTTCAATGGCATTTTTTTTGTTAATTTTTATTCTGTAGTAATCAACTTTTTCACTTAAATCAGATTTTAGATTTGATATAGCTTCGCTTTTATCTAAGAACTCCATAACTTTATCACTTGCTTTAACACTTGTCTCAAAGTTTCTAGAATACAGAATAAGCTGTATGTCACTGTCAGTTGGAGGCCCCGGACGAGGAACACTTACTAAAGTTTCATTATTATATTTGTCATCAACTGACTTAATAATTTCTTTAACTTTTTTCAAAACCTCTTTTTCTCTGTAAACAAAATCCGTATCATCTACAAATCTTATGGTAGAAGAAGAAAGGTGGCTTCCCTGTTCTCTTACTCCCGACATTCCACCAATAGTAGCTGACCCAACAGTAGTTGAGAAACTAAAAATATCATCAGCTACATCACTTTCACTTAAAGCTAAATTAAGCTCTTTTGCAAAGGCCAAAGATTTATCAATTTGGGTGTTTAAAGGAAAAGAGCTTGTGACCGACAAAGAGCTTATGCCTGTTCTAGGGAAAAGCTCAAACTTAATCTTTTTAACTACAAACACAGTAGAGGCAATAAAGATAATAAAAACCAGTAACACACTTCCTATGCTCTTTTTTGAAGAGGTAGCCCAGTTTACATAGTTCAGATATATTTTTTTTAGTCCACCCATAACATCAAGCTTATCAACTTTATTTTGATCAATTTTTTTTAAAAAATCTGCGCAATGAGTAGGTAGTATAAATAAAGCTTCAAAAAGTGAAAAACTTAAAATTACGATCACAGCTATGGGAATAACCCGTAAAAACTGCCCCATAACCCCGTCCATAAAAACAATCGGCAAAAAGGCAAATACAGTTGTTAAGACTGTAGCAATAACAGGAGAGGCGACCTCTGAGACCCCTTTTATAGCTGCTTCATGAGGGGCCATCCCCTCTTCAACATGAGCATAGATATTTTCTGCCACAACAATTGCGTCATCTATCAACATACCTAAAACAACCACCATACCTAAGACGACAAGACTGTTTAAAGTCATTCCCAAAAAGTATAAACTCGCCATACCACTTAAAAACGCAATTGGAATTCCAAAGGCTGTTATAAAAGCAAGTCTTGTGCTTACAAAGAGTGTTAAAGAAATCAAAACTAAAAACAAACCAAAGCATGCATTTAAAACAATTGTCTTTAATTTATTCCGAATATTTTTTGAATCATCCCAAGTTGTAAAATAAGTTAACCCTTCTTTAAACTGATAATTTTTTAAAAAGCTATCAACACCAGTAGCTACATCAATGATGTCGGCCGAAATCTGTTTGTAAACAGAAATAGAAACCCCTGTTTTACCATTTACTAAATACTCTTGTTTAACTTCTTTATTTTGAAGTTTAACATCACCTAGATCTTTAATCTTAAGAACATAGCTTCCATCTACAGATTTAACCGTATGATTTTTTATATCTTCTACAGTTTTCATCTGTTCATCTACACGAATGGAGTAAGTTTTTTTATCTTGATCAATTTCACCAGCAGGAGAAACTCTGTTCCAGTTTGAAAGAGAATTCATGATTTCACTAAGCGTGATCATATTCTTTTTTAAAATCTCAGGCTTAATGGATATTCTGTATTCTAGGTCTTTTAAACCGCTAGCTTCAACAGTTGAAACCCCTAGGACTTTTAGTTTGATCTCATCCATAATGTTTTTGGCATGCTCTCTAAGTTCTAGAGTTGTTAAACCCTCACTCATCAAACTAAAAGTATAAACATTTATTTTACTAGCTTTTATTTCTGTAATAACAGGATCTTCTACATCTGTTGGCAGATTTACTTTATTTATCGCTCTTTGAACTTCATCAATGACCTGTCTTTTTTCAGCATAGTCCGGATCAATCGAGATGCTCATAGAACCAACACCTTCAAAAGCCGTAGATCTATACTCTTTTATACCATCTATACCATCTATTTCGTCTTCTATAGGTTTTAAAACAAGCTCTTCAACATCTCCTGCAGCAGCACCGTTGTAATAAACAGATACGGCTATACGATCAAAATCAACATTGGGTCTTGCCTCACGTCTTATTTTAAATAAAGAAAACACACCTAGAAGGACTAAAATCAAACTTAAATAATGTACAAAAAGATTATTCTTTAATAAAAAACGGGTCAGACTTTTCAAAGCACACTCTCTCCGATTAGGGATGTTAACAATTGTCTCTTAAATAATTGTCTACCAATAAACTCAATTTTGCCACTCATAAAAAACTAAAAACAAAAACCTATAAGTAGAGGACTATAAATCCTCTTTATTTTGAGCGTGAAAAGTACCTAGAGATCTGTTTTTCAAAAACTGAAGGGGCATATTTAGCAGCCAAAAGACCTATTTTATTAGAGCCTGTCGGTGTGATCTCATCATCATCATTTTTAATAGCGGTCCAAACTTTACCAGCCCACTCTTCGGGACTCATAGCTGACAAAAAGTCTAACTTCAAATGCCCAGAATACAGATTTTTAATATCGTCATACATCTTTGTTTTAATGCCCGGGGTGAGCATTATAAGAGTACTAACTCCCGCAGGTTTTAGCTCCTGTTTAATACATTTTGTAAACGACACAACCCCAGCTTTTGAGGCTGCATAGGTGCTAGCACAAGGAATACACATAATTCCAGAAACACTCGAGTTGTTTACAATCTTTCCGCTCTTTTTTTTGATCATTTTAGGAATAAGAGCTTTTGTTAAAAGAATTAAGGCTTTTAGATTAACATCAAGCATCTGGCTTATATCTTCATCTTTTTGATCTTCAATAAGTCCACCTGTAAGTAGACCTGCATTGTTAATCAAAATATCTACATCGATTGATTTTTTATTAAGCTCTGAAACTAATGTAGGAACTGCGTCTTTTTGACTTAAATCTTTTTGGATCTGAAAGACTTCTTTAGCGCCTAAACTTAAAAGTTCTTTTTCAGCCTCTTCACTTTTTGACCTTTGCACTAACACAACTGTGTTATTATCTCTTGAGGCCTCTTTAGCTAAAGCATAACCTATTCCGCCCAAGCCTCCAGTGATAAGTGTTGTTTTGTTTTTTGTATCCATACTAAGTCCTTGGTCTTTAGAGCTAATCAATCACTTTGAGAAAGTGTTCAATTTTAAAGTATAGTATAAAAAGTGCGCAAACATCAAAACAAGCCCGCCTACAGTTCCATTAGTAATAAAAAAAAGAATCAAAGAATCAGAAATTTCCGCCAGACCAAGCCTAGAGACCAAATAGTAGGAACCGGGTAATGAGTAGGCTCCATATAAAAAAGCCTTTATATACCTATCTACAAAAAAATTAAAACTTGTAAATGTAAATGCAGAAAAATAAGCCCACAAGAAAGCAACCCATATAGGCTGGGGGTGAGAGTTCATAATTCTTAAATATCCAAAGTAACTCTCTACAGACTCTAAACCCCAAGCCATAAAGCCCACGGTGACAAAAAAACAAAAGGCTTCTTTTTTATAGGACCAAAGTTTAGCCTGATACAATAGACCCAGTGATAAGGGTATATAAACAAATTTAGAAAAGCCCTTACACAGCAAAAACACCACAGCAAACCAAACAGCTAAAAATAAAACTGTTGGGACCCATTTTTGCAAGCTCTGTATGTTCATTATTAAACTAGTGCTACTTAAGACCTACGATGTAAGAGATCCAAGACTCACAGTCTTCTCCCTCTTTAACAGCTCTAAACACACCATCGCCTTCACCATCTTCATCAGTGCCTTCCCAATAGATTGATACATCTTTAAAGCCCACTTCAAGCATAAGGTCTTTGATCTCTGGAATGCTCCACATGCGCCAGTCATAGGAAAACACCTTTTCTCTTTTGGCTTCACCCTCTCTTTGAAAGTGAATATAAAACTGAGCAAAATTAGAAACTGGATCAAAACTGTCTTGATCCCAAAAATAAGAAAAACCTTCTTCATGTTCTGTTTCTTCTTCAACAGGGTTTGTTGTGTCTGTTCCACCAAAGCAATCAACGATAAACATCCCATCACTATTGACTGAGTTATACGCCTTAGCAAAGTAGTCTTTTAACTCAGCTCTAGTTTTAAAAATAAAATAAGAAAAATTTGAAGCACTAACAATGTCAGCACTTGGATTTTCAGGAGACATTACATTTCCATGAATCACTCTAACTCTAGATTTTTGATTATCGTTTAACTGACTTAAATATTTTTCTTTTCCATACTCAATAGGCTCTAAATCTAAATCTACCCCACAGGCTTGCTTGTTTTCATTAAGCTTGCTCCACTCACATGAAATAGAAAAAGTACCACAAAAGTCTTCTTTTAAAGTTACTGCTTCTCTTCCTCTAAGCTCTCTAAATGTTTTATCAAAAAACTCTACATCTGCATCTGGAGACTGTACGGATTTGTGATAGTAATAGTATTTATCAAATTCTTTCATCAAGGAACCACCTGTAAAACATCGTTAACTTCTTTTAGTATTTCATTTTCATAAGGAACAGATGCTTCTTCTAAGTTAGGATGAAGACCAATTCCTGGAACATTTTTACCAGCCAAAACCCGCGGTGGCGAGTCTATTCTGTAAAATAAATCTGAATTTACAACTCTATAACTCAAATGCTCAGCAAAGTTTGTCACCTCAGTCTCTTCATTCACAAAAAGAACTCTTTTGGTTTTGTATATAGATTTATACAAGGTGTTCCAGTCGTAAGGATAGAGTGATCTTAAATCAATAACTTCAATCGAGGCCTCATGCTCTTTTGCGATCTTTTGACAAAGTGGTAAAGGCCTACCATAAGACACAATAGTAAGATCATCTCCCTCTTCTAAAATTTTTGCTTTTCCAATTTCAATTCTAAAATCTTTTACCTTAGGCCAATTTGGTGACCACTTACTTCTATCTCCAAGTGGAGCATCAATTGCTGCCTTTAATGCTTTTTCCGTATCAGGCTCTCCGGGGATTAGCTCTTCACCTTTTACTCTTAGTAAAGCCTTAGGCTTTAAAAACATCACAGGATTAGGATCTTCAATAGCCGAAAGCATTAAACCGTAAGCGTCGAGTGGAGTTGAAGGCATCACGATCTTCCATCCTGGGATTTTTGTAGCCCAAGCATCAAAGCTATGACTATGATACACAGACCCTCTAATTCCCGCACCCACAGGAGTCATTAAAGTTATCGGAAGATTGTAATTACCATTACATGACCAATTTAAGTTTCCCGCGTACTTTAAAAGATCAATTGTATTAAAAATGTAATCACAAAACTGAATTTCCGCCACACAACGCTCTCCTGCTAGGCCAAGACCTATAGCGGTTGAAACAATGCCTCTTTCATCAAGTGGAGTGTTCCAAGTGTTCTTAAGTCCTTGGGTAGCAGTAAAAACGCCTCCAAGTGGCGCTCCAACATCTTGCCCAAAAATATCTGTTACATCTAAATTTTCTTCACCAAAATGAAGAGCCATTCGAATTGCTTGAGCCATATTAGCCATTAGAAAGACCTCCAATCAGCATTTTCACTGTTTACAAAAGTGTTCTCCCAAATGCTGTCAGCACTCGGGCCCTCTTCTTTCTGAACCTGTTTAAACATTTTATAAAACTCATCTTCATAGGATTTTTTAATCTCTACAGATTCTGATTCTGTTATAAGACCTGCCTTTATAAGTCTTGCTTTAAAATCTTTTATCGGACAAGCAAGCCCCTCTTGCTGATTAGCACCTGATGCTGAAGAGTGACCATAGAGCCGAGACACAGAAGCTTCAAGTAAAACAGGCTTTTGCTCTTTTCTAATATAATCCATAGACTCTTTAAGTTTTACGTAACTTTCAACGGGATCATTGCCATTTATATTTAAACACTTCATTTTAAAAGCTAGCCCCCTATCAGATATCTTATCCTCTCCATGTTGCTCAGAGTAAGATGTAGATATACCCCAAGTGTTATTTTGAACAGTTATTAAGATTGGAAGCTCATCACCTGGGCGTGTGGCCCAAACTAAACAAGATGCAAAATCCCCTTCGGCAGTACCAGCGTCTCCACCGGTGACTATTGATATTGAGTTTTGATATTTTGAATTTTTATTTTTACCTGAAGCTTTTGTGTTAGCTCTTTTCTGTGCTCTTGCTGTGCCTAAAGACAAACCGTATTGGATCTCAATGGGACTTGATATAGGTGTTATGTTTTTTTCGGGAAAACAGTAGTGGTTAGAAAAATTTCTACCTCCCGTACACACATCAGCTTTTTTATTCATAATGAGTCTAATGGCATGAATGGGATCAACACCTAAAGCTAAAACTGTAGGAGTTGCTCTGTAGTGCAAATGAAAGTAATCAAATTCAGGTCCTTGCCCAATTTTTGAAAGTAGCCCAAGCGGTACCCCAAAAGCCTCTTCACCTGGCCCACCGATCCAAAAAAAGGCTTCTCCTGTTTTATAGATTTTAATCAAACGCTCTTCTAAAGCTCTTGATTGAATCATAATGTTAAACATTTTTAAAAGTAGAGTTTTGTCTAAACCCTGAAAATCTTCTGGATCATGCTTTTTATCTTTTACTTTGCTTGATGCACCTGATGCGCTGAACGCAGGTTTTTTCGAAGTGTTAGAAGACAGTCTGGACATAAAAAACCCCCTTGTTTTACCTGGAGATTTTATATCAAAGTATTGAATTGCTGAAAAGCTTAGATCTTCTTAAAGACCCTTAAGGTTATTTAAGGGCTGAATTTAAAGTCATTTTATGCGGAATTACAGCTTAATTTTTCTTTTTAGCCGATTTGTTATTAGGATCTTTAGAAAGCTCTCCCACAGAGCTTGCTTTTCTTTTAGACTCATTAGAACTTAATATTAAGGCTTTACCTTCATCAAGAGCTACTAAATCTGCAGCAATATTAAGCGCCTCACTGACATCAGCTCTCTTTAAATACTTTTCAGCCTTTTCTTTTTTAGTCAAAGTAGAGTGATCTTTTTTCTTATCCTCTTTTTTGTCTTTAGCTTTCTTATCTTCATTTTCTTTCATGATTTCTGCAAGATTAACAACTTTTCCACGTTCTTTAGTCTTTTTAATGTCTTCTTTAATCTCATCAAAATCTTTACTAGAAGCGATTCTTTTATTTGATCTTTTAATCAATGATTTCATATTCTTTTTATCTAAGATCTTCCACATGCCAGTTCCTTTATGAACAAAAGCGTCTGATGATAAAAAAGATGGAAGCTTATTAGGCTCTAAAGAGTAGTCATAACTTTTTTCTCCGATGTCTTCTTGTGAAAGCATACTTGGAAAAACAATATCAGACTCAACACCACGATGCTGAGTAGAGTAACCACCGGCCGTAAAAAACATACCTACTGTTATTTTTAAAGCGCCTAAACCTTTAGGAAGATCTCTTACAGTTTGAATCGTACCCTTACCAAACGTATGGTCTGCTCCAACAATTAAAGCTCTTCCATAGTCTTTTAAAGCTCCTGATACAATTTCAGAAGCACTAGCTGAAGCTCTGCTTGTTAGTATAACCAATGGTCCTGAGTAGTTTACAGTAGAATCTGTATCAGCTAAAGCAAGCGCTGGCCTAGCCATTTCAGGAAAAGACTGCTTAACAACGTTACCTGTTTTAAAAAACAAACCAGAAATTTTAACAGCATCATCTAAACTACCACCACCATTGTGTGACAGATCAAGTACTAAGCCATCAATCTTTTTCTTCTTTGCTTCTTTTAAAAGTTTTGCAACATCTTTTGCAGCACTTCTGCCGTTACGTCTGCCATCAGAATAAAAACTTGGAAGATTAATAAGTCCTATAAGCTTTTTTTGACCATCTACAACTTTAGTATGATAAGTGATTTTTGCAGCTTCATCTTCAAGGTTTATCTTCTCTCTTGTAAGCTGAATCTCTAATCTTTTGGTTTCACCATCAACTTTTCTTAAGATTGTTAAAAAAACCTTTGTGCCTTTTTTACCACGAATCTTTTTAACTACTTCACTAAGCTCTTGCTCAATTACATTTTCAACTTTTTTAGATCCTGCCTGTCTAACAGCAACAATCTTATCTTTTGGCTCAACTTTACCAGACTTATCAGCTGCTCCACCAGGAACAAGGCTTTCAACTACTGTAAAACCATCCTTCCATGAAAGAGTCGCACCAATACCCTCTAATGAAAGTCTCATTTGGATGCGAAAGGTCTCTAGCTCATCAGCAGAAAAGAAGCTTGAATGTGGATCAAGTGAGTGTGCATATGTATCAATAAAATCAGCTAAGTGATCTTCCTGATCTTCTTTTTTAAGCCTTTGCAGAAGTCTTTCATAGTTTTTTAAAACATTTGTTTTTGACTCATCTAAACTTACATCAGTTAAAAGGTAGTTTGAAATCTGAAAGTTTATATACTTTCTGTGAAAATTATTAAGATCTTTGGAAGATGAAAATCTTTTACGCTCATCTGAATCTAAAATTAGTTTAGTATTCTTATCAAATTTAAAGTCTTTAGTAAGAACAGTTTTAACAAAAGTTACGCGTTCTTGAACTTTTTTAGTTAAATAAGCATTTACATCAAAAATTTGTGAACAGTTGCCTTTTTGAGTCTTAGATAAAAGCTTAGAAAGCATCTTTCTAACTCGTTTCTCATCAGAGCTTAAAAAATAGATCTTTAAAGGATCAAGACGTTTTAGCATTTGATCGATTACTCTTTTTTCTAAAGCTTTGTCGGTTTTTTTATAACTCACATGCTGATTTAGATAACCTTCTAAAATAACAGGCACATACTTACAGCTTAGAGCCTTCTCTGCACTAGAGCCCGCTAGTTGGGCAAAAGAGCTTGCAGCATATAAAGAGACTGCACTTAACAAACAAACTTTTGAAAACATCTTTTTTAAAAACATTAGGCGATTTTCCTTTCTTCAGGCTATAACGCAAAAAAATGAGCTAACCTGTTTTAATATAACACATTTATATCGGTAGATTGAGTCTAAAAAAAAACCCGTCTTATATTTGGATTAAAATTATCATATGTAAAATACGTATAGAAGAGAGCGTTTGAACAAAATATTTATTTAAATTTTATATGAAGCTTTCAATAGATGGGCCATTCAAAGCTCTGCAAATAAATTAAAGACACAACTAGATCTTTGACCTAATTTTAAAAAATTAGGTCAAAAAAACTAAAATATTTATGTGACTTTTTTTCGTGTAATTATCTTTTTCTTAAATTCAGGTTTTTCAACAGTTTCAGAAGCCACTTTCTTTTTACTGGCTTTTTTCTTTGTCGCTTTTTTGGCTGTCTTCTTACTGGTCTTTTTGCTAGTTTTTTTGGTGGCTTTTTTAGCAGTTTTCTTTGCAGACACCTCATCTATGCGATCAGCCAAAAGATCAACAGCCTGTTCCAAAGTAACGTCTTCTGGTTTCTGCCCTTCAGGGACAGAAACATTCACTTTATCGCACTTAATATAAGGACCATACTTTCCGTTGTAAACAGCAACTTCTACTTTTACCTTTGGATGCTCTCCTAAAACTTTCAAAGGAGCAGCCTTACCTCTACCTCTTTTTGGACGAGATAAAAGTTCTAAAGCTTGTTCTAAAGTGATTGTAAAAAGATCCATATCTTTTGGAATAGATCTAAAATCTTTTTCATAAACAATAAATGGACCGAATCTTCCGAGTCCTGCTTTTATCTCTACCTTTGTATCAGGATGCTCTCCTAAAACCTTAGGAAGTGCTAACAAAGAAAGTGCTTGATCAAGTGTTAAATTGTCAGGCTCCATAGTTGGCGGAATAGATGAGCGTTTTGGCTTTTCTTTTTCACCGCCGTCACTTTCACCTAATTGTACGTATGGTCCGTAACGTCCAGTTAAAACATAAACAGGCATATCCGTTTTTGGGTCTTTACCCAAAGCATCAGTTCCGTTTATCTTTTGATCAATAATCTTATCAACGTAAGAGACTTCAACATCAGCAGGTGCTCTGTCTTCAGGAAGAGAGGCGCATACCTCTTCTCCATTGTTGTCTTTACACACGTAAGCACCGTAGCGCCCTACTTTAAACGTTAAACCCTCAAGCTTTTTTAAAGTGATAGCTCTAGACTCTTCAGGGTTAATTTTTTCTTCATTTTTTTCGACCTCTTCTCGAAGACCAGTTTTACCGAGGTAGACACTTTTTAAATACTGCGTCCATTCTTTTTCACCATCCGCAATAAGATCTAAAGAGTTTTCCATCTCAGATGTAAAGTTTAAATCAACATAATTAGATAAATGTTTTTCTAAAAGCTTTGTAACAATCAAGGCTGTAAAGGTTGGCTGTAGAGAGTTACCAACTTTATTAACATAACCACGATCTTGAACGGTTCCAATGATTGAAGCGTAAGTTGAAGGTCTACCTACCCCTTCTTTTTCTAGTTTTTGAACCAGGCTAGCTTCTGTGTATCTAGCAGGAGCTTTTGTTTCATGTTGGTTATTTCTAAGCTCTTTTAATTTGGCCTTATCCCCCACACTCAGTTGCGGAAGATGGACTTCTTTGTTGTTCAAAGCTTTTTCAGGATCATCGAAACCTTCGACATACGCTTTAAAAAATCCAGGAAAAACTAAAGATAACCCGTTTGATGTAAAAAGCCCTTCTCCAGCTTTGATCTTCACAGACATTTGTTTTTGCTCAGCATTGACCATTTGAGATGCAACCGTTCTCTTCCAAATTAGATCGTAAAGCTCAAACTGCGGACCTTTTAAATTGGTATCTTCGGGTTTAATAAATTCAGAACCAGCTGGGCGAATAGCTTCATGGGCCTCTTGTGCGCCTTTTGATTTTTTCTTAGAATAATCACGAGGGTCTTTAGGTAAGTACTCTTTACCATAGAGATCTTTTATACAGTCCCTTGCAGCGTTTATAGCCTGCCCTGATAAAAAGGTAGAGTCTGTTCTCATATAAGTAATGTGACCTTGCTCGTATAACTTTTGCGCCACTTGCATGGCCTCTCTAGAACTTAAACCAAGTTTCCTGTTGGCCTCTTGTTGCAATGTCGAAGTTATAAAAGGGGCTGCTGGTTTTCTAGATACAGGGCGTTCATCAACTGATAAAACATCTAAAACCTTGTTTTCTAATTCTTTTAAAACATCTAAAGATGTTTGCTCATTTAAATGAACAAGATCTTTTTTATCAGGTTTAAGCTCCCCATTTTTTTCATCAAAATCTTTTCCTGTCGCTAAGCGTTTTCCTTTCCACTCAGTCAGCCTAGTTTCAAAAGCTTTTCCATCTTTTTCAGCTGTTCCCGAAATAGATGAATAAAATGATTTAACAAAAGACACACGCTCTTGTTCTTTTTCTGAGATAAGCTTTACTGCAACAGATTGAACTCTTCCGGCTGATAAACCATAGGCAACTTTCTTCCACAAAAGTGGCGAGATAGTAAACCCAACTAATCTATCTAATATACGCCTGGCCTCTTGGGCTCTGACCATGTCAAAGTTAATCTCTCGACAGTCATCTAAAGCATTTAAGATGGCAGTTTTTGTGATCTCATGAAAGACCATTCGTTTAACAGGAACCTTTGGCTTTAGCACCTCTAATAGATGCCAACTGATGCTCTCTCCTTCTCTGTCTTCGTCCGTTGCGAGATAGAGCTCGTCTGCTTCTTTTAAAAGTTTTTTAAGTTGTGTAACCACTTTTGTTTTGGTTTTTGGAACGAGATAAATAGGTTCAAAATTTTTTTCTACATTTACACCAATGCGTGCCCATTTTTCTTTTTTGTACTTTTCAGGAATCTCTTTTGCCGATTTAGGAAGGTCTCTGATATGACCCATACAAGATTCTACAATATAGTCTTTAGATAAAAACTTTTTAATAGTTCTCGCTTTTGTTGGGGACTCTACAATTACTAGTTTTTTTGCTGCCATGCACCCTCATTTATAATTAATATCCGTATCTTACGCTGCTTGTGTTAAAAACGAATAAACAATTCAGAAAAGCCACGGAGCATCAATGCCTAATAATAACACAAATAAGCTGACAGATCTTAAAGTTGATACCCTTAAGTATTTTTTCACAGATATCGACGACACTTTAACAGAAGAAGGAAAGCTTCGTGATGATGCCTACTCAGCTCTTTGGAGGCTTTATCATTCTGGCATAAAAGTTATACCAGTTACAGGAAGGCCCGCTGGATGGTGTGAAATGATTTTAAGAACATGGCCCGTAGAAGCCGTAATTGGTGAAAATGGAGGTTTTTACTTTAGCTTTTCTAATGCAAATTCAGAGACTCAAACTGATCACATTTCTGAAACAAAAAGAGAACCGCAAAAAGTTCACAGAGAGTTTTGGATGACAGAAGATGAGCAAAAAGAAAATCGTTTAAAGCTAAATAAAATACAAGATGAGATTTTTAAAACTATTAAAGGTGCAGGTCTTGCTTCCGATCAATTCTGCAGGCTCATGGATTTGGCTATTGATTTTAAAGAAGATGTTTTAGAACTTTCAAAGTCAGAGATTGATAAAATTGTTGAGGTTTTTAAAAATCACGGTGCACAAGCAAAGATAAGCTCTATTCATGTAAACGGTTGGTTTGGTGATTATAATAAATCAAAAATGATTAAAAAGTTTTGTAAAATACATCTAAAAAAAGACTTTTCAGATATTAACGAAAAATCCGTTTTTATCGGTGATAGTCCAAACGATGAAGAAAACTTTAGTATGTTTAAAAACTCAGTTGCTGTGAAAAATATCGATGTTTTTCTAAAAAATATGACAGACAAACCAAAGTTTATTACCCCTTCAGAGGGCGGTAAAGGTTTTGTTGAGACAGTAAATCATCTCTTAGAATAAACTCTAACGAAGCTAGAGTTTCTCAGGATTTAATTAAAAATTACAGGCCTATTAATCTTTTAGATCACCAAGGGCTTGAGCAAAGGGGTTATTAAAAGGTCTGGTGCTACGTTTTTTACTAGAAGAGTTTTTATCAAAAGGCTTTCTACCAGAAGTATTTTTTGAACCTTCTGACTTATCAAATCTTTTAGACTTACCAGAGCCTTTGCCTTGATAACCACTTTTACTGCCTTTGTAAGAGCTGTTACTTCTATCACCGCTCTTGTTTGAATTCTTAAAGCTACTGTCTCTACGGCCTTCTCTTTTTCCATCGTTTCTTTGATCGGCTTTTGTTTTAGATAGTGAGATCTGTTTTGATTTTACATCAACCTTTAAAAGCTTAATTAAAATCCACTGATCAAGTCTTAGAACTTTTCTTGGATCTGAAACATACTCATTTGAAAGTTCCGAAAGATGAACAAGGCCGTTTACTCCGACACCGAGATCGACAAAGGCACCAAAAGAAGAAAACTTAGAAACAACACCCCAATAAAGGTTATCTACAACTAGGTCTTCAAGAGAAAATGCTGACTTTGAAAAACTAAAAACCTTGTAGTCTTTTCTAAGATCTTTAAAGGGAGCAGAAAGTTCAGAGTTTATATAATTCACCCAATCTTTTTCAAAAAGCGTGGTCCACTTTTCATTAGATGTGTCCAAAGGACCTTTAAGTAGTGAGAGCTCATTGTCTTTGAAAAAATCTTTTATCTTTGAGAAGTCATCAACTGAAATTCTTGATTTATCGAGCAGATTTAAAGCGTTTGAAAATTTAAAAAACTTAGAAAATCTTGTAAAACTTTTTGGAATTAAACTTTCTAGGTTTTTTTTCTCTTCGGCATTAGTCGATCTAAAATCTGAAGAGAATTTAAACACTTCATCAATAGTTTCACCTGCATCTTCTTTAAACCAATTAAGATTTTGAATTAAACCAGGACTTACGTTTTTAGACTCTAGACCAGAACGACAAACTGCAAAACTTAGTATCTTAAAAAGCTCTTTATCTAAAGCTTCTGATTCAATAAATGACGGAACATCTAAAAGCTTAGAAGGTTCGTGCTCTGCATACTCATAAAGTGGATCTTGAAGACGCTTAGCGAGCCTAAATGCAGAAAGTATAAAATTATCAATCTTACCACTCTCTTTTTCAGAAGGCAGATTAAACTTAGCCTCAGGTTTTCCAATAAATTGTGGAATACCCCTAGATGAAACGTAAACTAAAGGCACTGACTCTGATTTTTTTAAGTTTTCTAGCGCTTTTTTAAAAAACTTCTCAAGTTGTCTGGAGTTAAGACTCAAAGGAAGTGCGATAGCACCTAAATCAATGTTTTTTACAATGTCACCTAAAACAGTTGTTAGATTTTCAACAACATCATCTTTAGTACTATCAATTGTAGTAGACGAAACATAATCCCCTTTGTGACTTACAAGAACTAAAAACACCTCTTGTGGAGATTTCTCATAAAGCGATAAAACAGATTTTTCACCAAAAGCCGGGGTATTTAAAAGAGAAAGATAGTCTTTTTTAAGTTTATCTATATAAACAGCGCGAGAGGTTTCATAAAAGTCATCAAAGACTTCAGTAGTAACTGAAGGCAGAACATGAACTTCAAAAGCTTTCTTAGCACAAGATTTTAAAAAAGATGTAAGATCTCCTTGTAGTCCATCAGGTGCAAAGGCTTTTTCAAAATTTTCTTTTAAGGATGTTAAATCAAAATCAAGACTTACTTTTAGATGTCCATCTTCCCAAGCTTTTTTAATAATCGGAAATTTATCAAAGTTTTTAGGATTTTTATAAAAAGCAGTTTTATGCGCAGGTGACTTTACAAAAGATGAAAACCTAGAGTTTTCTTGAAACTTTTCACCTGCTTGAATTGAAATTTTAGCCTCACTAGTGGCAACTTTAAAAACCTCAAGGCGTAAATCAAAACGATCTTTTAAAACCTGATCTACTATAATGTCTTGTGCACCTTTAAGAACGTGCTCAAAGGTAATGTATCCAAGAGCTGGTTGAATATATTTTTTTGCAGCTGATTCTATGCCTTCAGAAAAGTTTTCACCTTTTTTTGCATTTTCTAAAAGCTCTTCTGCAAACTTTTGAAGCCCAGCTTCTCTGGCAAGTGTAACACGTGTTTTTTTCTTTCTTTTGTAAGGTCTGTAGTAATGTTCTAAAACCTTTACGTCCTGAGTCTCATTGAGCTTGTCTACAACTGCTTGATCGACTTCTCTTTTGGTAAGATCTTGTACATATTTTATTTTACGCTCATTAAACTTAGAAAGAGAGTTTAAGTCATAAAAGCACTTATCTAAATTCCATAGATTGAGACTTTTATCAGACCAAATCTTTGAATTAAAAAAAACTTCACCAAGACTTAAACCTTTTTCATAGAGCTCTATAACTAAGTTTAAGCTCTCATCACTTGACTTAAGTCCTGATTTTTTAATGTGATCAATTGTCTTCATAGTAATGTATTATTTTATTTTAAGTAGCCTGAGACTTATTTGTGTCTATACAAAATCAGACCATGTGTAGGGTCATAAGGTGAAACACCTACTGATACTTTATCCCCAACAACAACACGGATGTTAAATCTTCTCATCTTACCACAGAGCTTTGCTTTTATTGCTGCTCCATTTTCTAACTCAACTTTGTAGAGTCCACCGGCACCGGCATCAATTACTTTACCTTCAAGTTGAGCTAAATCGTCTTTTGCCATAATTAAATTAACCTTTATAGTTTGAAATTAGCACTTTAATGCCCTCTTCAAACAACACTTCAATGCGATTGTTTTGAGAGCTTAAGACATACCCCCAACCCATTTTGGGGTGATCAATAGCCATGTTGGGCTCAAACTCTTCAGAGAGCTTGTACTTTTTAGCAGGCTGGCCCTCAGATAAAGCGTTAAGCTCATTCCATTTCTCTTTTAGTCTTTCAGCTTCTTCATTAGCTTCTCTTTCAGCCTTCGTCATTCTTTTTTTCTTAACTTTAGGCGCAGCTTCAGCAGTAGCTTTTTTAGTTGCTTTTTTCTTAGACGTCTCCGCTGTGGTTTCTAATTCTTCGGACATGTTTAACCTCGTGCGTTATTACCTGATACTTAACAAAAAGATACAACACTCTTAGAACGATGGCTAGAGGGAACTATGTTAATTTTTTAGCATTTTGTAATATTTCTTCAACATTAGAGGAGCATAAAATGATAACAATTTCAAAATTTTTAGAAAAATACTCTGAACTTGCTAATATCTACAATAATTTTGATGAAAAGCTTAATATCACTGCTCTATGCTCACAAGATGACCCTCAGCCTAATTCTATCGTTTTTATATCTAAAAAAGAAGCTCTAGAAAAAGTTTTAAGTAGTGAAGCTTCGGCTGTTGTTATACCAAAAGATAATGCTCAAGAAGAACTAAAGTCATTAAAACTAAATATTATTGCTTCTAAAAATCCAAGATTGTTAATGGCTTTATGCTCTACAGAACTCTTTGGCTTAGACAAATTAAAAAATCAATTTAAAGATCTTGATATGAGTGAACTTTTAAAAAAAAGTTTCATACATCCCACTGCAAAAGTTTCTAAACACGCTTTGATTGGAACAAATGTTTTTATTGGACCTGATACTGTTGTTGAAGACGATGTCGTGATTGGTGCAAACTCTGTGGTTCAATCAAACAGTATAATTAAAAAAGCCTGCCGCATTCATGAGTCAGTTTATGTTGGACATGGCTCAGTACTTGGAGAAGCATGCGAGCTTCACCCTCATGCAGCTATCGGTGTTGAAGGTTTTGGTTACGGAAGCTCTTTTGAAACAGGTGAGCACTACGCCATTAACCATCAGGGTCATGTGGTTTTAGAAGATCACGTTCACATTGGCTCTGGCACAAAGGTTGATCGAGGTACATTTGGATTTACTAAAATTTGTAAGCATACAAAAATTGATAACCTTTGTCATATTTCGCATAACTGTTTGATTGGTGCATTTTCTATAATCACTGCAGGTTTCAAAGTGGCAGGTTCCACAAAAATTGGCGCTTTTTTTACAACCGGAGGCAATGCCAGTGTTAGTGGCCACCTTAACATCTGTGACAATGTTAACTTAGCAGGGCTATCTGCAGTGAATGGTGATATAAAAGAGCCAGGAAGCTACTATGGCTCTCCCTTACAACCTTTAAAAGAAGGTCTTAAAAACAGGGCCACCTTCGGCAACCTTTACAAGATGAGAAAAGATTTAAACCGAGTTTTGAAAAAACTCGGCATCTAACCAGCAGAGTTTTGAAAAACTCGGCATCTAATCAACAAAGTTTTAAAAAACTTAGCATCTAACTAAAAGAGTAAGTAACTCTCAGTCTAAAAATTAAGATTTTAAAGAAACTTTCGATTTAAAAAAATTTTTGAAACTAATTGAATATGCGAGCTAAAACTAAAAAAGCCAAACTACTCTTTAGAGTAAAGTTTGGCTTTCGAGCTTGATTAAATAAGTCGTACTATTTAATCAGATTAATGAATTAAATCAGTGCAATCAGTGGAGCAATGATTAACGCCACAACAGACATAAGTTTAATTAAGATGTTCATGGCAGGACCTGTAGTGTCTTTGAACGGATCACCAACTGTGTCACCCACAACGGCAGCTTTATGAGCATCTCCGCCCTTAGACTCACCATCAATAGCACCACTTTCGATAGACTTTTTAGCGTTGTCCCAAGCACCACCAGCATTTGACATAAGCAAAGCCAAAACAACACCTGTTAAAGTCGCACCGGCAAGCATACCGCCTAAAGCCTCTGCACCTAGTGCAAAACCAACAGCTACTGGAGCAACTGCCGTAACTGCACCTGGAGCAATCATTTCTCTTAGTGCTGCACGAGTTGAGATATCAACACACTTAACAGTGTCAGGCTTACCAGTACCTTCTAGTAATCCAGGAATTTCTCTAAACTGACGTCTGATTTCAGAAACCATATCCCCTGCAGCTTTACCAACAGAAGTCATAGTCATTGCACCTGCAACAAGGGGAACAACTGCACCAATAAATAAACCAATAACAACCATTGGCTCTAAGATATTAATATTAAGTGGAGCCATACCTTCAGCTGCTCTGACTACATCAACGCTTTGTCCGTAAGCCACAAAAAGAGCTAAAGCTGTAAGTGCCGCCGAACCAATGGCAAAACCTTTACCAACAGCAGCAGTTGTGTTTCCAACAGCATCTAATCCGTCTGTAATTTTTCTTACTTCAGGACCTAAACCTGCCATTTCAGAAATACCACCTGCATTATCAGCAACAGGTCCGTAAGCATCAACACTCATAGTCACACCAACAGTTGCAAGCATACCAACAGCGGCAAGTGCAATTCCGTAAAGACCCGCGAAAGTGTAAGACACATAAATTGAAATACAAATAAATATAAGCGGTAAAGCACATGATTCAAGCCCTACTGCCATACCCTGAATGATATTTGTTGCAGGACCAGTCTTACTAGCCTCAACAATTTTAAACACAGGACCCTTTGCCGTGTAGTACTCAGTAGTGTGACCAATGGCAACACCTGCTAAAGCACCGGCAACAATTGCCCATAAAACATTTAAACTTATGCCCGTTTGATTTAAAAGAATAAAGGCACCCACAGCAAAAAGACCAACGGCTGAGAACACACACATGTTAAGTGCGTGAGCTGGATCCATCTTCTTAAAAACATTCATTGCAAGAATACCAATTACAGAAGCTACTAGACCGATCACTGCAAGAGTTAATGGAAGACCCATTAAAAGTGACCTGCCTTCTTCACCACCAACAGGAACTAAAGATGCAACGTTTTCTAAAGACATTGTTGCAGCGATTGCAACTGATGCAATCATTGCACCCACATAAGATTCAAAAATATCTGCGCCCATTCCTGCAACATCACCAACATTGTCACCAACGTTATCGGCAATCACACCAGGGTTTCTTGGATCATCTTCAGGAATTCCAGCTTCAACCTTACCAACTAAATCAGCCCCAACATCAGCTGCTTTTGTAAAGATACCACCACCTACTCTTGCAAAAAGTGCAATAGATGAAGCACCCATTGAAAAGCCTGAAATTACACCAACAGAATCTACATACTGACCATATAAATAATAAAAAATACCGAGTCCTATAAGACCTAAACTTGCAACAGAAAGTCCCATCACTGCACCACCACCGAAGGCTGTGAGTAAGGCTTTTCCTTGGCCTTCATCTTTTGCAGCTGCAGCTGTTCTAACATTTGTTTTTGTTGCAGCTTTCATTCCGATAAAGCCTGCTAAACCAGAAACTAAAGCACCACTAATAAATGCGATAGCAGTTGGAACACCAAATCTCCAAAGTAACAGTGCAGAAACTATAGCAACGAAAACACTTAAGAGTTTGTACTCAGCTTTTAAAAAGCTCATTGCACCTAAATGAATCTCTTCGCCAATAGCTATCATTTTTTCTGTCCCTGCGGACTGTTTTAATAGCTTCAAATAAGTAACCAAAGCAAACAACAATCCTACTGCACCGGCAGCGGGAGCAATCATACCAATATCCATGACGAACAAAGCCTCCTGTTAAAGTCTTTAAATTTTAAACCCTTAAGTTAGGCACTCTAACACCATGACTTGTCAACTGTAAAACCAAGAAGTAGTAACTATATATGTCATATTTATTTTATAAAACTATACACCTTGTTTGTATTTTGCTCATGGTCCTATCAACAGGTCTTTTGCTTTCTAATGTTTACACAAGTGGACTAACAGACTCTTTAAGAAAAAAGCTCAGTGCTGTGCATGGCACAACTTTGCTACTGCTCTTTGTTGCAGGCTTTGGTTTGATGGCTAGAGGTGGCTACTCGTTTGCCTCAGGTTGGCTTTGGGTAAAAGTTGCTGTCTGGTTGGTTTTTGGGCTTCTTCCATTGCTTATAAAAAGAACACCTCAAAATATAAAAACAAAACTGTTTCTGGTTTATGCACTGTTATTAATTTTGGCAGTTTATATGGTTTTATTTAAACCTTTTTAGTCGAAGCTTAGTTTAATCACCAAATACGTTTCAAAACTCTAAATCTTATAAACGTATCTTTTGAGCCTAATGTTTTTTTAGGAATATTCAGGTTTTACTCTTTAGAATCTGAATGTTCATCTCTAATGCTGTAGCCAAGTAGCACGCAATCAACGCCACCGTTACTCACTCTTTTTTTAAAAAAAGCTTTCATTCTAAGCTCTTTAGAAAGCTCAGGTTCAGGTGAGAGTATGAAAGCTTTCCATCCTTTAAATTCAGCTTTTAAACGCTCACCAATCAAAGCATAGGCCTCTTTGGCTTGGTCAGTAGTGCCAAGACGTTTTCCGTAAGGAGGGTTTAAAATCACGATACCTTTTTTACCCTGCAAAGACTTTGGAAGAGAACTTTTATTTAAATCTTTTAGAGCAATTTGTTTAATACTTATATTTAAACCTAAATCATTCGAACTTTTTGTAATAGCTTGAATAGATCTTGGGTCCTGATCAAAGCCATAAATCGAAGGATCACTTTGCGTATTTTTTTGAATATCCTTAGTAGCTGATAGTGTAGATTTAATCTCTTTTATTTTACCTTTATCAACATTATCCCATCTTTCAAAAGAATAACTACGTTTCAAAGAGTTTGGTTTATCTAGTCTTGCAGCTTCAATCAAAAGAGTTCCTGATCCACACATAAAATCAACTAAAGGCTCATCACCTTCGGCCGACCAGCCTGTCATCTTTACCAGTCCCGCAGCTAAGTTTTCTCTTAATGGAGCAGCTAAAGCTTCTTCTCTGTATCCTCTGTGAGAAAGTGGAAGTCCTGACATGTTTAAAGAAACAGAGAAATTTGCGTGATACACCACCACCACAATTTCAAGACTTGGATTTTCTTTATTCACCTTTATATCTGAACGTCCTTTTTTCTCAAATTCATTTAAAAGACCCACCCTGATGAGGTTCATTACAACCCTTTGGTCTTTATACATTGAGCTTGCTTGAACCTTTACTTTTAAAGAGAATGTTCCACCTTTTGATATGTATTTAGAAAAATCATGTTTTTTTATATAAGATAAGATCTGATCTTCAGTAGATGAAGTAAAACTTAAAACTGGTTTTAACACACGTGATGCAATTTTTGTTTTGTAATTTATGAGAAAAGCCGTCTCCCAAGGTGATGTGAACTGAACACCTCTTTCGGTTTCACGAAGGGCTTTTGGGTTAAGTCCGAAAGACTCAAGCTCTTCTTTTAAAACGTATGAAAGACCTTGAGGACATGTGGCAAAAAACTGGGGCATATAAAAACCTTTTTAAATTTAAGTAGAGTAAATTGTTAGTTAATTAGTTAGTTAAGTGTTACTCAGAGAGTTAATAGGATTGATTAGCGTTCATATTTTTAAAAGTTCTCTGTCCATAACAATACTGTCTCTTACTTTTTTAAGCTCTTTAGGATCAAGTACAACTTTTGCACTTACATTTTCTTGATCTTTAAGGTCACACAAAACCTCTCCCCACGGAGAGATCACTAAAGAGTGACCGTAGCTTTTTCTAATTTTAGTGCTTTGCGTGTTTTGGACAGAGGTGTGAACACCTACTTGAGCCGAAGCCACAATAAAACTTTGCGTCTCAATAGCACGAGCTCTTAACAGAACCTCCCAATGAGCTCTACCTGTTTGAGGTAAAAAAGCTGAGGGAACAAGTATGAGATCACATTTATTTTTTGCATAGTGAGAGTAAAGATCAGAGAACCTAAGATCAAAACACACACTCATGCCAATCTTCCAAAGTTGACAATCTATTATACTCGGAAGCTTTCCGGCAGTGTAGACATTGCCCTCATCAATAGTTAGTGGTCCAACATTTGCTTTAAACAGATGAATCTTATCATAAACATTTTTTAACTCACCCTCTTCATTTATAGTAAAACACCTATTAAAAAGTTTGTTGCCTTCATAAATGGGTATTGAACCCAAAGACACACTTATCTTTTTTTCCCAGCACAGTTTTTGAATGGGCTTTAATAAATCTAAATCCAACTTAGGAGTTTTAATTGTTTTATCAATATTGATGTAGAGTGCATTTTCAGGGAAAACACAAAAGTCTTCAGACTGTGAATCACTTCTTAATAGGTCTAAAACTGTATTTATATTCTTATCAAATGAATCTGTTGAACAGATTTGAAATAGCCGAAGGCTTAGGGGACGTGCTGACATGATTTAAATTACACTTTGATCATTAACAGCAACTTATCAGACTAAAACAGCTGTTAGGCTGTTTTAGAGTTAGATGAAGCGTCTGCTTTTTTAGCTGAAGCTTTAGTAGCTGTTTTTTTACTAGTAGTTTTTTTAGTTGTTGCTTTCTTTGCAGTGGCTTTCTTCTTAGTGGTCTTTTTCTTAGTTGTTTTCTTTTTACCATCAGCAAGAACGACGTTTGAGTAGTCTACAAAGCCTTCTTTTTTTGTTATCCCATTTTGACGATCAAAATGTGTTTTAATAGCGTGTCCTTCAACTTTAATTTTAAGACTTTTTAGATCAATGTCTAAAACTGTTCCAGTGCTTCCTTTGCCCTGTCCAGCAATAACTTTTACAGTGTCGCCTTTTTTGATTTTTAACTTTATAGCCATTTTATTTAAGCCTCTTTTTTCTTTTTATTAGATCTAAGAATTCTAAGAATTTTAGTTTGAATCACTTTTGCTCTTTTTGACAAAAGATCTGAATCCATTTGAGTGATGTATCTGTCTAATCCACCAACGTGATCAACAGTTCTTATGGTGCTTGCAGCAATTTTCAAAGATACTGTTTGATTTAGAGCTTCACTGAACAGCTTTTTTTGCTGAATATTTGGAAATGCCGTAGATTTATTTTTGATATTAGAATGACTCACCTTATTTTTAACAACAGGACTCTTTCCGCTTAGTTCACATCTGGCCATAGCCAATACTCCTTAATTAGGTTTACTTTGTGCAAAAAAGGAATACTAATGAGATTTTAAGCTTGTTGGCAAGACATTTTTAAGCTATTTACATTGTTTTTATAGGAGCACACATATGAAGCCTAAAAAGGGATACCGTTCAAAATTCAGACCTGAATACCCTGTTGATTTTAAATTTGATTATAAAGACCCAATGAGTCTTGCGCGTTTTGTTGTTGAAGGTGGTAAAATTTTGCCTTCTAGAGTTAGCAAATTAAGTGCTAAGCAGCAAAAGAACCTAAATAGAGAGGTTAAAAAGGCAAGACAGATCTCTTTACTCCCTCAAGGTATTATGGCTGCAGACAATTTTTTTGGCTCTGAAATGCCTTCTCCAAAACCTTACGAATATTAAGCACAGCCAAATTTAGTGTAAAAATCTAAATGTAGCCTTGTTCAATGGCTGCTTCGATTATACCCGTTACAGATACGTTTTAGGTAATAATTTCAAAAACCTTAGGTCAAGACCTAGGGTTTTTTAGTTTAAAGTCTTAAATATGACTTTGTTTAGTTACTTAAACTTAGATGAAGTTGCTGCAGATCAAACTGAAAAGACTTTTGTCTTTTTTACTTGAGAATTTAAACTCATTTTTTTTACCAGAAAGAGATTTAAGCACAGTATTTTCTAAACTCTTGTAACTGCCCATCCCGTAGTACTTTTGGTACGCAAACTTTACTTTGCAAAAAATACTTTTATGCTCCGAGTTCAACCATAAAGATTTAGAGTTTTCAGAAAGTGGTCCATTACCGTCCCAAGCAAGCTTTACTACGTTTGATAGAAAGTCTGATAAAGCTTTTCTAATCCCACCATTTTCACTAATAACAGATGTCACACAAGAGTCTTCAATCATTGAAGACAGATCTCTAACCAGTGCACTTATATCTGTAAAATAAGGCCCGCAAGCTCCTGAGTTGTTACTCTCTAAACAGCCCTCTTTATGGGGTTTAAAGTTTTGACTTAAAACAAAATTTTTCTGCTTTTGAATAAAAGACTCTTTTTGACTATGGCACACAGAATAGTCAGAACCTCTACTCATAATCACACCAACAGCTATTGCAATAACTATTGCAGCAATTGCCCAATGAGGAAGGTAGAGCTCTATTTTATCGATCATTAAAAACTAAAACCCGTGGTGATTCTGGCAGAGTAAATGGTCTTGTTACGACCATAACCTTCAAAGTAGTTTCCTGGTAAAAAGGCTCCTGCAATAAACTCAATAAATGCATTTGAGTTGTACTCTTTTTTATAAACAAGATCGATTTCAAAACCTAAACTTTTATCAGTAACACCTGATGCATTTTGCATAATCTCTTCTGTAATAAAGTTTTGATCAAAGCCAAGGTAATCAATTGAAGACACACCAGCGTCTCTTGTTGTTCTTGCAAAACTTAAAAACTGCAAACCTAAACTTTGTTTTTGCCCCGGAAGATAATTAAGAGCTAATCCGTAGTAGGTGAGATTTCCCCAAGCTAAAAGATCCATTAGGCCCGCATACTTGTGATGATTGTAATAAAGTGGTTTATAGGTTTCGCTTATCTCTGTTGTCGAATCTTTATCCCCTGAATCAATGTGTCCTATAAGAGAGGTTTTAAAATTCTTTTCTTTGCCCCACTTAACCCCTAACTTTAAATGCCCCATGTTTGCCGATACACTTGAGCCATTGTTAAGATCCCCACTTAAGTTTATATAATCAAAAGTGTAGAAAAGATTGGATGTTTCTCCATTCAAAGACACCCCTAATCTATTAAAAGATCCAGCTTCAAAAGATAAACCCAAATCAGCATCTTCAAAGCTATCTCTTAAGGTTCTTAAGTAAAAAATTTGTGCATTTTCTAATAGATCCAAATAGCCGTTAAGCTCAATAGACAAAAAGAAAGTATCTTCTGTAGGATCTAGCTCTTCATCATTTTGTCTTTGCCAATCTCCAACTCTTAAAGCACCTAATTTAAAATTTAGTATAGAATCAGAGTAGTAAAAAACTAAACCATCAAAACTATATGGTCTGTTGTCATCTAGATTTTCAGAAAATAAAGCTTCATTTGTCCAAGACATCTTTTGTCTACCAAAATACAGAAACAAGCCATCCCACAAATCCCACTCTGCATAGGCATTTAAGAGTTGCAACTGATGGCTTGATTGGTTCAAATCTAAAGTCTCAAACTCTAATCCGTTCAAACCCCTTGGACTTCCACCAAGCTGACCGTAAAAGTTTACAGAAAAATAGGCTTGAATGTCATCGTTCGGTGAAAAACTGCCTTTTAGTTTTAAGCGATGACTTAAATCATCTAAGATCTCTGAACTGTTGTTAAAAATTTTAGCTTGAGCAAGACCTCTTAATCTATAGTCCCCACTCCATCTGATAAATGAAGGGTCTTTTAAATCTTCGTCTTTTTCTTGAGCCAGGCCTCTTGCAATTGTAGATTCTTCTTGAGCTATGGAATACTCGTAACCTTTATTGCTATTTATTTGTGCATAACTTTTATGACAAAAAAGAAATGTTAAACAAACAAGTGTGTACATAAAAATGCTTTTAGAGTGAGCACACTGCATTTTTATGCCTGATATTTCCGTTATGTACATATTACTACTGTAAAAGATTAAACAACCTTTGACTAGAGAGAATGAACTAAAGTCGAAGTCCCCTTTTCTTAAGTCTTGCACTTTCTTAACCCTAAATCCCAATTGACAGTTCATTTAAATACCCATAGTTTCTCTCACTTAACTGATGTTTTTTTATCTACATCATTCGGGGAGTGGCGCAGCTTGGTAGCGCATCTGGTTTGGGACCAGAGGGTCGCAGGTTCGAATCCTGTCTCCCCGACCAATTAATACATAAGTCAGCTTTATTGCTGGCTTTTTTTATTTTGTAAATCAGTTTACCTAACATCTACCTAACACTAGACATTTTTGACCTTGAGTTTAAGAACTGCTGTTGCCTGCTCATATTGCTCCATACCCTTATCTAAAGTCGAACCTGTCATTTTAGCATAATGATCAGTTTGCCTTGATGTTTCATGACCAAGAAAACCCTGTAAAGCTCTCTGTTATCCTGTCTTTTCTAAAAAATCGGTAGCAAAAGTATGTCTTACCAAGTGAGTATCTCTCCACTCTGATCCAATTGATTCTAAAATTGAATCATACCTCAAAATATAACCTTAGCTGAATATGAGTTCTTGGCTGAATGGTTAGCAAAAGAAGTTTTCAAAAAATCACTTGATGACCCTGAAGTTCTCTTAAACAAAAACAACAGAGGTCAATTAAATAAGATTTGGACCGAGAGACTGGAAAATAAAAATGATTGAAAAACTATATTTACAGACCTTCTGCTAGAATACATGTCAAAAAATAAAGGCCCTCAATTCAGCAGCGCTGTCGCTGGCGTTACCGATCTTGCAAAAAGTCGCTCTTTGTCCTTCAAGAAAAGTGACCAGCTACTTCTTCAAGAGGTAATATGGCATATGATTACTGAGAGAATTATTAATATTGGCAGTAATCATATGAATATTAACTGGCCCCACTTTAGGCTCACAGAGTTTGGAAAAGAGGCTGCAGATTCTCATTATCCCAACTATCACAATCCTACAGCATATTTAAAATCTATTAAGGATAAATGTCCAAGTTTAGACTCTTCACTCATTCAATATATACATGAAGGCTTAAATTGCTTTAAAAGCAATTTACTATTTGCAACAGCTGTTATGCTAGGAGCAGCATCTGAAAAGCTAGTTCTTACACTACTGGATTCTATTGCACAGGCTATACCAAATGAGAAACTTAAAAAAAATGGACTAAAGTTACTAGACAGGCCGAACCTACCTTTAATTTTTGACTATTTAACAACTAACATTGATCAAAATATTTCATCAAAAAAACTGCCTTATTCCGTTCACCAAGGCTCAAGTACTCATCTACAATCTGCGTTTGAAATGATTCGAGTCCAAAGAAATAAAGCTGTACACCCTAATTTCTCTATCGTGTCTAAAGAAAAAATATTTTTAACAATCCAAACTTTTCCCGCAGTGATTGAAACTACCTACAGGATTCAGCAGCACTATTTTAATTTAAAAAGTAAAAACAGACTTAATAACGAAAGCTCATCTGGAGCGGGGCTCCCAGATGCCTTTCTAATTCGACTTTATGAATCACACATTTTGCCACATAATTAAACAAATAAAGCGTGCGTAAACTTAATTATATGTTTACAAATAAATCATCTAATAATATCTAAACCTTTAACTCTGGAGGCCAAATGAAGTTTTTAATCAACGCTTTCTGTTTATGTACTTTAGCACTTACAGGATGTTCTTCATTAAATAGCAAAAAAAGTCTTTCATATAAAGATTGGAAACCTGCCGTTTCTCCTGAAAGTATTTTCAAAAAATTTGTTTTCTTTCTGAACGTTCAACCTGTAGAAAAAAAACTTTATTGGATTGAGGGCCGACCAGCTGAAAAAGGTCGTTATGTCATTGTAGAGCGTGACTCAAAGGGTGTGACCCGTGACCTGACCCCTAAGAACTTCTCGGCAAGGTCGAGGGTTTATGAATACGGGGGAACACCTTATATAGTTAACGGTTCTGATCTATACTTCGTAAATTTCAAAGACCAAAGAGTCTACTGGCAAGATCTCAACAATCCAGATTCAATAGTGGCTTTAACACCTAAAAAAAACAAAGATAGGTCACTTGGTAAATCAATGGAGTTTGCAGTGTCACCAGATGGAAAGTGGCTTGTTTTCACATATGAGAAAGACGTCAAATCAGGTGAGAACCCTAACTACATAGCTGTACTCAATGTTGAGAATAAAAAAATCTCTGAACCTAAAATTATTGCTAAAGGAGCTGATTTTTATCGAAGTCCGACATTTTCACCAAACGGTAAACTACTAGCATGGAAACAGTGGGACCACCCATTTATGCCTTGGTACTCTACCGACCTTTACTTAGGACGATTCAAAGACGGAAACATAAAGTCAAATAAGAGGATAACTGGAGGCGATCAGTCAACAATTGGAAGCATAAAGTTCAATGATAAAAATGAGCTCCTGTTCACTATGGATAAACCGAACCAGGAAAATAATTCTCCTTTTAATTATTATAATATCTATAAATATGTAGGAACTAAAGTCAGACCGATAACTAAAGAGTTGGCTGAATTTAATGGCATAAAAACTATTGGAAACATTATATACTCTGTCAAAGTTGTTGAAGGAAAGGTATCTTTAGTAAAAATCAACGGCCAAACTGGCAAGTCTAGAGTGTTTCAAAAAAAACATAATGGAGTTAGTTTTTTAAACTTAAACCAAAGTGGAGAATTAATTGGAGTAGCATACAACACATCCCAATCTCCTATGATTATGAACTTTACAAAAAACAAGATCATTAAAAAAGCATATGACTTACCAATTACACCCGCGGATATTTCTCTACCTAAAAAAATTAAATACCCAACCCAAGATGGCCAGTTTGCTTTTGGCTACTATTACAAACCTAAAAATAAAAAATACAAAGCTCCTGATGGTGAATTGCCACCCGTAAGAGTCCTTGTACACGGAGGACCTACTGGCAGCACATCAACCTCTTTTTCATCAAGTCGAAATTTTTGGACAAGCCAGGGCTATGCAGTATTTGATGTAAACTATAGAGGTTCAACAGGTTATGGGAGAAAATATAGAGATGCTCTTTTAAAAAAATGGGGGCTGATTGAAGTACAAGATGTAAAAGATGGGTTAGAATATTTGAGGAAAAATAAACTAATCAGTGATACAGCCTTTGTATCTGGCGGGAGTGCAGGCGGTTACTCAGTACAAAGATTACTGACTTATTATCCAGAGCTCTTTAAAGGTGGAGCGAGCCACTTTGGTATTGGCAACTTAATCACACTACAAAAGTTGACTCATAAATTCGAATCACATTACTTATCACAACTTATTGGCGGCACTCTTAAAACCAATTTAAAAGAGTATAAAGACCGCTCACCTATAAATCATCTAGATAAGCTCAAGGCCCCTATGATCATTTTTCAAGGAGCAAAAGACAAAGTAGTGCCTCCTGAAAATTCAAGGGAAATGGCAGCCATTCTTAAAAAACAAGGTATTTACCATGAATATTATGAGTATCCCGAAGAAGGGCATGGCTTTAGAGACAAAGATAACTTAATACATTCTCTTTTAAAAGAAGCTTCATTTTTCAAAAAGGTTCAGAAAGAAAGTTTTTGATCTAAAGCTTGAGCCTTTCACTGCTAGTATTTACCTAACACCAACTATAGATCAGGCTCTAAATGCTTCTAATATATTTTACTTCGCTCCAAGTCAGGTCAGTCCTAAATTATTATTATTGTTTGTGATTCTAGTTATTTCAGTACCTTAGACATCACTAATTCTAAGACCTGTCTCCCCGACCAATTAATACATAAGTCAGCTTTATTTCTGGCTTTTTTTTTGCCTTTTCAGATCTTTTCCAGAGACATGATTTACATTTTTCCCAAATCAAAGAGGCTGGCTTTACTTTTTTTAAAGCAATGTTTTATGTATCTTGACCAACCAGTCAAGATATGCGACTTTCTCTTCATGGCAAGAAAAATAGAGTTTGATAAAGAAAAAGTAATAGCTCAAGCTTTAGATGTTTTTTGGAACAATGGTTTTGAAAAATCCAGTTTAAAAATGCTTTCCACTGCCACAAATCTCCACAAGGGAAGTCTCTATGGAACTTTTAAATCAAAAGAAGACCTGTTTTCTTTATGCATTGAACGCTACGTTGGCGAAAAGCCAAACGATTTTGTAAACAGTGGCTTAAAAGGTAAAGAGTATATAGAAATGCTTTTTCTTAAAAAACTCAACTCTTCTTCGAAAAGAAAGGCCAAGGGTTGTTTACTAATGAACTCTTGTATTGAGCTTTCAAATTCAACAGGAAAATCCGGGATAAAAAAACTTAATAAGCTTTTAGATAAAATGGAGTTAAACTTCGAAGAGGCTCTTAAGTCTGGTGTAAGAAATCACCAGTTTTCAAAAAAAGTAGATGTAAAGAAATCAGCAGAACAATTGATAGCTCTTGCTTTTACAATCGAAGAAATGGGCAAGCTTGGTAAGTCTAGGGATTTTTTGCAAAACATAGCAAACGGGAGTTTGTCTAATTTAGATATAGAAATTTAGTTTTTAACTAATTAAAGACCTACAGGTCAACATAAGGAGATATTAATGAAATACAAAATACATACTGAAACCGACTCATCAGAAAAATCAAATGAGCTCTTAAGCGCAGTAAAAACAAAATACGGTTTCATACCAAACCTTATGGGTGTTTTGGCTGAATCAAGTCCTGTTTTAGAGAGTTATATGGAGCTTGGAAGCCAGTTATCAAAATCAACTCTAACAGCTGAAGAGATTCAAGTTCTTTATTTAGCCGCTAATTACGAAAATGACTGCCATTACTGTATGGCAGCTCACTCAACAGTAGCTTCATCAATGAAAATAAATGAAGACACAATAAAGGCTTTAAGGTCAGGGCAGGATCTTAAAGATCCAAAATTAAATGCCTTAGCTAAATTTACTAAAGCAGTTATAGATAAAAAAGGTTGGCTTGATGAAAAAGACTTAAGTGCATTTTTAGAAGTTGGCTACACGAAAGCTAACATTTTAGAAGTAATCTTAGGGGTCGCTCATAAAACAATTAGTAATTATGTAAATCATATTAACTTAACTCCCGTGGACGATAACTTTAAATCTCAAGAATGGAGTAAATCTTGAATTTCGATAAAAAACTTTCAATAAACCTTTTTCTTCTACGCGTTAGTATTTTCATCGTTATGTTTATGTGGACTCTTGATAAATTTATAAACCCTGAGCACTCAATACGTGTATTCGAACACTATTATTTGGTTAAAGGCTTATCAGGCCAGCTTGTTTACATTATAGGAACAATACAAATGGTTATTGTTATAGGGTTTCTCTTAGGTCTTTATAAGAAATGGTCTTACGGTATAATTTTACTTCTTCACACAATATCAACATTAAGCGCTTGGAAGATATATCTGGATCCATGGGGGCCTAAGAACCTCCTCTTTTTTGCAGCTTGGCCTATGCTTGCGGCAATAATTACAATCTACTCTCTAAGAGAGAAAGATACATTTTTAACTATTAAATAGACACAAACTATAAGGAGAAATAAATGAATTTAGAAAAATTAATTGAAAATATGATGACTATAACTATAGAGGCTAGATTGTGGCACTGGACAACTGACAATGCTCAACACCATACAACCTATGAGCAGTTTTTAACTCAAAATGAACAATTTACTGATAGTTTTGTTGAATCAGCACTTGGTAATGAAAAGCAAATTACTTTTTCAGAAGTTAAAGTTAATGCTTCAACAGCAGATGAGTATAAAATACTAGATGCCAAGAAAAAAATAAAAGATTACAGAAGCTTAATTAAAAACAGTAAAACTGAATTAGAAAAAAAAGAAGAAAGTGGAAATGAAGAGCTTGTAAACGTCTTAGATGATGTTACTGAGCTATGTTCAAAAACACTTTATCTGTTATCTTTAAAGTAGTTATTTTAATTACACTGAAGAAAGTAGGAATAAAGACCTACTTTCTTGTAGCCAATTCACATTATAGCCTACTTTGATTGGAGAAAACCTCTTGGCGAGGTAGGCGTGATGTGTGTAAGGCAAGTCATTAGACTCATACTTTTCTAAAAAACTCTAAAAAGCCAAAATAAATAACCCTTACTCGGGCTTTTAAACATACCTTCTAGTAATTCAATCGCTACAACTTTTCTTTTGCAATGCGCTTAATAGCCTCGGCAATACTTACAAAGCACTCTTCTTGAAGAAAATGTCCAGCTTCAACTTCCTCTACTGAAATACCTTTAAATACAGCTACTACTTTCTTTAGCCCTCTTCCTAGGATTGGATCTTTGGTTCCCCAAACAGCTTCTACAGGTCCTTCAAATTCTCGACAAAACTTCTCTACCTCTTTAAACAAACCGTAAGAAGGGTGTGAGTCACTATTTGGAACCATACGTGCAAACCTTAAAGCTGAAGCCCACTTAGATTTATCTTGTCTCATTGGATACCTATAGGCTTTAGCAACCTCTCCAGTTATAGAAGATTTATCATGTTGTACTTTATGCAAGCTATACATGGGGTAGCCACATATATTAAAAAGAAGATCTGGTAGAATTCTTTTATTTACAAAACTATGAAATTTTGAAATGCGGTAAGGCGCTTTAGGAGCTGCCACACCTGTATTTAATATAATCAGTCCTTTGATCTTAACTTTACATCGAGCAAGAGCTGCAAGCCCAATAGGCCCACCCCAGTCTTGAACAACAACAGTTGCATTATTAATATCAATTTTTTCAAAAAACTCAGTTAAGGCTAAAACATGATTCTCCATATTAAAATCGTCTTTAGCCAACGAATCTGAAAAACCTAAGTTAAGTAAATCAGGAGCAATGACATTGAATGCGCTTTGATCTAGCTCATTCATCACTTTTCTCCACAAAAAACTCCATGTTGGATTCCCATGAAGTAAAATAACTTTGTGACCATGCCCCCTGGTTAGGTAATGGAGTTTTGCAAGAGAACTTTTAAAATAGTTACTTTCAGTTCCCTCAGGGAGTTGATTCTTGATCCAGTCTGGAAATAATTTAGAAGTGTTCACTTTCATCAAAAAAAGAAATTAGTCATTTTATCTAAAGCGACCAAAACACTTCTACCTATATTATTCATTCCCATCTACACATTTTCCTTATTTGTTCCAAACAAACATTTTTTCTATTAAAAGGTCTTTCATACTATGACCTATTCCACCCACACCCAGTCCAGAAGATTTGTAACCACCAAAAGGCATCCAATCTACGCGAAAAGCCGTATGATCATTGATCATTAAAGCCATGCCTTCTAACTCTTCTATTGCTTGATAAGCTTGATCAAGCTTATTTGTAAAAACAGAAGACTGAAAAGCATACTCAACGTCATTTGACTGCTCAATAGCAGATTGAAAATCTTCATACTCATAAAGACATACAACTGGGCCAAAAATTTCTTTTTTAGAAACTGTTGCATCTGATTTAGGGTTCAATAAAACAGTTGGCTCATAGCAAGTGTTTGATATTTTCTTACCACCACAAAGAACCTTCGCTCCACCAGCTACAGCATCATTAACCCATGATTCAACACGGTCTACTTCACGCGGAAGTATAAGTGGCCCTAAATCTGTATCTTCTTTTTCAGGGTCACCAACTTTTAACTTCTTAACTGACTCAACAAACATTTTTGTGAACTTTTCGCTGATTTTTTTATCTAAAAAGATTCTTTGAACCGACACACAAACTTGACCAGAGTGATAGAAACCACCTCGTGTTAACTTTTGAACAGCATCCTTTAAGTCAGCTGATTCATCTACTATAACAGGTGCTGCTCCACCATGCTCTAGAGCACAACCAACACCTGGAGCTAGTTTTGATCTTAAGTACCAGCCCACTTTAGATGAGCCAATAAAAGTCATAAAAGAAATCTTATCACTCGCAACTAAAAGCTCTGCAACATCATTTTCACAAACCACCATTTGACACCAAACTTTAGGAAGACCCGCTTCATACAAAGCCTCAACCAAAAGCTTACATGACAAAGGCGTCGTCCTTGCTGGCTTAACGATAACAGGACAACCAACGGCAACAGCTGGTATAACCTGATGAATGATAAGATTAAAAGGATGATTAAACGCACTCACCGACAAAACAACACCACTTGGCTTAAGCGTAGTGTAAGCCTTACGATTTTTAGAAGCCTCACTAAGCTCCATAGGAATCTCTTCACCCTTCAGGTGACCAAGTTCTTTTATTGCTAACTCAACACCTTCTATTCCTCTTTCAACTTCAATAAGAGAATCTTTAAGTGGTTTTCCACCCTCAGCAGCAGCAAGAATAGCAATTTCTTGTTTACGCCCACTTAATATTTTTACTAATTTTTTTAAGATTGCTAACCTCTGAACTTTTGATAGATGCTGCTTCTTGTCTTTAAACGCATTTTGCGCAGCATCTAAAACCGCAGACGCATACTTAGCGTCTACAAAATCCAATTTAGCAATAAGATCTCCATTGTAAGCTTTTAAAACTTCTAAACTGCTCATAAGTACTCTCCTAAATTAAACAAGTTTTTTCTTTAAGCTCTTTAAAAAAGACTTCTTCATTTTCAGAGTAATTAATTGGAACTTCAATTAAGTGCACTCCACCTTCCGAAAATCTATTCTTCATTTCTTCTACCAACTGACCAGTTTTTTCAATTTTTACAGCCTTAACACCATAAGCCTCAGCATATTTAACAAAATCAGGATTACCAAAATCTAAACCAAAATCAGAAAAGCCCATGCCTTGCTGCTTCCACTTAATCATTCCATAAGAATCATCACGCAGAACAATCACTATTAAATTTAAGTTTAGTCTTTTTGCAGTTTCTAACTCTTGAGAGTTCATCATGAAACCACCATCTCCACAAATAGCGACAATGTTTTTCTTAGGGTACACCATTGCAGCACTAATCGCACCAGGAAGCCCCGCTCCCATAGTCGCAAGAGCATTGTCTAATAAAACAGTGTTCGGCTCATATGCTCTGTAGTTACGAGCAAACCATATTTTATACATCCCATTGTCTAGAGAAAGAATACCATCATCAGCAACAGCTTCTCTAACATCACTTACAATTCTTTGTGGTATATTCGGGAATGATGCATCTTCAGATTTTGAATACACATGTTCATCAATTTCACCTTTGACCTTTTCAAAATACTCATTTGAACCATCATGACCTTCAAGTAAATTTCCAAGTTGGTTGATGTTAACCGCTGTGCATCCAATGACTTCTAGTTGAGGGAAATAAACATCATCCATTTCAGCTGGAAAATAGCTAACATGAATCACTTTTTTACCTGAAGATTCTGTCATAAAAAATGGAGGCTTTTCACTTACGTCATGACCTATATTTATAATAAGATCTGATCTATCTATTGCACAATGCAAATAATCACCCTCTGACAATGCTGCCGTTCCTAAACACTTGGGATGGCGCTCATCAACAACACCTTTACCCATTTGAGTTGTAAAAAAGTATAAGCCTGACTGGTCTACAAATTTTCGAATAGTCTTAGTGGCAAAGTGTCTATTTGCTCCAGATGCTATTGAAATAAGTGGATTTTTTGAAGCCTTTATCATTTCACAAGCTTCATTTAAAGTTTTTTGACTAGCGGCTGGCGGCGTAACATCAGTCACAGAAAAAGGCTTTCTATCAACTGTTTCTGCTGCAATGTCTTCAGGAAGCTCTAAGTGAGTCGGCCCAGGTTTTTCTCCTGTAGCAATTCTAAAGCATTCTCTTACAAGATAAGGAAT
>JALZUR010000009.1 GCA_023301025.1 Bdellovibrionales bacterium | reverse complement strand
GATGCGGTCTTTTGTTAAAATTGTGCTTAAATAGTTAAGCTTTTTAATTCTACTTTACGCTCTATTTATTAAAGGTAAAGCATGCTTTTATTATATTGTCTTGTTCCTCTTTGTGTACATGTGGTGCTCCTGTTGCAGGGGATGATTTTTCAGGGCGTCCAGCATAATACAATGGCTCAGTTCTTCCACACTTTTGTAAACTAGATTTAAGTTTTGGGGCGATATACCAGTAAGCTCCCATATTTTGCGGCTCTTCTTGGGCCCAAACAAAAGATGTAGCTTTCTTAAAACTGTTTAAAGCTTCAACAATCTGTTTATCCGGGTAAGGGTAGAGCTGCTCAACTCTTACTAGAGCAACACTTTTATCATTGGTTTTTTCTTTTTCATCTAAAAGGTCAAAGTAGACTTTACCAGAGCAAAAAACTACACGATTGGCCTTTGAATCAGGTTCAAATAAAACCTCTTCAAATTTCCCATTGGTGAGATCTTTTTTAGTAGAGATAACTTTAGGATGTCTAAGTAAAGACTTAGGAGACATAACCACAAGTGGTTTTCTAAAATCTCTTTTGATCTGTCGTCTTAAACCATGAAAAAGCTGTGCAGGGGTTGTAAAGTTACAAACTTGAATATTGTGTTGTGCACAAAGTTGCAAGAAGCGCTCAAGCCTGGCTGACGAATGCTCAGGACCTTGCCCTTCGTAACCGTGAGGAAGAAGTAAAACTAGTCCATTTGAGCGGTACCATTTAGCTTCTCCACTGGTGATGAACTGATCAATTATTATTTGAGCTCCATTTGCAAAGTCACCAAATTGAGCTTCCCACAATGTTAAAAATGTTGGATCAGATATAGAGTTTCCGTATTCAAAGCCTAGAACAGCCATTTCTGATAAAGAGCTGTTGTAAACACAAAACTCTTTATCTTTTTTTAGTTCTGAAAGAGGGGAGTAGGTTTGAGAAGTTTCTGTATCAAAATACTGACTGTGTCTGTGTGTAAAAGTCCCTCTGATGCAGTCCTGACCAGAAAGTCTCACAGAAGTGTCTTCTAGAATTAAAGATCCATAGGTTAGGAGTTCAACGAGTCCCCAGTCCATAGTGTCTTGATCAAAGTTCTTTTTTCTTTGATCGATAAGTTTTTGAATCTTTTTATGAACTTTAAAGTCTTTTGGAGGTTCAGACATTTTTAAAAGAACTGTTTTTAAATTTTTAAGAGATGTTTTTGTTGTCACCTCTTTGTCAAAATCCTCAGCTTCACCTTTTTTAAACCCTTTCCATAAACCATCAAAAGCCTTTGGCTTATTGGCTGGAGGATCTTTTTTAACTTCATCAAAAACCGTTTGCAGGTTCTCTATTTTTGAATCAAAAAACTTTTGGCTTTCGGATGAGTTAAAAACAGAGCTTTTATCAAGTACTTCAGAATAGGCCTTGTACGTTGTCGGATGCTTTTTAATTGTTTGATACATTAATGGCTGAGTAAAGGCTGGTTCATCACCCTCATTGTGTCCAAACCTTCTATAACCAATAAGATCAATAACAACATCTTCGTTAAATTCTTGTCTGTATCTTAGGGCCATGTCCATGGCGCGAACACACTCTTCAGGATTATCAGCATTAACTAAAATCACTGGAGCTTTTACAGATAGAGCAATATCAGAAGCGTACCTGGTGCTTCTAGAGTCTGTTGGGTTTGTTGTAAAACCAACTTGATTGTTCATGATGATATGAATAGAGCCACCCACCGTGTAGCCTTTGAGTTTCGAAAGCTGAAAGGTTTCTGCTACAACACCTTGTCCAATAACTGCGGCATCACCGTGAATAAGAACAGGAATAACTTTTTTTCTATCTACAGTGTCTTGCTTTTGTCTTTGCTTAGCTCTAGTCATTCCGCAAACAACAGGGTTTACAGCTTCTAGGTGAGACGGGTTAAAGGCTAAAGAGACATGACATGATTTTCCTTTTGTAGTTTCTTTATCGGATGAAAAACCCATATGATACTTTACATCGGCATCGAAATGCTCATGGGCTCCCATATGACCATTAAATTCAGCAAAAATAGATTTAAGTGCTTTGTTCATGTAGTTGGCTAAAACATTTACACGCCCTCTATGAGCCATGCCAATAGTTATCTCTTCTACACTGTGTTTTTCAGGTCCTACTTCACTTAAGTGCTCAAGCATAGGAATCAAAGAGTCGCATCCTTCAATTGAAAAGCGTTTAACACCAACATAGCGTGTGTGGATAAACTTTTCTAAAGATTCAGTTCGCGCAAGTTGCTTTAAAATATTTATTTTTTCAAGGTCAGTTAACTTAAAAGTTTTGTTTTCAAACTCTTTACAAAACCAAGCTCTTGCTTTTGGAGAACAGTTTGCTGCCTGAAGAGCAATTTTTTGACAATAGGTCTCTTCTAAAAAGTCTATAAGTTTAGAGAGACTTGTAGACTTTAAGTTTAAAGATTGAATGTCAAATTTTTCATTCATGTCAGTATTGTCTAAGCCAAGATCATTAAAGCTTTCAAATTCTTTTTCACCGTCAGATTTTTGTGCTAATTTGTTTAACCTTAAGGGATCTAAATCAGCTTTAAGGTGACCGTAATCTCTGTAAATTTTTATAAGTTTTTGAGCTAAAGCTTCTACACCACCATAACTTACAGTGTCTGATGACTCCGTTCTTAGTCCTTTTTCTTTTGCAAACTCAACGCCCTCAAAAAAGCGTTTCCATTCCTGATCCAGATCATCAGGTTTATTTTTAAAATCTTCATAAATCTGTTCTAAATACTCTAGGTTAGAGCGAGTCAAATAACTTGCGGGTTGATTAGACTTCATACGTGCAGTTCCTTTATAATTTTTTGCTAAAATAACTAAAAAAAAGCCTCTTGGCTATCTTAATAGCTAAAAGAGGCTGTTTTAAGAAATAAAATTTCTATGTTTTAGATTTTTTTAGAGGTCTTTAAGTTCAGCTTTTAGATCACTCAACTCGCTTTCTAATTCTGTGACCGTTTCACGCTGATTATTTCGGTCTTTTTTTAACTTTCTTATGTCTTCTGACAGTGTTCTTTTTCGCTCATCTGTTCGTGGTGTTGGGCTTCTTTGAGAGAGCTCTTGATACGAAAATTGGGCATCTTGAAGTTCGTCTCGAAGGTTTTGATAATTGCGATTTTCAACTTCAAGTTTAGAGCTCAAATCATTAACTTTTTTTGTAAGAAATAAAGTTCTTCCTTTGTCATATGAGGCTCTAAACTCTGACTTTGAACACCTCTTAGGTCGCTCTTCACCCTTTTCACCAAGGCGTCTACCGTTTTCAGGTTTACAAAAGTTAAGAAGCCCACTTTTGTGCCCATCTTTATAGCCACTCTGGCTGATGCACTTTGAGTTCATTTTAGAGCCTAAAAAGCCATCTTCTTGGCCTTTTTCAAAAGAACAAAATGTTTTTACGCCATTTTTATGACCTGTTAGGTAAGCTTTTATACTCAAACAGACTGTTTTCTTTTCCGAAAGGGCGTACCCATCCTTAATGCCTTTATCAACAGTGCAGTACGTTTTTAACCCTTTATCGTAGGCTCTCATATAAGAGGGATTGTTTTTACAAATGTTTATAGCTTCGTAGCCGTCGCTTCCATCTCTACGCGCCTTGTTGTCCGAACAGTAGGTTTCTAAACCATTGTTATAGCCATCTTGATAGCTTGAAACGTTTATGGTTACACCTTTTTTGAGGCATGCTGAGTTTATTTGATCACTTTGTCCAATTTTACCTTTAGATCCTCTTGAGTATCCCACACTTGAAAAATCAGTGCGTTGACATTTTTTCTTTGTCCATCCACCGCAAGCTGTTAAGCCGAGTGTTAAAACAAAAAATACTATGGATTTAGTCATATAGTGCCTCACTTTTTTTGGTTCATGTAATTATGAGAAGAGCTGAGGTTAAAGGTCAAAGCAAAAGTTGACAAAGAATATAAAAATAAGCATATTCCAAAGCTTGTACGTCAAAATGAAGGTAGGTTTCAAGCGTGGCTAAAATTTCTATGATTCAAAAAAACAATCAAAAAAAAGTAGTGGTTGAGCGATTTAAAGAAAAAAGAGATGCTCTCAGAAAAATTATGAAAGACCCTGCGGCTGGTTTAGATGAAAAAATGGAAGCTCAAAGAGCTTTTGCTCGTCTACCTAGTCGTTCTATAGGCGTTAGAGTTACAAATCGTTGTGCTATTACTGGCCGTCCAAGAGGACATCTAAGAAAGTTTGGAGTTTCGCGTATAGCTTTTAGAGATATGGCTAGCCGCGGTCTGATCCCTGGTGTTGTTAAGTCTAGCTGGTGAATTTTGACTTAAAAATCTAAAGAATCTCTTTGAATGTATTTATAATTTTACGATTATAAATCAATCTTAAAGAAAAAACTAAGCATATTTGCTTAGTTTTTTTTGTTTAAGAGACACTATTAGTGTTTAGAGTGATCTGAATCATTCAAATGATTGTGAGATTTTATAAGATCTTCAGCTAAAAACTCTTCATGTAGCAAAGTGCACAGTTTGTTTTGTTCAAAGTTTTGTTTCTCATCTAAATTTTTGAAATGAGCTATAAGGATTAAATGAAAAAATTGATCGTTTTCAATAGCTATAGACCAACAGCCTTGCATTTTTACAAAATTAACACCTGAAATAAAGTAACCCCTATCTTTTACAAATTTAATATCTCCCTTTAGTTCGCCGCCGTGATGAGGTATGTGTGACATCAGCATAAAAGGGTCTATTTCTAAATCTTCAAAAAAAAGCACTTTATGATTGGTATCACCACTAGCCCATATGTTTAGCCAAAACTTTGACAAGTGCTGCTCAAAAGGCTTTTGAGCACTAGAATTGAGCACAGGACTCATTAAAGATTTACCTTTTAGAATATCAGTTTTTTCCCACTCAAAATCTGCGCAAAAAGTTTGATCATTAAAGGTAAATGAATTTGGACAGTGTGCAAAAGAGGGCGTTGTGATTGCTGTCATTAAAAAGTGAATAAAATTTATGAGAAGCATAGTTAAACTTTCCTTAAATATTTTTTGATAAATTTATTAAAAATGTTCGATTAATGATTGTATTTCTTGGTCTACCTAGGAGCGTTTCGTCGCTATAAGAAAGAATGATGTTAAAATCGTCAAAAGATTTTCTAAGTTTAAAAAAAGTAGCTGTTTTTTGATTAGAAAGAGCACTTAAGTTTTCTCCGACTACTTCAAATCCACGGCGTTTTCTTTTTGAAACATAAGACCAGTTAAGACCTGTACTGATCTGCCATGTGGGAGATTGAGTAGAAAAAAATGAAAAAGACTTAGACAGCATTAAAGATATTGAAATGTCATAGTAGCTTGAAATAAACTGGTTGTTGATTCGATCTGAAAATATATTTAAAATCTTGGTTTGAAGATCTAAATTATAATTTTTTATTCTTTTTAAAACAGTTAATCCAGCCCCTAAGCCCCATAAATCATGACCTGTAACGTTTGCTGCCTCAGGAAGAATACGGTTTTCAAAAATAGATCTTCCAGTGGGGAGGTTAACTAAAGCCGAAGTGTATACTCTAGAGTTTTTAAATGGAGACGATTTTATTTTATAGATGTTTGGCTCATAATTGATAGATAAAAGAGTGTCTCCAAAATTTTCATCAACTTGATCCAGTGAAGAATCTTTATACGTAGAATAGTAGTAGGCATTTTGAAGGCTTAAGCTCAACTTTTCTTTTACTTTATAAGATGCTGAAAAATGTATGATGTTTAATAGTCTTTCTTTATCCGTCCATTTTATAAAATTTTTCGTATCTTGGAACACTCTTCCAACGGCATGAACATTTGAGTAGCCCAGAGTAAAGTTTAAATCTTGATGGTCCTCTGGTATGTAATAGTTTACTGGAGAGCTACCACAGCAGCTTAGTGAAAAAGCCTTAGTGCTGTAAAAGCTCAAAATAAATAGAAAAAAAATAGATAAAAATTTTAAAAAACGGAGCACCATGTGGCTTCTCCTAGCTCATTATAGTTTTCATCAGTGAGATAAATCTTGATATCGTAGGGACCAGGCATATAAAATGATATTTCATCATTTATCCATTCGTTTTGGTTTGTAGTTTTAAATTCACCAGTATCAGAAAGCCCATGACCCATCCCCATACTAGCTTGGATAAAAAAATGGTAGCCAAGAGGTAAAGATTTTGCGGCTTTATCTTTGTCTAAGACCTTTAGAAAAAGTATTGAATCAGTTTGTGGATCTCCAAAAGGACCTTTAAGCCATTTAAGTTGAATGTTTGTTTTTTCGTTGAGCTCAACAACAGAAGGGCATGTTTCTGTCCTAAGGACTTTCATATGATTAAGAGGACAAGCCGTTAGATTTAAAAAAAATGATAAGAGTAACAATGTTTTTTTAAGACAGTTAAAGCTATTAGTTTTAAAAAGAAACATATCTTTGGGTATAAGCATTGTTTAGAGACTTCTTAAAAGCTTATGAGTTTTTTAAAAAATTAAGCATTATAGTATTCATAAAGTAACCTGATTACAAAGCTTGCAGGAGCTTGTCAATGATGTAGGCTTGAACTCTAAATATTGAGTCTGTGGGCTAAGTATAGATAATAAAAGACTTGGAGCTGATGTGAATGAAAATGAATTTTTTAAGATCTTAGAAACAGAATTAAGTTACCTTTCTGAAAGTGTTAGAAGAGTTATTTTAAAAGAATATAAAGAAAAATTTTCAGAAGAAGTCAAAAAAGGTCTAACACAAGAAGAGGCTATAAAGGCTATAGGGCATCCAAAAATTATTGCTAAAAAAATTAAATTCAATCAAAAAGTTGAAAGTGTACAAAAGAGAGTTGATAAGGCTCAAGGTAACGACAGAGTGTGGTCTTCTTTTAAAGAGTCTTTAAAAGTTACAGCTCTTCTTTTTGGCTTTGTGCCTTTAAACATAATTATACTGTTAATTCCATTGTTTGTTATTCTACCTTTCATGTTTGGTTGGTTTACGATAAATTTTGGACTTCTATTTCCATTTGCTCTCTTAGCTTTTTCACCCTTTACAGTTTTTCTTTTTGATTGTGGGTGGTTAGAGTTCTTAGCTGTTTTTTTTATAGTTCTCGGACTTATTGGATTCTTGATCACTTCAATACTTGCTAATTATTATTCTTTTAATTGGTTCGTATCAAAAATATTGCAGTATTTAAAATGGAACCTTAGGTTTTTAAAAAAGGAGCTAAAATGAAAAAAACGTTTATAGTATTTCTTGTATCGTTGTTGTCCTTAGTTTTAGGTTTTACATTATTAAGTAAATCAAAGTTTAAACCGGCTTTAGCTGGTGCAAAAGATGTTAGCTCTTTTGGTTTAAATGTTTATAAAGTCTTTAATAATGAAAAGGAAAATAAAGAGTCTCAAACAATTTCAGTAAAAGGTGTTAAAGAGTATGTTCTAGAATTTTCCGCTGCTGAAGTTGTGCTGCATTATCAAAAGGATGGAGTAACAGATGTAAGCTATGATATTAGCTACACGGGTGATAAAATGCCTTTAGAGATTTCTAAAAATAAAAACACTCTTTTTATGAACCTAACTCAGAAAAAAGGAAGCCTTTCATTTGTCCAAACTGTTAAGTTGGATTTGTATTTGCCTAAAATTAAAAAACCTTACCCTGATGTAAAAATCAACCTTCAAGCAGGTAGCCTGACTCTTAAGCCCGAGCTTTCTTTTAACACTTTTGTTCTAGATGTCTCTGCTGGTAGTTTTAAGTCTGAATCTTTAAGTTTTAAAAAAGGTGAAGTAAACCTGTCTGCAGGTGAGGCTGAATTTCTATCAGTTGCGGCTCCTGAAGTGCGAATGGAGGTTTCAGGTGGTTCAGCTCACTTTAATTCGGCTGTTCAAAGTACAAATTTTGAAGCTCATGTTCAAGCGGGTGCATTAAGATATGGTTCAATTGAAGGTTTAGAGAAAAACTTTACTTTATACTCTAATGTGACTGTTGGTGAGTTAGATGTTGTAGAGGGTTACAAAAAGTCTGGAGATGAATATATTTTTGGTGATGGATCAGGACGTGTTTATATTGAAGTTGATATGGGGTCAGTAGAGGTCTATTGATTTTTCTTTTTCTAAATGTGCTATTGAGGAAAATAGTATTTAATACGAGAAATTCGCCTTCTAATTTGATCAATATAATAATCTTTCTCATTTTGTAGAGAGTTGACTCTTATATATTCGTTAACACTTTTGATAAGGCTTTTTTCTAGAAGCTCCCAATTGTTTAACCCTATTCTATCTAAGACTAAAGCAGCATAAATATCTACTTCTGAGTGGCCATTTTCCCAAAGTTTTATTTCACATTCATCTCGCCTATCTATTCTGCTCAAATCTTGACACGATTTGGTTTTATCTAGTCTATAAGAGGTATAGCCATTTATTGAAAAGCCTTCTTCTTGACTATAAGGTAGCATAGTCGAAATTTCATGAACGTAGTGTGCTATTTCATGTGCAATAGTAAATTTAAAGTTAGTCAATTCAAGTTCATTACTTAAATCAATTTGATTTGCATTCGATATAAAAATCCCATTTTCTAATAAGGTTCCTGTTTCATACTTCCAATTGCATGAGTACAAGGGTATTTCAATATCTCTAAAAAATTTTTTTTTGAGTGTTGAAAAAATATTTTGTATTTCAGTGTTTTTTACTTCTGTACACTTTGTCTTCCAGTTTGGATCTAGATCGTTAAGTGTTAAAGCCCTCAAAAAATCAGGAAATTTTTTTAAAGAAATTAGTTTATCTAAAAGATTACTCATTTCATCTAGATCTACTTCAAAATGCTTTTTATAAAACAACAAAGTAGTAGCTTTACCTGGTTCATGCATTGAATTACTTGGTTTTCTTGAGAAGATGTTTATTTTTTTAACTGAAGTGTTACAACTGCTTTGTGCTAAGAGTGTGAAAATAAAAAAAATACAAACAGTAGATTTCATAAGAGGCTTTTTAAGTAGCTTTCAAAATCTTTAGAGAGCTTCGGGTCTTTAAGAGCGGCGTATACGTTTGCTTTTAAAAAACCAAGGACTGAGCCACCATCAAAGCGTGGACAGTCTGTTACAATTCCAATTAGAGGTTCTTCTTTAGAAAGAAGTACCATTGAGTCAGTAAGTTTTACTTCACCATTTTTATCTACGGGTGTTTTTCTTATGCACTCTAAAATTTTATTTTTAAAAAGATAACGCCCAGGTAAAATCAAATTTGAAGGGGCTTCAGACACTTTTGGTTTTTCTATTATATCTGTGATTTCGACTTTACTAAGACTATCTGATTCGTTCGTAGAGCTTTTTTTATTAAATTTAACCACACCATAGGAAGAGACTTTATCTTTAGGTACTTCTAGTAGGCTAACACATGAGTTTCTTGAATCTCTAAAAGATTCAAGTAGTGCTTCTGATGGATTTTTACCTTTTGCGTCTTTAAAAAATATTTCATCAGGCAGTAAAACAAAAAAATCTCTGCCGTTTAAAACACTTTCAGCACAGCTTATGGCATGTGCTAAACCTTTTTGCTCTGTTTGATAAACAAATATGACTTTTGGTAAATCATCAATTGAGTCTAGAGCTTTAACCAAATCAGAATTTTTTGAAACATGTTTTTTTAATTCTGAGTGTGACTCAAAGTACCTGTTAAGACCTTTTTTATCTGGGTGATTTACAATTATAACTTCTTTTACACCAGCCTCTTTTAACTCTTTAAGCGAGTGGTGAAGCAAGGGGGTGTTTAAAAGTGGGTGAAGCTCTTTTGGAGTGGCTTTGGTTGAGGGTAAAAACCGTGTTCCTTTTCCAGCTGCTGGGATTACGGCTACTTCAGGAGAGATAAAATTAGACATATGAAAACCACTTTCTTATAGTATTTATTATTTAAGTTTACTTTAAAGGGTGTGTTTCTTTTTTTGTAGTTGTTTTTTTAGAACTCGGATTACTTTTAAAGTTTAATTTTAAAGTCTGATTGTGATCTTAAACAGCAAAAGAAGAGCCGCAACTGCAAGTGTCTTTGGCATTGGGGTTTGAAAACACAAAGCCCTGTCCGTTTAATCCACCTTCGAAATCAAGAGTCATGCCCATAACATACAATAGACTTTGATTGTCTATGACTACTTTTATATTATCTACCTGATCATACATCTTGTCTTTTTTAGAGTTTAAAGAGCTATCAAAGTCCAATTTGTAGGAAAAGCCTGAGCAGCCTCCACGTTTTACAAATATTCTTAGAAACTCATCTGAAGATCTTTCTTCAGATGACTTGATGTATTTAATTTGCTTTAAAGCATTTTCGCTTATTTTGATCATAGTGTCTTATAGTAGAGTTTTTAGGTGAATATCAATAAGTAGGGTTTAATTCGTGCTATTTTGAACAAAATTCTTTAAATAAAATTTAATCAAGTGCTCATTATTTATGGGCTTTGAATCACAGACCCATCTTACCTCATGAAAGGCTCCCCAAGCGGCTTCTAAAACTCCATCATTCAAAGGGCTTTTGCCATCAGTATTTTTTGAAGCGTCAGACGAAACAAATGGAGTAGAGGTACGGTGAAAAACAATTTGAATCTTGCCAGGTTGAATCATATTAAAGACAAGTTTGTAGCCATTTCTAAAAAGCATAAAATCTGCGTGAGTTTTTGCAATACCATAGATTCTTATAGCTCCGTCGGATTTTCCTTTAAGTTGATTAAAAATATTAGCATTTTTTATAAATAGGCTTTTAAGGGTTTTTAAGTATTCAATGGAAGCCGATAGAATAATGTTTTGTGTGTCTGCTACAGGGCTAAAATCAACAAGTCCTGCTTTTTCCATCTGCTCTTCTGATCGAACAAGTTCTTTGATCCATTCATTATTCTCTGTCATTAAAGCCCCTTGTGCTACTTTTTTGGTCAAAATAGACCATAATAAATGATTTAGCTTTTCTGATTTCTTGTCAAGGCAGATTCTCTGTTATCAAAGATAAGTGGGCTCATAAGCTAGATTCATAGAATAGGCCAGCTTCATAAACCAGTAAACACAAAGTTTATAAAAAGCTCAGGTGGAAGGTCATGCACTTCAGTGTTTAAAAACTTATAAAGCCCTAGATGAAAAGAAACGGGAACGTGATATAAGGCCTTACCGTCAAAAACAATCTCCCCTCCTGCAGAGTAAAGCCGCGTATTTTCATCAATAAAGTCACGGCTGATAAAATCGAAACCTTTTTGTACTCCGTAGTCTGCTGTAAAAGCTGCAGTTACGCGATTGAAGAATGCTGGAATGAGCCCTGGGCCCCAGTTCACCTTAAAAAGTGGAAAGCGATACTCTAAGTGAGCAACTGAGTACCACTCTGTTGATAGAAAAGCTCCAGTGGGTAAACCCCTTAAAGTAAAGCCCCCTAAGCTTGAACTTCTGTAGAGTTGGTTAACAGAGTTTGATGCTAAGAGTGTTCTTAAGCCCCCGAGTAAAGGTTTGTTATTCCATTGACCATCAATCCCAAATATTAGTCTGTGACTCGAAAAGAGTGGGGATTTAAAGTACTTTCTTGCTCCAAATTTTACATTTTGATAGCCAAAAAAATCTTGATCTAGAGCTGTAAAGTAGGCTGTGCTTAATCTAAGTTTGTATCCTTTTTGAGGTGCAAGCTCGCGGTTTTTAACTTGAAAGTTTCTAATGTCTAAATTTAAGTAAGCTCCGGCTCTTAAGAGTGTGTCAGAAAAATCAATTTCAGGTTGGTCTTCGTCTTCAGGCGAATCTGAAGATTCAGAATTATTTAAAACTTGGCTATAACTAAGCCCACCACTGAAGGTAAAGCTTTGTCCCAGATTTGTATTAAAGGTGTAGCTTGAGCCTAAACTTAAATTATTTGTTGTTCGAATGAGGTTTAAGCTAAGTGGTGTGTTTAAGTGACTTACAGAAAGACTTAATGGACGTCTTGAGTGCTTTGAAGTGTAGGAAAAAGAGGCCGATGGGGCGTTTGTAATGGTGTCAGTAAAAACAGTTGCGCTGTAGCTGTTAAAGTCTAGTGGGTCTTGGCTGCCTATTTGAAGACCGTAAAGTAGATTTCCAGTAAAGCCGTAGGGTGCAAAAGTTAAACTTGGAACAATGTAATGTGGTTTAAGCTTAACAAAAGAGCTGTAGTCTTTAACCTCTAAGGATTTATTTTCTTGAACAGCAGTAAGATCAGGGGCGTAGTTTTTAATGGATAAAGCTTTAGATTTTGTTTTAAGTTTGGAAAGACTTAGCTCTTTTATTTCAGGTCCTTTTACTCCTATGAGTGAGGCGTAAAATTGATTTTTTGATTTAATATCAAAAGATAAAAGCCCTTGCTTAACGGCTAGGCTAGCATTTGCCTCTTTACCTGTGAGGTTTAGACGACTCAAGTACTTATTGCCCTCGTCTTCATAGGTAAAGTAAACCGTATTTTTAAATATATCGATAAAGTTAATGTGCTGGTAAGATGAAACCACTCTTTTTTCTTGGGTTTTTAAGTTTAATAAAAGAATCTCTTCTTTTTGTTTTGGTTTTTTATATGTAAAAACAACCTCTTTGCTATTTTTAAAGTTAGGAAGATCAAGTCGTTCTTGTCCGTTAGATTTAAACAGAACTTGTTCGTCTTTGTTTTTAGATAAAGGGTCTGAGATTTTATTTAGTTTTTCAATACTCGTTAAAGAGGACAGCACTATCTCTTGAGTGTCGATAGATTTTCTGACAAATAAAATCTTATCACCTAAGATATCAAAGTTGTGAATGTTTAGACCGCTTGAAATTTTGTTTATTTTTTTAGTTTTTAAGTCATAAGTTCTTAAATTGTATATTCTTCTGTCTTGATTCTCTTGATCAGAGGTTATGAAATAGATTTTATTTTTTGAGACTTTAAAATACACAATTTCAATAAACTCAAATAGAAGACTCTTCTTGTTATCTTTGAATTTAAAGATTTGGTTTCTCGACCACTCATCTTCTTGCATAAAAAATAAGGCTTTATGATAGTTGTTCCACTGCGGAAACTCCCCAACAGCAAAACCTTTGTCTAAAGACTTAGGTCTATTTTTTGAGAAGACGTTTTTGAAGCTTTTTGAGGCAGATATCTTATTTGTGACCTTAAAACCAGAGTTCACTAAATAGGGAACTCTTTGTGAAAAGGTAGAGTGAATTGATTTTAAATTTTTAATTGCAGATTTTTTTAAAGGTGACTTTGTAGCAGCATTTTGATGAATCCAGCCACCATAAACGTAAGGAGCTGATCCAAAAGGAAAAACACCTGTGTCTTGTTCATTGGCATAAGCAATATTACTTTCTTGTAAAGTCTTTGAAAGGCTTTGATAGCGTGAACTTCTAAGTCTTCCGCCTGTTGATAAAAAGCTTTCAGTATTTACAGCAAGACCTTCCAGATACCAAAGAGGCATGAAGTTTCCAGGTGAAATACTATTGCCTAAAATAAACCTTAAGGGTCTGTAAATTCCTTTAACATTGTGAAAACTTAAGATGTGTGTGTACTCGTGAACTAAAAGTTCATAAAGCCAATCTTCATATTGTCCAATTGATTGAGACGGAGGCGGGGTGATGGGTTGAAGCCGGATGATAGGATAGGGAAAGTTAGTTGCAGATCCATTTGAAAAGTTTTTTGTGTGATCGATAATAATAAATGTATTTTTAGGATGCTTACTGCTTAAAAGAGATAAAGAAATAAAAGCCTCTTCAGCTTTTTTAGAAACAAGTAAACCATAGTCTTTATAATCTTTATCAATGAGTACCGTAAAGTGCTCACTTTTAATTTTTATCCAGTCATACTTGAAAGGAAGAAGTGCGAACACATTTTGTGCCCAGAGAAAAAAACCAATAAAAAGGATAATGCTGTTTTTCATAACATGTGTTCCCTGTGTTGACATACGATAAGTTCATCATAGAATTAGAGTTATAGAATAGAGGAGTAAATTTTATGAGTAAACTATTTAGAGTAGCGTTGAGTTTGTTTTTAGTTTTTTCACTTGCTAATTGTGCTAGTAAGAAAAAAAATAGAGATGGTGGCGTTTCAATTCTTCAACCAGATCAGGGTGCTGATGGCGTTTCAAAAGATGGAACACCTTTTGATGCAACTAATAGTCAGGATACTGGATTAAGTCTTGCAACTTCAGGCAGTGATACAGGTCAGTATCAAGGTCTATACACAGTAAATTTTGAGTATGACAAGGCTCGTTTAACTGATGAAGCTCGTGCTTTACTTGCAAGTAATGTTGAGTGGATTAAGTCTAACTCTGGCAAAATCGTACAACTTGAAGGTCATTGTGATGAGCGTGGTTCAACAGAGTATAACCTTGCTTTAGGTGACAGACGTGCAAGAGCTGTTAAAGACTATCTTGTATCTTTAGGAATTGATGGCAACAATCTTGTTGTAATCAGCTATGGTAAAGAAAAACTTGTTGATGCTTCTGGAACTGAGTCAGCTCATTCTAAGAACCGTAGAGTTAACTTCGTTCCTATAGAGCAGTAATTTGATCTTACGCATTTCAAGAGTAAAGAGGCTTTTTAAAGCCTCTTTTTTTATTTCTAGTGCTTTAATTTTTCTAATCTCTTGTGCTGGAACAAGGCCTCTTAAGGAACAGTCCAGGGCTCACGTTGCCAAAGTCTATGCAAAAGAAAACGGGGCTTTAAAGGTTTCACCGAAAAGGTATAGAGCTGGTTTTTTAACTTTAAAAAAAGCTGATAGATATTTTGAAAATAGACTTTATAAAAAAGCAGAAAAAGCTTATATCAGTGCAATAAAGTATTTTGAAAAGGCTGAACTTAAGGCTAGACTTTCAAATGCAAAAGGTGAGGGACTCTAATGAAAACACTTAGGATATTATTTTTAGTTAAACTTTTAAGTGTTGGCCTTCTTTTTATGACATCTTGCAGCAGTACTGGAATACAAACACGGGTGGATGGTGCACGTCGTGGTTCTAAGTCCAAAGCTCCTAAGATCTCTGATGTTAGAATTAAAAATGCAGATTTATCGCAAAAACTTGTGAATTATGAAGATGACCTAAGAATGAAAGACGGTCGAATAGAAGAGCTTGAAGTTTATATTGAGCGCCTTCAAAAGACCCACGAAGATGAGATTAAAACGATCACTGAAGAAAAAGACTCTTATAAAGAGTCTTTACAAGCCATCAATAAAGAAAAAGCATCTCTCTTAGAAGATCTTGCAAAGTCTAAAGAAGAGCAATCTGAGACAAAAGAGAAGCTTAAATGGGCAAGCACACCTCTTGATAAAGTTCTAAAAAATGGAAACACACTTTTTGATCAACAGAAGTGGTCTGATGCAGTAACTGCTTTTCAAAATTATCGCGAAAAATCGACAAATAAGAAGTCAGCAACTTACGCCTTAGTAACTTATAAAATCGGGGTCTGCTTTCAAGAGCTTGGGCTTGGCAAAGAGGCTGAGACCTTCTACAAATCTGTAGTTGAAGGTTTTGATAAAAAATATAAAGCCTATGAGTTTGCTTCTTATAGACTTTCTACACTTTCTCAGTAATGTTCACTTATGTCTTTATTTTTAGGTCTAGAGACCAGTTGCGATGATACCTCAGTTGCTTTAGTTGCTGGTGATGGTGAAGTTTTAAAGCTTTATAAGTATACAAAAGATGAGGATCATAGGCCTTTTGGTGGCATTGTGCCTGAACGGGCTTCTAGAAATCATTTAAAATCCGTTGTGTCTCTTTTAAAAGAGATTGAAACAGACTTAAATCAAAGCTTTGGACTTAATTTTAAACAGCTTTCAGGGATTGGTTATACGTCAAGACCTGGGCTTTTAGGTTCACTTATAGTGGGTTCAGTGGCGGCAAAAACCTTAAACCAAGTGTTTGATACTCCTCTTTATCCTGTGAACCACTTAGAGGGGCATGTCTTAAGCCCATGGCTTTATGAAAAATCTGAAGGTGCTGCTCCAAAAGAAATGACCTTTCCGCACCTGTCATTAATTGTAAGTGGTGGGCATACACAGTTGGTTTTAGTGCGTGCTATAGGGGACTATGAAATTTTAGGCTCAACCAGAGATGATGCTGTTGGGGAGGCGATAGATAAATTTTCAAAATCTTTAGGCCTTGGTTTTCCTGGAGGCCCCTTAGTAGATAAAAAATCTATAACAGGTGACCCAAAAGCACATAGCTTTCCAAGGCCTATGATTAAAGAGCCTAACTATGATTTTAGTTTTTCTGGGCTGAAAGCCTCAGCAAGTCGCTATATTTCAGGAAAGCTAGATTTTTCTGAAGCTGAAATTAGTGATTTGTGTGCTTCATATTTAGAGGCTTGCATTGAAGTTTTAGAAGTTAAAACAAGAAAAGCCCTAATAGAGTTTAAACCTAAAGGCTTTAGTGTTGTAGGGGGTGTGAGTGCAAACAGTTTGCTTAGAAAAAGATTTGAATCTATGGCAAAAGATTTAGATGTTCCTCTTTTTATACCTCCTTTAAAATTTTGTACGGACAATGGGGCAATGATTGCTCTAGTTGCGGCGCTTAGATTACCTAATATTAATGATCAATTAGACTTTGAGCCCTCATCAAAGTCTTTAGCCGGAGATTTTTATGACAAAAGGTGAAGTTTTAAAGATGCTTGAAGAGTTAAAAGCAAAGCCGCTTAAATCTTTAGGGCAAAATTTTTTGATTGATCAAAATATAATAAATAAAATAGTTGAGTTTCCAAAAACTAATTATGACTTAAAACTTTTTGAAATCGGGCCAGGGCTTGGAAGCCTTACAAAGGCTTTGTACAACAAAGAAGGCTTGATGCCGGCTTTGATTGAGCTTGACCGTTCTTTTGCAAGCTACTGGATAGAAGAAGGTTATGAGGTTTACAATCAAGATGCTTTAAAGTTTGAGTGGCAAGACATTAAAGAAAAAGCAGTTCTTATTTCAAATCTTCCGTATCAAATTTCTTCTCGTTTGTTGTTAGATCTTTTTATCAAAGACCCCCCAATTGAGCAGATGATTTTGATGTTTCAAAAAGAAGTGGGTCAAAGATTAAGGGCGAGCTTGAGTGATAAAAAAACATATGGCTTAGTCTCTATCATCTCACAATTAAATTGGGACATGGAAGTGATTACTGATGTCTCTTCATCTGCTTTTTTTCCAAGACCAGAAATTGAGAGTCAGGTTCTATTCTTTTCAAAAAAAGATAAAGTATTAGATGAAAGAAAGGACTTTGTTGCACATCTAAAGCGACTTTTTAATTCTAGGCGCAAAAAGATTAAGAGCACTATAAAGACTGATGTTGTGATTGATGAAGAAACTTTAAATAAACGTCCAGATGCATTAACTCCAGTTGAGCATTTGGATTTATTCAAAAAGACCCTGTAGATCTTTAATATGTCTAAGTCTAAAAAGAGTCCCTTTTTAATTGAAAATAAAAAAGCCAGGCATAACTATGTTATAGATGAAACCTTAGAGGTGGGCATCAGTTTAAAGGGCAGTGAAGTGAAGGCTCTTCGCATGAAGCTTGGGACAATCTTAGAAGCCTATGTTGTGTTTAAAAATAAAGAGGTATTTTTACAAAATGCTCATATTCCGGAGTACTCTAATGGAGGTTACGCCAATCATAGTCCTTTAAGAGTTAGAAAGCTTTTGTTAAATAGAGTTGAAATTGATAGATTGTATGCCATTACAAAAGAGAAAAATGAAGCTTTAGTGCCTATAAAAGTATATTTAAAAAATGGAAAAATTAAACTTCTTTTAGGGCTAGGAAAGTCTAAAAATAAAGGAGATAAAAGAAAGTCTTTGAGAGAAAAAGAGGATAAAAAACAGATCAAACAGCATATGTAAGCTTAATGTATATTGATTTCTTTGAATTGATTTATGAATAAAAGAATAAAACTAAGAATAAGTTTTTTACAAACAAGCTGTCTTTTTACTTTCATCATCATCAGATGAGCCATGATCTTCTGAACTACAAGCATCAGTGCTGCTGTAAGTGTAGCTTTGCATTTGACTTTCTGGAATAAAATCAGCGCTTTGTAGTGGGAAAGAACCTACTAAAAAAGCTAATATTAAAAAGGGTCTAATTTTATTAAACTTCATACTTATTGATCGGCATTATTATTGTGCTTATGAGTTGGCTTTAACTATATTGGCTGATTTTTTTTAAGAAACTATAATATTCATATAAACTGTCTAAAAAACTCTAAATATTGCATCAATCTGATATAAAAGTGTTGCAACACTGGTAGTGATTCTAGTTCTAAGTCACTATTTCAATCTTTTTTTAAAAAAATCAGTAGGTAGTACTTAATCTTTAGAAAAGCTTTTTAAAGCTAAATCTTTTTGGCTTTCATTTAAATACGCCCAGTCTCCGGCTTTTAAGTGTCCTATTTTGAGGCGTCCTATGCTAACACGTCTTAATCGCATTACAGATAGGCCTAAGCGCTCAAGCATTCTTCTAATAAGTCTGTTTCTACCCTCTGTAACAGTAATTCTAAGCCACGTGTGAGTTCCTGTAGTAGATTTTCTAAAAGGCTTAACATCAATAGCTTTTGCTTTTCCATCATCTAAAGAAACACCTCTAAGCAGTTTTTGAATAAGCTTTTCAGGGACTTCTCCTTCAACTTTCACCTCATAGCTTTTTGGGATCTCTTGTTTTGGATGTAGAACTTTTTGAGCGTAAGCACCATCATTTGTTAAGACGAGTAAGCCTTCACTTCCCCAATCTAATCTCCCTACTGGAAAAATATGCATTCTGCTTAATTTTTTTGGAACCAAATCTAGAACAGTTGGGCGGCCGTGGGGATCATTTAAGGTGGTTATAAAGTTTCTAGGTTTGAATAAAATCACATAGGTGAAGTCTTCAGTAGGCTTTATTTTTTTTCTTTTAAATAAAACACTGTCTGACTTTGGGTTAACTTTAAAACCCATTTCAGTTACAACATTACCATTTACCCTTACATCTCCTAACTGAATATGTTCATCAGCTTTTCGCCTGCTACAAACCCCTGAAAGAGATAAAAATTTATTAAGCCTTACTTCGGTGCTCTCGCTTACATTTTTGGAGCGCACAGTATTTTTCTTTTTTAAAGATGTTTTTTTCTTTTTAAGAGTGTTGTTCGTTCTATTTGAACCTGCACTTTTAGTGTTTTTTGGACCACCAGCATTTTTAGTGCTGGAAGCTTTTTTCTTTAAAGGTCCTTCGCTTGTCTTTTTTTGATTTCTTCTAGTCTTACTTTGAAGTCTTCCCATGGTTCATATCCTGTCAGTGTTAGATCCTCTTGAACCAAGCCTTTGTCATTTATAAATAAAATCGTTGGCAGTCCATAAACTTCAAACTGAGCTAATTGCTCTTCTTCATCTGAAGTGGGGCGAGTGGCATCAAACTTGAGTAGCACTATACCTTGTGAAGATTCAATGAAAAAATCTTTTGTGAAAATCTTTTCGTCCAGAGTTTTGCATGCAGAACACCAATCGGCGTAGAAATCAATGATTATGGGCTTATTTTGCAATAAAGCACTCTTATAAGTTTCTTCAGTAAATGGTGCCCAGATACCATATTTATCCGATTTTTTAGATCCTATGAGGTTTGAGACGTGCGGTTTAATAAATACAGCAGCCCCTAAGAATATAAGCCCTGCAAGAAGGTATTTAGTATAAAGCATCCATTTTCCTGGCTTTAAAATTCTTGAGAGCTCTCCATAAAAAACACCCATGGCTACAAATAATGACCCAAGGCCCATGCCATATGTAAAAAGAGCTATAAAGCCATACACAGGATCATTTTTATGAGCTACGTGGGCAAGGATTGAGGCTACAGCTGGGCCAACACAAGGACTTGCAATCACTCCACCAATGGCTCCTGCTAAAAAAGCACCAAACACACCCTTAATTTTAATCTTAGATAAAATGTGAGAAAACTTATCAGGTGTTTTAAAAGAGAAGATATCTAGTAGAGCCAAACCCATTAAAATATAGAATATAAATATTCCCCAAACAATATAGGGGTTTGCCAAAGATTGACCAATAAAACCACCAGAAAGAGCTGCTGCTAAGCCAATTAAAGAGTAGGTTAAAGCTAAGCCTAAACTATAAAAAAGACCGATGATGAAGCCTTTTAATCTGTTAGATGTATTAGTAAAACCCAAAACACCCATGGTGATGGGCACCATTGGAAATACACAAGGGCTAAATGCTGTTAGAATTCCGAATAGAAAGATGAAAAAAAGTGAGAAACTCTTTTTTGAATCTTTATCAGTTTTATCTGCTATTTTTTCAGAATCTAGTTGTCTGTTTGATTTATTAAGTGATGGTTCTAATTCAACTTCAAAGTCAATTTTTTTAGGTAGTAGGCAGTAGTTTTCAGTGCAGGCTTGATAGACAAGTTTTGCTGCAAGATTGGAATCAAAAGCAACACTTGATTTAATGCTTACTTTTAGAAAACCCTCATCTTTAAAAAAAAGTTTTTGTTTTCCTTTATTGTATTTGTCTTCTGAAAAAAACAAAGGTGAGACCTCTGGTGGGTTAACTGTAGCTGAGGAATTCTCTGTTTCAACTTTAAAGATATCTCCGTAGGCTTTGTGCTCTTTTGCAAGCTTTAGCTTTAAAGTAAGAATTAAATGTTTGTTGTTTTTATCCAGCCACTCGTGCTGAATAGCCTCAATGCTAAGCGGGTTTTTATTAATTTTTGATTTAGCAAAACTTTGAAAACCTGTGAGAAGTAAAACAGAGAGTGTTAATAAACGTAACATAATATATGAGTGTCCTTTATTTTAAAACCAATCTTATAAAATTTTATAGAGAAGGATTTTAAAAGTCATCACTTTAAAAGTGTTCATACCCTTTATTATTTAGTAGTGTGATTTTATGAGTTCTTCTTTATCTGATCAGACCATTGTAGCACTTGATTTTGAGACGACTGGTAAGTATCCGCTTACCTCTGAAATCTGTGAAGTGGCTTTGATTAAATTTAAAGGTGATCAAGTGTTAGATAGGTTTGAGTCTTATGTGCGTCCTTTAAAGGGGATGACAAAAGAGTCTGAAAAAGTTCATGGACTAAGTTTAGAGTCTTTAAAAAATGCACCTGATATAAAAGATGTTTTAAAAGATATGCTTGAGTTTATTGGGGATGCCCCTCTAGTTGGACATAATATAACTTTTGATTTAGGTTTTCTAGCTTATGAGTTTGAGCGTTTGATAAAAACTGACTTTAGTTCACTCAAAAGATCACACCTGTGTACAAGTTATCTGTCTTTAAGTCTTTGGCCAAAGCTTAGATCTCATAGACTTATTCACTTAGCTCAGCATATAGAGCTTAATTTAAAACCTAATCATAGGGCTATGCAAGATGCTGAAGTTTGCATGTTGGTTTTTTTAGAGCTTATAAAAAACTTCAACAGTTTAGAAGAGCTTCTAGAGGCGCAAAAGGTGGATCTTAATTATAAATACTTTAGCATTTCAGAATTATCAAAAAGTAAAAAATTTATCTTAGAATTAGCTACTTCATGTGAAAACTTAAAAGAAGTTGAAATTAAGTACTCTAAAGGTTCAAAAAAAAATCAATGGCGCACTTTAAATCCAAAAGGCCTTGTTCTAAAAGAAAATGAACTTGGTTTTTTTGTAGCTACTGACCCAGGGGATCAGCAGACTAAAAGATTTATGCTTTCAAAGATCTTAGAGGCTAGGATTCCCAATAAGAGACTGTAGTTTATCTGAGTTGAATATATTAAATATAACATTTTTTATTTACAGCTTCTCGACCATAGTTCAGTGTATTTGAGACTTTGATGAACCGATAGATTTCTATGAATAAAAAAGGCTGGATTCTTACAATTTTACCACTTTTCGTTGCACTTGGTTTGGATCAAATCACAAAATTTTGGGCTTTAGGCTTTACTGAAGGTGGGCCTACTTGGACTGAATACTTTGGAATTGTAATGCATTACAATCATGGCGCTATGCTTGGAATGTTTTCTGATCTACCACCACTTTTAAGAATTGTATCTTTAACTACAAGTGGTGCTTGTCTAGTTTTTGTATATGCTGTTATTCAGTTTTTCTTACCAGAAAATGTAATGAAGTTAAGAGTTGGTTTAAGTATCCTATTAGGTGGTATTTTAGGTAATGTTACTGACAGAGTGGTCCATGGGGCTGTAGTTGATTTTATAGTTCTACGTTATGATACGACTTTATCACCTGCTTTTAATATAGCTGATGCTGTTCAATGGGTGGGCTACGCGCTTATTGTTTATATGATTTTATTTAAAGGTCATTTGATTTGGCATGAAGACAATAAAAGAAATAAAGTGTGGATTGATCCTAAGTATCAAATCAAATACTCAATTATGCTTGCTTCAGTTAACCTTTGGTTCTCTTTGATTTTTGGTGTGTACTCTTACACTTTTATGAGAGTTATGATTTTAGATTTTATGAGAAATGGTACAGTAAGTCCTTCAAAGTATCTTACACCTTTTTTAGCAATTTTAGTTCTTTTATCTATTATGTTTAGTGTAACTTTGTTTTTAGTGGGGCGCTTTTTATCTCATAGATCAGCAGGCCCAATTTATGGTTTTAAAAGATATATAAAAGATCTAAAAGCAGGTAAGACTTATGAATTTAAACTTAGAAACTATGATGAGTTTAAACAGCTGGAAGAAATAGCTGCTGAGTTTAGAGGGTTACATGAAAAAGTAAATGCATTTGAATCAAAAGATGTAGAGAATAAGAACAACACTGACGTTATAGCCTCTTAGAGTTTCTAAATAAAAAATATCTCTTAGTACGATAGGATCCGACAACAAAAGAGATATCTCTTAGATTTGATGGAACATTGTATGACAGCCGTTTATATACAGGCTTCGATTTTTAGAACTAGTGTTATTTAAAAATTCTCTTTTTTAAATAAACGCCTGATACTGAACTTAAAGGGTAAACTTTACTGCCTGTAGCTAAGAGTGTTCCAGGGTTTAGAACAGAGTTACAGCCTGTTTCTGTTTTATCGCCTAAGAGAGCACCGAACTTTTTAAGACCTGAATCGTAAAAGTTATCATTAATTTTTAATTTAACAGTACCTGGTGTAATTTTAAGGTTTGCTATTTTTGTACCTGCACCTAAGTTTACACTGTTTCCTAAAATACTATCCCCTATGTAGTTAAAATGCCCCGCCTTTGCATTGTCACAAAAGATAGAGTGTTTTACTTCTGTGCTGTGTCCAACCACGCAATCTTTACCAATAAAAACATTACCTCTAATGTATGCTCCATGTCTTATCTCTGACCCTGACCCAATAAAACAAGGGCCTTTTATAAACGCAAAGGCTTCAACCTTTGCACCTTCTTCAATGACAATACCTGTGCCTTCAATAAATGCTTGAGGCGAAATATCCCCTAATAAAACATTTTCTTTATTATCTGAAAAGTAGCTTTTAAGCTTACCATTAAGTGGTGACCAAGGTTTTTCCGAATCAAAGAGGTGCTTTATTTCATCAGGTAAATTTTTAAAAAAAATATCTGTTTTCAAATCAATCATAATTTTTCCTCAGTGATTCTTAAAGCCTCTAAAGATGTGAAGTCTCCCATTGGGTTTACTTTATAGTTTTTAACCCTTGGGTGAACAACATGAATTTGATTTTCATGCCACAGAGGTATAATGGCTAAGTCTTCAAACACAGTGTTTTGTACCATATTATAAAATTTTTGTCGTTTTCTTAAATCTAACTCAACACGTGCTTCATCTAATATTCTGTCTAACTTAAGGTTTTTATAATAGCCGCGATTTCTTCCAGGTGGAAATTCATCTGAATGAAAAGCAACATTGTATTGATCAGGATCAATCACTCCCACCCACTTCATTAAAGCCATATCATATTGGCCCATTTTAATATCACGATAAAAGGTTCCCCATTCAAAACTTTGAACTTGAATAGGCATGCCTTTATCTCTTAGTTTTTGTGCAATTATTTTACCTGTTTCAATGCTCTGCCGTGAATTAGAGGTTTTTAGACGAATAATACCAGGAGATGATTGTGCTTTAGTGTTGATTGCAGTTTTGTGATTTTTTGAATGCAGTTCTTTTGAGAAGTAGGGGTGCTCAGGGCTTAAAAGTGATTTTGCTAAGGTCACGTGATTATCAAACCTATTTGTTACAAGGTCGGGAATATCTATATCAGAATAAATGAGCTTTCTTGTTGCGAGTCTTGATAGATCTTTGTTTTTAAAATTTATTAAAAGATAAGAGGTCGAAAGAGAGGGGCGTTCTAGTATTTTAAACTTAGTATCTTTAAAAGAGTTAACTTTTTCAAAAGGTATAGAGTTTGGAGCTATATCAATTTCACCTTTATAGGTTTTTAAAAATCTAGAAAAGTCATCTTTAAGAAAATAAAAAACAAGTTTATAGTTAAGCTTTTTAATTGAGTGGGTGTTAGGTTCTAAAGTGTATTGCGTTGGTTTTTTATCCACTAAAACAAAAGCACCTGAGCCTTTTTGAGATTTACTGATAATTTTTAATACCGGGAGGTCTGAGAGTAAAAACTTAGCTGAAGCTTCTTTTAATTTTAAAGAAAGAATTAAGTTATTATCCTTGTCTTCACTGCAGCTCTCTTTAACTATGGGAGTAAAGGCTCTGTTAAAAGGGCATTTAGGATCTTTATAGCTTTTTATGCTTCTGATTAAATCAGTACACTCAATTGCACTTCCATCAGAAAATTTGGTGTCTTTTTTTATATAAAAAGTATAGCTATCCCCTAAAACTGTCCACTTGTGTGCTAGATCTGGTGCAGCCTTAAGATCAGTACCAATTTTCACCAAGGACTGATGGGTTAAAGATACAAAGCGCATACCGGTTGCGTCTGTAGCTAAAAGGGGATCAATCGAAAAAGGGGGCGCTCCAAGAGCCACATTAACAGTGTCAGTTGGTCTAGTTTTTTGACTCTTGCATGCTGTAGTAAGAGACCCTAAACTTGAGAGTATAATGATTAAGATTAAGCTGTTTATTTTCATATTTGTTTTAAGTTTAGGAAACCTATCTTACGCTGTCACGCCAGACTATGAGGCTCTTTTTAAAAAATCAATTGCTTCAAAGCGGCTAGCTTATAATAAATTTGGATTAGTGCTCCTTAAGAAAAATTTAAAAGGGGAGTGGGTAAAGGTTTTAAGTTCAAAAGAAAAAGAGCCTATGGTTCCGGCATCTTTATCTAAAATCATCACGGGTGTAGCTTTACTAGAGTCTTATGGCATTCATGAAAAAGTGCCTACTTATTTGTATGTAGATCAAAAGCCTAAAAAATCTGAAGTTTTGGGAAACTTATACATCAAAGGTCACGGTGACCCTACTTTTGTAACTGAAAAGCTATGGCTACTATTAAATGAACTTGATCTTTGGGGTGTAAAAAAGATCACAGGTAACCTTGTTTTAGACGACACTGTTTTTGATCAAAACTTTTTAGAAGCTGGTAGAAAAAAATGGAATCAAAGAGCTTACAATGCCTCAATTTCTGGTCTTCCTGTCAATTGGAATTCAGTTCGCGTAAGGTTTTTGGATGCTTCTACAAAAAGAGCTGTAACTGACCCTGTAAACCCTTACTTTGATTTAAAAATTAAATCAAATTTGAGACGAAGTGCTTCTGTTGATTTAAGGGGGTTTCCAGAAAAAGAGCTTGTGACTATAAATTACGGAAAAGATGTACAAGACAAAGAAAAATCTGTGTACAGAAGAGTTGTAAGTCCTAGAAAAAGTTTTCAGTCTCAAGTTTTAAAAATGTTTAGAGACCGTGGCATTAAAATTTCAGGAAAAATCATCTGGTCAAAAACACCAAAAACAGCTGTAGAATTAGGTAAAGTTGAAAGCCCTCCTATGTCTGAAATTGTAAAGCTTATGATGAAGTACTCTAACAACTTTATAGCTGACTCTATGGTGAAGTATGCGGACAATAGAATAAGAGGTGCAAGCGGAGTCTATGACCAAGGCATTAAGACTATTATTAAAGGAGTGGGTAAAGCCTACAGCTTTAAAAACCCTTGGAATTTTGTAAGTGCTTCTGGATTGAGTACTGAAAATAAAATCTCAGCACAGGACTTAGCAAATCTTTTAAAAGAGCTTATGTTGAAGCCTTATTACCCAGAGTTTTTAGTCTCTTTACCTATTTCTTGTACAGACGGAACTTTAAAAGATCGTATTTGCAATAAAATTAAAGGAACTGTTAGAGCAAAGACAGGGCTTCTAGCTGGAGTGTCCTCTCTTGCAGGCTATGCAAAAGGTGCTGGAGGAGAAGATTATATTTTTACTTTTATCTATAATGGTAGAAATGGAGATCAGTTTGGTGCGCGACAAACATTTGATAGGTTTTTAGAAAGGCTATAGCTCTTTTTTTTAAATATAGAGCTTGTTTAATAAGAAAAGCAGGTATTTTTTTAAAGCCTGTGATGCTTTAGTTGATCTGGGTGTTTGTTAAAATAGAAATATCTCTTTTTTGACGATGTTGGTCGTTAAAATCAAGACCATAACCAACTACAAATTCATTTTTAATTTTGAAACAAGAGTAGTCCACTTTCACATCAGCTTTTAAAGCTTCGGGTTTTTCTAAAAGACTTACAGTTGTTAAAGATTTTGGTTTTCTGACTTTAAGAAGTTGAGTGACAAACTCTAATGTGTGTCCCGTATCAACAATGTCTTCAACAATAATAATATCTTCACCTTTAATAGACATGGATAAGTCATAATCTAGCTTTACCTCTCCACTCGATTCTTTAGAACTTCCGTAGCTTGAGCAATTTATAAAATCAATCTTACAGTCGTGGGGGTAGTATCTTACAAGGTCTGAAAAGAAAAATGAGGCTCCTTTCAAAACACAAATAAATATAGGCGGTTTATCAAACTTGAGTTCACTCCCAAGTTTTTGCGAAAGTTTTAAGACTTCGCCCTGGATCTCTTCTTCTTTAAGGTAGGGTGTTAGTAGGTCACCTTGCATTTTAAACCTCCATATCAGTATTTATTTTCTGAACTTTAACCTCATTAGGATTAAAGTGCATTCTGCACCTTGCCTGATATATTTCACCAGAGCCTACAAGAATATTTTCTTTGGAAGGCACTGTTCTTTGGCTTCTAACTGCAGGAGAGCCACATACAGTGCAAACTGCGTATTGTTTTCTTATTATGTCAGCAGTGGCCATAATTAAAGGTATTGGGTGAAAAGGCTCTCCTCTCCAATCTGTATCTAAGCCTGCACATATAACATGCAAACCTTTGTTTGCAAGTTCTTGTATTAGTCCTACAATGCCTTCATCAAAAAACTGAACTTCATCAATAGCAACAACTTCAGTTTGTTTAAGAATCTGGCTTCTGATCTCAGAAGAGTCTTCAACCACATGGCAGGGGAGTTTTAGATTGCTGTGTGAGACAATAAAGTCAATTTTATAGCGATTGTCTAAGTAAGGTTTAAAGATTTGGATTTTTTTCTTTGCAAATTGAGCACGCTTAATAAGCTTTATCATTTCTTCTGTTTTGCCACTAAACATGCAGCCACAAATTAACTCAACTAAACCAGAATTTGTAGAATTGAAAAACATATCCATCGTAAAAGAATATTCTTAAGTTCATGAAGAGTTCAAGCTTATAAATTACTAGCGCTGCGTTAATACGGTTAAGGTGCATAGCTTATGTGAAGTGCCATTAAAGGCTGGTCTTCAGCACCTTGCGAAAGAAAAATCAATGGAAGCAGTTCACTTTTTTCAACAGAATCTTCAAAGTTTTCGGGAGTATTTTTGGGCTCTATCAAGACCACAAAAGAAACAGCTCCATCACTTACATTCGGTATATTTACAGCTTTTTTAGAAATAAACTCTTCTTCATCTAAAAGTGTACTAAGGGTATAGACGATTTCATTTTCATCAATATCTAGTTTAAATGAAACAAGTATTTGATCATTTTCTTCTAGAACATAATTCCTGTCATTTTCTATATCAGTTAGAATGAGTTGGCTGCAGTTTAGAAAAGAAGAGGATTCATCTTGATTTAAGGCAGTTTGTGCAATTTGTCTTAGTCCTGAACAGTTTAGTGAATCTCTGAGTTCAATTTTTACAATAGATTTTTTTTTAGTATCGTTTACATTTGATGTTTTACTAGCATTTTTACTAGTTAGATTTTCTTTTAAATTATTTTTTATAGTAGTTATAGGTTCTTTTGAATAAGAGGCTTGTTTAATTGCTTGGCTATTTTCAAAGGCAGTAGCAGATGCTTTTAAGCTTTTAGTCGAGCCCTCATTAGTTGGGCTGCTTGAATCTTTGTTAATAGATTTTCTAGAACCTAGTTTTGCCTTCGCACTACCGATGATTTTTCCAGGCTTTAGTTTTATGGACTCAATACTCTTGGTTTTTGATTGATCTTCAGATGCCACTATTTGTTTTTCTTTACTCTCTTTTAAAACAAAAATAAGCAAATAACCTAAAATAAGTACTAGACCTAGGCTTAAAAGTATTGCTCTAGTTCGAATGTGTTGGGTTTTTTTTTCTTTTTTTTCTTCTTTTAGTAAAGACTTTAGATTCCCTCCACAAGAAGGACAATACTCAGATTCTAATGGTTGCTCAAAGTTACAGCTAGGACAGGTAACAATCAAAACTAAAAAACTCCATAACTATATTTTAGACATAAAGAGAGTTTTAGAAAAGCAAAGCCCTGACCAAAGGTCTAGCGTATCAGTGTGGAACATTTTTAAGCCTAATTAAAAGGCTTTTTTTTGGAAGCCGATGGGTTATTAAGGAAAAAGGTGGAAAATTGTGGATCGTTTGATGGGACAGTTTCAGATTAAGGTTGATGACAAAGGTAGACTCACTCTACCTGTTCAAGCCTATGAACTTATAGAAAACGACAGTCTTATTTTAACACTTTCAGTTTACAATAAAAAAGTGTATCTAGAGCTTCTTTCTTCTACAGATTGGAGTAAAAAAATGGAGCGCATTAATAAATTAACACATTTAAAAGCTAAGGCATTGAAGAGATTTGTTTTAAGCAGTTCAACAGAAGTAGGTGTTGATAAACAAAATAGAATACGAATACCCAGCTATCAAAGAAAGGCTCTAAATTTAAAAAAAGAAGCTTTTGTTATTGCTGTTGGGAATAGAGTTGAAATATGGTCTGAAACGAATTGGAACCAAACCTTTTTAGAATTGGTAGATGAGATTGAGGCTATAGAAGAATCTACACTTCTAAGTATTGAAGGCACAGATATTGAAATTACAAAAACAGATACAAGTGACGCGCAAATTGATTTAGGGGGCCGAAATGGACTCAAGTCAGCTGCATAAACCCGTAATGTTTCAAGAAGTCTTAACTGGTTTTGAGAATTTTTTTAGTGATAACGAACCTTTACTTATTTTAGATGGAACGTTTGGTAGGGGAGGACATTATAAAAAATTTCTTGAACTCTTCAAAGACAGACTTAGCTACATTGGTCTTGATCAAGATTTAGATGCAGTGTCTTTTGCCAAGAGAACTTTTTCAAAAGAGATCAGCACTAATAAGCTTCAGATTCTTCATGCTAATTTTTCTAATTTAGAAGAGGTGGAAAAGATTGTAGATGGTAGGGAACTAAATGCAGTATTTTTAGATATAGGAGTAAGCTCTCCTCAATTAGATAATGCTAAAAGAGGTTTTTCGTTTTATCAAAACGGTCCCTTAGATATGAGAATGAATCAGAATTTAGAAGTTAAGGCATCAGATGTTTTAAACACTGAAAGCTTAGAGGATTTAAGAGATATTTTTTTAACTTATGGTGAGATCTATGCACCAAATAGACTTTTAACTGCAATTGATGAAAAGCGAAAAGAAAAAGCCTTTAGTGAAACCTTAGAATTATCAAATTTAATAGAAAAGGTTTGTGGATGGAGGAAAAAGGGAAGTCACCCTGCCACTCAGTATTTTCAGGCGTTAAGACTATTTGTAAACAAAGAATTAGAGAGTTTGGATGATGCTCTGATCAACTATCAAAAGTTACTAAAATCAGGTGGCCTTTTTTGTGTAATATCCTTTCACAGTTTGGAGGACAGAAAAGTAAAGCATTCATTTAGAAATAGCACCTATGGTAAACCCATAAACAAAAAAGTTATCAAAGCAACAGATCAAGAGATTAGTGAAAATAAAAGGTCTAGAAGTGCGAAGCTTAGGTTTTTTAAGAAAAATAGCGAAAACACGACAGATTAAGGATGTGCAACATGAAAGAAAAAAAACTATTTATAAATCTATTTATCATACTCTTTAGTATTGGAATTGTTTTCTTCTTTAGAATGGAATCTCGTAAAACGTCTTACATAGTTCAAAAAAAGTACAAAACTTTAAAAGAAAAAAGAAGCACCTACAGAAGATCAATTGCTACGTATAAGTCTAAAACTGGTGAAAATCTTTATGAAAACAAAGAGAAGATGATTGCTTTTAAATCGATAAAGAGTGAGCAGCTTGTTATGATTGACGGTGAAATGATGGTTTCTGAGTAATGAATTTTAAATTTAGTGTTGTTCATTTTTTAGTTTTTTTATGTGGCTTAGTATTAGGTACAAGGCTTTTGTTTGTTCAAGTTATAGGTAGTGATAGGTTAGATGATAAAATTGCCTCTCAATTTGCAACACGAGTTATAATTAAAGCAAGAAGAGGAGATATTCTAGATAAAAAAGGACACCTTATTGCGACAAGTGTGCTTTCACGTTCAGCTTTTATAGATCCTGAAATTGAAAAACTCAGTCCCTATAAAATTAAAAAAATATCTAAAATTGTTGGTCTAGATTATGAAAAGCTTTCTAAAAGACTAAAAAGAAAAACTAGATTTGTTTGGCTCAAAAGAAAGCTTAAAAAAAATACATATGAAAATTTAAAAGCTCTTGATCTTAAGGGTCTTGGTTTTATTGATGAGTACAAAAGAATTTATCCATACAAAAAATCACTTAAGTTTTTAGTTGGAAATGTTGATATTGATGGAAAAGGTATTAGTGGCTTAGAGCTTGAGTATGATCAGATTTTAGCCGGTAAAAATATAAGAAAAAAAGCTTTAAGAGATGGTAAGGGTAGATGGCTTTTGTTTTCAGACTATGAACTTTATGATGACTTAAAAGGAAAAGATGTAACTCTTTCTCTTGAAATTGAGTCCCAGGTGTTTTTAACTGAGTCTTTAAAAAAGCAGTTAAAAAAAGTAGATGCAAAACGTGCTTGGGCCGCCACTATGGATCTACACACTGGTGAAATTATTGCTCAGTCACAGGTTCATTCTAAAGACTCTAAAATTTCCAATAGAAATATTCTAACTTCTGAAGTCTATGAGCAGGGATCTATTATTAAAACTTTTAGTTTTTTAAAAGCTATGAAAGATTTAAAAATGAAGCCTTCTGATGAAGTGCTTTGTTATGATGATGGGTTTAAGATTGGAAGACGAACTATAAAAAACTCTCATGAGTATGACTGTGAAAAGATGAGTCTTGTTCAGTCTTTCTCTAAATCTTTAAATACAGTTTCGGCGGATTTAGCTCTCAAAGTTGGTGAAGATGAACTGCTTAAATACTATAGATTTTTGGGTTTTGGCTCAAAAACAAATGTTGATTTTCCAGGTGAAGCGGCGCCTCTATTTCAGAAAAAGCTTTCAGGCCCTCATCAGCTTGCTTCGTTGTCTTTTGGTCACGGTTTGGCTTTAAGTTCAGTTCAAGTTATGAAGGCTTATGCTAAGCTTTTTAATGAAGATAAGAATTTTAAACCAAGATACAAAGCTCTTAGTCTAAAAAAAATTACGAATATTAAAGATAACTATTTAACTAAAGGTTTACTATCTTCAGTTGTTTCTGAAAGTGGTACAGCACCTCTTGCAAATGTGGATTACTATCTTGTTGGTGGAAAAACAGGGACAGCACAAAAACCAGACCTTATTAATGGTGGTTATTCAAAAGAGGTTTTATCAACTTTTATTGGAGTTTACCCTCTTGTTAAACCACGCTACATCACACTTGTTAGTTTTGATGAACCTCAGAAACTTAGGAGTGGTGGAGCAGTATCGGCCCCAGTTTTTTCAGAGTATGCTGGCTTTCTCTTGCGTAGCAAGCAAGTGGTTCCCGATAAGCTAAGTCCAAAAAATATAAATAAATTTAAAAATCTCTTATCTTCTAAATCAGATAAAAAAAAGAATCTTTATGTTAAAGGCACGGTTCCTGACCTAAAAGGATTATCTTTAAGAGAGACTATAAGTCTTTTAAAAAAGCATAATATTAAAATGGATTATGAAGGAAGTGGTAAAGTCTTTGAAAGTGTCCCACGTCCTGGAGAGAGTCTTCCAGTTGATAGAAAGGTGTATTTGGCTTTTAAGCCTTAAGCTTCTTTGGGATCTTTTTTCTTATTTAAGTCTTTAAACTCAGTGATACGATTAACGAGTTTTTTTCTTTCTTCTAAGTCTATGGTGTTTGTTACAATTTGAGTCTTTACATTTGTTAACCCATAGCTTTTTTCTAAGCCTAGTTGTTCTTGTCTTCTTTTGTTAAAATCAATGATGTTTGATTCATCAAGGTTTTTTGTTTGTTCAATTAGACTTGAGTAATAAATATTTTGTTCGTAATAGCAGGTTTTAACTAAAATCTTCATTTTTCTTAAATTGTAGTCTGGACTACTTTTTTGTAAGAAAGAGCTTAATTCTTTGTAAAGCTCTTTCATATCTGTGTATCTATTTTCTGGATTTTTTTCTAAGCACTTGTTAACAATACTAATAAGTTTTGTGGGAAGATTTGGTTTGATCTTTTTTAAATCTGGAATACTTGCACGTCTTGCAAATTCCTTTACCTCTTCAACTGTCCTACATTTATAAAGCTTTCGTTCAGCTAAAAACTCCCATAAAACGCTTCCTAAAGAAAAAATGTCAGTTTTGTTGTCTAATTTTTTACCTTTAGCTTGTTCTGGTGACATATAAGAAAATTTTCCATCTTTACCATTTGATTTTTCATTTTCTTTTAGTGAGGCTATTCCAAAATCAATAACCTTAACTTTACCATCAAGGTTTAACATTATATTGTCTGGGCTTATGTCTTTGTGAACAATGTTAAGTTTCTTATTTGTGTTTATGTCTTTGCAGTTGTGGGCATAATGAAGAGCTTTTGCTGCTTCAGCAATTATATATACAAAGTCATTGTAGTTCGGCTTTTCAAGATAAAGGTCTTTTATCTTTTTTAAGAGTTGATGTAAGTTTAAGCCTTCAACAAAATTCATGGTCATAAAAAAGCGATTGTTTATAAGCCCAAAGTCAGAAACGCTAATAATACTTTGATGTAGCATGTTCATATTTATTTTAGCTTCATTCATAAACAAGTTTGAGAGTCTTTCTGAATCATCAAATTTTTTTAAGATTCTTTTGATAACAACTATGTTTTCATTGCTTTTGATACTCAAATCACGAGCTAGATATATCTCGGCCATACCGCCTTCAGCGATTTTTTCAATGAGTTGATAGTGTCCAAAAATTTCTACCATACTCCTTTTTCGGGGTATGGACTATGGTACTGAAATAATTATTCTTTTCGTATCAGTTTTAGACGTTAAACCTGAAGTTCATAACATCCCCATCTTTAACAACGTAGTCTTTACCCTCTGACCTAAGCCGTCCTTTTTCTTTTATCTTGCCTTCAGAACTGTGTTCAAAAAGATCTTCACAGTGATAGGTTTCTGCGCGAATAAAGCCTCTTTCAAAGTCTGTATGTATCTTTCCAGCTGCTTGAGGGGCTCGGGTTCCTTTATTTATGGTCCAGGCACGAACTTCTTTTTTACCAGCAGTAAAATAGGTCTCTAGATCTAAAAGCCTGTAGGCTTCTAAAATGAGACGATCAAGGCCTGGAGCTTCTAAACCATAGTCTTTCAAAAATTCTATTTTTTCACTTCTTGAAAGCTCTGCAATTTCTGATTCAATTTTACTGCTTAAAATTAAAGACTTCTGATCTTGTTTTGATGCGTGGTCAGCTACTTTTTTAGAAAAGTCATTTCCAGATAAACTGGAATCTTCGTCAACATTACATAAAAATAAAACAGGTTTAGATGTTAAGAGTTGAAAACCAACTACTATTAAATACTCTTCAGATGTAAAATCGATGGATCTTACAGGGTGCCCCTCATCAAGAGTAGCTTTTATCTTTTTTAAAAGCTCAAATTGAACAAGTTGGTCTTTATCCTTTGAGGCTTTAACCATCTTCTCCATCTTTTGTACTCTCTTATCTACAGATTCTAAATCTGCAAGTGCAAGTTCTGTATCAATAATTTCAATATCTCTAATGGGGTCAATGCTTCCAGAAACGTGCACAATGTTTGGATCTTCAAAACAGCGAACCACATGTACAATAGCGTCTGTTTCTCTAATATTTGCTAAAAATTGATTGCCTAGGCCTTCACCTTTACTAGCTCCTTCAACAAGCCCAGCAATATCAACAAACTCAATCGTTGTAGGTACTTTTTTTTCAGGCTCTACCAATTGAGCAATCTGTTCTAACCTTGGATCAGGAACTTCAACAATACCAATGTTTGGATCGATCGTGCAAAAAGGGTAGTTGGCTGATTCTGCACCTCCTGGCGTAAGAGCATTGAAGAGTGTGCTTTTTCCAACGTTGGGCAGTCCAACAATACCTACTTTTAGACTCATATCACTTACTCCTTTAAACGTTCCAAATTTTTCTGTTGTGTTTGTTCGCAGCTTTATCTAAGCCCTCAATAATAAAACTTTCAACAGCATTCTGGCAATCAATCAAAAGATCAGGAATTTTCTCTTGTTCCATTTTAGAAAAGTTAGAAAGAACAAAGTTGATAACTTCTTGTTTTCCGTCGGGCCCACCTACACCTATTTTTAAGCGAGCGTAGTCTTGGGTTCCTAGCTTTTGATTGATGTCTTTTATGCCGTTATGGCCTCCGGCACTTCTGTTTTGTTGAAGTCTTAAAGCCCCAAAAGGCATAGAAATATCATCTTGAAGAACTAAAAGATCATCTGTCTGGCCTTTAAAAAAATCCAGACAAGGCCTTACTGATTCACCTGAGAGGTTCATAAAAGTTAAAGGCTTTTGAAGTATAACATCTTCACCATTAATTTTTATTTTAGTAAAATCACTGTTCCATTTGTTTTTGAAATTAGAACCAAGCTGATTGCAAATAGCATCGATAGCTAAAAAGCCAATATTATGTCTTGTTAAATAATATTTTGATCCTGGATTTCCAAGACCAACAATGAATTTCATTTTGCTTTAAAAGAATTTAAACTATTTAAGATTTCTCAGCATTTGTTTTTGCAGCAGCTGTGCCTTCGGCAGCTGTGCCGGTCGCTGCCCCTGTACCTTCAGCAGCGGTACCAGAAGCTGCAACATCTTCATCAAGTGCCGCAACTGATTTAATTTCTGTAATGTTAAGTACTGCATACTCTGGAGCAGACATCACTTTAAATTCAGATGGTACAGTGATATCAGCCATAGAAAGAGTCTCGCCAATTTTTAAGGCTGAGATGTCTACTTTAATAGATTTTGGTATGTTTGAAACTGGACATTCAAGCTCAATACTTCTTCTAACTTCTTGAATTAAGCCACCTTCTTTAACACCTTCAGGTTCACCTTGAAAATCAAAGGGAACTTCAACAACCATTGTACCTGTCATATCTGGAGAGTAGAGATCAACGTGTAAAATTTTATTTTCAACGGGGCTTCTTTTGATCTCTTTTATCATTGCGGGCTTTCCGTCAAGTACATCACCTTGAAGAGTGTAGATGGTACTACCGGCAATAGCTTTGGAAGTGACAAAAAAGCTGTTGTTTAAAAAAGCTGTAGTAGATTCAACGTTTGGTCCATAAATTATGGCAGGGATTAGATTTCTCTTACGACCTTCAATGTTTGTAGTTCTTTTTGCAGTTCTTGTTTGTGTTTCAAGAAAAATTTGATCTTTTTGAGCCATTGTTGTCTTCTCCATAATCGTATTACGTATAAAATGTCTGTTGTCTAAATCTGCAGTAAGAATTGGCAGACAAAGGTACAACTATTTAAAGGCATTATTTAGCTTATTTTTTAGAAATAAACAAGACTTATTCGTCTGTCTTTTAATTGAAGCTTAAACCTACTGGTCAAATAGAGTGCTTACAGAGGCGTTTCCATAAATACGCCTAATAGCCTCAGCAACCAGTGGGGCAACACTCGCTACATGAATCTTATCTAAGTTTTGTGCTTCTGGGCGAAGGGGGATGGTATCAGTGACCCACAGCTCTTTTATGGGACTTTCTTTTATTCTAGAAACAGCCTCACCTGAAAGAAGAGGGTGGGTGATTACAGCAAATATCTCTTTAGCGCCCATATCTCTGATCAAGCCACAACCTTCTACTAAAGTTCCAGCTGTATCTATAATATCATCAACAACAACTGCTTTTTTGTTTTTAACATCACCAATAAGGTTGTAAGCTTTAGCTTCATTGGGGCCAAGCCTCCGTTTATCAACAATTGCAATAGAGCATTTTAGTCGTTTTGCAAAAGCTCTAGCGCGCTCAACACCACCGGCATCGGGGCTCACCACAACAAACTCATCACCTTGGCCATGAGTTTCAATAAACTTTTGAGCCATGCTGGGAATGGCGTAAAGATGATCAAACGGACAGTTCACAAAACCTTGTATCTGAGTGCTATGCAGATCTACTGATAAAATCCTATCTGCTCCTGCCGTTAAAAGAAGGTCAGACACACATCTTGCAGAGATTGGAACTCTAGGTCTGACTTTACGATCTTGTCTGGCGTAACCAAAATAAGGAATCACTGCTGTGATCGAATTTACAGAGGCTCTTTTTAAAGCATCAAGTATTATAAAAAGTTCCATATAATTTTCATTAACTGGGGGGCAGGTGCTTTGGATAACAAAAACATCTGCACCTCTAACGCTTTCATGAATTTCAACTTGAACTTCACCATCAGAAAACCTTTTTATCATGCAACTTCCAAGCTCTAAACCTGCAGATTCAGTTACACGCTTAGCAAAGTCTATTGATGAGTTTCCGGCAATTAGTTTAAGTTCTTTCATAAAACATTAGCTACCTTACGAGGCTCTAACTGTCCAGTTGCGATAAAAATTTTGTAAAGGCTTTTTTGCGGTGAGAGATTTTATTTTTTTCTTTAAGAGAGATCTCAGCCATACTGCATTCAAAACCATTAGGTATAAAAATGGGATCATAGCCAAAGCCTCCGGAGCCAGAAAAGCCATTTGCAATTGAACCTGTGCACTCTCCTGAAGCTTCAAAACTTTGTCCCTTAGGCCCTAGAGCTACAATTTGGCAAAAGTAGCGGGCTTTTCTTGATCCATTACTTTTAAAGTTTAGCATTTTTAAAAGTTTATCATTGTTCATCATATCGGATGAACTGTTACCAGCGTAGCGAGCAGAGTGAATTCCAGGGAGGCCGTCTAAAGCTTCAACCTCAATGCCAGAGTCTTCGGCAATTAGCCAATCCGTTGGTGGCGTTAAAGGCTTCATAGCCTTAGCCTTTATCCAAGCATTTTCTAAAAAACTTGTACCGTCTTCTTGAGGGGCAGAGTAAAAACTTAAATCTTTGGCAGAGAATAGCATGATATCTGTCATCTCTTTTGGAACCATGCTTTTGAGTTCTTTTATCTTATGATTGTTAAAAGTTGCGATCCATATGTTAGGCAAGTAATGTCTCCCAACCAAGAGCTTGTCTTTGTTTTTCAAAAATAAGCTGTGAAGCTTCTAGAGTTGAATTTAATATGCTGTTAAAACCATCTGCGCTAAAGGCTTTGCCTTCAGCAGTTCCTTGAACTTCGATGATTTCATTTTTATCAGTAAAAACAAAATTTAAGTCAGAGTCACAATTTGAGTCTTCATCATAATCTAAATCAATAAAGATTTTGTTATCAACAAAGCCTGATGAAAGGGCTGCCACTTGAAAATAGAGTGGATTTTTTTTAAGGAGGCCTTGCTGAGTCAAAAAGTCAAAACATCTAGCAAGAGCAACAAAACCACCAGTGATAGAGGCTGTTCGAGTGCCTCCATCCGCTTGAATTACATCACAGTCTACAACAATAGATTTTTCGGGAATGGCTTTAAGATCTACACAAGACCTAAGTGCTCTACCAATAAGCCGAGAGATCTCTTGGCTTCGTCCTCCAGACATAGCTTTGTCTCTTCTTATTCTTGTATGAGTCGATCTTGGAAGCATAGAGTATTCTGCAGTAACCCAGCCTTTGTCCGTGTTTTGAAGCCATCTTGGAACTTTTTCTTCTAAACTAGCAGTGCATAAGACTTTGGTTTTTCCGTAACTCACTAGGCAGCTGCCTTCAGCATAGTCGTTGGGATCCATTTCAAAGTTGATATCGCGAATTTGTGTGTCTTTTCTATTGTTTTTTCTTAGCATACAAGTAGGTCTTACACTTATAGTTTGAGATGTCGAGAGCAATCTTTAGACACCAAATAATCTGTTAAATATAAGATAAACTTAGCGCAAGAATGTGTAAATGTTTGGTAAGAATAAAAAAAAAGCGACCTGGTTAAAAGGGGGATTGGTGCCAGGCCGCTAGGGGGAGTTACGTTTTGCTCTTGTTCTTTTAGAATTACAAGGTTTAGTTAGCAAAAAGTGAAAAAGATGAATAAATTTCCTTACTTTTAAGCTCAAAAATTCATTTTTTTAAAAATATATATGTAAGTGTCTGATTTTATTTAGCTTAATCGAGACTAGTTCACATGCACTCTAATTTCATATAAATTAAAAACAATGTAATATTTATATAAATATTAGAGAGTTTAAGTGCTGTAAGGAGTTTTAAAAATGTCAGAGACCCAAAAGTATTGGTTAAATCAAGGTGGAGTTCAAACTCTTAGTTTGGCTATTTTAGCATCGGTTGCATTAGCTTTTGCACTGTCTTTAACAAAAGGTATCCTTATTCCATTTGTTTTAAGTTTATTTTTATACTTCATATTGGCTCCACTTAGATCTTACTTTGTTCAAAAGCTAAAGTTTCCAAATCTGGTAGCACTTATTATCACATTTTCAATAGTCACATTGATTTTATTCGTCACGTTTTACACGCTTATTTTAACCATCCAAGAGTTTGCTAATAACTATGAGGATTATCAAGAAAAGGCTGTTAGTTTTGCCGAATCTGCGCAGTCTTGGCTTGTTGCAAATGGTTTACCGCTTAGTGAAGTGAGTTTTTCAAATCTTGTCAGTAAAATACCTTTTACCAACATTGCAAAAGGTGCAGGGCTTGGATTTTTCAATTTATTTTCTAAAACAGTTTTAGTTTTTATCTTTCTTATTTTTATCTTCACAGGAGAAGGCAAAAAAAAGAAAAACTTGGGCAGTAAAAAAGACTCAATCTATCCAGAGGTGAATAAACAAATCAGAAAGTACTTAGCTGTTAAAGTTTTTACATCTCTTACAACAGGTTTTTTGACTTACATTATATTGTCTTTTCTTGGTTTAGACTTAGCTTTTCTATTTGGGTTTTTAGCCTTTGTTTTAAACTTTATACCAACCATAGGCTCAATTGTGGCAATATTTTTACCTTTTCCTGTTGCATTTTTTCAGTATGATTCTTTTATGCCTATTTTATTGGTTTTAGTTTTGCCTGGATTTATACAAATAACTTTAGGTAATTTTATTGAACCTAATATAATGGGTAAAAAATTAGATATACATCCTGTCACTGTTCTTTTGGCTTTGATGTTTTGGTCTTTGATTTGGGGTGTAGTGGGTGCATTTTTAGCTGTCCCTATTACAGTTGTTTTAAAAATTATCTTAAATAAAATTGAAGGTGGTGCTTATATTTCTAAAGTTATGGCAGGGGACTTGTCCTGACATAACTCAAAGTTTTAATAATTTTTTACACAGTATCTTTAATTATTATATTTTTATTTAATACTTTTTAAAAGATCTTTTAAAAGATTTCTTAATTCAGCCATTCTTGAGGCTTTTTTAAGATTGGGATTTTTAAAGTCATTGCTTATCCACTTAATTGCAAAGAGCTTTTCATTAAGTTCTGAATGCCCAAGAATAATAGCTTCATCAAATGTAAGAGTTTTGTCTGTAATGTTGTTATTGAGCTTAAGAATAAGTTTACGCACTTCGTTTTCTTTTTTAGTAGTTATTTTCGCAACTAAGTAGGATTCAATACATTTTTTTAGTTCAGAGTAGCTGCAGTTTAGTTCTCTTGGGCTGTCTTTGAGTTGATCTATTTTACTTGTGTTAGGTGCATTTTCACACGCAGAGACGCAAACTAGCAGAGTAAGGCATAGTAAATTTTTGATTATTTTCATTAGTATGTTCCTTAGTTTTTGATGAAACTAAGAGTGCAACAATAATGCCATTTTTGATCTTTTATCGTCTGCTATTTGGCTTAATTGGTTAAATCAGTAGCCCTGCAATACAAGCTGTCAGATAAGCTGAAACTGTTCCTCCGAGTAAGGCTTTAAAGCCTAACTCAGAGAGTAGTTTTTTCTTATTTGGTTCTAAAGTACCAATTCCACCCACCTGAATTCCAATAGAGCTAAAATTCGCAAAGCCACATAGGGCGTAAGATAAAATGATTTTTGATCTTTCAGAAAGTAAGTGGTGATAGTTTTTTAAATCAGCATAGGCTATGAGTTCATTTAAAAAGAGTTTTTTTGAAAGAATAGCTGAAGCTAAAAAACTATCTTCAAAACTTACGCCTAATAAAAGTCCAAAAGGGTAGAAGATCCAAGAAAAAAGGACAGATAGATTCAATTTTGCTTTTCCATCTGTGTATAGGCTTTCATGAACTAAGATTTCACCCCAACGGTCAAATCCAAAAAATAATGAAATCTCTCCTGCCATGTAATCAAAAAGAGCAACTAAAGAGATAAAAGCAATCAGCATCGCTCCTACATTAACAGCAAGCTTTAGACCATCTATCGTACCTTGAGTACAAGCGTCTATGGCATTATCATAAGGAGATTTAAAAAAAGTTTTAGGAACGTGACCTAAAGTTTCTGGTGTGTCTGTCTCAGGAATTAAAATTTTAGAACACACATAAGCTGCAGGTGCTGAGAGTAAACTTGCTGTAAAAAGATGACCCCCAATATTTGGAATAAAGTCTTTAAGCATTAAGACATAAAGAGCCATTACTCCTCCGGCAACAGTGGCCATGCCACCAACCATCAAACAGAGAGTTTCAGATCTTGTCATGTTTCTTAAAAAAGGTTTGATGATTAAAGGGGATTCAGTTTGACCTAGAAAAATATTAGCACTCACAGAAACTGATTCAGCTCCACTGATCTTACTCAGTTTAGAAAATACATATGAAAACATATAAACCACATAAGATAGTATTTTTATGTGATAAAGGAGTGCCATAAGGCAAGAAAAGAAAACTATGGTAGGAAGAATAGAAAAGGCAAAAGGAGCTTGTTCAACAAGTGGGCCAAAGATAAACTGACTGCCCTCAAATGAGAAGTCTAAAATTTTTAAAAAAGCGTTATTTACATAAATAAAAAAATTGCTTCCAAGACCTCTTATGCCAAGAAATGGAACTCCTAAAATCAAGAGTGCTAAAAAAAACTGTAGAAATAAGCCTGATAAAACTAGCTTCCAATTGATTCTTTTTTTGTTTTCAGAATAAACATACAAAATAGTTATAAATACAAAGATTCCAATGAAGCTAAAAAACCGTTCAATGATCATAGCACCTCTTTTTTTTAATCTTAACCTAGTAGATAAATCTATTGGATGTGCAACAGACTTGCAACAGTGTGATTTATAAGCAGAAAAATATTATTTTACTACTTGTATCTACAACTCTACTATTGTTGTTTTTCCAAAACTGCGGTCTTGGTTTTCAAAGTGCTCAACTTAGTGAACTTGGATCCATTGATTTAAGTTTAAATGATGATTCGAGAGTTAGTAATCCCGTAGTAGACCCTGTTTTAAGGCAACAAATTGCGACTCAGTTTCAAGATTCTACTTTTAGGCAGATTGTTGAAAATGTACTTTTTCAGAAAACTAACTTTAAAATTGGCTATGCAAATCCGCAGTTTTATTCACGAACTGGAAATGATGTTTTAACAAATTGTTTCTCAACTGCTGCTAACCCTATTAACGTAGCAAACTTTGGACCCTGCTTTAATGGTCAGGCGGGAGATGTGACGGCTCATTTAGACTTTGCTGTTAAAGAGTTTAATATATTCACTCCTGAAGGTTCTCAAAAAATGGATATCACTCAACCCCTAAATCCTGGGGTTGGTCTAGGTGTGAATAACTTAAATTTTCGATATAACCTAAGTGATGTTGAAAATATGATAGATTCAATGGGTGTTGAAGAAGGTGATATAAGTTTACACGGACACACGTTGATTTGGTATACAGCCAATCCAGGGTGGTTTAATCAAGTCAATTCAACAGAGGAAATAACTGCAATAATGCGTGATCGCATACTCACACTTTTAGACAATACCGTGGGCGGAATCTAGAGCTCTGGGATGTTGTAAATGAAGCGATCAGAGAAGATGAAGGTGCAGGCTTTGGTGACTCACCTGTAACAGTTAACCATATAAATAGTTTCATTCAAGATAAGAGTGACACTAGTATGTTTCGTGTTGATAGCAATAAGTGGATTGAAATTTTAGGAACAGATTATGTTCGTATGGCCTTTAAGATTACCAGAGATGAGTTAAATACATGGCCAATAAACGAGCGACCTAAGCTTGTTTATAATGATTATGATATACTTTGGAAGAGTGTTAAATCTGATGCTGTTTATGAACTTATAAAATACCTCAACTCTGAAGAAAAGCTTGTAGACGCTGTAGGCTTTCAATCTCATTTGTGGTCTGACTTTTTAAGAAATGGTGTTATTGGCTCTGCTACAAAAGAGCTTAAGCATACGAGTGCAAATACAACTTTATTAGCTCATCAAACAGTTCCTGAAAACTTAAAACGTTTTGCTGATTTAGGTTTAGATGTCTATATCACAGAAATGGATGTGAGGATTCGCGATTTTGAATCTAGATCTCCATTTGCGGGAAGAACTACGGAGTTCCCGTTATCAGTTTCTCAGAACAATGACCAATACAATGTTTATAAAACAGTATTTTCATACTGTTTGGCAGAACCTGCTTGTAATGTTTTTCAACTTTGGGGAGTTACTGATGCTAGCTCTTGGGTGAGTGGTCAGCAGCCTTTAATTTTTAAAGGTCATGCAGTTCAAGACCCTCTTGGGGACTGGGTTTTTGAAAGAAAACCTGCTTATTATGGTTTGCAAGATGCTATGTTTGATTTCATGGCTACTAAATAAGCCTTTATACATCAAAAATGTATTTTTGGATTTAATTCAGAAGTCCTTTTCTTATTAGGTACATCTTTTAAATGGTATGCGCCTAAATTGTCTTTTTAAAAAGACAATTTTAGTCTCTTTGAATTCAAAAAGAACTTCAAATCAAAATTACAAAGTGCTGATCTTGGCAAACTCTTTGCTTTATATAAAGAGTCTGTTGAATCTCCCCCCCTTTGATTCGGCAGACATAAAAAACCCCCCCCCTTTTTTTTAGCCGTGTCGTAAGACCGGCTTTTTTTTGTTTTTTATCCTTCTTGACACTTAATGACTTTGCTCATTGTATGTGCCTAATGAATCACTTTCTTATTCTTAGTTCTGTTTTGATTTTTTTTGGTATTAGTGCAGAGGCATCTTTTCAGTCAGATACACAGATTTGGTCTATTTCAGGCTATGAGTTTACATCAACATATCTAAAAAGTTCTACTCTAAAGGCTCAAGTTCAGATGAGGTACAGCTCTCTAGAAAAAAAACTTAATGAGTCACAATTTAATTTGTCTTATCAAAAGGCTCTAGAAAATGGGTCGGTAGGTTTTATATTTACATATGGAGTTTTGGATAGCCTTAGTCTTCAAAAAGAGTTCAGATACGCACTGGAGTATAATTTTGAAGCCTATAATAGCTCTAAAATAGAGTACAAAGTTCGATTTAGGCATGAATTGAGAGACTTCTCTTTTTCAAGTGTGGTTGCTCAGAGGTTTAGACTTTTAAATGGAGCTTTGATTAAAAGATATAACATCAAAGGTTTTTATCCTTACATCTATAGCGAGTTTAATTTTTATATTAATGATTTTGCAGACTTTGATACACAAGAAAAGGGTTTGTCTTCGCATAGACTTATACTTGGTTTTGTAAAGTCTTATGAAAACTATGACCTGTCTTTTTCATATGTTTATGATTATGACTTTAGAATCGGTCCGGATTTTGTTCGTCATGCCATTACAGGGGTTGTAATTTTTTAGAGGTATGTTCCAAAGATCAGTTTAGTAAACACCTAAAATTTCATAAGTTTTTTTATTTATAGAAACCTCATCATCTAGGGATGCGCCTAGAAGTTTTGAACCAAGAGGCGAAGTTATAGAAAGGCTTGTGATAGGTTTTGATTTGTACTCAACTTTTATACCGCCTTCAGAAAGTAAAAAGAAAAGGCTTTTAACTTCATTTGAAGTGTCTAAAAGAACAATTAAGTCTCCGACTTTAATTTTATTCTTAAAGGGGTTTATTTGAGTTTTATCAATAAAGTATAAAGACTCTTTCATTTTTTCAATGCGTTTAGCGTGAGCTTGAGCGATGTAAGAGGCTTCTAAACCTCTTGTATCGTATTTATTTTCAGCCTTCGATTCTTCATTAGTAGCTGCATCTTTAAGAGAAAGAGCCTCATCAGTAAGTTGTTTAATTTTACCAACGAGTGTGTTTTTAATTTTTTTTAAAATCTCTTTTTTATCAAATATCATACTCTTGAATTTTATGAGCCGGAAAATGCTTTAGTCTAAATAAGTTAAGATCATACTCTTCATCAAGATAAATCATTAGTCTAGTCATAATCATGTCTTCAATTTCAGATATTGTAAAAAAATTAGCAATCTCTTCATGTTCATTTCTCAAAAACATCTTACATTGATTGACAAAGTCTTTTGGACTTTGGTCATGGCTTACATGCTCAAAAATCGATTCAATAATGGTATTGTCAATTATTTCGATAAAATTCATAGTGTTTTATCGGAAAGTGTCTCAAAAAGATAAAGTCTAGCTTTAAGATTCTTTCTCAAAGGCTGTTTCTAAAGAATTTGAAAATTCTTTTATATAAATTTCAAGGCAAAAAGAGTTTGAGTACCCAATAATATCTTTTAACTCTTGAGAGCTTACCTTTCCACCTTCTTTTCTTAAAAAGATACTTTTTATTATGGCTTTCGCATAAATTTTGTCTTTAGACCAAAAGCTTTGTTCAAGGTAGACGTACTTTTCATCAAAACCTGAAAATTTGGTTTTTATTTCAAACTTTTGAAAAAGTTTAAGAGATCTTTTAAATTTTATGCCTTCAGAAGCTATAACAGGGTAGAGGTTGTTTTTTTTAATCTTTTCATACATCCCAGTTTTAATCATAAAATCAATACGCCCCAAATCCAATAAAGAAAGGTACACCCCATTATTCACATGCATAAGAGGGTCTAAATCATTAAACCAAACTCTTAAAAAAGTAGAAGATGTTTCATGAAAACCCATCTTTTTTGATTTAGAAGAAAAAAGAAGTAGATGTATGAGTCTAAAAATTTTATTCATAAGAGAATTCTGTCATAGGTGAAGGTTTACTGCACGTAATAAAAGGCACTGGTCTTAGTTAGAATGCTAAGGTAAGTTGTTCTAAAGTGAAATCAATAAATTCTATTGAGCTAAAAGCTCTGTCAAATGAACTCTTGAGTCTTAAAGGGGCTGAACTGCAAAAGATTACAGGAAGTCTTTCATGTTTGTGTTTGCATTTTTGGAAGAAGGGGCCTTTTTATTTGGTTTTGTCTCTGAGAGATAAAACTCCACTACTTATATTATCCTCTGATAAGTCTTTTCTTAAAGCTTCTTTAAATACACGCATAGAAGAAAAGCCCCTAATTTTATTTTTAAAAGCACATTTCTTAAAAGAGTCTATTACAGATATTAGAGTTTGTAAGGATCATGCAAGAGTATTAGAACTTACTTTTAGTTCACTCAGTAAGTGTGTAGACTCTACTGAAAAAGAGCCAAACAATAAGCTCCTACAGGTCAGACTTTTTAGTGGCGGTGGCAATTTAGGTGCTTTTAATGGTGATAAAAAAGTTTTCTTAAGGAAACCGCAAAAACTATTAAAAGAGGAAGCTCTAAATCATACCGATGATGTAATAAGGAGTCCTCAAGTTATTTTTGATGAAGGGTCTTTTTTAGTTTTAGAAAAGCTAGAAGCTAAAATATTAGATCAAAATGCAAAAAAAGATAAGAACAGTTTAGCACAAAAAAAGATTAAGAAAGCTCTGAGTTTAATAGATGATAACGTGTATATGGATTTTGCAAAATTTTTAGAATCTATAACGGAAGAGCAATGTATTACAACTACTCTCGCTAAGAGGAGTGAAGACGTTTTTAAGGGTTTATACAGACCAAAGCTAACACATAGAGAAAATATTGAATGGGCATACGCTCAAGTAAAGGTCGCTTCTGCTAAGAGACAAAGGTTAACAGAAAGATTAAATACTCTCGAACTTCAAGAAAAAGATAAAGTTGATAGTTTAGGTAATACAAAAAGCAACTTAGTCAAAGCTAGTAGTGCAAAGAAAAACATCCAACTTAAAAAAACACACTTTTACAGATTTAACAGTGAAATTGTTTTCAGGTGTGGAAAAAATGCTGACGAGAATCTTACATTGTTAAGATCTGCGAAACCTTGGCATATGTGGATGCATTTAAGTGATTACTCTTCCGGTCACTTGATTGTCGAAAGACCTAAAAACTTAAATTTAACAACGTCAGTTTTAGAAAAAGCTGCCTATTTTTTGTTTTTAAAAGGAGCTCCTAAAAAGCTTATACAAAGCACTGGTCAAAGTTTTGTAGTTGTCTTCACAGAGTGTAGATTTGTTAAGACTCAAAAAGGTAAAAAAGGTTTAGTAACATTCACTAAACAACAGAGTTTAAGTTTAAAATGGGAAAGTGAATTTATGCACATTTTTTAATCTACAGCAATCCATTCTGCTTTCTCGAAGACAGCTGTTAGCAAAGGCTTGACAGCTTTTATATAAGTTATAAAATTCAATGTTCTTAGTTGTTCAGTATCAGTAGTTTACACGTCACCAGTTTTAAAATAAAAAGGATTAAAGATGATTGAAGTCGAGAATTTAAGCAAATTTTATGGTGATCGTGCTGCAATCAAAAAGCTTTCTTTTAAAGTTGATCAAGGTCAGCTTGTTGGTTTTTTGGGTCCAAATGGTGCTGGTAAAACAACAACCATGAAAATTTTAACGGGCTTTATGTCGCCATCTGAAGGACAGGTTAAAATATGCGGTATTGATATTTTTGAAAATCCAATGGAAGCCAAATCTAATATTGGTTACCTACCCGAACACCCACCTCTTTATCACGATATGAAGGTTTTTGACTATTTAAGATTTGTTGCACGTTTAAGAGGGGTGTCCAAAGATAATGAAACCTCTTATATTAATAAAGCCCTAGACTCATTAGACTTGAAATCTGTTAAAGGCAGAGTGATAGGTCATTTATCAAAAGGTTTTAAGCAAAGAGTTGGTGTTGCACAAGCTATTGTATCTCAGCCTAAAGTTTTAATTTTTGATGAGCCAACTGTAGGTTTAGATCCCACACAAGTTGCACACTTTAGAGAGCTAATTAAAGAACTTAAAGGCAACCACACAATTATTCTGTCGACGCATATTCTTCCCGAAGTACAGGCCTCTTGCGAAAAGGTGATTATAATCAATCAAGGACAAATTGTTGCGCAAGATACGCTTAAAAATCTATCTAATAAAACTTCTAGTGGAATTAGACGAGTAGAGGTTAAAGTCCGGCGAGTAAAAGAAAGTTACATCAAAGATTTTGACACTCTAGAGTATATTAAAATGTCTACACTTGCTGGAAACAGTATTCATTTTGACTTAAGTGGTGGTGAAGAATCTTTAGAAAGTTTATCATCAAGAATTGTTGAAAGTGGTATGGGTCTGTTATCAATGAATGTTGCATCAGAGCGCTTGGAAGATGTGTTTATAGATCTTACTAAGAGTAAGACTAATGAGCTAAAAAATATTACAAACCAAGGGGTTTAATGATGAAAACTGTTTTAATTTTCAAAAAAGAACTTAAGTCTTATTTAACAAGCCCTATTTATTTTTTATTAGCCTTTGTGTTTACAGCTTTTTTGAGTTTAAGATTTTTGCCTATAGTTTTTCAGTTTGCGCAACTGTCATCAATGCCTGCGCAAATGGGTGGAGGGGCAAACATTCATCAAAACGTATTTATGGTTCATTTAAATTTAGTTTATTTAATCCTTTTGTTTCTAACACCATTGATTACGATGAAGCTTATAGCTGAAGAGAAAAAAGAAAAAACTATTGATTTGCTTTTAACAAGCCCAGTATCTTCATGGTCTATTACTATGGGTAAGTTTTTTGCGGCTTGGTTTGTTGTTAGTCTCTTGCTTGTATTAGCCCTCTTATACCCACTCTGTTTAGCTCTTGTAGCAGATTATGATTTTGGGCCACTTGTGGGTAGTTATTTAGGAATGTTTTTGATGCTTGGTTTAAACACTTCTATTGGCTTATTTGCCTCTAGCCTAACAAGCTCTTCTTTGATGGCTGCTTTTATAGGACTGCTTATGACTCTTGGAGTGATGCTTTCAGGTTCACTCTCAGGGTCTATTAATCACCCCTTTTGGTCAAAGCTTGTTGAGCAGTTATCTCTTGTGCTTCATGTTCAAGATTTTTTTAACGGTGTTTTAGAAAGCAGCGCCTTTGTGTTTATGTTTACGACTTTATTTCTTTTTTGTTTTTTAACTGAAAGAGTTATTGAGTCTTCTCGATGGAGATAAATTTTGACGTATTACTTTTATTTAATAGGGAGTCTTAATGAATTTTAAAAAAGCATCTTGGGTTTTACTACTTATAAGTGGTCTTATTTTAATTTTAGTAGGTGTTCCAAGATTAGTTTTAAACACGTGGCTCCCATTTTCAAACTACTTATTTTATTTAAGTTTGATTTTAGTTTTCTCTTGGACTCTTTTTAACTACAAAATTATTGCTGATTTTTTCACTATGAAGACCACTAAGTATGGGATGAATATGGGAACACTCATATTCTTAGGTCTTCTATTGTTTTTAGGTTTAAATTTTTTAGGTACGAGATACGAGGTTTCTAAAGATATAACTCTTGATAAGTTAAATTCTCTTTCACTTCAAAGCATGGATATTGTGAAAGCTCTAGACAGTAAAGTAGAATTTTTGGTGTATTACCAAGGTGATATTCACAAAAGTCAAAATATCGCACTTAAACTTCTTTTCAAAAAATATCAAAGAGAGTCTGATAAGATTTCAACTAATTTTATTGACGCTCACAAAGATCCAAATTCAGTTCAGTTTTTAACTGAAAATGATAAAGGAAAAGTTGTAGTCATTTTAAAAGATGGAGAAAAAACTGAACGAGCCGTCGCCCCTTTTGATGAAGATACAATAACATCTGCACTCTTTAGATTAGAATCTAAGGTTAATAAAGTTGTATATTTCTCAACTGGTCATGGTGAAAGGTCTTTGAAAAAATCTGCACAAGAAGGTGCTAGTCTTTCGCAATTGGCAGCAACTCTTAAAAGCAAAGGTTTTAAGGTTAAAGAGCTTAATTTTTTGGGAATCGAGAGTGTGCCTGAGGATGCTGCAATGATTGCCGTAGTAGGCGCTAGAAAATCTTTTTTAGAATTTGAGTTAAATATACTAAATGACTATTTAAAAAAAGGTTCGGCTCGCTTACTTTTTGCTGTTGATCCAACGTCTGAAGCTGATTTTAGTTCTTTGCTTTCTCGTGTAGGTGTGAAAGTTGATAAAACATTTGTTTTAACAACAGAGCCAATAGCAGGTGGAGATGCGTTAGCCGTTGCTGCTCAAGATTTTAATCAAAATTCTAAAATAACAAATAAGTTAGAAAAAAACTCATTAGCACTTTTTTATGAAGCATCTGAACTTACTGCTTTAGATAGCCAAGAGTATGAGGTTGAAAAGCTAATTTCATCTCTACCTACAATGATTCCTGTAACAAGTCTAAAATCTTATCAAGAAGAGGTAAAAGGTGTTAAGCCTAAATCTGTCGTCTTAGCTCTTCAAAGTGAGTTAAAAGATAATCACGAAGGGCATGATCACTCTGATGAAAACATAGATTTAAAAAATACAGATTTAGAAAAGAAGAGTAAAATCATTGTTTTTGGTGATAGTGATTTTTTAACTGATTTGTACATCACAACAGTTTTTAATAAAGATTTAGCACTTAATAGCTTTGCTTATCTTTCAAATGTTGAGAGTTTAATATCTATACAGCCAAAAGTTTCTAAAAAAACAGAACTTATATTAACATCAGTCTACTCAGCGTTTATAATAATATTTCCAATTTTTATTCCATTGGTTACCTTGCTAATTTCATCTATTCTTTGGTTTAGAAAAAGGAGTGCTTAAAAGTGATCAAAGACTTAAAAAAGACAGGCTTATTTTCTTTGTTAGTAGGTCTTGTTTTGATCTTTGTAATCTTTGAGATAAAAAAATTCAAAGAGGAAGAAGATGTTAAAGAGATAAAAGAAAAAGTTGTAAAACTTGAAGCTGGTAAAATCATTGAAATTATTTTTGGTGAATATCAGTTTGAAAAAAAATTTACAGGCTGGAGAAGTATAAAAGCTCCTTTAATAGATACCCTTGATGCTGATAAGGTTACAGATTTTATCAATGAAGTTCTTAAATTAAATGGCCGAGTTTTAAGTGACCCTGGTGAGACAGTCAATTGGCCTGAGTTTGGTTTTGTTAAAAGTTCTAAATCTTTGGTTTTTTCTTCTAAATCAAAAAAAACAACTGTGATTTTATCAAATAATAAATCATTTGATGGAAGTTCCTATTTAAAAGTTTCTGGTCAAAAAAATTCAGAGGTCTTAGTTTCGTCAGGACCTGAATGGTTTGATATCTTTAATCAAAATGCTCTTAATTTAAGAGATCCAAAAGTGTTTAACTGGCCTGTTACTAAAAGCATTAAAGACAAAAGTCCTGGGATCCAGATCACATTTTCAAAAAGAGATAAATCCTACACTCTTAATTTAGACAAGACTTGGAGTACAAAGGAGTCTAAATACAAAAAATGGATTTTTGATGATGCAAAAATTAACAGTTTACTTGAAGATATCAAAAATTTTAGAGCTAAGAGTTTTTTAGATGAACTTCCTAGAAATAATGTAGAATACGGTGAAGTCTTAGTTGTTGTATCACCTGACAAAAGGTATTCACTTAAAGTTTACAAGCATTTAAAAACTTACTATGCCTCTAACAGCTCTAGACCTAATATATACTTTGATCTTGGATCTGATAATATAGATACCTTTTTTCCTGATATTAGAGACTTAAGGTCTTTAAGTGGGATTTTATCTTTCAACCAAGATAATATTCAGTCGTTTTTGTTCAAATATAAAGGTAAAGATGAGAATTTTGAAAAACTCAAAGATGGGGAATGGATCAGTTCAGGGTTGAAAAACGATGGTGATAAAGAAGTTAAGAGAGTTAATGGTGGAGCTGTTTCAAAACTTTTCTCACTTATGAGCAACTCAAAAGTTGAGAGAGTTTTAGAAAAACCTAACACTCTTCCAAAACCTGTTCTTATTGTTTCTTATAAAACCCTCGGTCAAAAAAGAGAAAATTTTGAAATCTATTCAACTGATTTATCTTGTGTACGTGTTGAAACTTCGGGCGCTAAAAAAGAGTGTTATATCTTATACTCTAAGGGCAGTTATTATGCTTTTAAAAAAGAACTTTCAAAAGAGATATTTAAACTAAATTTCTTTTCTAAAGTTGAAAATATTAAAAAAGATATAGGTGAAGCTGATAGCGTTTTTTTAAATAAGACGACATCACCTTCTTTATCTGAGCCTGAAACAAAAGAGAATTAAATTGAAAAATATATTAAAAAAAATCACTAAGACTTCAAACACACGAGTTGATATATGTGGTGGGACTCTTGATCTTTGGCCTTTATCAGTTCTTATTAAAGATTCTAAAACAATTAATGCATCTATTAATTGCCTAACTGAAGCGTCATTTACCTCAAAGAATAGCGGCTATATTATTAAGGTTGAGAGCCCTGATTTTAAAGAAGAGTTTTCTTTTAAGAATTTTGAATCTTTATACCAATCAAATGATTCAAAATTGAGTCTAATCAAAGAGGCTTTAAATGCTTTCAAAGACATTAAAAATTCTGATAATTTTAATACTAGTGAATCTTCACCTTTGAGTGGTGAGTGGTGTTTGAAATCAGAATCACCTGCAGGGTCTGGTCTTGGTGGAAGCTCTAGTCTTTTAATAAGTATTCTTAAGGTTTTCAATGAGTTTGAAGACTTAAACTTAGACGAATCTGATTTAGTTTCATGGGCTAAAAATATAGAAACCAGAGTTTTAAAAAAACCAGCAGGTGTACAAGACTATTATCCAGCTGTTAAACCTGGTTTAAGTGTAATTTCTTTTAAAACCAATGGTACTCAAAGAGATTTTTTAGACGTGGATTCTTTGGAATTTTTAAATGAACATGTAATTCTAATTGATAGCCAAATCAAACACCACTCAGGCATGAACAATTGGGATATTTTTAAAAATACAGTAGATGGTGAAAAAAAAGTTACCGAAGCTCTCAATGAACTTTCTTTAATTTCTTGCGCATTTGAACAAGCCCTTAAAGAAAAAAATTTAAGTGATGTAAAAAACCTTTTTAAGCGAGAGCTTAATGCAAGAAAAGCAGTGTCAGATTCTTATTTTAACACAGATTTAGAAAATTACTGTGAAATCTTTGAGGAGCTAGATTCAATTCTTGCCTTTAAAATATGCGGTGCAGGTGGTGGTGGTTGTCTCTTACTATTATGTGAAAAAAATGTTAAACAAGAACTTAAATTAGATCTCGATAAGCGTGGTCTTAAGGTTTTACCCTTTGGACTTAGTCTTTAAAGTGATGTTTTATGGATAAAAATTTATATTTAGGTCTCTACCTTTCTGGTTTAAAAAAAGATAAATCAAGTTTGATTGTTTTAGAAAACTATAAAGGACAAAAAAGATTAGTGATTTCTAAAATCACATCATCGTTTAAAGGTGGTGCCGCTACTAAATTAGGGAAAAGTGACTCTGATTTAAACGCTTTACCTGATGAATTATTAATTGAAGAGATTAAATCTTATAATAAGCCTGTTTGTATTGGAGTTAATTTTCCAACTTATATGCCGCCTGCTTGGTACTGTAAAAGTTCATGTAAAAGTCTTAGAGACTGTAATAATTTAGAGATAAAAACACTTTTTAGAGAGTATAAAAAAAGAACAAAGCTTACTGCTAAATCTAAAAAAATCCAGCCTTTCCCTTCGCCCTATATTGAAAGAGGAATTGACTATTATGTTGCCTATTTACTTGAAGAGAGTTTTCCATTTGAACCTGCTTTTTCTACAAACAGAGCGACTCTTTTAGCAAGAGGACAATTTTTAAAAAAGTCATTTAAAAGTATTGATTATATAGAATGTTCTACAAAAGCCTCTCTATGGAGAATCGGTAGATCGTATAAAATTGGAAAAGGTGTCTTAAGAAACTTTTATAAAAGCCCTTCAAAAGATCATTTAGAATTATTTTTAAAAAAACTTGAAAAAGATTTCTTTATTTATGAAGAGGACAAAGAAATGTTCATTGAAGATAAAAGTTCTTTTGAAGCGTTGATATGTGCACTTTCAGCTTTTTATTATAAAGCTAAAAAATCAGAAAAAATTCCAGTTTCCTTTCTTCCTAAAAGTCAACATTTTAGCCTTCCTAATTTTGATTAATTTATACACTATAAAGCCGTGCGTTGCCTACATAACCAGACCTAAGTTGTTTTTATTTTATTTAGAGAGATTAAAGATCAATCGTAAACGTATTTTAAGCTATATTTTACAAGTCTATGCCTAAGCAAATTAATATAAAAGCCCTTTTATTTACTTTTAGTTTTTTACTCAGCTCATGCACTACAGTTTATAAAATAAATCGTGGTGGTAAAGCCAGAGTAAGTTTAAAAGATAGAATTGAAATTTTTGATAGAGATAAAGAGTGGAGCAATTCTAAAGATCTTAAAATATACTGGACTAAGGAGTCTATACCCTACATAAAAGCCGAAACTGATGAAGATCTATTTTACGGATCAGGGCTTGTTCAAGCTCATCTCAGAGGCACTCAATTAGAAATGTTTAGGTTTTTATCAAGAGGCCGTTTCTCTGAGGCTGTTGGGGAAAGTGCTCTTCCAATGGATATTTTTTTAAGAACAATTAATATTGGTAAAGCCAGTGACCAGATTATTTCTAATTGGTCATCTGATACTAAGCTTTATGCTAAAGCTTTTATAAGAGGTATTAATGACTATAACAAAAACTTAGATCGTCTTCCTTTAGATATAAAACTAATGGGTATAAAAAAGATAGAACCATGGACTATTAAAGACCTTGTCTATGTTCATAGACTTATGGGCTTAGATATTAATTGGCAGGTTTGGTCTGAATTTATGAAAGTCTATAGAGAAAAGAATTATCAAGATTTTAACTTTTTTTGGAAAACTTGGGTTGAAAAGTTTTTTAATTCGAGCATGATTCCAAAAAAACTTTCTTTAGATTCTTTAGGTTTGATAAATGGAATTACTGAAGCAGGTAGCAATGCCTTTGTTGTTGATGGTAAAAAATCATACTCGGGCAAGCCAATTGTTGCAGGGGACCCTCATTTAGGTATAAATCTTCCAAGTTACTGGCTATTTATGGGTCTAGAATCTCCTTCCTTTAAAATTTTTGGAATAAACATTCCTAGTTTTCCAACCCCTGTTATGGGTAGAACTCCAAATATTGCTTGGACAGGGACTAACATGTGGGGAGTAAGCTCATTTCTATACAAGTTAGAAGATAAAGATTTAGAAAACTCTACAACTAGAACAGAAGTCTTTAAATCAAGGTTTACCTCAAGTAAAAAAGAAGTGATTGTCACAGATACAGAGTACGGTCCTCTTGTTTCTAATACTAAGTTTTTAAAATCAAAGATGCCATTGGCACTAAAATGGGCAGGGCATAGGCCTTCAATAGAGCTTGAAGCTTTGTTACAAGCAGCTCAAGCAAAAGATGTTTTTGAATTTAAGAGGGCTTTAAAACAATTTAGTGTTGTTGCGATAAATTATGTTGTAGCAGATAAAAAAGGTAATATTTCAAAAGTTCATGCAGCTCATTTGCCTGTGTTAAAAAATCATAAAAAATCTTTCGTGCAAGAGCCTTCTAACACGATTATAGAGTATCAAGATGTTATGAAGCTTCCAGAAATGTTAAATCCTAAAACGGGCTATGTAGTCTCAGCAAATGAGTTTAATGATGCTGCTAAATACAGTTTATGTTGGTTTTGTTCAACACCTGACAGAGCCAATAGGATCTCTAAACTCCTAGAAGATGATGTTATAGACATTGATGACGTTAAAAAGATTCAAATTGATATTTACTCAGAAGAGGCAAAAGAGCTAACAAAGTTTTTAATGTACGAGTGGAAGAGATTTAACTTTTTGGAAAGTAAAAACTATAAAATTCTTCAAGAATGGGACTTCAGATATAGTATAGAAGATAAAGCACCCTATTTATATGAGGAACTTATCAGTAGGTTCTCAAAAAATATATACAAGATCTTAGGTCTTAAAGCTTCAGACACAGATCCTCTATCTGAAAATTTAGTTTGGAAAAGAGCAATTGTTCAAAACTACAAAAAAATGACTGAAGTTCAAAAGAGATCAGTGTTTAAAAAAACGTTTAAGTCTTTTAATAGGCTAAAAGCAAAAAAATGGGGACATGTTCATAAGATTAAAGTGGCTCATCCCTTAGCAGATATTCCTTTAATAGGTAGGTCTTACAACTACTATGAGGCAGGATATCCCGGAACATCTAATACAGTATTTAAAGCTGCGCACGGTTATAAAGGTGACTATAACGTAACATTTGGTGCAAACTTAAGAGTTATTTTCGATATGAGTGATGAAGACGAAAATTATGCAGTGTTGTTGGGTGGGCAAGATGGCTATCTTGGTTCTAAAAGTTTTTCAGATCAGATTCCCAAATGGATTAAAAATGAGTACTACAAAATTCCATTCACGCAAGAAGCTATTAAAAAAGAGAGTGTATTTGAGAACACTCTTAAAGCTAACTAGTACGGGTTTATTTTTTCACAATTTTTGCAACTACTGGCCAATGATCTGAAACACCTGTTTGATTTTCGCCATCATAAAAACGTGCAGGGGTGTTGTATCTAGTATTTTGAAGACTCAATGAGTTAAATACGTTTATAGATTTAGGATCAACCTGCCAATTAGAAGCCTTAAACTCTTTTGAAAATAAGAGCACATCAAAAAAAGACCAGGCTCTTTTTCTGTGATAATAATATGAACCCTTGCAGCTTTTACATCCCATATTGTGTGAAACTGTGTACGTGTCATTAGTATATTTTTTATAGATACTTTCTTCTTTTTTCGTAATATTAAAATCACCTGCAGCAATCTTAAGGCCTGACCTTTTCTTTGAAATTTTATTAAGAATCTCTAAGCCATTTTCTCTGGCAGATCTTGGATTTCCTTGGGAGGGTAGGTGAAGAGCAAAAACTGTTAAGGACGTTTTGTCTGGAAGTTCAAGTTTTGCCTCTAAAAGTCCACGTGTTTTTTTTCTAAATTTATTAGATTTAAGGGAGTGGAGTTTAATTTGATTTGTTTTATTAAGGTTTGTAAGAATTCCTACATCGATCCCTCGATAGTCTTCACTTTCCAGTAAAATAACGTTTTTAAACTTCAAATACTTTTTATTAAGTGCCTTTAAGACTTCAATGTTTTCAACCTCTTGTACAAACAATAGATCTGGGGCGTAAGCATTAACAACTTTTGAGATTCTTAACATTTTCTTATCTAGTTTTAACTCAGTCCAATTTGTTGTTAGACACTCTTTTTGCCAATGTCTTTTTTTTGCCATCATGCATTTTTTTCTAACTTTTGGGTCTTTCTTTTTAGAGATTGGTAGATACGTTTCATCATTTTTCTTAGGATCATCTTCAGTATCAAAGAAATTTTCTAAGTTATAAGTCATGATCTTAACTTCACCTGAATCAACTTTTGTAGCTATTTTCTCACTTGTAAACCTTTTTTTAAGTTCAGGTAAAACCCATTTATCAAAAGAAAAAATGAGTATAACAATTATAAGACTGTATTTTTTTAAGCTTTTCATTGCGGTCTCCATTAAACTCTATTACTTCATATGAAGTATGACAGAGAATCAAATCATTCAAGATATTTATAATATATTTAAGATGAGCGAAACCCATATGGGTTTTGGAAGCTTTGGTGATGATGCTGTGTCAATTCCTTCATCTAGTACACAAGATCATATTGTTTTATCAACTGACACATTTAATGAGGGCACTCACTTTGATGAGAACACTGATTACTCTTCAATTGGGCATAAGTCTTTTGTTGCTGCGACAAGTGATATTGTTGCCATGGGAGCGTGCCCCTCTTTTTTTATGCTCAATTTAAGCTTTTCAGAGTCTTTATTCTCAAAAGATAGCAGTGATCTAAAAAAGCTTTTGTATTCTATTTATAAGGCCAGTTCTTTTTATGGTGTAAAGCTTTTAGGTGGTGATGTTACTAAAGGAAAAGATCTTTCTCTTACTTACACTGTGGGTGGCTATCAACCTATAAGTAGAATGAGACAAAATATAGATGGAGTTTGTGTAAATGATGTGATCTGTGTTGATTCACCTTTGAATTTAGGTCACGCGCTTTTAGGCTACAACCAACACGTAACAAAGAATACTTTTAATACGAGCTACATAAAAGAGTTTCTGATGCCTAAGATAAATATTGAACTAGGTTTGTGGTTATCAGGTAAAGATAGTGTTTCAAGTCTTACAGATATTTCTGATGGTCTTTTAAAAGAGATCAGAAATCTATCATTAAGATCTAATCTAAAAATTAAACTTTTAAAGCCAAGTCTTGATAATCATTTTGTTCAAAGTTGTAACGACCTTCAGTTAGATCCTGAGGAGGTCTATTTACGAGGAGGGGAAGAGTACAGCCTTATGTGGACTCTTCCTAGAAACGATATAGATGTTTTCTTTAAAACTTATGAAAAAAAGTTTAAAAGACTGCCTGTTATTATTGGCGAAGTTTTAGAAAAAAGCACACCAAGTATTATTTATGAAGCAAACCAGTCTTTAACAGAATCTATAAAACCTTTTGAGCATTTTTCTTCTACTTGAGCCTTTAGATTAATCTTAACATCAGCCCATGTTTTTGAGACGCCATCTTTGCCAGTATGTAGTATTTTACACGCTTCATGAACTGCATTAAAACTTTTCATAAGTCCATTTTTTGTAAGGTCAATGGCACCCATTGCTGATAGTTCACCTTTGTTATAAGAATAGGCGAATTGGGCTTCCATCTCTTCATTAAGAGTCATTTTAAACTTTAAGGCTTTGTCCTCTACCGAGAGAACTTCACCTTTTATTGTCTTAGGTATAGACAAGAATTTAAAAACTGTCTTCTTTAAGGTGGCATCCCGAGCTGGATTTCCACTATTTATACTGTCCGTATCAATTTTAAAACTTATAGTTTTTAAAAGTTCTTCCACACTTTTTGATTCTTTTGATTCTACAGTTAAAGTGTCAAAGCTTCCTCCAACTCCTGCTTTTTCTGTATACTTAAAACCAGTCCAAGCTATGTTTTCACTTCCTTTAACTATTGAATACGTACACTTTTCAGATGCTGCAATAGTCGTTGTGTGTGTTAAAAAAATAAGTCCTAGAGTTAGTATCGCTTTCATGTATTGTCCTTTATATCGATGTGTTTGGATATATATTTTATATATCCATTGTGTGTACAAAGTATAGTCTATTAGCTTTTATGTTTATTAAAAAAATAAGCTCTATCCACTTCCCAGTCTGTACCCTCATTGTGATCCTTTAATAAAAGGCCTTTTGAGGTTAGTTCATCTCTTATGGTGTCTGCTAGTGAATAGTCTTTGTTTGTCTTAGCTTCTAGTCTAAAATTAATTCTTTTCTCAATCCACTCAGCTTTTAGGTTCATTTTTTCTATAAGTAAATGATCCATGCTTTTTAAGAACTCCCTATAAGACTTTTCATTAAAGAGTGAGAGCTTTTTGCTTTGATTTTCAAAAAACTCTAAAATAATGCAAGAAATCTCTTTTTTCTCAGGTGTGAGTTTTGTGTTGTTTGGAACAAGGCTGTTAAAATGCCTTACAACGTCAAAAAAATCAGCAAAAACTTTTGGTGTTGCAAGGTCGTTGTTGTAGTGATCAAGAACACTTACTGTTTTTTCTTTAATATACTCTTCAAATTTTAAGGCATCTCCAGTAAGTGTGGCGTCTATTTTTTGATTATGAGCGTGTTCGCTTGCTTTAGAAAGTGCAGAGTACACACGTGAAAGCCCATCCATTGCCTTTATGATTGATTGGTCACTAAAGTCAATTTCTGATCTGTAGTGCGCACTTAGAACCATGAACTTGAAAATTTCACCAGGATACTCGTCTAAAAAAGCTCTCATTGTTCGTGTGTTGCCTAAGGATTTCGACATTTTTGATCCTGAAAAAGTAAACATATTGTTATGAACCCAATACTTTACATGTTGTTTTCCCGGACAAGAGGCTTCAGCTTGCGCAATCTCATTTTCATGGTGAGGAAAAAGTAAATCTAAGCCACCGCCGTGAATGTCTATTTGCTCTCCAAGGTGTTTATGAATCATGGCGGTGCATTCAATGTGCCACCCTGGACGGCCCTTGCCCCAAGGGGAGTCAAAAGACTGCTCATCTGTCTTTGCTGGCTTCCATAAGCTAAAATCTAGAGGATTTTTTTTCTTTGTATCTACAGACTTTCTAACTCCATTTAAAAGTTCATCGGTTTTTCTACCACTCAATTTTCCGTAAGTTTCAAAACTCTCAATTGAGAAAAACACCTCACCATCTACGCAATATGCTTTTTTATTATCAATCAATATTTGAATCACTCGTATCACTTCATCTAAGCTCTCTGTAACTTTCGGATTTATAGAGTGGGGTTTTAGTTTTAAAGTGTTAAAGTCCTTAAAAAATTCTTTGATGTATTTTTCAGATATTTCACTAGGAGTTGTGTTAAGTGTTTTTGCTTTTTTAATTATTTTGTCATCAATATCTGTGAAGTTGTAAACAAATTGAACCTCATAACCTAAGTCCTCTAAATGATTTCGTAACAGGTTGTAAAATACAGCACCTCTAAAGTTTCCGACATGAAGTAGATCATACACAGTAGGTCCACAACAGTACATTTTTACCAGTGGAGCTTTTAGAGGTTTGAAGTCTTCCAAGGTTTTGTTTAATGTGTTGAATAATTTAAATGCCATGTTTATCCTATTTCCATTGTGCCCAAGCCTATCAAAAGGAAGATCATTATGGAAGACCATGTTTATTTAAAGACTCAATTGAACAAAGATAAGCTTTTAGAGGTTCTAACCAAATCACACTCTCCTTATTCAAAATTCAGAGTTTCAGCACAGATTGTTGAAAAATTAAGCGAGGAATCTTTCTTTGGCTGTAATGTTGAAAATGCAAGTTTTGGTGCTACGATCTGTGCTGAACGAAGTGCTATTTGCTCTATG
>JALZUR010000008.1 GCA_023301025.1 Bdellovibrionales bacterium | reverse complement strand
ACTTCTAAGGAACGTTTTAATGCTTTTTTCAATCTATCTAACATCTTTTCAGAGTACTTAAACTGATCAACTACTAGGTCTATAGTATGAGATTTTCTTTTATTGAGTTTTCCGATTTCATAAATAAATGTAAGCTCTGAATTGTAAAGAGCTTTTATAAAACCTAAAGACTCCCATTTTTTAAGTTCTTTTTTAAACTCACCTTTAATGTCTCTAACAACTGGAGCTAAAACTCTTACCTTTTTAGAGCTTAAATTTTCACTGGCCCAGGCAACAATTTCATCATAGCTAAATTTATTCACCTCTACCCCATGCTCAGGACAAAGCGGTGTTCCAACTCTTGCATAAAGTAAACGTAAATAGTCGAGACTTTCAGTCATAGTACCAACCGTTGACCTAGGTGAGGTTGAAGCTGTTTTTTGGTCAATAGCAATAGCAGGAGATAAACCTTTTAAACTGTCAATTTCTGGTTTTTTTAAATTATCTAAAAAGTTTTTGGAGTAATTTGATAAGCTATTTAAAAAGCGTCTTTGTGACTCCATAAATAAGGAGTCAAAAACAAGACTTGATTTACCGCTGCCACTAAGACCTGTAACAACCGTGATCTTGTACTTAGGTATATTTACATCAACATTTTTTAAATTATTTTCCCTAACACCCTTAAGCTCAATCCACTCTTGCGTTGGTTCTATTTTTGACAATTGGTGCAGATCCCATAAAGCTCTAAAACATGATCCGTGAGCTTAAATCCATTTTGCTCAGCAACTTCAGCCTGAAGCTTCTCGATTTGATGATTTTCAAATTCAACAATTTTACCACAACCAACACAGGTTAAATGATCATGATGGGTTGTTGGAGTAAGCTCATATCTTGCAGGAAGCCCACCCATTCTAACCTCTGTTACAAATTTTTCTTCAGTGAGTTTTCTTAAAAATCTGTAGACAGTAGCAAATCCAATTTCAGGGTGTTTTTCGTTTACAACTTCATAAACCTCTTGAGCCGTTACATGAGCTTGCCCTGCATTTAAGCCCTCTAATATAGCTAAACGTTGCTTTGTAACTTTAAGATTCATATCACGAATAATACGTTTATAATTTTTAGTATCTAAACGGTCTCTTTTAATGAGCTCTTCTTTGGGGTTTTGTTCCCCACGAACAAGTGACGGAAGTAAAGTAGGTGAATCTAAATCATTTTTAACACTCATAATAAACTCACAATTTCCAATTATTTGAAATCACACTTACAGCATTGTGTGCATGAAGACTTTCCCAATGCTCCATACGTGCCCAATAGCCTTCAATTTCAGTACTGTTGTCTAACCACAAAGCCACTCGTCTTGCAGCATCTTCACAAAACATTAAATTTGATCCATTAAGACGTGCAAATTCTTGTTCATCTTCTCTTTTAACAGCTGTTTGCACAGGAGTTTTTAAAACCTTTGTTTCTAGAGTATCGATCCACTTTTCTAACTGATTCAAATTAAAGTCTTTTGGCAACATTTTAACGTAGGCTTGGCTTCTCTGCGCATGTGGGGTTGCTACAATAGAGTCAGCTTTGTCTAACCACTCAGCCACCTGATCTGAATCAAAGTTTTTACTATCTTTGGATTTTGCAAAATCAAGCCAATTGTTTTTTACAAGCTGCCTTGCAAGAGCAGCTGAGCACGGGCAAGTGCTAGAATAAAGTGCTTTAAATCGTACTTCAAAATCATAATGATAGTTCCCATCACTGGTTTTTACAGCAACAGCTTCGATTTCTATGGGATAATGCCGTTCACCAAATGTTTCACTGATAAGAGCTTTTCTGCTTAGTAGTAGATCAAAATTTAATATAATTTTAGATTGTAAGCTGTTGCCTTTTTGGCTCTCTATAAGATCTTGTAAAAGCTCTTTTATTAAACCCATAGAAAGAGTTTCTTTTTTTAAAGCCTCAAGTCCACTCAAGTAGATCCTAGACATATGAATGCCTTTAGACTGTGGGTTGCTGATGTCTACAAAAAGATCAACCGAGGCTTTGCTCTTTGAATCATTAAGAAGAAGGCTTACCTCAATTGAGGTCATACCAACCCAATCAATCACTCTGTTGAATTGGACACTTTCGGTTGAAGTTACGTCTGGAAGAGAATTTGAGCTCATAATATACCTTAAAACGATAATTGTTATCAGTAATATTGGTTAGCATTCAAAACCCTCGTAAACAAGTAGTTATAAAAACTAGTGCAGTTTTGTCCTAAAAGTTGGAAAGATTAAGGGTTTTTTCAATTGTAAAAAGAATAAAGATTTTCTAGAATTGTAAAAAGAACAAAAATCTAAAAATCATATAAATAAATGAAATAGGTCTATGAAAAAATCAAAAATTTTACTTATTCTCGCTATCTGTCTGCTCTTTGCAGCTTATTTTTACTTTGATTTAGGTCAGTACCTAACTCTAGAGAGTATAAAAGCTTGGCAGGTTAAAATCTTACAAGATCTTAATGATAACTATGCTCTTTATTTAATAGGCTTTTCATTAATTTACATCACAGCAACAGCACTTTCTTTTCCAGGGGCTGCGCTTCTAACACTTCTTGGTGGTGGGTTATTTGGTGTAGTTATTGGAACTTTAGTTGTTTCAGTTTCAAGCACTTTAGGGGCTACCATTTCTTTTTGGAGTGCTCGTTTTTTATTAAAAGAAAGTGTTGAAACAAAGTTTGCAAGCACGGTTAGCAAAATAAACTCTGGTGTTGAAAAAGAAGGTGGTTTTTTTCTTTTCGGTTTAAGGCTTGTACCTGTGTTCCCATTTTTCATGGTGAACTTATTAATGGGGTTAACAAATATAAAAACGACTACTTATATGTGGGTCAGCGCCTTAGGAATGCTTCCTGGAACAATTGCTTACGTAAATGCAGGCACACAGCTTTCACAAATTGATTCTTTAAAAGGGCTTTTATCACCTGGTTTAATAGGCGCGTTTGTATTTATTGGAATACTCCCAGTGCTTTCAAAAAAATTGCTACAAAAACTAAATAGCAAAAACACTTAAAAAACAGCACGTAAACTAAAAAATAAGGGTAGTGGTAAAAAATGGCAAAAAAAGACTTTAATCAAATCGTAATTGGTGGTGGATCCGCTGGATTAGTAACTTCATACATTGCAGCAATAGTTGGTGCAAAAGTTGCCTTAGTTGAAAAACACAGAATGGGAGGAGATTGTTTAAACACAGGTTGTGTCCCTTCAAAGGCTTTAATCAAATCAGCTAAAATGGCTCATGCCACCAAAAAAGCTAAAGACTATGGTGTAAGTATCAATGGTGAATCTGAAGTAGATTTTTTAAAAGTTTTAGATAGAGTCCATGGCATTATAAAATCTATTGAACCTCATGATTCAGTTGAGCGCTACACAGGTTTAGGTGTGGACTGCTTTACAGATAAAGCTCATATCGTCAGTCCTAATGAGGTGAAAATTGGTGAAAAAACTTACACGACAAAGAATATAACCATAGCAACAGGGGCAAGTCCTTTTATACCAAACTTTAAAGGTTTAGAAAAAGTAAAGTATCTTTGTTCGGACAATCTATGGGAGCTAAAAGAAAAGCCAAGTTCTCTTTTAGTTATGGGTGGCGGTCCGATCGGATGCGAACTGGCCCAAGCTTTCAACAGATTAGGAGTTAATGTCACGCTAGTTGAAAGACAGAGTTCTCTTTTAGGAAATGAAGATGCAAAAGCTGGTAAAATTATTTTAAAAAACTTAAAAAAAGAAGGTGTTAACGTTCTTTTAGAAACAGAAGTAAAAGAGTTCACATCTAGTACTGAAGCCATGTTTACAAATGGTAATACTCTAAAATTTAGTCATCTCTTAATTGCACTTGGAAGACGAGCCAATACTAAAGGTTTTGGCTTAGAGGACTTAAAACTTGAATACAATAAAAATGGAACACTTAAAGTTGATCCGTATTTAAGAACTACAAAATATAAAAACATTTTTGCTTGCGGAGATGTTGCAGGTCCATTTCAATTTACACACACCGCCTCTCATCAATCTTGGTATGTGGCTGTAAATTCACTTTTCTCTCCTTTCTACAAAAAAAAGGTCAATTACAAGACTATACCGCGAGTAACTTTTACTGATCCAGAGGTTGCGAGTGTAGGAAAAGAAGCTCATCAACTTGAAACAGAAGGTGTTGATTATATGACAACCTACTATGAACTAAAAGAGTGTGACAGAGCCATTTGTGAATCTGAAACTGAAGGCTTTGTAAAAGTAATCACAAAAGGAAAAACAGATCAAATCCTTGGAGCCACGATTGTATCTCCTGTTGCAGGAGAAATGCTAACTGAGATAACTTTTGCTATGAACCATAACATGGGTCTAAACAGTATTATGGGAACCATTCACCCTTACCCAACTTGGTCTGAGGCCAACAAAGGCCTAGCAGGAGTATGGAAGAACAAAACAAAACCTGAAAAGGTCATTGAAAAACTAAAAGGTTTTCATAAGTTTCGACGCTAAAAACCCTTTAAGAGATAACGTATTTATTAGAGTTATACTTTTAAAATAAAAAAACCCACATTTACGTGGGTTTTTTTATATCTAATACGACTAAGTTACTTAGTTAAACTTCACAGGAAGTTTATACTGAGACTGTAAAACCTTAGAGTCACTAAGCTCTGTTTTTAAGTAATCATAGCTCGGATGATTAGAAAACTCTAAAGTGTCTCCTAAAAGTTCAACTAAACCTAAAGTAAAATCTTCATCTATTTCAGTAAAGTCATAGGTTAAAATTGATCTGATCAAATCTCTTTGGGCAAATATCTCATCACCATGTACTTCAAAAAGTTGTGAAAGTTGACTCTTCTGCTCTTCAGCTTGAGTAACAATTAAACCAGAAACTTCTAAAGCTTGTTCTTTTTTTGCTAAAATAGACTCAGCTGTTGGAATAACTACACCAATTGTAGCATCGGCTTGTAAGAATAAACTAGAAACTGCGCTAATCCACTGGGCAGGTGCAGATGCACCTAAAACACTTTGAATCTGCTGAGATACAAACTGCTCAGCTTCTGGTGTTGGACCGTCAGGAGAGCTCTCTAAAATTTGCGCTCGCAATTGATTCAACTGACCTTCAAGCTCTAAAGCTGTTTGTTTAATTCCATTTTCTTTCCAAGTTTTTAGAACACGATCACGAGCTTCTAGATCATCTGGATGTGGTACAAGATTTTGGTTTTGCACATTTATGATTCTTTGATCAATATCAGACAACTGAAAAAGATAGAGCATCAACTCATCAATGTACAAAGCTCTAAACAAAGTAAACTGAAAGTCATTCACTTGGGCTGGAACTGTCATCATGAATCTTGCAAAATTTAGATACTGATCTACTTCAGCATCAAAACTCACTTGAGAATTTTTAGCACTTTCATCCGCTTCATTTGCTTGAATATCTCCAGTGATTTCATTTTCTTCACTTACAGAGTCTTCATCAGTAGATGAAAGTTCACCACCCACAACTCCATCTTCATTTTCCACTTCTTCTGTAGCTTCGATACTTTCTAATGGTGTCATTAAACCTGCTGCTAGGTCTGCTAATGAGTCAAATGAAGTTGCCAACTGTCCAGCTTCAGGAATTACAAGCTCTGAAGCTCTTATCTGCTGACTAAGGTTTATAAAACTACTAGCAAGTGCAAAAGAAACCTCCCACTGAGGAAGCACTAAGAGTGTTCGCCCTGAAGTAAGTGGAATTGCAATCCCTCCTTGAGCTTGAACTGATTGAATTTGACTTAAATCATCAGTTATAAACCTAGTCATTCTGGAAGCTTTGTCCGAAGTCTCAACAAAAGGATTGTTAGAGCTTTCCTCTAAAGAAATCCACATGGATTTCAATAAAGAAGACTCTGCCTCAAAGTTTTGAAGTATAATCCTTTGACCATCAGGCACATCCATAAGCCCTGGAGTTTCGACAGCTTTAGTAACATCAACCCCTTCAAGTATTCTAGATAAAAGAGCATCTTCAAATCTTTTATAAAGATCTGGTTCGTCTAGCATGCTCGGAAACATCTTTTGAAAAAGACCTACAAAACCTGACTGTCTTGAACCAAACATAGAGGTTGCCATAAAGCGATCCATGAAAGTTCCTACTAAATCGAGATTTGAACGATTACCTACAAAATTCACATCTTCTTCAAAGGTGTCTACTGGGTTTATTTCATACCAAAGGTTATCAACCGAAAGTCCTGATTCGAAAATGTACTCATAACCTTTTGAAGCAATCACCTGTTGAATATAACCATTTTCACAATTTTCAGCTCTTGCACCTTGTGGAGGTAAAAGATTTCTAGACTCTTCTTTTAATCTTGAAAACTCCATAGCTTTTGGACCAACAGGTGTATTTACGTAGCAATAATGGTTTGGAAAAAATGCAATCTCCATAAAGAAATCAAAAATTTGATCTCTAACTTCTAAGTAAGGAGCACCAGTAAAGTTTTCATCAGCCTTAAGCTCTGCTATAATCTCATTGTAGTCCGCAAGAGTGTAGCGCTGAAGATAAGTGTTACTTGTTGTATCAGTTTTTCCTAAGTGATTTTTAAGCTCAACTCTCCATTCATCATAAATACGTTTTAGTTTTGCAAGTCTTCCACTTCTAGAAAACGGACCGAGTGTTGAAGGGCTTATTCTGTCGTACTTAAAGTTATATTGAATAAAACTTTCCCAGTAGCGATTTATAACATTATCTACAGAAACTTTTGGAGTTGCACCAAAGTCATGTCTATCACACATAGGATCAATCGCTAAAGAGGCTTGTATATCTGTACAAAATTTAAAGCTCACCAATTCGCTTTGATCTACTTCATTTAGTATTCCACCACCCGTGTCGTTTGTAAGTTTTAAATCAACATATGTACCTTGAGGTGAATTTGGTCTATCAGCAGTAGACTTTAACTCTACTTGATTAGAGTATCCATATCTTATGGCAGCAATATCGTAATGCCCTGGAAAGAACAAACGATCCTGCTCGGTTGCAATATACTCCATAACTGTAGAACTTCTAGGAAGGTCTTCTTGAACCATATCAATGTCGTAAATCTCTTTAACTTCTTCTTTTGTAAAGAAGTTGCCTGGATCCTCTGTAGTTTTTGTGCTTCCATCTGTACTTCCAAAAAAGTTGTGTCTTAAACCTAAGTTATGACCCATCTCATGAACTAGAGTCGCCATAAATTTGTCTGGGATTATATGAAACATACAATCCTTCAAAGCTGGAAGCTCTTCTGCTGTTGTGATTTTTGGAATTTTCCCTTCAGGTGTGTTGGCTTTAATTTTAGCAATTAGAGCATTCACCTCTCCACACTTTGTTTGAATCTCTCTAGTTAAAGAATCAAATTCATTAAACCCAGAAGCCTGCTCCGACATCATATAGCTTCTATAAAACGAAGGACGATGACGCTCAAAAGCATCTTCTAGCTCTAGCATTTCAGAACGACTTGTGGGATTTAAAACAATTTTTCCTTGTTCAGCTAAAAAGTTAAGTTCAGGAACACGCTTGCTCATTTTTTGTAAAAACTTAAGCTTTGCATTTTCTTGATTAAAACCTTTTAGTCTAAATAAATTTGCAACCTCTGTACCGTTGTTTGAAAACCCTAAAGAGTCACTGTTATCATTAAAATTTGGATTAAAGTTTTTAAGTCCTTTGTGATAAAAATTTGCCACCATGTTTAAAAGATTTGCTGGAAAGATCTGAGAAAACACATCCATTGCACCGTTTGAACTTGCAGAAAAATCCCCTAAAAGTGAAGAGTTTTTTTTGTTCTCTTCTGTTAGATTAACTGATGGTCCTTCGTAGTAACCAAGTTTAGATCTTATAAAAGAACGCACACTTCTTGCAACAATCTCTCTAAAAGGAGCAATGTATACGTTGGCATTTGTGTTAATAATCTCACCTGTGTAGGGATCAACCAGTGATGGTCCTACTCCTAAAAGGTTTGAGCCTCTTTCAGAATCGATTAAGTTAATTGTGTTAAATGCTATGTCTCCAAAAGGAGCATCTTTTGCTCTACCACCATTTTGATCTTCAACTAAAACTAATTTATTTGGAGCCCCCGCTCTTTTAAAAGCTGCATTCCAATACTTAACAGCCTTTCTACCAATATCACGGTAATCAATTCCTACATCATAGGGATCAACTTCATTGGCATAATCAGGTGTTAGGTTTGAAAAGTAAAAGTAAATGTCTTCATCTGGATTGTGTCTTTGTGCAAGGTAGTCTTTTTCAAGATCTTCTTCTTGATTGATCTCCTCAGAACCTCTAATACGTGCTTTGGTTTCAACAAAATATCCAAACCTATTTTGTCTATCATCTTTAAAGTGTCGTCTTGCTGTATACTCTGGACGATTGTCAGCTCTTAAAAAAGAGTAGCGAACCATTAAACCAGTCTCACCTCTTTCTACTACAAAAGAAAATCTATCTTTAGAAAAATTTAACTCCTGAAGCTGGTCTTGCCTAGTTCCAAGAAGTCCAAAAACACTAAGAAGCGTGTCTATATTTTTTCTAGTACTTGCGTTGTTTTCAAAATCTAGTTTTAAAAAAGGTGCTTCTTTAGGTAAAACGCGTTCTTGAATCACTGAATTTGTAACAGAGTTCATAGTGTAGGCATGCCCCTGAGCTGGAAGAGTAACAACAGTTGCTGACTCTAAACAATCAGGATCATCTTCAAAACGCTCATCAACACCAATGTTACATGCAACTAATGTTGAACTTGAACGAGTAAACTGAACTTTAGAGGCTGATCTTAGATCCATATCAAAGGAACCTGTTGTAGTTCCAATAAAACCTTCACGACCCGGTCTAGTTTCAACAACAGATTCTGATACATACCACCGACCTTTAACAAAATAGTCAGCAGGGTACAGGTCAGTAGCTAAAGCTTCTGGAAGATCGACTTCGGAAAAGTTAGAAACACTAAATTTTATGTGTGTTGCAATTTTAAAATCTTGTACTTCATGAAACTCATAAACATTGGTTGTTTCACCATCAGCATTTTTAACGTTTCTAAAATTATGAAGTGTTAAAGGGGCTGATGCAATCGGAACAGCGTACCTTCCATCACCTAAGTTATCTGCAATTGGAATATCTAAGTGAGAAATTTCAGATCTAAAGCCTACCTTCATAATTAAAATATGTGTTGGAGTGATCTTATGGTAAACGTCATACACACTAAAAGGCTCAGCCCTTAGATCCACACGGTCTGCAATTTGCTTTAATAAGGGGGACGTAGTTGTGTAGTCTACAACATCTAAAACTTTTATCCCAATATCACCTTCTGTATTCACACCATTTGGTGATTTTGTTCTACCAGAAGACCTTAACACCTCTTTTGTATAAAGCTTATAAGGCTCAGAGTTTAAAGCTTTGTATAAAGTTACTTTTGGTCTTATATTAAGCTTTGCAACACTTGAAGGTCTAATGCAGGCAGCTTTCTTACCATTTGATAACGTAACGACAGGTCTGCCATCACTCGAAAGTGTTCCCACTTCTTGATTAGAATCACTACAGCCAAGTTCATCATCTTGTACAAAGTAGGTGGCTTTATCTAAAATTTGAGTTGTTTCACCTTTATCAGTTTTAACACCTTCAGGAGATGCGTTTAAACCAGGTATTGCAAAAATCTCATTTACTGATGGTACCCTATCTGGATGTGAGCGCACACAAGATGTTAAAAGAAGCAGAGCTACTGACAAAAAACCAAAAAGAAGTCTCAAGTGTGTTGATGAACTTTTTATTAATTCTTTCATTTTATTTTTCCCCCTCATAGAGTGTAGCCAATGGATAGCGACATTAAACTTGCATCATCATCAAAAAGTGAGTTGTTCGTGATCACACGATCTCTCCACCTAAAGCCCCCCGACACAAAAACTTTTTTATTAATTAAATACTGTATAGAAGCTGAAACCACCTGAACATTCTGATTATTGAAATCATAATCAATAAGCGTGGTAAGCCCTGTAGCTGCAACTAAACCTATTTTTTTAGTTAGCGAATATCTTGCAGAAACTGATAAAGCACCTGAAAGTGGAGAGTTTTTTAAAACTCCATCTCTGTCCTGTGTTTCATACTCGTGCCATGAAAGTCCAAGCCTTGGAACAAAGGCAAAGGTAAATTTTTTCCACCTTGTAACAGTTTGAAAACTAAAATTTAAGCGCCCAAACTGACCTGAATTTTGGGACGTTTGTGATGTTGGTAAATCTAAACGACTTATAAAAGTAGAACTCCACTTGTTGTTCTGACTCTTCCAAATAGAAGGCTTTAGCAGCCTTAGTGAAATGTCTTCAAACTGCCAACGGCTTGGCTGACTCGCATTAAAATCAGAGGTGTGTGAGTACGATAAAGTTACATCACCACGAAGGTTTTTATTGAAAAAGTAGCCAATGACTCCATCATAAAATAAACCAAGTTCACTTGCCGGATCTTGAGTTCCAAAAAGAGTAGAACTTACAGAAGCTGACCACTTAGGTCTTTTAATTTTAGCCTTGTTGCCCACATAATTAGGTGAACTTGGATCATAAGGATCAGCACTTTGAGAAAGGGCTTTTACGCCAAACAAGAAGAGCCCAAAACTTAAGACTATTCTAAAAAAATGTAGATTTCTGCTAATCCCCTTAGACAACTTTAAACCCCCCAGCTTTAGTTGCTTCCACCCCAGTGGTCTTATATTTGTGTCATATTTTGTAATTTTTGTTAAGCCATGCCTACAATTTAAGTCATTATTAAAGAATTTTGAATTTTTTTAGACTGATATAAAAAAAGCTTATAGGTGTTTCTATAAGCTTTTTTTTAATAGTATCTTAGATGTACTAAATAAATTTAAGTGTTAAGCAAAATTTTGAGTCTTAGTTTAGCTCATTCCAAGTGTTCATGTAAGCAAAGCTTCTAGAGTCACCAGCTTTTATGTAACCTTTCTTGTTTTTATACTGAACATAATAAACTAAATCACCTCTTTGGCTTTCGATAACATCTTTAACAATTAATTTTTTGTTTCTAGGAAGTTTAAAACGAACACTCTCAAACTTAGAGTCCTTATAAACTTTGATTCCTGAACTTCTTTTAACAGTTAATCTATCGCCCAAATCAGCAACAAACTTTTCTGCTTTATCTTTTGCTTTGGTCTTTCTTGCCCAAGATTTATAATTTTTTGCAGTTCCTGCATAAAAATAACCAACATCTAAATCATCTTTTACTTTATAGTACCTTTTACCACTACGAGTAACCTCTACTCCTAGAACCTGATAAACACGACCTCTTTTTAAACCTTTAATTTTACGCTTTGCAGGTTTAACTCTAAAGTTTACATTTTTATATATACGAACATATGACCCAATTGAAAGTAAGCCTGTTGAATCATCAAGGTCTGACCTGCTTCTTTTCTGCGAAAGGTCTTTCGATCCTACTGAGAACTCGTCTCCGCCATAAGACCACATTTGGTTGCTATAGCCCTCATGCTCAGATTGTGCAGCTAAGGGGAATAATACGATTGTTAACACTAATATTAAGATTTTACGTTCCATTAAATACTCCTACATCTAATAAAGCAATGCAGGTGCCATGCTCTATTAGGTCTTTGATGGATCTGACACATTTTACTCTGTAGGGCTTACAATTAGAACATACAAAAATTGTCACTTCTTAGATCTTTTTAACATTTGCAAAGTAGAACTTTACGAGCTTTAAAAAAGCACTTGCTCAATTTTTACAAATTGCACAGAATTATAAAGTAAAAGATCTAAATAAAGGGGATGTTTTGAATAAAAGACTAACAGGCACAATAGCCTTTTTGCTACTAGCAACGTTTTCAATACTATCCTTTCAAAATTGTGACCAAAGTATAAACAGTCAAAATATTGAAGGACCTGGTGGAACGGAAACAAATCCCCCAGATTCAACTCTTAACCCTAACCCCATTCCTGACCCACAACCTCCAACACCAACAACACAAGTAGAGCTACTTCATAGTTTTGACTTTAATGCTGTGGTTGATATTGATGCAAACTTTACCGAGTTTTCATCACCTCCTGAATGGACGTCAATTACTACCCCTAGAGCTGGAAACTTACCAGATAGAGATCCTATATTTGAAGAAGCTCATTACAGTAGACCAGGTCGTTCTATTGAAATTGTTAACAACGAAATCTTAAATATTTACTCCACACCAAATATTGCTGATGGTCTGACGCCAGAAGAATGCAACAGCGCAATTATGGGCTTAAGAAACTGGGGGAACGCAGGATCGCTTGTTAAAAAGGTTGACCCTGACGGTGATGGTAGATTCTTCTTCCCAGATGGAGTTAGTGGTGGGAAAATAAGTGCCGGAAGTCCATTGCAGCCTCAAGAGTACTGGGATGCAATTGGAAACTGTCGTATCTACACAGGAAGTCTTTCAACTAATGAAACTTTTGGCCCAGGCACACGATTTCAAATTAGATTTTCTTTAGAACAAGCACTTCGAACAGGAAACATCTTCTTTTTTAGATTGATTACTCCTCAAGCTTATACAGATACGAATCCTGCAACAGGATTTGATATGAGTGCCATGGAGTTTGGCCAAGGACGTACGAGAAGTGATGTAGCTTTTTTTGGAACACAAAGAAATTGGTTCAACACGGCACTAAGAGGTAATGACTCTCTATTCTCATACTTTGTAGACACGAGTGTTGATCCTGCGGGAGCTAACTATCAAAACTTTCCAGACTTTTTAACATGGCAGGCCACTTGGAACCCTTATTTCCAAAATTGGTATAACGATGTTGACGGCTTTAAGGCCTTAACACTTATTCCTTCAGCGTGGCCTCAAAATTTTAACATCTATGAGGGTTGGTATGTTTTAACAGTAGACTGGAGATCAGACAGCCTTAACTACTACCTTCAAAAAGAGGACACTAGTTCTAATTTTATCTCTTATTTTTCAACTACAAATACAAACTTTGTAAGCCAATCTTGTGATCAAAAGCTAGTGATCGGAAATAATGTCAGTCAAACATTTTCAGAATCAGCTAGAAGCCTTTGGTCATACGTTAATGATGATACAGATCAGCTAGGTTTAGTTAACATACTTTCTGACGAGTTTCCTGGTGGTAGAAACTACAGGGAATACACCTCTGATACAATTCAGGTGGACTGGGTTCGTATATACAAGATTTTAGATGATCCCAACGCGCCTGTTTGTCCTTAAACTTTAAAAACTTACAAAAGCATGAGGCAACAGATCACTCATGCTAAATCTTTTATAACTCTTCATGTTTTTTGCATAAACATAAATACTAGTCTCTTCAGTGCTAAACTCTGCAAGAGACTGCCTGCACACACCACAAGGACTTACAGGCTCAGTCATATCTGAAACAATATGAACCTCTTTAATTTTTGCTTGAGTACCAAGTTTTGAAATCATAGAGCAAATAGCACTTCGTTCAGCACAGATCGTAGCACCAAAACTTGCATTTTCAACATTACAGCCAAAGAAAGATTCCTCGCTTAATTTTTCAAC
>JALZUR010000007.1 GCA_023301025.1 Bdellovibrionales bacterium | reverse complement strand
TGATCTGCAATTTTTTTCTGAGCTTCGTACACAGTTTTAAAACGTTCTTCTATTACATCTTCACTTATTTTTTCATTAAGTCTAAAAGCAGGGGTGCCTTCTTCATCGGAGTACTTAAAAACTCCTAAGTGATCAAATTTAGCATCTTTTATGCCTTTTAATAAAATTTGAAAGTCATCCTCACTCTCACCCGGAAAACCTACTATTACAGATGTTCTAATAACTATCTTAGGAATCTTTTCTTTAAGGCGCTTTACTCTTTCATGAATGATTTCACCTTTTATTTTTCTATTCATCCTTTTTAAAACTGAATCAGAAAAATGCTGTACGGGCATATCAAGGTAGGCACAAACCTTTTTAGATTTTGACATATAATCAATAATTTCATCTGTAAGTTCATCTGGATAGTAGTAAAAAAGACGTACCCATTTTAAACCCTCAACACTTTCTAAACCTTTTAAAAGTTCTAAAAAATTATTTTTATCTTCTAAATCAACACCATAGCTAGAAAGATCTTGAGAAATTATATTGAGCTCTTTTACACCTTCTGCCACAAGCTTTTTTGCCTCAACCACCAAAGACTCAACAGACCTGCTTCTTAATGAGCCCCTTAGTTTTGGTATAATGCAAAAGGTGCACTTTCTGTTGCAACCTTCTGAAACCTTTAACCAGGCCATATAACCAGGAGAGGTATTAAGCCTTGGATCAAACTCTGTGTGAATGTACTTAGGAACTTCAACAAAAGATTTTTTTAAAAGCTTTCCATTTTTACCAGAATCTTTTTCAGCCTCTTTTTTTAATTCAAGATACTGATGAATATTTTGGTACTCTCCCGTTCCAATAAAAAGGTCTACCTCTGGCATCTCTTCTTCTAAATCATCTGAATAACGTTGTGCAAGACAGCCTGATACTACTAATGTTTGACCAGGTTTTTTTTGTGACCCTAAGTCTAAGATTGTTTTGATAGACTCTTTTTTTGCTTCATCGATAAAAGCACAGGTGTTGACCACCATGACTTCAGCTTCTGCAGAGTCTTGACTAACACTGTATCCATAGTCGTTTAAAACGCCTAACATAACTTGCGCGTCTACTAAATTTTTTGAACATCCTAAAGACGTAAAATGTACTGATTTTTCTAGAGTATTTAACATAAAAAAAGCCTCTCATTTTAGATAATAAGAGGCATTTGGATACTGATTTTTTGTAAGATTTCTAATCTAAAGAAATCTATTTAAATACGCTAAAGTAATCAGTTGGTTTTAAACTTAATCACTAGAGATTCAACAGATTGTTGATCTGGCGTAAAACGCTCAGTTGCACTAAATTTAATTCTAGGCTTCATTGCACTGTTATCAAAAAAGCTGTTTAGTGCACCAGAAAGTAAACCTGTGCTTGTGTTAAAACTTAAACCCAGTTCACTGACGTCTGACGTCCCACCGGGGCCCATAAATGCACTGCCATCAGCTTTTACAATCTCTGCAGCATATTCTAAAACATCAAATTCTGAATCATAAAAAAGCTCGTTTGAGTTAAAAGCTACAAATGGTACACTACTAACATAAAGTGCTTCATGAGATTCTGGACCAGATGAAGGAACCGAAACAATCCCATCAATAGAGCGCCAGTTGTCTTCCCAACTGCCAGATCCACTGCCATCTTCTCTATAGTCAAATTCAAAATCAAAGCGTTGAGATCCACCACCTTCCATAAATCTAATTTGGAAACTGTAAACATTTCCTTCTTTTAAATAGATGTAACCAGGTTGATAGCCTTGAATTCCACCAGCAAAAAAGATCTGAGTATCATGACCTGATCCATAAGCACCTACGCCCGACTGCTGCGGAAAAAATTCATTTGTTGAACTGTCAACTTGTGGATTTAAACCTAAAAAGTTTGACCCACTGTTGATGGTTTCTTGAGTTACATCTCTCATCTTAGTTGTATCAATTGTACCAGTGATTACATTCACAAGCTCTGATCCGTACTCACCAGTAGACACTAAAAGCCTTACAATATCATCAAGTGTGTTTGTTCTAAACCTATAAAGACCTGTTCTGTCAGGAACAAAGAAACCTGTATAGCTTTCTCCATAACAGCGTTCCGTATTGTTGAGTGGTAAGATCCTTCCGGCATCAGAGTACTTATCTATATTTGTAGTAGGAACTTGATTCCAACCATTTTCAACAGTTCCGTGACCATCATCAGGCTGTTCAGCAAAAAGTATTGCATCAAACTGGTCAGGATAAATAAAGTTTCCTTCATCATCTAAAAGCTGATCTATAAAATCATCACCTTCATCCCAAGTGATGTACTGAGCAGAATTATCACCACTAGGATCAGTGTTTGCTGTACAACCACCAGGTCCTGATTGTTTTTGTGGTCCACCACCATAACGTGCTAAAGAAAGTCCACCACGTTGAGTGTCATCAATACTAAGTAAAGCAATTGGTGCAGAGTTAATAGTGTTTCCACCAGTTCTTTTTACATTAAAAGTTATAAAGACTGTAGCCCCTGAAGCATCTTCAGCAACTATACCAATAACGGTATCTGTCCCTGCAGGAGGAACCATGATTAAGTTCGTTCCATCAATTCTTGCCCAACCAGGAGCTGGACCTTCACCAATAGAATCTGTTGCAAAATACGTTAAAGCACCAGCACTTGAATTGTCTGGATCAGTAAAGTGATCATCTAGATTTATGGTTACTATATCAGCTAAAACACCCATAACAGAAATTTCATTCAGTTGAATGTTTGTATCCCCATCAGAGTTGTCAGCACCACTAGGACGAATAACTTTGATCTTTTTACCAATAGCTTTAGTAGAAAAATCAACGTCCCCTGTCGCAACACCTGAACCAATACTTAAAACTTCACGACTTAGAACTTGATCATCTTCAGAAAGAACTTGGATTACAGTGTTCCCCATTGAGTGAGCACCTGTTAGATTAACTGAAGATACTTGATAAAGCTCAGACCCTGCAGCAGCAACATCTTGCATTTCATAAGTAACAATATGAGCACCAACAGTATTTGCATTACTAGAAAAACCAGTTGTAGCATTTCCATCAACAGAGCTTGTGTATGTTCCTGTACTTATACCAGAACTGTCAGATGAAACTGGAATTAAGTTTACAGTTGAAGCTATACCGTTATTGTTCACTTGAATATTAACATCATCAATAACTAAGTCATTAACAGGTGGTTCATTTAAACCTTCAATAGTTACTTTTATTTCAGCAGCAGAACTTAAATTTCCAGATGTGTCTGTAAGAGTGTACTGAAAAAATAAATCTTCTTTTTGTCCACTAGCTAAAGTTAATTCAGATCTATTAATAGTAAATGTAAATGTGCCATTAGAATCAATAGCACCATCATTTCCTCGTGAAGGTGTAACAGTTAGATCAAAAGAGTGACCTTCAGAAGAATCAATACCTTGATCATTAGAAAAGATACTGCCTGATACAGTTATAAGGCCTGAAGCATTAGCTGAAGCTTCTGATACTATAAACTGATCATTAACAGCTACAGGTACAGAATCTACTGCATCTTCTAAAACAAGAAGAACACTTCTTTCTAATTCAAAGTTTCCACTTCCTGTAACTCTAACTTCGACAGTGTGAAGTGGAAGAGCTTCTTTATCAAGTTTATCTGGATCTGCAACCGTTAGTAGACCTTCAGGAGATATAGAAAAACCACCATTAGAGGTGTCTGAATCAAGAATAAAACTCACCTCTGTAACCTCAGAAGCGTTAGCAATTGAGAACTGTCCAACAGTCTCACCAATATCTGCATTTTCAGAAATTGTGTTGTTAGAGAGTTGAATAGAAGGCTGAAGGCCATCAGTTCCACCAGCTAAACTTGGTCTATCAAATACAACAAAAAGACTATCACCATTTTCTACAACCGTTGGAGGGATAAATTTAACACCGTTAACAGAAGGTACATAAATATAACCACCTTCACCACTTCCATTGTTTGGCTGAACTTCAATCACCTCACCGGTAGCTTCTTTAACAAGAGTGATTCTAATAGATTCAACTATAGGCTCACCGTTTAATACAAATAAAGATGAAGATTCAATTATAGAACGCTGAATAGAATCAAGACCTTGAGCATAATCAGCACTTGTTCCATTTATATCAACAACTTGTCCGCCTGTAAGGTTAGCTATATTTTCATCAACAGAGTTTGATCCATCAGGGTTTACTATAGAGTAAACAGCATAACGCTCTTTACTTCCTTTAAGATCCGTTAGCATATCAACATAACGTTCAGCCTCATGAAGCCCTTCCTGATTTGAATCAAAAGTGGGATTAGGATTTAAATCATCTCTAGATCCATCAGGCTCATCAGTAATAATAACAACGGCTAAAAAGGCATCCTCTCTTATAAAGTCTTTGCCTTCTGAACCTTTTAAAAACGCGTCTAAGCTTTGAAGAGGTCTTTCATCATTTGAGTACTCACCTAAAATAGAACGCTCAGCAGTGTTGTAGTTTGGATCTGCAAAAATGTTATTTCCAACTGATGAGAAATCACCAAAAGGAGGACCTACTAAACCACAAGAGCTAGTGCCAAGACCAGAACCATATATATCAAAGTAAACATCAAAACTATCAGAAAAAGTTTCTAAATTGTTGGCATTCTCAGGACTTAAAAATCTGTTGGCGTTTGAAACAGAAGCTGAAAAGTTATTACACTCACCGTTATGAAGTCTGTTAAATACAGGTTTGTTGTTAACATCTACCAAAAACTCTCGTCCATTTGCATCTTCTTGATAAGACAGATCACTCCAGGCCGCCGTTGAAATAACACCCACTCTGTAATCAAACTCTGCATTAAAAATGCCTTGCATGAAATTACCAATGTTTGCTTTTACATTTTCAGTTTCTTCAAACATACTTCTTGATGGGTCGGCCACCCATAAAATATCAAGCTTGATATTCACAGAAGAATTTTCAGAAAAATCTTCAACTGTTGGTTGAATGCTGATTGACGGTGTACCACCGCTACATCCAAAAATTGTGGATAAAAGGACTAAAAATAGTATTTTTGTAATTTTCATAACACTATATTATCGTCATCAAACACGTACAAATTAAACATTTTAGCTATTTTTCTTAACTATATAGATACATCTCAAAATGAGAATAAATTAAATGTTAAAAATTAAAAACTAGATTTGTAAATAATCCTTAAGCTCCTCTTAAGCGCCTTTAACAGCTTAAGTTCAAACAAAAAAAGCCTGGAGAGTCTCCAGGCTTTGAGAAAAAAAGTGTTGCAAAAGTGTTGTATCAGTTTACATCTTTTGCGTCTTGATTTGAATCACTTCCTACATCAGCACTACCTTCGTTGTGTTCAACTACATCCTCTGAAGGGTTAGCAGTTGCTTGAGCACTTTGATTTTCATAAAGCTTTGAACTGAGTTCATGACTAACAGCTGTTAACTTTTCAAGTTCTGACTTATACTCTTCAGTACCAGACTCTTCTTTTTCTAAAACTTCTTTTGCAACTTTGATAGCCTCTTCAGTTTTTGTAACTTCATCGGCCGGAAGCTTATCTTTGTTCTCAGCAATCAACTTCTCTAACTGGTAAACCATATTGTCTAATTGGTTTTTAGAATTAATCTTTTCTTTTCTTTTTTGATCCTCTTCAGCATGAACCTCAGCATCTTTAACCATCTTTTCAATCTCGTCTTCACTAAGACCAGATTTAGATGTGATTTTAATAGCCTGCTCTTTTCCAGTTCCTTTATCTTTAGCAGAAACATTAATAATTCCGTTGGCATCAATATCAAAAGACACTTCAATCTGAGGAACCCCACGAGGAGCTGCAGGTACACCTACTAACTCAAAACGACCTAAAGATTTATTATCAGTCGCCATCTCACGCTCCCCTTGAAGCACATGTACATCAACGGAAGTTTGATTGTCAGCAGCAGTTGAAAAAACTTGAGATTTTTTTGTAGGGATTGTTGTGTTCTTCTCAATTAGTTTTGTAAACACTCCACCTAAAGTTTCTAAACCTAAAGACAAAGGTGTTACATCAAGTAATAAAACATCTTTAACTTCACCTGTTAAAACACCACCCTGAACGGCTGCACCAAGGGCTACAACTTCATCGGGGTTTACAGAGCGGTTAGGCTCTTTTCCAAAAAATGATTTAACTAACTCTTGAATGGCAGGAATTCTAGTTGAACCCCCAACTAAAACAACTTCATCAATTTCACTCACATCAAGACCTGAGTCTTTAAGTGCTGTTTTACAAGGTATTAGTGTTCTTTGAATAAGTTCATCAGCCAACTGTTCAAACTTAGAACGGCTTAGTTTTAAATTTAAATGCTTAGGACCTGTTTGATCAGCTGTTATAAACGGAAGATTAATGTCAGTTTCAGAAGCTGAGCTTAACTCAACTTTTGCTTTTTCAGCAGCTTCTTTTAAACGTTGCAAAGCCATCTTATCATTTTTTAAATCAACACCTTGATCTTTTTTGAACTCATCAATAAGCCACTCTAAGATCACTGAGTCAAAGTTGTCTCCACCTAAAAGTGTGTCACCATTAGTTGATTTAACTTCAACAACATCATCACCTACTTCAAGAATAGAAACGTCAAACGTACCACCACCTAAATCATAAATTACAATTTTTTGGTCTTTCTTTTTATCAAGACCGTATGCAAGAGCTGCAGCTGTTGGCTCGTTTATAATTCTTTTGATTTCCAAACCTGCAATACGACCAGCATCTTTTGTAGCCTGTCTTTGAGAGTCATTAAAATAAGCAGGAACTGTAACAACAGCTTCTGTAACCTCTTGACCCAAATAGTCTTCAGCAACTTTTTTTAGCTTTGATAAAACTGAGGCCGCAATCTCTTCTGGTGAAACAACTTCACCATCAACATCAAAACCACAGTCATCACCTTTTTTAACTATTTTATAAGGAACAAAAGGGATCTCGTCTTTGACCTCTTCAAACCTTCGGCCAATAAATCTTTTAGACGAGTATATTGTTTTCTCAGGATTTGTTACAGCCTGTCTTTTTGCAACTTGTCCCACTAACTTTTCTTTATCTTTTGTAAACGCAACTATTGACGGTGTTGTTCTTGCACCCTCTTCGTTTACTAATACTTTGGGCTCTCCGCCCTCCATTACAGCAACAACTGAGTTTGTTGTTCCTAAATCTATTCCTATGACTTTACTCATTTTAATACTCCTTATAATACATTTAAAATTTGAAATCTAAAAAGCACATGTCAAGGTATGCGCTAAAACCTGATTTTTAAATTCTCTAAAAACTCACAAAAAATTCAAATAACAAAATTAACTATGAAAACCAACCTGATTTTTCTTTTACCTCTTCACCCTTAGTTAAAGCTATTTCTTTTAAAAGTTTAGACTCATCTCCTGAGATCTTTTTAGGGATAAGCACTTTAACTCTGTAGACTAAGTCCCCAACACCACCACCTCTGTGAGCTGAAAAGCCTTTTTTCTTTAGACGTATTTCATCTCCAGGTTGTGTACCCTCGGGCACTTCTAAAATGACTTTAGAATTTAGAGACTCAGTTTCAAACGTTGCACCTAAAATAGCTTGCAGATAAGTGACCTCAACTTTTGTAACTAAATCCAAACCCTCGCGCATAAATTTAGGATCTTTTAGAACTCTTAAAGCCACATACAGATCTCCGGCTCCACCACCAAGGTGGCCACCATCACCTTCTGAAGACATTCTAACTTGAGTGCCTGTTTCAACACCGGCAGGGACTGTTACATTTAACTTTTTTGTTCTGTTGACTCTTTTTTGACCTTTACACCTTTTGCATGGGTCTTTGACTATTTGGCCTGCACCCTTACACGCAGGGCACGTTGTAGCCATAGTAAAAAAGCCCTGTCTTTGAATCACCTGACCACTTCCAGAACAGGTGCCACAAGTTACAGGTTTTTTGCCTTTTTCAATACCAGAGCCTTTACATTCTGTGCAGTCCTCTTCAACTTCAAATTCAATCTCTTTTTTTACACCTTCAAAAGACTCTAAAAAGCTTAGTTCTAAGTGATATCTTAAATCAGAGCCACGTCGTGGGCGAGGAGTAGCACGGCCTCTAGACCTAGCACCTCCGCCACCAAAGCCACCGGCTTGGCCGCCGCCAAAGATATCACCAAAAATGTCAGAGAAGTTTTCAAAAATATCTGAAGCATCGTGAAACCCACCGCCTCCAGCACCACCTGCTCCACCAAAGCTTGAGTGGCCAAAACGGTCATACTGAGCTTTTTTTTCAGGGCTGCTTAAAACCTCATAGGCTTCTGCAGCCTCTTTAAACTTATCCTCAGCTGCCTTATCATCAGGATTTTTATCCGGGTGAAACTTCATAGCCTTTTTTCTATAGGCCTTTTTGATAACATCTGCAGGTGAGGACTTATCCACTCCTAAAACTTCGTAATAATCACGTTTTGACATAGACCTAAATTTGAGATGTTTTCGTACTTGGTCAAGGTCTGAAGGCTATATTTGTAATATTCCTATAGATTCAGCTCTAAACTTAGCTCATCTAGGCGTTTTTTTAGATCATCACGCCAAGGGCCCTCTTCTGTTTTTGAATATAAATCATAAAGTGTTCTGTAACTGAGCTCAGCCTTACCTACCTTTGTATAAAGCTTTGAAGCCAAAGAGCGGGTCCACTGAGGGGCTCCAAGGTCTGCTGCTGTGACGAGGTAGCCTGCAGCCTTTTCTTTATCATCAAGCTCAATCATATTTATGTAGGCCGCTCTATAAAAGAGCTGCCATTTGTCACCAATGCTCTCTATCCCTCTTTCAAACAAAGAGGCTGCCCCCTTGTGATCCCCATTGATGACTGAAAGCTGAACGCCTCCGTGAAGATAGGGATATAAAAATTTGGGATCAAGCTGAGTGGCCTCCTCTAAAACAGTAAAGCCCCATCTTTTTGTACATGCCCCATCTTCACCGTAAGGTGAGCATTCAAAGTTGTGCTGAATAAAATCGAGCCATAAGATGTCACTTAAAACTAAATTAAAACCAAAGTGTGTTAGATCTAAACTCTTAGGAGGAGCAAATATTTTTCCACCAGAGTTTTTTTTTGTAAGAGGCTTAAACGTAAGAAGTGCTAAAGATAAAGCTATTAAAAGAAAAGAAGTCTTCATCTTTTTATTATAATTTACTTTTCAAAGCCCTGTAAAAGACAAAAAAAAACCCCAGTCCATAGACAAGGGTTATTGTAACTCAATATTTTAAGTATCAATTGCTACTGACTAATATCATCGGTCGTCATAAAAAGAACTCTATCTTGATCGATCTCCCAAGTGTCAAATATCGGATCATTATCTAAATTTGTAGCAGCACCAAATCTAAAAGTTTGAGCGGCAATTACTGCTGTTCCAGGTATTTGGGCAACAAGCTGTGGCATTAATACGCCTCCAACTTTAGATCGACATGATTGAGCGGCTCCACCAGGGGATGGTCTGGCACAATATACAGTCGCATTGAAAGTTGCAGCGGCATTTCTAAATGGTTGAAATGGATGAGTAGCAGGACCTGCAACACCAGCACCAGCAAAACCAACTCCGTAAGTTAGGTCACCTTCTAGACCGTATCCAACAGCATCAAAGTCACCATAGTACTGTGTCCACTCAGCGTAAAAAGACTTTTGAGCCGTGTACATACCGCTTAGTAGGCTTTTTCCCTCTGATCTTTTAGACTTCATTACATATTTTTGGTACTGGGGAAGACCCATACCCACTAAAAAACCTATAATCACTACAACTACCATTAGTTCGATAAGTGAAAAACCTTTTTGACTCTTCATAACATCTCCTTAAGCTCTTGCTATATGTAATTATCGTTAAGTCTTGGGCCAGACTTGAGTAAATTATTTTCTTTTTCTCAAAAATAGATTAAACCAGACCAAAGACGCAGCGTCTTATTATAAGCGGTTTAAACTCAGTTTTTACTAAGGAGCTTTAAATGACAGATGACATGTCAAATAGCCAAAATCAAAATGACAGCTCACCTGATGCCCAACACGACTTTGAGGTCAAAGAGCCTTCTAAATACTCTGTACTCCTTCATAACGATGACTTCACTACTCAAGACTTTGTTATTCAGGTTTTGGTGCAGTTTTTTTACAAAAGTGAGACAGAGGCACACAAGATAATGCTACAAGTTCACAACAGTGGTAAAGGGCTTTGCGGCATCTTTACAAAAGATGTCGCTGAAACCAAAGTTTATATGGTTCATCAAGCTGCAAAAGAAAATAACTTTCCTTTAAAATGTTCTATGGAGCCTGAATCAGATGTTTGATCACACCATGCAAGAGGCTTTACACAAAGCCACAACAATGACTAGAAAAAATAAAAATGAGTTTATAACTTTAGAGCACTTTTTACTCTGCGCTCTAGACTCTGACTCTGTTCAAAGTTTTTTTAAAGACATCGCACACATCGATATAAATCAATTAAAAATTGAACTTAAAAGTTTTATTAAAGACAACCACAAACCCATTCCAAGGCTTAGCTCTCAGTACAACCCCGAACCAACAATTGGTCTACACAGAAGTATTGAGCGTGCTTTAAAACAGGCGCAAGCTGCAGGAAAAAATCAAATCTCATCCCTTCATGTTGTTTTAGCTCTCTTTGATGAACAAGAGTCTTATGCTCTCTACCTTTTAGAAAAAAACGGCTTAACTCCACTTGTGATCATGGAGCACCTTTCTAGCCAACCAGACGCTTCAAGTAGTGCAAGTGCTGCAAAGTCTAAAGACCCTCTTAAAATGTTTTGTGAAGATTTAAATAAAAAATTTAAAAAAGGTGAAGTAAATCCCCTAATCGGTAGAGAAGACGAACTTAATAGAGTCGTTGAAGTTTTATCTAGAAAGACAAAAAACAATCCTCTACTTGTAGGAGACCCGGGGGTTGGTAAAACTGCCATTGGCCAGGGACTAGCTGAAAAGTCTGTTGAAGATAAACTTCCTGGGGATTTTAAAAATCTAAAAGTTTTTGAACTTGATTTAGCAGCTCTTCTTGCCGGCTCAAAATACCGCGGAGATTTTGAAGCTCGAATGAAGTCTCTTTTATCAGAGTTAAAAAAAGTAGATAACCCCCTTCTTTTAATTGATGAGATACACACAATTGTTGGGGCAGGTACAACTTCTGGTAGCCAAGTGGATTTTGCAAGTCTACTCAAACCAAGTCTGTCTGATCCTCACTTAAAAGTCATGGGCACCACAACCTATGAAGAGTACAGAAAGCATTTTGCAAAAGACCCAGCTCTTTCAAGACGATTTCAAGCTGTTTTTGTAGAAGAGCCAAGTTCAAAAGAGTGTTTAAAAATTTTAAGAGAGTCTAAGAAAAACTATGAGAGTTTTCATAAAGTTAGTATTGAAGATGAGGCTTTAAAAGAGTGTGTGGACCTTTCAAAAAAACACCTGCTTGATAAAAAGTTTCCGGATAAGGCTTTTGATTTGCTCGATGAGACTTGTGCCCATGAACGGACTATAAAAAACAATTTTACAATTTCTGCAGCAAACGTAAAAACAAACCTTAAACGGCTTTATAAGATCTCTACAGACCAAGTGGATAAAGAAAGTTCTGACATTGTTCTAGATTTAAAAGAAAAACTAAAAGCTGACATTTACGGACAAGATAAGGCCATTGATGAACTTCACTCAAGTATTTTAGTGGCCTACTCTGGGCTAAAAATTAAAGACAAGCCTTTAGGATCTTTTTTATTTACAGGCCCCACTGGTGTTGGAAAAACAGAACTTACAAAACGCTTAGCTGAAAATTTAAATCTACCCTTAATCAGATTTGATATGTCAGAGTACATGGAGAAACACTCTGTCTCTAGACTTATTGGCTCTCCCCCAGGTTATGTAGGTCATGAAGAAGGGGGACGTTTAACAGATGAAGTTTCAAAAAGTCCGCACTCAATTTTACTTCTTGATGAGATCGAAAAAGCACACCCTGATGTGATCAACATACTTTTACAAGTTATGGACTCAGGTGTTCTTACAGACAGCATTGGTAAAAAAACATATTTTAACAACTGCATTTTAATCATGACGTCAAACTCTGGAGCACGAGAAGCTGACAGAGGCTCTATGGGAATTTTTGAAGCCCCAAGTTCTGATTTTTCAGATAAGGCCATTAAAAACTTTTTTACCCCGGAGTTCATCAACCGCTTAACTTCAATTGTTAAGTTTAAATCGTTAGACAGAACACTTCTACTAAAAGTGGTCCAAAAAGAACTTCAGTCATTAAGTGATGAGGTGAAAACTTTAGGCCACACACTTGAGTGGACTAAAGAGATTGAAGCGTGGGTGCTTGATAAGGCCTATGAAAAGGGTATGGGTGCTAGGCCTTTTGAGCGCTTTATTAGCAAAAACATAAGAACTCCTATTGCAGAAAAGCTTTTAAAACTTAAAAAACCAGGCTCTAAAAACGGCTCAGAGCTAAGCACATTAAAGCTTTTGTTGGATAAAGAGGGTCTAAAGGTAAAATAGTCTTACACCCGCCTTGCCAAGCCTATATAATGATCTCATATTGAATTAAAACTATAGTATTTTAAGTCTTTGCTTTAAGGACAGTATTATTTTTATGGAGGGCACTATGCTACGTCGAATAGTTTACTTTTTAGGTTTAAACTTGGTTTTGGTTTTAACCTTTGGTGTAATTATAAGTTTTTTACCCATTCCTAGAGGATCACACCTTGGTCTTTTAATTATGTACTCTATCTTTGGTTTTGGAAGTGCATTTATTTCTCTTCTACTTTCAAAAAAAATGGCCAAATGGACCATGAAGGTTCAAATTATTGACCCTAACACGGCCAACTCTCAGCAAAAGTGGCTCTTCGAAACTGTTAAAAATATTGCTAGAAAAGCAGAACTACCAAAAACACCAGAAGTAGGAATTTACCCGGGTCGTGAAGTTAACGCATTTGCCACAGGCCCTTCCAAATCAAACAGTTTGGTTGCTGTATCTGAAGGTTTATTAATGGCTATGAATGAAGATGAAGTCGAAGGTGTTTTGGCTCATGAAGTGGCTCATATAAAAAATGGAGACATGGTTACAATGGTTATTCTTCAGGGAATCATCAACACTCTAGTTATGTTTGCCGCGCGCATTTTATCAGACCTAGTCTCTTCAGCCTTATCTAAAGGAGAGCGTGGTAACTTCTTTATCCGTATGATTTTGTATCAAGCTTTTGCTATGGCTTTAGGTATGCTTGGCATGATGGTTACAGGCTCTTTTTCTAGAAAAAGGGAGTACAGAGCCGATCACGGAGCTGCACGTCTTGTTGGTAATGACAAAATGATCCGCGCCCTAGAAAAACTTAAAAACGTCTACCCCCCAAAAGAGGTTCGAGAACAGGCTGAGCAGCGTTCAAAATCAGTTGCAGCTTTAAGAATTTCTGGATCTTTTAAGAATTCTAGCCTCGCTCAGCTTATGTCTACTCATCCCCCATTGGATCAAAGAATCTCAACCTTAAAAAGTAGATCACTTTAAGCTAAACACCACCACTTCTGACTTTATCAAAGGTGGGTGCTAATTCTTACAATTTTAAACAATTGTTTTGAATTAGCACTTTAAAAAGCCTATCTGCTATTCATGCTTAAGCCTCAAAAAAATCAAGCTCATATTACGGGCCTTTTTTATGCTATGACCACTGCCATTTGCTGGAGTGTGCTTGCCATACTTTTAAAAAATGCTCTAAATTTTGCAGACTCTCAAACCATTGTTGCGTTTAGAATGATCTTTGCTTTTTCAATGGCAATAACTATAAATGCTCTACTCTATAAAAAAAACTTTAAGAAAAATCTAAAACTTTTAAAAAGACCTCCTCTTTTTTTAATACTTGGGAGCTTAGGACTAGCTTTTAACTATCTAGGTTTTATGAAAGGCGTTGAGTATTCCAGCGCCTCAAATGCGCAAATCATGATCCAACTCGGACCCTTATTTTTAATGCTCTCGGGTTTTATAATTTTTAAAGAAAACCTAAAACGCGTTCAAGCTCTTTGGCTTCTTTTAGCTTTGGTAGGTTTTTCAAGCTTTTTTTGGGATCAGCTGGAACTTGGCTCATCAAAAAACTTAATTTTAGCGAACATATGGCTTTTTTGGGCTGCCCTTACTTGGGTCTTTTACAGTTTGGTGATTAAGCACTTTACTAAAAAGGGATATTCGGCTTTTGAATTGAACCTTGTTGTTTTTCTTTGCTGTTCTTTAGTTTTGTCTTTTGGAATCAACTTTGATCAAGTGAAGTCTTTTAGCATTAATCAGTGGCTCTTTTTAGGTTTTTTGGGCTTGAACACTTTAGTGGCCTACGGTGCATTTGGACAAGCTCTAAAATATGCCCCAGCATCACAGGTCTCTATTATTATTACAGCAAACCCCATTTTAACTTTAATTATTATTACATTTGGTTCAGGTTTAAGCCCCTTTATACCTTATGAGCCTCTTAGTATTTTAGGATACTTTGGCGCTTTACTTGTCCTGATTGGTATTGGCAGCTCAACCCTTGCAGGCCTTAATAAAAAAACATCTTAAAGTTTAATTAAAATACCTTATAGATTGATTAATAAATAAACAATTTTAAAACAAACTAAATATCACAACTCTTATAATTTAAAATACAAATAGCTATTGTCCTCACCCACATTCAAGTGGTGTAATTTTAGTGTGAATGTTTTAGGAAAAACAGTTTTTTATATTTTAGTGGTCATATGTTTTAGTAATGCCTCTGCACAAACTACCATACCTGGTATGTCCATAAAAATTTCAGAAAAACTTGAGCAAAACGAAGAGCCTACAAAAAGACAGCCTTCATCTAAAGAAAAAGATGATTCCTGGAGAGAAGGTGCTGATTTATCAAAACCCACAGTTTGTGAAAAAGAATTTGTAAAATACAAAAGCTCTTTTAAAGACCTAGTTACAGATTATGCTCAGTTTTTATGTCACCCTTTAAAAGCTTTAGAGGCTTTAAAAGAAAAACACCCTAAAAAAAAATGGATATTTGAGGCTCTCACAAAAAAAAACTACTCAAAACCATTAAACATAGAAGAAGAGCTAAACCTAAAAACTCAGCTTTACCCTTACATTAAAAATAAAAATTTAAGAGAAAAAAGTCTTCTTGATCAAATAAACTTTAGGACAAAGCTTGGCTTAGACATCAGTAACGAAAAACAGCAGCTTCACTCAAACTTTCCATCACACGACCCTGCCCAGCTTAAACTCCCAAGACTAAAGCTAGTTAAAGATCTAAGAAGAAGAGGCTTAGATAAAAAAGCTTTGGAGATGTTGATAAAACTTAAAAAAAAGTACCCTTCCGGCAACAAAGTTCATAAAAGTTTAATAGCAACACAAAAAAATATCAGCAGAGATAAAAATTTTTTAAAATACTCTCAAAACTACACCGACATTGTTTATAAAAGATATAAACAAAATAAAAAAAATAAATGGAAACGAAGAGACTACTTAAAGCATGGCCTTTTAAACATCAGAAGAATTTGGACTTATCGCTCAACAAATGAAGCTTTAAAAAGACTAAAAGTCTTAATAACTTATCACTGCAAGTTTGATACTGAATGCTCTGAGCACTACTGGATTTTAGGACGTATTTACGATGAAAAAAAAGACTTTTCACAATCAAGAGTATGGCTTAAAAAATCTATGGATGCCACACCCGAAAAGTCGAGCGAATACATTCATAGGCTTTGGAATCTTTTGTGGTTAGAATCAAAATCGATATCAAAAGAAAAAGCCTTAGAGACTGCAAAAGCCTACACCTATGACCTTAAAGCAAAAGACGTCAGTTCTAAAATCTATTTCTGGATGAGCAGGTGGACTGAAAGTGAAAAAGAAAAAGCAAAGTATGAGTCTCTTATTGAAAAGCACCACCCTTTAAGCTTCTACTTGTGGAGCCCTCTTGCTATGGGTAAAGGAATAAAGCTTAAAAAGACTCAAGCGTCTAAACTTTCTGTAAAAACCAAACATGAAAAAGAACTTTTTTTACTTACCAAATCCAATTTTCCAAACCTCACAAGAACTTACATATCTACTACAGAAAAGATCAAACCTTTTAAAAAAAGCTTAACATGGAAAACACTAAAAGCTCTTAATGGTATGTATGCTGATCTTTTACTAGATTTAGAAGCAGAAAATATTAGCCCAAAATCTCACTTAAGTTATCTGTTTTCTACAAAGTATGAAAATATCATAGAGAAAAAAGCTCTTGAATTTAAAATCCCAAAGGTCTTAATCTGGTCTATTATACGACAAGAATCCAATTTTAATCCTTATGCGAAAAGTTGGGCCGATGCCTACGGACTTATGCAAGTTTTAGAAAAAAGAGCACTGTCTTATTTAGCAGAAAAGCAAAATCTAAAAAAAGAAAACTTAAGCCCCATTGAAATGTATGATCCAAGCTTTAATATTTCTGTCGGATCCTGGCTTTTAGAGAGCAATTTAAAAGAACTTGATAACAAACTTTCTCTGTCTATTGCCGCCTACAACGCTAACATCAACAAGGTTAAATCTTGGAAAGAACGCTTTTATAAAAATGATGATGTACTAACAATGATAGAAGAAATCACTTATAGAGAGACCAGAAAGTATGTAAAGCTTGTGTTAAGAAATATGGAGATCTATAACCAAATTTCTAACTGATTCATTTTAAAACACTCAAAAATTAATATAAGATCAAAGGTCGAGTTTGCCGATATTAATTTATGCTCAATCACCTTAAAAAAAATAGTTTTTTCTATGCTTGTATCTTACTTTTTTTAGTGGCTTTTGTACTCTTCTTACAAAAAGAAGTTTTTAAACAAAATTCAAGAAGCTACAATTCTGAAAATCTAGGACCTGTGAAAAACACAGATATAAATCATATTTTATCTCTATCAAACATAAATGATAAAGGATCAAGATCCTTAGAACTTGGACAAATAAGCTCTACAAACACACAGTTAAAAGAAACAAGTGTTTTAATGAATGATCCCAACATGCCAGAAAAATGGGGACTTAAACTTACGGCTTCAAATAAAGCCTGGAAAATTTCTCAAGGCAGTAAAGATATAGTAGTTGCAATCATTGATACAGGAATTGATGTTAAGCATGAAGACCTATCTCAGAATGTCTGGGTGAACAAAGGTGAATCAGGCTATGATAAAAATGGAAAAAATAAAGCTAGAAATGGTATTGATGATGACAAAAATGGTTACGTTGATGACGTAAATGGATGGAACTTTGTAGGAAACAACAACTCTCTTTATGACAATCATGGACATGGAAGTCACATATCTGGAATCATTGGCGCAGTTGGTGGAAATGGCAAAGGTGTCAGCGGAGTTTCTCCTAAAGTTAGCCTTATGCCCCTAAAGTACTTTGACCCAAAAAGTCTTGGGGATAACAATTTAGAAAACACTGTTAAAGCTATTCATTATGCTATTGAAAATGGCGCTAATATAATAAACTACTCAGGTGGTGGAACTGATTTTAGCACAAAAGAAAAAGAAGCTATTAAAAAAGCTCAAAGCAAAGGTATTTTGTTTGTAGCTGCAGCAGGAAATGAAAAGTCAAACTCTGATAAAAAGAGATATTATCCTGCAGATTACGAATTAGACAATATTATTTCGGTAACTGCTGTAGATCCGAAGATTAAAATCCTATCTTCTAGTAACTACGGACAAATCACTGTAGATATTGCAGCCCCTGGTAAAAATATCTACTCCACTATGCCCAATGGAAAATATGGCACAATGACTGGAACCTCCCAAGCAACAGCCTTTGTTACAGGAGTAGCAGCACTACTAATGGCTCACAACCGTGACTATACTGCTCAAAAGGTAGCCAAATACATAAAAAACACAGGTGATGTTGCAAAAACCCTTAAAGGAAAAACAAGGTATAGAAAAGTATTAAACTCTTACAGAGCTTTAAGTATTTTAGATCAAGGCATCTCTGCAACAGGCGTTGTTGCAGGAAATATTCAAAACCTTTCATCAGACACGTTCAGTTCAGAAAAGTTTAACTATGAATCCAAAAAATCTAAAAACAGTGTAAGCAGATTTTCTGCAAGCTTAGCTGATAAGATTAAAAGTAAAAAGAATGGCAAAAGTCGTCAATTGAACAACAATAGAGAACCTAATAGTCTTGACGATCATCCTGAAGAAGAGACTTTAGAGCAAAAGTAAAAACAACTAGGCCTAAACCTAAACCTGCAATTTTTTTAAACTCAGGAAAAACCACTAGGCCTAAAAAAAGAAACAACAAACCAAACCCAATAGTAAAAAACGACCACATGCTCCATTTAAGCTGAGTTTTATCGTTTTCTTTTAATAGCATCCTCTCTGTTTCTTCTTCTATACTTATAAGGTTAAATTTAGATCTAGCGATCTCATCAAAGGGATTGCTTTTTAAAATTTGGCTGTACATCTGCTTAGCAAACTCAATATTGTTAAACTTTTTAGCCATTTTAATAAACTTTTTATGAGCCAAGTTATTATTGTAGGCTGTTTGAACAAAAGCCCAAGCCTCTTCTAAAGAAATATTTTTTTTATTCTCTTCGACAAATTGAACATTGTAATCAAAAACAGACCAATCAACTTTAGCTACAAAATTTTTATCAGACATTTCAGATTGCATGCTTACAAATTTTTTAGAAGTATTCTTTCTACTAGTACTAAGGATTTTTTCAGACTCGAGTTGCTTTTGATCCAAAAGATATCCAATAACTTCGTGGTTTTTTAAAGCATCGTTAAAAGAAATGTAGAAGTTTGATTCACAAGAGGTGCATCTGAACTCTGGCTTATCTACAAAAATTTCTGCTGGATTTGAGGTGTATAGTTTAGAACAGTTAGGGCACCTAAAACGAATTTTAGCTTCTGAACCATGGCTTGGTTTTTTACTTAAATTATTCATTTGGCCTCACATATTTTTAATGTAAAGTGTTCTGTAATGAGTGTTATTATAAGTTTAATACAATTCCCCATGTCCCCGGTATCCTTGTCTATATTATCAGGTATTTTAATCGGGACAAGCACTATTCCTTTCCCCCCTTGGGCCTTGTTTTTTTGTTTATGCCCCCTTATGTGGGTTTGGCTTAATGAAACTCCCAAAAAAGTTTTTTGGTGTACTGCTCTCACATTTTTTATCTCTTCACTTATTGGTTTTTTTTGGGTGTCCTCTTTACTACAAAACTTTGCAGGACTTCCAAAATTTATATCTATTCTTCTACTTCTAATTTTTTGTCTTTTCTTTCATGCAAGCTTTCCTGTTCTAGCCTTTATCTATGCAAAATGGTTAAGACCGAAGAGCAACTACCCTCTTCTTACTCTAGCCTCCATTTTTAGTATCACTTGGATCTTAAGCCCTATGCTCTTTCCCTGGGATTTTGGCATCAATTGGATCTATGGGGGACTAAAGGGCTATGAGTTTATGGACCTTATAGGCTCCCAAGGACTTCATGCTCTAACTGTTTTTATAAATGCTTCTCTATTATTTTCTTTTTTAAGTTTGATAAAAGATACGAACTATAAACCAGTGATTGCAAGCTGTAGCTTTTTATTTTTCTTTAATTTAGCTGGTTACTTTTACTCTTTTTATGCTCAACCAAAATCAGATTCAACATTTTACGCTACTTTGGCTCAATCAAATATCGGCAATGTTAATGAAGCTTTCAAAAGCTTTGGCGCAAACTATAAAAGTGAGATAATAAACACATATCTAGACCTAAGTACTGAGGCGCTGACTGCAAAAAGCCAACTTTTGATATGGCCTGAAACAGCTTACCCACAAATATATAGAAGTGGATTTAAATATCACAGCAGAACAAGAGAAACTTTAAGCTTTTTAAAACAAAACAACGTCCCACTTCTTAGTGGCATATATGCTTATAACGAGAAAACTAGAAGACTCTCTAATTCGGCTCTTTTTTTTGCAGCTGATGGAAGTTTCCCCTACCCTCCAGTTAAAAAAGTTCACCTTCTTGCCTTTGGTGAGTACATGCCTTTTGAAAGTTTTTTTCCACTTCTGAGAACATACTTCCCTATGGTTGGAAATTTTGAACCAGGACCTGGGCCACAAGTCTTAAACATTGATGGGGTAAAGCTTGGAGTACAGATCTGCTATGAGTCTTTTTTCACAGCTTTTAGTAGAGGGCTTGCTGAAAAAGACGCTCAAATTATAGTCAATTTGACAAATGACTCATGGTACGGAAGATGGTCAGAGCCAAAACAGCATCTTTACAGCCTACTTGCTAGGTCTATTGAGACAAGGCTTCCTATTATTCGAGCAACTAACACAGGAATTTCAACTGTACTTTTACCTAATTCTAAAATTATAGAGCCATCATCAGTTTATACAAAATGGTCAAAAACCTATCAGGTGCCCTACCTGCTAAACCCTAAAAAAACCTTCTATCAGAGACTTGGTTTTTTGCTGACTTTACCACTACTCTTAAGTGTGTTTATTCTCTCAGTAGTCTATGGAAAAAAATAATATTGATTGGAACTTGGTCTTAAACGAGATCTCTAAATTTGCGACCTGCTCGCAAAGTAATGAGCAGATTCTTAAAACTAGTCCATACACCCACCTAAGCTTAGCCCAAAAAAGTATGGAGCTTATTGAAGCCTTTAAAGATGTATTGGTTGAAGCTCAAGGAAAACGTGTTCACTTAGAAAGTTTTGAGTTTATTGAATCTATTATTTTTTCAATTAAAAAGTCACAAACTCTTAAGGTTAATGATTTAAATCAAGTAAGGCATTTTTTAATTGATTTAAAATCTATTGAGAGCATATACCCTTTGCATAAATTTTCTATACTCAAAAAGTATAAAGACTCTATCCTTAACACAGACACTCTTCTTGATCGAATAAACGCTATTGTAACAGAAACTGGTGAAATCAGATCAGATGCAAGCACACTTCTGTTAGAGAGTTTTAACAAAAAAAGGAATTTAAGTAAAAACGTACACCAAACCTTAGATAAGCTTGTCAAAGAAAGCTCTTTGGAGAAAGTCTTACAAGACCGTTATGTTACAACACGTGAAGGCCGTTGGGTGCTACCGGTAATAAGTGGGAAACAACATGACTTTAAAGGCCTTGTCCATGACTCTTCAAATTCAAAAGAAACCGTTTTTATGGAACCCGAAGAAGTTGTTGGGTTAAACAATAAAATCAGACAGCTTGATGATCTCATCAAAAATGAAGTTGAGCGACTTTTAAAAGAAGTGACAACTCTTTTGTTTGAAAAAATCAACCAAATCCAAAAGGCTTTTGAAACAGCTGTAGACATGGATGCAAACTTATCAGTTGCAGAGTGGGCCACAGCTAACAATGCACATGCTCTTAAGCTTTCGGCAACTGGAGAGCTTGATATCAAAGAAGGTTTTCACCCTCTTCTTAATTCTTTAGATAAAGATCTTATTAAAAATGATTTTAACTTTGAACAAAAAGAAAGAATCCTAATTCTCTCGGGTCCGAACGCAGGAGGGAAAACTGTTTTTTTAAAAACTTTAGGTTTGATCTGTCAAATGGCCAGATGTGGACTTCCTGCATGTGCTCAAGCTAGCAGTTTGGTTCCTTTCTTTAAAAACATCACATCTATAATTGGAGATAATCAAAGTGTTGGAGAGTCTTTATCAACTTTTGAAGCCCATTTAAGACTTCTAGACTCATGTACCAAATTAAAATCTGCGACTGAGTTTGTTTTGATCGATGAAATCTGTGGTTCAACTGAAGCCGGAGAAGGGTCTGCACTTGCTAGGGCTTTTATCGAAGAGTACTCAAAATACGGCATTATTGCCATTATCACCTCACACTTAGGCCCACTTAAAACAGGCTGGGACAAAGAAAGTGGTGTCGTGAATGGTTCAATGTTTTTTGATCAAAAAAAAGGGCAATCCACCTATGAGTTTATAAAAGGTGTTCCTGGGGACTCTTTAGCTATTGAGACAGCCAAAAAAGCTAAAGTAGATTCTAAAATTATTGATAAGGCTGTTTTTTATCTTTCTCCAGAACAAAGAAAAAAATACTCAGGACTTGTAGAGATTGAGTCTTTACAAAAAAGTCTACAAGAGCAAAAAACTGAATTTAAGAAAAAATCAACAGAGCTTGAAGCTTTAAAGCTTGATTACAAAAAAATGATAAAAGAGTTTCAAAGCGAGCAAGATCAACTTTTAGAAAAAAGTATTAAAAACTTTAAAGATAAACTTAATCAAAACCAAGGTTACTCACAGATTCAAGAGCGTTTAAAAAATAAAGTCAATTTAGACAAAATGAAAGATTCTGCACCTAAGGTAATAAAAAGTAATGTTAAAGAATCCATCATCACTCAAGAAAATTTTAGTCAAATGTTTCCTCCAGGCTCACCTGCTTTTATCCCTTCACTTAAAAAGAATGGAGTAGTTCAGGGAACCCCTGATTCTAAAGGTTTTGTTCCTATTATGAGTGACTCAATGAGGGTTCTTATAAAGTGGAGTGATGCGAGACAGATAAACAAAAATCTAAATACTCAAAGTTCTTCTTTAAAAAAAGTAAAAAGCAGCTTTGATATTATAAAATCTGATAGTACCGAGCACTCTGTTGATCTTAGAGGTAAAACTGTTGAAGAGGCTCTTAGAGACTTAGAAGATGCCATTGATCAAACCTTAAGAATAAGCTGTGACAAACTACGAGTTATTCATGGCCATGGCACTGAAAAGATTAAAAAGAATGTAAGAAGTTTTTTATCTAGACACCCTTCAATCAAAACTTGGAAGTCAGACACTGACGATGGTGCTACTGTAGTTATTTTATAAACTTAGATAACCATATGTAGAACATCTCTTATCAAAATCAGTCTCTTCACACGTAAAACCCTTTAAAAAGACACGTTTTTAAGAAGAACAGCCTAAAGCGACAAAAAATGACACTTTTGACTAAATAAATGAAATTTAGTTCATGTACTACGCCTTTAAGCTCGCCCAAAATACTTGGGTTTGGCTTATATTTTGCAGAATTTATCCTATGATAAACTCGGCTCTTACATTCACTAGCACAACTTTAGTATTTTTAATGCTTTCAGTTAGCGCCTGCCAACCTAAAGGTAACTTTGGAGCTGTAGACTATGCTCAAAATGAAAATGGTGATTACCTTACTGATATCAGTCAGGTAGTTAACAATACAGAAAACTTTAGAATAAGAGATGAGTCAGCAATTGAGAGTATTCAGCAAGATAACATTAAAAATCAGAATACTAAAAGAGCCGTTATTGTATCTAAAAAAGATTTGGTTTTAAATCAAAACTACTTAGATCTAGCCAAATCAACAGGCTACAGTTTAAAACCTCTAACAGAAGTTCAAGTTGTGTGGCCCTATAACATCGCAAATAATCATATTGAGGTCATTTGGACAAACCCAAAGGGCGAGAACATAAAAGGATGGCTTGAGTATCTTGACACTAAAAAAAGGATTCAAGTAAAACTTTTAGAAGATCTTATTGTAAAAAAAGTTGAACTTGAAAATGCAGAAATTCTTCTTTCTAAAGACTTTAAAGCTTCAAAGCTTCAATCAGAAGTGAAAGCTACTGAAGTTAGTGTTTCACTTAGTACAGAGCATGAAATTCCATCAGAGGATCACTCTGAAGAAGACGCTATTCAGAACTTAGATCATACACATATTCATACCCCTGAAATTGACACCACATCTTTAGATATTGATCTTACAAATTCTACAAACGGTGTTGATTATAATAAGCCTACAAGTGATCAAATAGAATCCATTGTTGAAAATCTTGGAATACAACCCATTTCATTCCCTTATCCAACTGAAAAAGCTGAAAAAAGAATTCAAGTTATTGGAGCCTCTAAAACATTTTCAGGCTGTGCATTCAAACCAAGCCTTGGTGGAAAAAGTGGTAACGATTGTTATAAAAAACTTACTCTTTCAAATGAATTCATAGAATTCATGAAAGTCCATGGACATCAGTGTACTGTATTTGCTGCAAAAAATACTTTTAACAAAACGCCACACCATGTTCAGTTTACTTCGAATGGCGGATCTGTGAATCGTGCAAATTCAGACTCTCTTCATCATAGAGGTCGTGCTCTAGATATTTTTAAAGCTCAGATATTTTGGGATGAAGATGGTGAGAGAACCAGAGAGATCAAATTTCATAAAAATGCAGTCGATGGCGATTCAAATGTTGAAAAAGAAAATTTTAAATTTTACTGGTCTTTTGTCGGATGCTGGAGAAACAGAATCAGAACTTTTTCACCAAACAGCTGCTCAGTGAAATCAAGAGCCGGTGCTTTAACCTATAGATTCAATCAAGCTCATGACAACCACATTCATATTTCACTGCCATTTACCGAAGAAAAGAGAAAGCAATTTAAAACAAATTGTATTTAAAAAATAAAGATTTAAAGAATTTAAGGATAGAACATGAAAAAAATAATATTAATACTAATAAGCACTTTTAGTATAAATGCACAATCAAGTGAGCTAAGTACTGCAAACTTACTTATGCAAAAAGACTTAGCTGAAAACTTACCTGAGCAGTACAGCAAATACACTTTAGAGACTGAAACTTTAAAAATATCAATTTTTAAGATCAATTACAGAGAACCTGTGCTTAACCCTTACTTCTTTAATGTGTACTATCAGTGTAAATCAAACTTAGAGTATCATAAGCTTGTACGTAAGTTTAAAAATACTCAAACAGAGGCGCCAAGGTCTTACTGTGGACACGCAGAGTTTCTTGTTGGCTCTCTTGATACTAAAGGCGATAAAACATTTTTGATTCTACCAATGAAAGAAGGTAACGATGTTGCATGTCCAAGTACACCTACGCATATCGAGATTTACCCCACTGTTGAAATGGAAAAAAGATGTACCGTAAAAGCAGCACCAAAAGCTGACACCATTATTAAATCAGTAGATAAAGACGCTCTTTAAATCTTAGCTCTAGGACTTAGGATCTAGAGCATCTCTTAAGCCATCTCCAAACAGGTTAAAAGCAAGCATTGTTACGCCAAGTGCAATAGAAGGAAAGATAATTAGATGTGGATAGTGTCTCATAGACCTCCAACCATCGGCTGCCAATACTCCCCAACTGCTATAAGGTGGCTGAAGTCCTAAACCAATAAAACTTAAAAAGCTCTCAGTTAAAATATTAGAAGGTATTTGAAACGTTAAAAGTACAATAATAGGTCCAAGAATATTAGGAAGTATGTGTTTTAAAAGAATCAAATAGCTTGGAATACCTAAAGCCTTTGAGGCTTCAATGTATGTTAAAGATTTAACTTGAAGGACTTGACCTCTTACGATTCTAGCTAACGTCACCCATCCAACAACACTCAAGGCTAAGAGCATGCCTGTTAGAGCTTTGAGTTCAGGATCTTCAAACAAAGAAACAGAATCAAAAACGACTTTTACTAAAATCAAGAGAACTAGTGAGGGAATAGATATTAAAATGTCTACAACTCTCATCATGAAAGCATCAACCCTACCACCAATCCAACCAGACACCCCTCCATATACTGTTCCAACCAGCATAGATATAAGAGCTGTAATGATTCCAACAGCCATAGACATTCTTGAACCATAAATAATACGAGACAAAAGATCTCGCCCTAAACTATCAGTACCAAACAAAAAACCATTTTGATTAGGAGAGCTTAAAATAAAGTCTATATGCTGTTTATCAAAGGCAAAAGGTGAAAGAAGAGGTGCAAAGATTGCAATTAAACAGATAAAAACTATAAAATAAAAAGAAATCACAGAAGCGTTATTTTTCTTTAGTCGTTTTAAAGAGTCTTGCCACAGACTTGATGATTTTTTTAAATGATTCATGTCATTCTCACACACCAAGTCTAATTCTTGGATCAAAAAATGAATATAAAAAATCAACCAAAAGATTACTAATCACAAGTAAAACTGAATAAAGTAAAGTTAAGCCCAAGATTAAGGGATAATCTCTATTAGTCACACTTTGAACAAGGTCTTTACCAATTCCAGGAACTGCAAAAAGAATTTCAATAACAAAAGATCCAGAAAGAATTCCAGCTAGCAATGGTCCTGAATAGGTTAAAACAGGTATCATAGAGTTTTTTAAAACATGTTTATATAATATAGCTAAAGGGGAGAGCCCCTTAGCTTTAGCGGTTCTAATAAAATCAGACTTAATCACATCTAAAACAGTGGACCTAGTGAGCCTAGCAATAAAAGCTGCAGGCCTAATACCTAATGTTACAACAGGAAGTACGTAGTGTAAGGAGCTATCCCAAAGAGCTGAAGGAAACCAATCTAATTGATACGCAAACACTACAATTAAAACTGAACCGACTAAAAAATTAGGAAGTGCCACTCCACTAATAGATAAGGTCATTGCAAAATTATCCCAAAAGGTGTTGTGTTTCGATGCTGCAAAAAGTCCTGTCGGAATTCCTATTAAAAATGAAAGTAAAAAAGCATAAAAACCTAAAGTAAAAGACACAGAAAAATTTTGTAAAATCATTTCTCCAACAGAGCGGCCAATGTATTTGTAAGAAGTTCCTAAATCAAAAACAGCTGCTTTTTTTAAATAGTCAAAATACTGAACAGCCAATGGCTTGTCCAACCCGTACTTGGCTTCAATCTTAGCTTTTATTTTAGGTGGCAAAGCTTTTTCTTCATCAAAAGGCCCCCCTGGCATAAGTCTTAAAAGCATAAATGTACAGGTTGCAATCACAAAAATTGTTATAAAGGCTTCAATTATTCTTTTAAAGCAGTAAAAAACTGTTCCACTAGAAGCCGAGTAAGATAAAAAAGCTAAAATAAGGCTTAAAAAAATCCCATAACTCAAAAGCTTTGGCACATAGTAATTTGAAAGGTTTAAACAAATAGCCCAAAAGCCTAAAACCAAAAGGAAAAAACTAAAAACATGTGTGGATTTAGATAATATCTTTTTTAGCATCTACTGAAGACTCGTATTTTTTAATCTAAATTCTCTCATAACATTTGTAGGAAAAGAGATGACTCTACTAGAAATAAGATGTTGCGCAACATTGGTAAAAATTGGGAAAACAGGAACTTCATCACTAACTAAAATTTGATGGGCTTTGTTGTAAAGCTCTAACCTTTTTCCTTTGTTGCTCACTAAACCTGAAGCTTGTTCAACGAATCTGTCATATTCAAGGTTCTTCCATTTTGTTCTGTTGTTTTCTCCGTAAGAGAGCATTATATCAAAAAAATTACTTGGGTCCGGATAATCAGCAACCCAACCCATGCGGTAAAGGTTTGCCGGGCGCACTTTTAAAGTTTCTAGATACACCTTCCACTCTTCACTTTTAAGTTCTACTGTTATCCCAAGATTTTCTTTAAGTTGTGCCTGAATATTTTCTGCAATGACTTTATGGGCCTCCAAAGCATTAAAAGAAAGCTCTACTTTTGGAGGTGGATTTTTAGAACTGTATCCAAGTTTTTTAAGATAAGCCTTAGCTCTTACTGGGTCGTAAGCTAGTCCGACATTAGGATTATATGCAAACATACCGTGAGGGATCCAGCCTGTTAAAAGCTTTTGATCACCGCCTAGTATTTTAATTATCTGCTGTCTATCAACAGCGTGTACCAAAGCTCTTCTAAAGAACTTATTATCTGTAGGTGCAACCTCTGTATTAAAGCCGTAGTAGTAAATATTCAAATTTGGATAAGTGTAGAACTCTTTTAACTTTCTGAGTGCCGGAAGATCTTTAGGAGGTAGGTCTCTGATAACATCAATTTTTCCCATTTCAAAAAGATTAATCGCAGTCTGCGCCTCTTGAATGATATAAAAAACAATATTTTCTGTTCGTGATTGGATTCCAAAGTAGCCTGTGTTTTTTTTCAAAACCATAGCTTGATCATGAATCCATTTAGTAAGCTTAAAAGGGCCAAGAGTTACAATGTTTTCAGGCTCTGTCCATTTATCTTTATATTTTTCAACCACATCTTTACGTACAGGAAAAGTTGAAGAGTGAGTCAAAAGACTTGGAAAGTCTTGAGGCTGTTTTAAAGAAACTGTTAAAGTATGCCCTTGAAGTTCTATACCAACTTTAGAAAAGTCTTTTATCTTACCTTCGCTGTACTCCTTTGCATTTTTTATAGAATACAAAAAATATGAGTAAGGTGATGCTGTTTCCGGGTTTAGAAGTCTTTCCCAACCATCAACAATATGCTTAGGCTCAAAAGGCTCACCATCTGACCAAGTGACCCCTTTTTTAATTTTAAAAACCCACTTTTTTGCAGATTCCAAAGACTCCCAACTTTCCGCAAGTGCAGGTGCCAAACTTACTTCATCACCAGTGTAATTAAAAACAATTAAACCTTCCATAATGTTAGATGTGATTAGGCTTGATGCTGTATCGGAAGACTTATGCCAATCAATTGTCGGAGGCTCACCAGATAAACGCATTCTTAAAGTTTTGGATTTGGGAAGACCGAAGTCTCCGCTCGTGTCTTTCTTGACACAGGCGTTTAGTAAAAATGTAAGACAAATGAACAAGAGTATTAAAAAATTTTTGAAACTAAGCATAAGGTCCCCATTAAAGTGATATCAAGATACCTGATAGACCGACAATGAACAAGAAACCTGCTTAGAAAAGCAGGCTGTAAAAGAGCTGTGCAGTTATTTAATTTACTTTTTACGTATACTTAAAAAGTAAATTTATATGGTTCTGTATTTGATTCTTTTGGGTTGAACTGTATCAACACCGAGTCTTTTTTTGTAATCTTCTTCGTACTCAGAATAAGGTCCCCAATAAAACTCAACATGTGAGTTTCCTTCAAAAGCCATAGTGTGCGTACAAACTCTGTCTAAAAACCAACGATCATGTGAAATAACAATAGCACTTCCACCAAAATGAAGAAGTGCATCTTCTAAAGCACGCATTGTGTTTACATCAAGGTCATTTGTAGGCTCATCTAAAAGAATAAGGTTAGCCCCTTTTGAAAGCAGCATAGCAAGCTGAACTCTGTTTCGTTCTCCACCAGACAGAGCGCCCACTTTTTTCTGCTGATCAGAACCTGTGAAGTTAAACTTCGAAACGTAAGCTCTGGAGTTCATTTCTCTTTCGCCTACCTTCATCAAATCATGACCATTAGAAATCTGCTCCCAAACAGTTTTATCAGGATCTAGATCTTTTCTAGATTGATCAATATAAGCCATCTTTACAGTAGAACCTATGATAAAATCCCCTTCATCAGGCTTTTCTTCGCCTGCCATCATTCTAAAAAGAGTTGTTTTACCAGCACCATTTGGTCCAACTATTCCAACAATTCCCCCTTTAGGTATTTCAAAACTTAAATCTTTAAACAAAATTTTATCACCAAAAGCTTTGGTTACATTATTTGCTTTAATAACAATATCACCCAAACGAGGCCCGGGAGGAATATAGATCTGTAGATCTTTAAGCTTTTCTTTGTCCGGCTCTTTTAGCAAAGATTCATACTGCGAAATTCTAGCCTTAGATTTTGTATGACGCCCTTTAGGCGCCATCTTTATCCAATCAAGCTCACGCTCTAATGTTTTTTGCTTACGGTTTTCACTTTTTTCTTCCTGTTTGAGCCTTTGATTTTTTTGATCCAACCATGAGGTGTAATTGCCTTTCCATGGTATGCCCTGTCCTCTATCAAGTTCTAAAATCCAACCTGCAATATTGTCTAAAAAGTAACGATCATGGGTAACAGCAATGACTGTGCCTGCAAAGTTTCCTAAAAAGTGCTCAAGCCACGAGACAGACTCTGCATCCAGGTGGTTTGTTGGTTCATCAAGTAAAAGAATATCTGGGTTAGACAAAAGAAGTTTAGCAAGGGCTACACGTCTTTTTTCTCCTCCAGAGAGCATCTCAATACTCTTATCCCCTGAAGGACACCTAAGAGCATCCATCGCCTGATCAATCTTTTGATCGACCTCCCAGCCATCTAAAGCCTCTATTTTTTCTTGAATTTGGCCTTGTTTTTCAACAAGACTCATCATTTTATCCTCATCAAGCTCTGGATCACAAAGATTTTCGCTGATTTTTGAAAATGACTCTAAAAGCTTTGGGAGCTCTCCCATGCCGGACAAGATGTTTTCTTTTACATTTTTTTCTGGATCAAGCTTTGGCTCTTGCTCTAAATAACCAAGTCTAAAATCTTTTGCCGGATAAGAGTCGCCTATAAAGTCTTCATCAACACCAGCCATAATTTTTAACAAAGAGCTTTTACCTGCCCCATTTAATCCAAGAACACCAATTTTTGCACCATAAAAATAGGAAAGGTAGATGTCTTTTAAAACATACTTGTTAGGTGGGTAAACTTTACTCACATTTTTCATTGTATAGATAACTTCTTCAGACATAGGCTCCAACTTTTGTAAAGATAAATAATGTTTAATGCATCAACTAAAATAACCTAAACTCTTGTCAAATAATGCAGCAGTAAGAGACAATTTTATAATGCAAAACTTTGAACCTAAAACACTAAACTCAAAAAATAAAAGTGTTCTAAAACTTGTTAAAAGTTTTATGAAAAGCAACAAAGTCGAAGCACAAGAGAATAGAAATTTAAAAAAAAATAAAAACTACACGAGCGAGAGAACTTCAGTTCTTTTTACAGAGATTAAAGATATGCTCGACGATCTTTAATTAAAAATAAAACAGGTTTAAAACGACTTAAAAGTAAAAAACCCAAAGAACTTTGGGTTTTAACTGAGCAATTTTATTATCTTTTGGCGCGAGCAAAGTTATATGATCTGCTCTTTGCTTGCATTTTTCTTTTACTCTTTCTGAGTTTTTCTAATCTCTTTTTACCAAGATTTTTTTCGTCTCTCATTTTTTCTTCATTGGCAGCAACCCAAGCCTCATCTTTTACTGGCGGCTTATAATCAACAAACTCAATGTAGGCGACTTCAGCTTTATCTCCTGGTCTCAAACCAAGCTTTCTGATTCTAGTGTAGCCACCAGGTCTTTCTTTGAACCTTACAGAAAGATCATCAACAATCTTATTTGTAGTATTCTTGTTTGGAAACTTAGCAAGAACAATTCTTCTGGCATGAACGGACTGAGCCTTGCCTTTTGTAATAGCTTTTTCAACATGACGTCTTAACTCTTTGGCTTTTGTTAAAGTTGTCTTAATGCGCTCTTCTTTAACAAGTGAATCAACTAAACCTCTAATAAGAGCTTTTTTTGCACCATCTCTACGTCCAAAGTTTTTCTTCTGTACTCTATGTCTCATTGTATTTAACTCCTGAAATCAAAAATTAGTTAACGTTCTCACCACTGCCATTAGTAGCAGCAGTAGGTTGAGCACTTGCTGAAGCAGTAGTTGCACCAGCCTCTGCTGTTGGAGGAACATAAGCCCTTGCCGTGTTAGGGTCCCAGCCTACTGGAGGCCAACCTTCAATCTTCATGCCTAGGTTTAATCCCATTTTGATTAAAATTTCTTTGATTTCATTTAATGATTTTCTACCAAAATTCTTCGTCTTTAGCATTTCACCTTCAGATTTAGTAACAAGCTCACCAATGAACTTGATATTTGCATTCTTAAGGCAGTTTGCGCTTCTTACTGAAAGCTCTAAGTCATCCACAGAGCGAAAAAGATTGTGATTAAGTTCAGGACTCTCAACAGTTTCTTCAACTTCTACAGGTTCGATGTCTTCATCAAATGTAACAAAGATTTTTAACTGTTCTTTTAAAATTTTAGCACCTAAAGAGATTGCTTCATCAGGTTTAATTGAACCATCAGTCCAAACTTCAAAATCAAGTGCATCGTAATCTGTTCTTTGACCAACACGTGCATCAGATACTCTATAATTAACTTTTTTAACAGGACTATGAAGAGAATCTACAGGGATAAATCCAGTTGGTAAATCGAGGTTGTTATGGCTCTCTGCAGAGATATAACCCCTACCAAACTCAACAATGATCTCAGCTTCAAAACTTGCATTTTTACCTAGAGTAGCAATGTGCTGTTCTTTGTTAATAACTTCAATTCCTGTCACTTCCTGAATATCAGCACCAGTTACAACTCCAGGACCTTTCTTAGAGATTCTTAAGGACTTATAATCAGCATCATGCTGTTTAAAACGAACTTCTTTAAGATTTAAAATAATGTCGGTAACATCTTCCATAACATCAGTAATTGTACTGAACTCATGTAAAACACCTTCAAACTTAACTGCAGTTACTGCAGAACCCATCATTGAGTTTAAAAGAACTCTTCTAAGAGAGTTTCCTAGGGTTACACCGTAACCTTTTTCAAGAGGCTTAACGCTAAATTTTCCGTAACTGTTATTAAACTTAGAACCTGTCTGCTCAAAACCTTGAGGCATGATAAGTTCTCTCCAAAATTTGTAGTAATGCGTTTGCATGACCTGTGCTCCTTATTGAAAGCTATAAGTTAATTGGTAAGTAAGCCTAAACTCTTCTTACTTTAGGTGAACGACATCCATTATGTGGTACTGGTGTTATATCTCTGAAAGTATTTACTTTAACACCGAGAGCACCTAAAGCTCTAAGAGCTGGCTCACGGCCTGCTCCAGGGCCTGTTAGCAGAACGTCTACGGATTTAATACCGTGTTCTTGTGCCTTTTTGATAGCGTCTTCCATAGTCACCTGAGCAGCGTATGGAGTGCCTTTACGACTGCCCTTAAAGCCCATTCCACCAGCATTTGACCAAGCAATAACATTTCCAGCAGGGTCAGTTACACTAATGATTATGTTTCCAAAGCCAGCGGAAATATAGCAGCGGCCATTAGGAACATTCTTTTTAATTTTCTTTTTAGTTGATTTTTTACCAGCCATTTTCTACCTATTTCTTTTTGTTAGCAACGGTCTTCTTTGGACCTTTACGTGTTCTTGCATTTTGTTGAGTAGACTGTCCTCTTACAGGAAGACCTCGTCTATGTCTTAAGCCTCTATAACAACCTAAATCCATTAATCTTTTGATTGAAAGACCAACTTCACGCCTAAGATCACCCTCAACTGTGTACTCGCCATCAATAATAGTTCTCAAGGATTTAACCTGATCATCACTAAGGTCATCTGTCCGTAAAGCAGAAGGAAAGCCCGCTTTAGTACAAATATTCTTGGCCGAAACTCTACCTATGCCATACAGATAAGTTAAAGCTATCTCTAATCTCTTATTTTTTGGTAAATCAACACCTGCTAAACGAGCCATTTATCTCACCCTTGCCTTTGTTTGTGTTTTGGGTTTTCGCATATCACTCTTATGACACCTTTTCTTTTTATAATCTTACAGTTTTTGCACATTGGCTTAACTGATGGTCTTACCTTCATTTGATCACCTCATAGCTCTTAGAATTTAAGAGCGTTCATAAACAATAAAGTGAGAAGCAGTAACATTTTAAGGACAGCTAGTCCAGAAAATAACTTCACTCACCTATAAAAACTAACCTAAAACATCCTCAAGCCTGCTAAACACATCTTGAGTATCACCTACACCATTTACTTCAAAAAACAGACCCTTATCTTTATAAAAAGACATTACAGGCTCAGTAGATTTTTTATAAACCTCTAGTCTATTTTTGATCACCTCAGGAGCATCATCTTTTCTTTGAGAGACACGTCCATCACACTTATCACAAACTCCTGTTTTTGACTCAGGTTTAGAATCCACATGATAAACAGCACCACAAGACTCACACACCCTACGACCAGAAAGTCTTTGAGTTATATTTTCATCAGGAACGTTTAAATACATAACACCTTTAATGTCTTTTTTAAGCTTTGAGCAGATACTCTCTAAACTTTGTGCTTGTTCTTTCGTTCTCGGATAACCATCCAAAATAATACTTTTTGAAGTTTCGCTTAAAGCACTTTCAACCATTAAAGTTACAACTTCATCAGGCACTAAATTACCTTTGTCTATAAAAGACTTCGCTTTTAAACCCAAATCAGTTTGATTTTTAAGATTGTGTCGGAACATATCACCAGTACTAAGATGCCTAAAATCATACTTTTTACTCAACATCAAAGACTGAGTGCCTTTTCCAGAACCAGGGGCACCAAAAATCAACCAGATCAATACTGGACCCTCCGACTCTTCACTCTTACAGCTTTCCCTAAACCTTCATACTTAGAAGAAATAAGGTGTGACTGAACTTGCTGCATAAAATCAATGGCAACACCAACTAAAATAAGAAGACTTGTACCACCAAAATAAAACGAAATACTTAACGAATTCATTAGGACAATTGGAAGAACACAAACGATACTTAAATAAATAGCACCAACGACAGTAATTCTATCTAAAATTCTTTTTATATATGCCGCAGTAGCTTGACCAGCACGAACACCAGGAACGAAACCACCATGTTTTTTCAAATTGTCAGCAACCTCTGTTGGGTTAAACACAATTTCTGTATAAAAGAAGCAAAAGAACACAACCAAACCGACAAAAACTATTTGATATAAAGCACCTGTTGGTACAAAAGAATCTTGAATAAATTTAAGCCATGCCGAATCAACCACTTGAGAAATAGTTGCCGGAAACATAAGTAAACTTGAAGCAAAGATTGGCGGTATAACGTTTGCAAAGTTGATCTTAAGAGGCAAATGACTGTTTTGAGCTTTCATAGCCTGAGGTCCACCAGCTCCTCTTTGGGAGTACTGAACAGGAATCCGTCTTTGAGCGGTCTCCATAAAGATAATAAAAGCTAAAGTCAGAACCATAACAATTAAGATACCCAAAACAAGCGGAACAGACATCTGACCAGATTGAAGTTGTTTCCATAAAGACAAAGCCCCAGAAGGAATTCCAGCAGCAATACCTGCAAAAATAATCAAACTGATTCCGTTACCAATCCCTTTTTCCGTAATCTGCTCACCAAGCCACATGATAAAGCATGTTCCAGCAGTTAGCGTAAGAACTGTTAAAACTCTAAAATCGATAAAACCTAAAGTTTTAGCAAGAACCAAAGGTGATCCGTCAGGCGCAGCTGATCCATACAACCAGTTGGACATAAAATAACCCTGAACCGAACAAAGAAGAACAGTAGCATAACGTGTATACTGGTTAATCTTTTTTCTACCCTGTTCGCCTTCTTTTTTAAGTTGTTCCAAATAAGGAATACTTGTTTGTAACAGCTGAAAAATAATTGAAGCAGAAATGTAAGGCATAACACCTAAAGCCAAGATACTAAACCTTTCAAGAGCGCCACCAGTAAAGGTGTTAAACATTCCAAAAAGACCACCTTGGCTTGCAAAAAAAGATTTTACAGCAGAGCCGTCTAAACCTGGGCAAGGGATCTGTACACCAATTCTGTAAACAGCAAGCATGGCGAACGTAAATAATATTTTGTTTGTAAGTCTCTGATGAGTTGCCGTTTGCTTTTCCATAGTTAAGATCCGATCTCTTCTACGCTGCCACCTTTTTCTTCGATAATTTTTTTAGCACCCTTACTGACTTTATGTACTTTTAAAATTATGGCTTTAGTAAGTTCACCGCGTACGACAACTTTAACCTTTTCATTTCCAGAAACTACACCTGCAGCTTTTAGAGTTTGTGCCGTAACTTCACCTTCAAACTTGTTAAGACGCTCAGTTGTTACAACATCGTATCTATTTTTAAATGGAATATTTTTAAAACCAAACTTAGGTAAGCGACGAACCAAAGGAGTTTGCCCACCTTCGAAACCTCTTGCAATACCACCACCGGCTCTTGCTTTTTGGCCTTTATGACCCTTACCTGAAGTGCCACCCCAACCAGAGGAGTCACCTCGGCCAATACGTCTTCTTGATTTTAAAGAACCTCTATTAGGTCTTAACTCTGATAATAAATTCATTGCTGTGCTCCTTAAACTCTAATTACTATTGGGCTTGAACGTCTAGCCACTGTTGCATTTTAAAAATTTGTCCCTTTTGTGCAGGATGATCTTTAACGACAACACTATCACCAATTTTTCTTAAACCTAAACATCTAATTGTGTCTTTTTGGCCCTGAGTTGAACCAATTAAACTTCTTTTTAACGTTACTTTATAACTTTTCATATAAGCCTCTTTATTGCTTAAAACTTTAAGCTTTGTTTTGCTTTTCTAGGACAGTCTGATTCGTGAGTTGATTCAAACCCTGAAATGTAGCTCTAACAGCATTATGTGGATTTCTAGTTCCCACACACTTAGTTAAGATGTCTTTTATTCCTGCAGCTTCTAAAACAGCACGAACGGCACCACCTGCAATAACACCTGTACCAGGTTCTGCGGGAATCATAATAACTTTTGCAGCTCCATAAACTCCCACAATTTCGTGTGGTATAGTGCGATTATCTTTCATAATGATTTCGGTAGATGTTTTTTCTGCAAGTCGTTTAGCTTTCTGAATAGCTGAAGGCACTTCAGTCGCTTTTCCAGAACCATAACCAATCTGTCCCTGGCGATCACCAGAAACAACCAAAGCAGAGAAAGAAAACCTTCTACCACCTTTAACAACCTTAGCAACTCTATTGATTGCAACAACTATATCTTCAAAGTCTTGTTTTGTTTCCACTCATATCTCCTTAAAACTTTAATCCAGCTTCTCTAGCACCATCGGCAACAGCTTTTACTTTGCCATGGAACCTATATCCACTACGATCAAAAACGACTTCTGAGAAGTTTTTTTCTTTGGCAGCTTCTGCTATTAATTTTCCAACTTCTTTTGCACCATCACAATTACCTACACTCTTCAATTTCAAAGTAGATTTTGAAAAAAGTGTCTTTTCAGAAACATCATCAATAAGTTGCGCATAAATATGCTTGCTACTTTTAAATACACAGAATCTTGGCTTAGCAGGCGTTCCGCTTAGCTTTCTTCTAATTCTTACCTTGTTCTTAAGACGGTTTTTTACTCTAGTGCTCGTATTTTTACTAAAATTTAATTTCATAATCTAACTCCATTGATGCCAATTATTTGGCACCAGATTTACCTGCTTTTCTTCTGATAATCTCATCAGAGTACTTAATACCTTTACCCAAAAATGGCTCTGGAACTCTGTATGCTCTGATATTTGCAGCAACCTGACCAACAAGAGCTTTATCAGCACCTTCTACTTTTAGCCTGGTCTGTTTTTCAACGCTTATAGTAATACCTGCAGGAATTGGAAATTTAATTGGGTGTGAGTAACCTAATGTAAGATCTAAATGCTTTCCAGAAACTTGAGCACGGTAACCAACACCATTTAACTCAAGCTCTTTTTTCCAGCCAGTGGAAACACCAACAACAGCATTGTTAATTAAACTTCTATAAAGGCCATGAAGAGCCCTTGTTTTTGGCTCGTCATCACCTCGTTTTACAGAAAGCTCAGCGCCCTCTTGAGAAAGTGTCATAGAACCTGTCATTTGAACTAGGTGTGTAGTCTTACCACCCTTAACAGTTACTAGGCCTGCATCATTTGAAGTTACAGTCACTTTCTCAGGTATATTAATTATTGCTCTACCAATTCTAGACATAAAAGCCTCCTACCATACTTTAAGAAGATACTCGCCGCCAACTTTGCTTTGAGTAGCGTCTTTTCCGCTAAGAATCCCTTTGCTAGTACTGATTATAGCTAAACCATAACCAGAACGAACTTTTGGAATCTCCGATGATTTCACATAAACTCTTTTACCAGGTGTGCTTACACGCTGTAGTTTACTAATTACTGTATTTCCACGAGAGTCATAATTAAGATAAACACGCATAACACCTTGTTTACCATCATTAGCTTCTCTGAAGTTTTTAATATATCCATTTTCCATAAGAATTTTTGCAATTCCTTTTCTTAGATTTGAAGAAGGAACATCGACTTTTTCATGTCTCGCCATTCCAGCATTTCTAATTCTAGTAAGGAAATCTCCAACTGTATCCATTTTCTTGACCCTCCGACCTTACTTACTTTTAAAAGGCATACCTAAATGACCTAACAAAGACTTAGCCTCTGTATCATTGTCTGCCGATGTACAAATTGTTATATTCATGCCTCTTACTTTATCCACTTTATCATATGATATTTCTGGAAAAATAATTTGCTCTTTAATTCCCATATTGTAATTTCCTCGCCCATCAAAGCCTTTAGGAGAAAGCCCCCTAAAATCTCTAACCTGCGGTAGTGCTAGATGTACAAGCTTATCAAAGAAAGACCACATATTCTCTCTTCTCAAAGTAACCCTTGCACCTAAAGGCATACCTTCTCTAAGCTTAAAATTTGCTATCGCTTTTTTAGCTTTTGTCGGTACAGCTTTTTGACCTGTGATTGCTGTTAACTGATCAATAGCAGTATTAACAACTTTAGGGTTTTGAACCGCTTCACTCATACACGTATTGATAACAATTTTTTTAATTGTCGGAATACGCATAGCACTCTCTGTTCCAAGTTCTTTTTTAAGAACTGGAACAACGTCTTTTTTATATTTATCTATACTTAAACTCATCTTTATAAAACCTCAGGTGCCAATGAAACAATTTTAATAAAACTTTTAGCACGTAGCTCTCTTGCTACTGGTCCAAAAATACGTGTTCCTACTGGCTCTTTTTGTGCATTAACAAGAACAGCAGAGTTTTCATCAAAACGAATGCAACTGCCATCTGGTCTGCTGATCATATGTTTAGTTCTAACAATTACAGCTTTTGCAACGTCACCTTTTTTAACTTTTGAATTTGGAAGAGCAGACTTAACTGAAACAACAATTATGTCTCCTACAGACGCTGTTCTTCTCTTAGAACCACCAAGCACTTTTATGCAGGCAACTTCTTTGGCTCCAGAATTATCAGCTACGCTCAATTTACTTTGCATTTGAATCATGACTTAACCTCTACCGATTAACGGCTTCTCTCTATAACTTCTGAAAGTTTCCATCTTTTGGTCTTACTCAAAGGACGCGTTTCAAAAATTTTAACTTTATCACCCAATTTTGCATCGTTAGTTTCATCATGTGCTTTAAACACTGATGTCTTTTTAATGAATTTTCCGTACTTAGGATGCTTAACTGTTCTAAAAATTTTAACAGCAATAGTTTTATGCATTTTGTCACTAACTACCTCACCAACAACTTCGTTGATTAGACCTCTTTTTTTCTCACTCATCTTTAAGACTCCTTAGAGCTTAATGATTGCGACTGATTGAAAGCCGTAATCATTTTAGCAATGTCTTTTTTTGCATTTCTGATATCAACAGGGCTTCCAAGTTCACCCATATGATTTTTCATTTTCAACTGAAAGAGTTCATTCTTTCTAGTGTTGATTCTTTTTTTTAATTCAATCTGTGAAAGATCTTTAACATCTTGAAACTTCATAAACCTTCTCTCTCCACAAACTTAGTTTTCACAGGCAACTTATGACCCGCAAGCTTAAAGGCCTCTTGAGCTTGTTCTTTTGTAACACCGTTTATCTCATATAAAACACGTCCTGGTTTTACTGGAGCCGCCCAATACTCAACACTACCTTTACCTTTACCCATTCTTACTTCTGCAGGCTTTTTTGTAATAGGCTTGTCTGGAAAAATACGAATCCAAAGCTTACCACCTCTTTTAACAGATCTTTGAATAGCACGACGTGCGGCTTCAATCTGTCTGGCAGTAATACGACCTGGCTGTAAAGTTTTGATTCCAAAATCACCAAAATTAACTTCACTACCACGTTGAGCTTTTCCTCTTATTCTACCCTTACGCTGTTTTCTCCACTTAATTTTTTTTGGACTAAGCACGCGTGCCCTCCTCAACCTCTTTAGTTGTTAAAACATCACCCTTATAAACCCAAACTTTTAAACCAATAATTCCATATGTGGTTAAAGCTTCCGCTGTGCCATAATCAATGTCAGCTCTTAATGTATGCAAAGGAACACTTTTTTCTGTGTACCATTCGGTTCTTGCAATCTCAGCACCATCTAGACGGCCACTGACCTGAACTTTTATACCTCTAACACCACTTTTTACAGCAGCTGTAATTGCCATTTTTAAAGCACGTCTCCATGAAACACGTTTTTCTAATTTCATAGCAATGGTTTGCGCAACTAAATTAGCATCAAGATCAGGCTTACGAACCTCTTGAATATTTACGAAAATTTCGCTTTTTGAAAGCTTTTGTAAATCAACTTTTAGAGCATCAATACCTGCACCCTTCTTACCAATTACAACACCTGGTCTTGCAGTAGCTATAATAACTTTGACTTTACCGGCTGCGCGCTCAATTTCAATTTTCGAAACTCCTGCTCTTTTTAAAACAGGCATTTTCATAATAGACGATCTAATACTGTGATCTTCTTGTAGATTGGTGGCGTACTCTTTTCCTGTTGCAAACCAACGAGAGTCCCAAGTTCTTATTACACCAACTCTTAATCCAATAGGATTAACCTTCTGACCCATAATTACCTCTCCGCCAATGTTACATTGATATGACTAGTCTTTTTCTTAATACCTGATGCACGACCTTGTGCTCTTGGACGAAATCTTTTTAGAAACGGTCCTTCGTCAACTGTAATGGTTTTTACGTAAAGGTTGTCTACGTCCATAACTTGTTTATTCTCAGCGTTTGCAACACCGGATTCAATTAATTTCTTAATTATCACAGCAGCTTTTTTAGGGCTAAAGGTTAAGTCTTTTATTGCATCGTTAACGTTTTGACCACGAACAAGGTCTGCAACTAAACGAGCTTTAAAAGCGCCTATTCTTGAATATTTTAATTTAGCAGTAACTTCCATAACTTTACCTCACCTACTTCTTAGACTTTTTAGCACCGTGACCGGTGTAGTTTCTAGTAGGAGCAAATTCTCCAAATTTGTGACCGATCATATTGTCGGAAACAAAAACAGGCACAAACTTTTTACCGTTGTGAACAGCAAATGTAAGACCAGTAGCATCTGGTATAATTGTAGATCTTCTAGACCAAGTCTTTATAACTTTTTTATCACCGGTCTCTTGAGCTTTTTCAATTTTACTCAAAAGATGGTGGTCAACAAAAGGACCTTTTTTAAGTGAACGTGACATATTAAACTACCTTTTTCCTTATATCTACTTTCTTAAGTTATTTTCTTCTCTTAACAATCATACTGCTTGTACGTTTGTTGCTTCTGGTTTTATGACCTTTACAAGGCTGACCCCAAGGCGAAACAGGGTGATGGCCTTTACCAACACCTTCACCACCACCAAGTGGGTGATCTATTGGGTTCATAGCCATACCTCTAACTGTAGGTCTAATACCCATCCAACGTTTACGTCCAGCTTTACCAATTTTAATATTTTCGTTTTCTTGATTTCCAACTTGACCGATAGTAGCGCGACAAACCGATAAAATCTGTCTCACTTCACCAGAAGGGAGTTTTACCTGACAGTACTTACCAAGTTTTGCGACAAGAGATGCTGATACTCCAGCTCCTCTTACAAGTTGTCCACCTTTACCAGGTCTAAGTTCAACATTGTGAATCTGTGTGCCCGTAGGAATATTTGATAGTGGAAGTGAATTGCCAGGCTTTATATCACCATCGTTACTAGAAATTATAACATCACCAACACTTAGTTTATTTGGCGCAATAATATAAGATTTGATACCATCTGTGTAACACAATAGAGCTATTCTACATGTTCTGTTTGGATCATATTCAATGGCTACAACTTTTGCAGGAATATCAAATTTTTGTCTTTTAAAATCTATAAGTCTGTATCTTCTTTTATGTCCACCACCCTGGTGTCTCATGGTGATTCTACCAAAGTTGTTTCTTGCAGCTTTTTTCTTAAGCGCTTGAGTTAACTTTTTTTCAGGCTTCGACTTTGTAATCTCTTTAAAATCAGAAACAGAACGGTTTCTTAAACTGTTAATTTGCGGTTTTAGTACACGAATTCCCATCAGTTTGCTCCCGTATCAAAAATTTTAATCTGTTCACCATCTTTAAGACTTACATAAGCCTTCTTCCAGTATCTTGGCTTTAATCGCTGTTTAGTAACACGACCTCTACACACAAGAGTTTTTACAGAACGAACCTTAACATCAAATCTCTTTTCAACAGCTTCTCTGATTTCAACTTTTGTTGCTTTACGATCAACTTCAAAAGTATAAGTCCCATTTTTCATCATCTCTGTTGCTTTTTCAGCAGCCATCAAAGGTTTTTTAATTATAGTCTTCATATTAAGCCTCAACTCCAAGTCTCTTCTCTAAAAGTGGGAGAGCATCTTTTTCGATAACTAATGTGTTGTATTTCAAAAGATCATAAACATTTAAACCTTCCACAGGAAGATAAAGATACTTTGGCAAATTTCTTGTGGCACGCTCAAAAGAATCATTAAGTTCAGCACCTATAAGCATAGACTTATTTTGAACTAATCCTGAAATTTTAGTGTTAATTGTTTTAGTTTTCCCATCATCCGATGAAAGCGAATCTACAACTTTAACTTTACCTTGCTCAAACAAATAAGAGAGAGCTGATTTTACAGCGGCCTTTCTAATTTTTTTAGGGAGTGAAAAAGAGTAATCCCTAGGAGTCGGACCAAAAATTACTCCACCACCTCTGATAAGCGGTGATCTTGAAGAACCACGCCTTGCATTACCCGTACCTTTTTGCTTGTAAGGTTTAGCTCCTCCACCAGAAACATCAGTTCTAGTTTTAGCCTTATGAGTTCCTTGTCTTCTCTTAGCCAACTGCCATTTAACAACAGTATGAATAAGATCTTTTCTTACAGGAATTTCAAAGATTTCAGAGTTCAACTCTGTTTTTCCAACCTTTTTATTGTCCAAACTTAAAATATCTACATTTGCCATAATAAAACCCTTATCCTCAAACTACCTTAACGCTACTTTAACTAAACTGTTCATAGAACCTGGGACAGCACCTTTAACCATAAGAAAGTTATGCTCTGCATTGACTTCAATAATTTCTAAACCCGAAATTGTGACATTAACATTACCGTATTGACCTGGCATTTTTTTACCCGGCATTACACGTCCTGGAAAAGTACACATACCAATAGAACCTGGTCTTCTATGAAAACCAGAACCATGCGAAGCAGGACCACCAGCAAAACCATGTCTTTTCATAGCGCCAGAAAAACCTCTTCCTTTAGACTTAGCAGTAACCTGAACCTTTGCTCCTTTTGGAAACTGAGCTAAACTTACTTTTGCCCCTAAGGTGCAATTTTCAGGGACAGACCCTCTAACTTCTTTTTTTAACTTAAATGCATTATCTAATTTTGCTTTTTTAGACTCACCTAACTCAGATTTGTAGGCATTCTTTTGCTTTTTAGCACCAAATCCAATCTGAACAGCCTCATAGCCGTGTTTTTCCTGAGTTTTAAGTGCTGTGATTGTCCATGGCTTACATTCAAGCACAGTGACTGGTATGCGAAGACCTTTCTCGTCATATACTGCTGTCATACCTTTTTTAAAACCAAAAACTTCATTTAAAGCTGGGGAAGCTTTAGCTTTAGTTGAAGCAGCGCCCTCTGCTGAACTCTCAGTAGTATCACTTGCACTTGAAGCATCTTTTTGAACTTCAATGCCTTCAGCTGCTTTTTTTTGCTCTTCAACATTTTGTTGCTCTTTTTCTGACATAACTTAATACCTCTAAATCTGCTGATTAGTCGATTGCAGACAGTTTAATTTCAACATCAACACCAGCAGAAAGGTCTAATTTCATCAATTGGTCCACTGTTTGTTGTGTAGGCTCTAAAATATCTAAAAGTCTTTTGTGTGTGCGCACTTCAAACTGCTCACGTGATTTTTTATCAACGTGTGGAGAGCGAAGAACTGTGTACTTATTTATCTTCGTTGGAAGAGGTATTGGTCCGGCAACTCTAGCACCTGTTCGTGATGCTGTTTGAACGATTTCTTTTGTTGATTGATCTAAGAGCTTATAATCAAAAGCTCTTAATCTAATTCTTATTTTCTGACTCTGCATAACCTCACCTTAAGTTCTTTTGTCTAAAATTCTCGTTTAGACACAAAAAAAGGCACTTAGAGTAGTAAATCAGTAGGCTTTTTTGCCCTTAATAAACGGTTTCTCTAACTGCAATAAAGTGTGTTTTTGCCAAAGAATGGGAAGAGTGTCAATGAATTAGAATTATTTAGGGGATTTAACTCAAAAGTCAAAAAAGGGCCGCTAAACAACCTGATCACTCTTAAGTCCAGTGAGTAAACTAAAAGATGCTTAAGATAGCTATTATTCTTAATCATTCACTTTTTAAAATTATATTTATGAATCACAAGCACGTGATCAATGTTGCTATTTTCAATATTTTCTATCTCAGCACATTTAGTTTTGACCTTTTCTAAATTAAAAACACTGAAGAGCTCAAGCTTTTTAAATAGGTACTTTCTAAAATCATTCTCAATTTTTCTACTTTTTTCTGCACGCTTAGAAGCTATCGTCTTCAAATTTGGGCAGACTTTAAGTGTATATTTGAATTGTAGATTTTTATTTTGCGCAGCTAGTTCTTTTACAAAAGCTGCAACTTGCTGGTTTTTATTAAGGACAGAGGCATATTCTTTAGCATCTAGGCTTTTTTCACTTATATAAATCAACCGTATTTGATCGCTATAACGAACGTCACTTTGATCAACTGGTTTGTTTAAATCAAAGCTCTTCTTACTAAAAAATAATAGGTAAGAGCCAGTAAAAGCTAGGAGAATAAAGAATAGAGTTAAAAGTATTTTTTTAGATTTTTGCACAGTCTTATTTTTTTTAAAATAAACATATGTGTCAAAGGTTTTAAATATATATAAGCGAGTCTTGTGACACTAACTGTTACTGTTGATGCTGGATCTGTCTAGGCATTTACTGAGGCAACTACTGGACTTATAGATCTCTGTTGTGCATCCGTCTTAAGTTCTTAAATAAAAAAATATCTCCCCACCTAAGCGAAGAGATATAAAAATTGGTTTAATTACAAACTGCTTTATCAATCATAACCATAAAGTAAGGTTTCATCTCGCCTAGAAAAACCGTTTATATCCCCGTAAGGGTCAGAAGTGTTCGTATTACACTGAAACCAAGCCGCATAGATGTCATTTGAGCTTTGCCCCACAAACTGTGATCCAGGTTCACCAACATCTTCAAGTCTTAGTCTATATGGCGTTTTTGTATCATAAGCTGTGACAGTACCTGTACCATCAGGGGTTTGAGCACCTAAAGGCTCTCTAATAAAACTGTGTGACTGAACAAAAACTCCACTTGAATCATACTCATCTAGTACAACTGGCCTATCAGAAACCATCGCCAGGTAGTTAGCCTTACAAGGTATTGCGTAACGCCTTTTAAAAAGCTCAAAAGGCACAAAGGGCGCAGAGTTGTTACCATTGCTATCAGCTGTGTTATTACCTGATATTTTAACATCAGATTCTACATACATTGGAACACCAGCGAATAGCGCAACATTAGTAACACCAGTACAAATCATGACATTATTTGGAACCCCATAAGAGTAAACTCGCGTGAAGCTCCCTTTAGCAACAACGACTGGACTTTGCGATATGTCCTGACAGCTGGTTGTACCCGAAATGGCCGTACCACCGCTGGTCCCAATGAGATTATCTTGAACCGCTCCATTAGCATGATACATAGTAATTGCTCCCGTTGTATCCGATGCTGTTGAAATATAGCCAGATATTGATGCGTGCCCGTATATTTTTTTAGACCCTGGCAAAAAAGGCATATCATCAACGACTCCGATACCAACTGTACTGCCTGATCCGTCAGTGCTGTATATTGTTCCAAATACAAAACCTGTGGCATCCACTATAAAACTTCCTTGACCACTTCCGGCACCAATAAAAGCCTGATCAATCACAAGTGAAACCATTGTGTCTGCTGCTACATTTAACTGACTTGCTACAACTGTATCCCCAACTTTTACAAAAATATCTGTACCCGCCTCAAAGTTGTAAAGATCGACTACAGCAGGACCGTTACGTGTATTGTTAGCTGTAATAATTTTTTCAGCCCAAAGTGGAGATGCCCAGGGTGGATTACCTGAATTAGGACCGGTACTTGTAGACTGATTGCCTGGACTTAGATTACCGGAGGCATAAATTGGATTAACAGACTGCAACACCATCCCTTTAGTTGAAGGATCAATGATGGCTACATCACCGGCATCTAAATTTAAAGTCTGAGATACAACATTGTTTCGATAATCTGCAGGTGTATTAAATACTAATACAACTGTAGAATCATCAAAAGCCACAACTCTTGAGACCTCTGCCCCTGCTATGTTGACCACTTCATAATTTCCTAAATCAAACATTGGGTGATTTGGTTTTGTAAGTACTTCAATTAAATTTGATAAATCTGCTATACATATTGGTGTTTGCGCTGCTCTTACTCTAAACTCATAACGCGTTGAAGGGTCTAAACCTGAAACTGTTACTATGTTGTTTATATTGGTTCCATCTGAATACACCGTCCAATCTTCTGTGGTCTCAATGGCCCTAAGCTCAACTATATAATCTGTAATAGCTGTTCCATTGTCACTTGGTATTCCCCAAGATAAATCCGTTGTGGATTGAGCTGTGTTAGCGGCAACCAAATCTGTTATTGCATCTGGTGGCGAGGTACATGCCCCATCTCTTGATACTGGAACTGAAGTTAATTCAATGTTTCCCGCAATGTCTGCATGAGTCGCTTCAAGGTTGTAAGACCCCGCCGTTGTAATTGCCGCTACATCAATAGTTGCACTCCATGTTCCATCAGGCTGACAGGTTGGTTGAAGCGATGGTGTTAAATCACCCGGTGCGTTTCCTGGCTCTAAAACAACTGTCACCTCTCTTCCATCTTCTGAACATGTTCCTGCAACTGGCCAGGCCGACTCATTCGCCGTAGTTATTGTTGTAACAGATGTAATATTTATTGCTGGAGAAGTTAGATCTAAAGTCACAGAGTTATCAGTGGCTGTAGACGCTGAATTTGTGAACCCTACAAGATCTTCAACAAGACCTGCAGCTATTTCAGGAGTTATCACTCCTTCTTGTGAAGCACCTGAGTACTCAACAACAAAACTAATATTGTCAGCACTTGCTTGAATGCTAAACACTCCATCTGTACCAACAGTTGTGTTTCCAATATCCGCAACTGTAAAACTTGCTGGATCTATCTCTTCACTAAACACAACATCAAATAAAATAGGTTGTGCTCCTGTTGGATCTGCTTGAGTTGTTGCTTGATTGATTGCAACTGTTGGAGCCGTCGTATCTACATCTACTGTTACTGTTGTCGCAGGTGATGTGTTTCCTAAAGCATCTGTTGATGCAACTGAAATTACTTGTCCCGCTCCATCTGCTAAGACTGGCACTAAATTACAACTGTAACTTCCG
>JALZUR010000006.1 GCA_023301025.1 Bdellovibrionales bacterium | reverse complement strand
TAGACAAACCAGTATTTGAATACGTGGTGTTTTACACTTTATATAAAAAAATAAACCATTTCTTCTCACACGTTAGTCTCCCGATTTACAGTACTAAATGATTTTCAAAAGCGAGTACAGTCTAGCATTGCTAGCTTTCTTTAATGACAGGAGCGCATGAAAATAGCTGTAAAAAATTAGATAAAAGATTAATTATTAAGCAGCTTTTTTGTTCTAATCTAGGGATAGTTAAAAGCTATTTGATTTCAAAGTCCTAGCAACTATAGTCACTACTAAGAAAATTTATGACCATCGACAAAGGAACCCCTTAAATGAATTATTTAAAATTAAAAGTTTTTATAAAAGCTAAAAAGTTGTTTTCGCTACACTTTATTATATTTTTATCTACTGCAGCACTTATTTCAGGTTGTTTGGAGCAAAACAAAAAAAACTCTTTAGATGTTATCTCACAGAACAGTAGCCCTTCAGCTGCAGTTGATGAATATGTTGCAAAGCCTATTAGCTTTTGGTGGCCTGAAAGATTAGACATCTCTGCTTTAAGACAGCACTCCATTGAATCCAATCCATACGGTGAAGCATACAACTATGCTGAAGAGTTTTCTACTTTGGATATGACAACTTTAAAAAAGGATGTTGAAGCGATTTTAACAAAAACTCAAGAGTGGTGGCCTGCAGATTACGGTAACTATGGTCCATTTTTTATTCGTCTTGCGTGGCATAGTGCGGGTACATACCGAACTGTTGACGGCCGAGGTGGTGCAGGTGGTGGACAGCAACGTTTTGAACCTCTTAACAGTTGGCCTGATAATGGCAATTTGGATAAGGCAAGACGTCTACTTTGGCCAGTTAAGAAAAAATATGGAAGTAAACTTTCTTGGGCTGATTTAATGATTTTATCTGGAAATGTCGCAATGGAATCTATGGGCTTCAAAACTCTAGGTTTTGCAGGTGGGCGGATTGATGATTGGGAGCCAGATTTAGTGTATTGGGGACCTGAAACTGAAATGCTCAGTGATAAGGGAAGATACGAGGGCAAAGGCAAAGGTAGAAAGCTTAAAAAACCATTAGGTGCTGTGCAGATGGGACTTATATATGTAAACCCTGAAGGCCCAGGTGGTAACTCTGATCCGATAGATGCAGCACAAGACATTCGTGAAAGTTTTGGCAGAATGGCTATGAACGATGAAGAGACTTTTGCTTTGATTGCTGGAGGACACACTTTTGGTAAAGCTCATGGGGCGCATAAACCTGAGGACTGTGTTGGTAAAGAGCCTGCTGGAGCTGCAATAGAAGAGCAAGGCATGGGTTGGAAAAACAAGTGCGGAGAAGGTCATGGAAAGGATACTGTAACAAGTGGTTTAGAAGGTGCTTGGACCTCTGCTCCGACAAGGTGGACACATCTTTATTTAACAATCCTGATGTCTAATGATTGGATTAAATCTAAAAGTCCTGCAGGAGCCACGCAATGGGTGCCGGCAGAAGGTAAACTTAAAGATACAGTTCCAGATGCACATGTTGAAGGTAAAAAACATCAGCCAATTATGTTAACAACAGACTTAGCTTTAAAAGAAGATCCTGAGTACAATAAGATTGCAAAAAGATTTTTAAAAGATCCAAAACTTTTTGAAGCTGCCTTTGCAAGAGCTTGGTTTAAGCTTACACATAGAGATATGGGGCCAGCTTCTAGATATGTTGGTGAAGATGTGCCTGTGCAAACTATGCCTTGGCAAGACCCTGTTCCTCAAATGGACTATAAGCTTAATGTTAAATCTCTTAAAACTCTTGTTTTAAAATCAAGTTTAGATTCGGGTTTAACCGTGTCTGATTTGGTGAGAACAGCTTGGGCTTCGGCATCTTCATATAGAAATACCGATATGCGTGGCGGAGCAAATGGAGCGCGCATACGTTTAGCGCCACAAAAAGATTGGAAGATCAATCAACCTGAAGAGCTCTCCAAAGTTTTAGATGTCTTATCTAAAGTGAAAAAAGAATCAGGAAGTGAAGTGTCTATTGCTGATTTGATTGTTATTGCAGGAGCTGCAGCTATTGAAAAGGCTTCAAGTGATGCTGGTTTTGATATAAAAGTTCCTGTTCGTTCAGGCAGAGGAGATGCATCGCAGGCTCAAACAGATGTCGAATCTTTTTCTAACCTTGAGCCCAAAGCTGATGCGTTTAGGAACTACTATACGGAAGAGAGTTTACTTCCGCCTTTAAAAATGATGATAGATAAAGCCAACACTTTGGGTTTAACGGTTCCTGAGATGACGGCCTTAATTGGTGGCCTTCGTGTATTAGGTGCCAACAACAAAGGTGCTGAACATGGTTACTTTACTGATAAGTTAGGTGTTTTATCTAATGACTTTTTTGTAAACCTATTGGACATGTCCACAAAGTGGCAAAAGTCATCAAGTATAGATGGGGTTTATGAAGGAGTTGATAGAGCAACAGATAAAGTAAAATGGACAGCCACTCCTGTTGATCTTATTTTCGGATCTCATACTGAACTAAGAGCTGTGGCTGAAGTTTACGCCTCTGATGATGGAAAACAAAAGCTCGTTCAAGACTTTATTCAAGCATGGACAAAGGTTATGACGGCAGACAGGTTTGATTTAAGACTATAAAATATACTTAAAATTTAATAACTGGGCAAAAGACATTAATGCCCAGTTATGCTTCCCGATTTATACTAGAAATATAAACTTCAAAAGTTAATAGTAATTCTTAAATTTTAGTCCCAAAAAAACTTAATAATATTATGAGTTGCAAACGTGCAAACTACAATACCAGTTGCTGAAGCTAAAATATAACTTTTAGTAACCATTGATGCCATACCTGACGTTAAAGACTTTTTTGCCAATAAAGGTCCAAGACCGATAAGAAGCGCTAAAACAACATCATCTTCATCTTTTTTTACAAAGGGTCCATTTCTATTATACATTATACTTGCAGTTGCTCCGCCTAAGCACCCACCACCTAAAGCTGCTAGATGGGTGTATGCTGCAACTTGAATATCTCCCTTATTCATTGAACTAGCAGTTGCTAAGTCTTCATCGCTACAATGTATCGTGTTTAATTCAAAGGCCAGTTCAGATGTGTGATCGATACATAAAATATTTAATTCAAGGTCTAAGATAACAGTTGCCGGTTGTTTGAAATCATCAGTATTTTGTATGCTATGTTCAGTGTTAGTAGATTGGAATGGTTCATCGTGAAATTTAGCAAAACATTCACTACAAAAAATTATAACAGCTGTTAAAATAAAAAATATTTTCATAAAAACCCCCTTGAAAATACAAATGACAGATAATATGATCAGATATTTTATGCAAAAAAATTTTATATAAATTGTAAAATTCGAGCATTTTTATTCTTTATTTCTAAAAAACTAGTGTTTTTTAATTACTTATTTAAACCTGCTTCTGTGTTTTATAAGTTCCTCTTGCATTTTTAAATACTTAGGAACTTTGTGTTTTAAAGGATATCTTATGGCATGTCTGATAACCCATAGGTTTTCTTTTGTGTGTTTTTTTAAAAGCCAGGAGTTAAGTGTTTTAAAAGCTAATTCTTCATCTACCTTTATGATATCTCCTAGAGAATTAGCGACTGATCTTCTTACATATAAGCTTTTATCGTTTCGCAAGATGTTGTAAATAGGCATAATTTTCTTAGGATTTTCTGTTACCCAAGCGATGCTAGTACCCCAAGGAAGTTTTGGTCTAAGCCCTTCAGACGAAAGACGTCTTAAATGAAAGTTATCACTTTTTGCCCATAGCTTTGCTTGCTTTAAAACAAGACCTTCAAAGGAATTTGCAATGGGTCGTATGGCCCATTCACCAGTAAATCGTTTTGTTATTTCTTCAATAAATCTAAGATTTTCAGTAACATCTGAATCAAAGTTTTTTTCAATCCACTGAGATACAGGGTAGAGATGATAGCCATGATCAAACATGCCTTGCTCTTCTATTAACTCTTCATTTAAGAGTGCTTTTAGTATCTTAATTTTAGTTTTGTGATCTTTTTGTATAAACTGATCAATAAGTTTCGCTATGTGTTTTAAGCGATCTTTTAGCTCAAGTTTTAAATAAGCGTCTTTGTATGCTTTTATAAAATCTTTATTTTTAAAGTAAAACTCATTTGGGTTTATAACATTACAAAAGACTTTTACAAAGTCTAAGCTGTACCAGTCTTTACGTTTGCCGCTTTTATTCGTTAAATTTGAGAATTCATTCATATTCTATCAACTCAATTAGGTTATTTTTGTTTAAAAAGTCTAAAGAAGATATAGATAAGTGAAATTGAGTTTCCAAAAATCAAACATGGAGTTAACCATGCAATCGCTTTTAAAAATGATTTTTCAATATAAAAAACTAAAGCAGCAAAAACCAAGAATCCTAGATATAGATCTATAAGCATAAGCTTTCCCCAGTTAAGAGCGCTTATGATTTCAAAACTATGACTTAAAGACTCAGTAGTCACACAAAAAATGGTGGCTACTGTAAAGGCCAAGGCTAGCAAAAGAAAAGGCAATGTTCTCACTTTATAATTTTATCAGTGTCTTGTGCCTGGGGTTTCTGGCCAAAGACTTTCCCAGTTTTCGTTATTTTTTGGTGCGTCACTTGGCTTAAGCTTTTTAAGCACAGAGGCAGATATTCTTACCTCTTCTAAAGCTGTTTCACTTAAAGCTTTGCCACATGCTGTAACAACAGATTTAGAATCTATACCGTGATAGGCATAAACATCTTCTGGAGTTCCGCACTTTGAGTGCTTCCTTATAGCTAAAGCCTCATGCTTTACACCAACGATTGAACCTAAATTATCTAAAAGCCCTGGTTCTCCGTCATGCACACTCACAATTGGAACTCGCCTTGCAGAAAGAGTTAAAGCATCAGCTTGGCTTAAGCCCTCTTTTTCAACCAAGTGAAGATCAGAGTTTACAAGCAAGTGATTTTTTAAATAACTGAAGTTGTTCTTAAAAGCTAAATTACCTGCTAAAAGATCAGGACTTGTAACAACAATTACATTTGCAAAAATACCTTGCTTTAAAAGTTCGTTAGAAGCTTTAATAGCTTCCGTTGTAAGTGACCCTAAAGAGAAGATATTTACAACATTTTCTCCAGGGACATAACCAGAAAAGCCTGAGTAGTCTATAAGTTTGTAAGCTCCACTTAATACTTCATTTCTGATAACTTCAAAAATCTCTGTATCACTTAAGGCTTTTACAGTGCTTTCATCCGTCCCGCCTGAAACACCAGAGTCTTTAAAGTTTAACTCACCTGAAAAGTTTTGTTTGAATCTAAGTTGTTTTTTTAAGTACTTTAAAAAATCTTTTTGCTCAGCACCGCGAGTTACGGCTCTAACGAGCGTTCCACTGCGTTCATCATTTTCGAAAAGAAAATGCTTTTTTAAGCTGTCACAAAAAATCCAATCAAGCTCTTGGCAGAAAAAGGGCTCCCAAGTGATTTGATTTGGAATTTGAAAGTCTGATTTCCAACCGTGTTGAGCTCCTTCAGGAGACAGAGTAACACCAGAAGGTGTACCAGCGGCAATATAACTTGATTTCCAGTAGAGATTGTAAAAGTACTGATCATGGGCACGCTTTAAAAAGAAATCATAAACAGTCATAAGAGGCATAACGGGTATGCCTAACGTGTCTCTTAAACGTCCAAAAGATCCCATGCACGACATGGTGTTGGCTTCAACAATTTCAAATCTTAAAAAACGATCTGATTTATCTTCTCCGGGGATAAGATCTGGTTGTTTTTTATCTTTAACCCCGTATTCACTCTCTTTGTCGTCGTGCTCGTTTGATTGATAGATTTTACCATCCATTGAAGGGTTTAAGTTTGTGCTGGTTCCTACATCTGGCGCCATATAAACCATCATTTCAGAAGCTTCTTTCCAAAGCTTTTCACTGTCGTTTAAATCTTTAGCCGATGCATTGGCAAGTCTTGTAAGTTTAGAAGTGAGCTGTCCAAGCATCCATTGGGTGTGTGGATAGCTCGCCATTTTTAAATTGATACCTAAAGTATCTGGTAGCTTCTCACCAATTTCTTTTTTGTATTTTTTAGTATTGTCAGACTTGATTTTGTTTTGCTCTTTGATCTCTTTATAAAGTGCATCTCCACGTTTTTTTAAAAACTTAGCTTCGGTAGTTCCAGCTTTGAATCTGCCATAGTCTTCTGTAAGTCCCGTAGCTTTTCTTAGCTGTAACATCTCATCTTTGCTAGGAAGTGCTGAGTGATTTCCACTTTGTGCGGCCATTTCTAAGCCCCAGCCTTTAAGAGTGTGCGCTACAATAATTGAAGGACGATCAGTAGATTTTTTGGTTTTTATTAAAGCTTTAGTGACTAAATCTAAATCATGGCCACCAAAGTCTCTTAGAGCATCCCAAACTTTTTGAGGATCTGCTTTTGTTAAAAAACCTTTAAGGCTAGCAAAGTCTTTTTTAAGTGCATCTACAAGTTCTTTAGGGTCTTTAACTAAGAGTAGAGATTGAAGTGTATAGTCATCAATTTCAGTTTCTAAAGCCTTTTTAAAACTCTCACCATTTTCTTGTTTAAAAAGATCAAGCCTCTTGCTGCCGTGTTGAAGGTGTATGACCTCCCAGCCATTAGCCTCCATTGTTTTTGCAATTCGTGTAGCATCACTAAAACCAAGAGTTTTTTGATTGATCATACGATGACCATCAAGACTTTGACGATTGTAATCTACAATCCAAGTTAGGTTTCCAAGCTCTCTTTCTGCAAAATCAGGAACAGCTTCAAACAAAGAGCCCTCTCTAAATTCAGCGTCTCCTATGAGGCACCAAAAATGAGCGTCAGGGACTTTAAATCCATTTTTTTTCGCAAATCTATAAGCAAGGGCAAGATAGCCTGCATTAACAGGGGGTATTCCAACGGTACCAGATGGAAAGAAGTTGTGCTGATCAGGATCGAATGCTGAGTGATAGGATTGAAAAACAGGTTCGCCATTCTTAGAAAAAGCACGTAGTCCTTTCATTGCAATGTTGCAATCTTCAAGAGATAGCTTTGTTAGGTCTTTTTTAAGAAGTAGATCTAAAAGATAGTTAAAGGCGTGATCTGCAGGAGAAGCATGGGGCTTGTTTGCAATGTGATCAAAACTTGATTTTACATACAAGTGCAGTGCGCCCATAATGTGAAGAGCGCTTGAACTACCAGAGCTGTGACCACCAACTTTGGGATCTCCCTTAGATTTTTCTCTTTCGTAGTTTGCTGAAAAAATCATTTGATTGGCGAGGTAATGCGCTCTTTTTAAAATACTTTTTGAGGGGCTAAAATCAAAGTCCATGTGACACCTTAGTAAAAGTTTGAATTCTACATAATCCAAACTGTTAGGGTCCATAAAGTCAATGTTTCAGATAACTTAGGTCTCTAACACGAAGTCCCAAAAAACACGCATATAACCATCTTTTTCAAGAAGTTCAGAAGGTGGGTTCGGAAAAGGAGCTGCTGTCCTAAAAGCCTGAATAGCGGCATTGTCGACTTTTTTATTGTCAGAAGAGGTTAAGAGTTCAATTTTTTTTAAGTAACCTTTTTTATCTAAAGTAACTCTAAGGGTTGTTCTTCGTTTTCCTAAAGAAGCCAAAGATCTTGTTGTTGAGTAGACAAAATACACCTCTTGTCTAATTAAAGGGTTCCAATGACTCCTGAGTTGTTCTTTAACCCTTGAGTAGAATGAGTAGTGTTTAAAGCGCCTGGTGTTTAAGCGTGTAAAATCTCCATCAATAACATCCTCTAAATAATCATCTGTTGAACTTGGTGCAGCACCTGCAAGAGCCTGTTGCAAAAGTGGTGGGCGTATTAGTTGCTCAGCAGCTTGTTGTTGTAGAGCCTCTTGTCTTTTATGAATTTCATCTAAATTATTTGAGGGCTCAAGGCCTTGAACACCAAGTGGGTTAAGTTTTTTATTCTGACTGTAAAGACTTGGTCGTTTTGATAAAAGAAATTGTGCTTGTGTTTTTTGTCCTGCTTTTTTATTTTTTGAGGCTGTAATATTTTTGAGGCTTTGTTTTTGATTTTGCGTTTTAGAGGTTTCACTAGCTTTAGCTGATTTTGCAGGGCGTGCATTTGAGGCTTTTGAATTTTTAAAAGCGTCGTTAACTCGTGCTTTGGTTTCTTTTTTTACTAACTGATCAGACTGACTTAGGTAGTCAGCTTCTTTAGGCGTTTCTCCATCTTCAGTTTTGTCTTGCTCAACAAATTGTTTTTTATTTATATCAATAAGTTCAATTTGGGTGCTTAAATCTTTGGTCTTATCTTCAATACTATGATCAAGGCGTTTAAAAAGCTCTGAATAGATTAAAAAATCATTAATAAAAAGAAGACCGTAAAATACAATAAAATGAAGAGCCAGTGAGGCCAAAGCAAACCATATATATGTGCTGGGTTTTTTGTTCTTCATTGTTTACTACTATCGGTGAGTTGTGACCACTTTTAAAGCATTCTTTTTGCAACTTGGAAAGCTTACAAAAGTAATCTAGTCTTAGTATATGCGTTTAAAGTTCTTTGGTAAAACAGACATTGGAAGACGGCGAAAAATGAACCAGGATTCAATGGTCATGGATGGGAAAAATAGCTTGTTTATCGTTGCCGACGGGATGGGTGGTCATAAAGGCGGGGAAGTTGCTTCACGATTGGCTTGTGACACTTTAAGGACGTTTGTTTCTGAAAATCACGCAGAGTACAACCCAAGTGAACTTTTAATTAAAGGCTTTCAAGAGGCCACAAGGATGGTTCATTTAGAGGCAAATAAACCTGCTCAGGGAAGTAAAAGCTTAAAAGGCATGGGCACAACTTTGGTGTGTATTTATATCAAAGAAGGGCGTGTTTATATCGCAAATGTTGGGGACTCTAGAGCATATTTATACACAGAAGGGGAGCTTTGGGTGGCTACAGAAGACCATTCACTTGTTAACGAAAAACTTAGAGCAGGCATAATCACCGATGAGCAGGCTGAGCATGTTGGTAAAAATGTTATCACAAGATGTATAGGTTTTCAGCCAGAGGTTGAAGTTGATATTTTTGATCGCAAGCTTATGGCGGGTGAAGCTTATATGCTTTGTTCTGATGGCCTTCATGGCATGATTGATGAGGATTGGATGCTTAGTAGATACAAGAATGGCAAGTTAGATACTTATGTTGATGAACTCATAAATGAGGCCAACACAAAAGGTGGTGAAGACAACATCACTTGTCTTTTTATTCACGTAGAGTCATAAGGGTAGTCCATGTCTCAAGAAAAATTTAATATACTTATTAGTTCCGATCAAAGATTAAAAACCATCAACTTAAGTCTTTCAAAAACGACATTCACATTTATTTGTGCTTTATGTCTTTTAGCAGTTTTTGTTTTAATATTTATTATTCTTGATTACTTTAGTTTAGTTATTAAAGACACAAGGCATTCTTATTTATTAGAGCAAAATAAAGAATTAAAAGTTAAGTTAAAGGGGTTTTCTGAGCAGATGGAAGCCGTTAATATTGATCTTGAAAAGGTGAATAGATTTTCAAGAAAGTTAAAGGCTATAACGTCTAGTGGAAATGAACCGGAAAGGCAGCTTGAACTTAGTTTAGGTGCTCCGTTAATTGAAGTTAAAGAAGAAGACTCTGTAAACGCTCAAGCCTCTGAGTCTTTGGGCAGTGATCCAAATGACAGTGGAAGAGAAGGACCTTTTCCATTATTTAAAAAGAACAACTATGAATTTGCTTTTGCAAATCCCATTGCTGAAGCTGACCTATCTTTTCTTTTTAAAACAACTAGAGATAAAACCACAAAAATGGAGCGAGAGCTTACACTTTTATTTGAAAAAATGGCCTCTCAACAAGACTTACTTCAAGCTACGCCAAGTATCAGGCCCACACTAGGTGGTTGGGTTTCTTCAGGTTTTGGTTACAGAGTGGACCCTTTTACGGGGAGAAGAAGAATGCACAAAGGTTTAGACTTTGCTGCTATGACAGGTACACCTGTTTACTCTCCTGCAGATGGAGTGGTCTCCTACGCTGGACGTGAAGGGGGTTATGGTAAAATTGTTTCTATTGATCATGGTTACGGAATTGTCACTCGCTTTGCTCATAACTCTAGGCTTTTGGCAAAAACTGGAGAACGCGTTAAGCGTTGGCAAAAGATTGCAGAGGTTGGAAGCACAGGTAGGTCTTCAGGGCCACACTTGCATTATGAAGTTCGTGTTAATGGGGTACCTGTTGACCCAGAAAATTATATTTTAAGCAATTGATGACTCTATAGTTTTTATGATTCATAGATTTAGTTAAAGTATTAGATGAGGAATAAGATTGCCTTTACTTAAAGTAGAAGATGTTTTTAAAACATACTTAAGCAGTGAAAGAGAAACAAAAGTTCTCCACGGAGTAAGCCTCAAGCTTGGCGAAGGTGAGTCTTTATCTATTCTTGGTGGTTCTGGTGTGGGTAAATCAACACTTTTGCAAATCATTGGAAGCTTGGATCAGCCAACAAGTGGTGAGGTTTATTTTGAAGGCCTCAATCTAACTGAAAAAAATGATACAGAGCTCGCTAAGTTTAGAAATGAAAGTCTTGGTTTTGTTTTTCAGTTTCATTATTTACTCGGTGAGTTTACAGCTCAAGAGAATGTAGCCATGCCCATGCGAATTGCAGGTTTTTCAAAAGCCGAAAGCTTAGAAGAGGCTTCTAAACTTTTAGAAAAACTTGGGCTTTCACATAGACTTGATTATTTTCCTTCATCTTTAAGTGGAGGAGAGCAGCAAAGAGTGGCTATTGCTAGAGCTATAGTCATGAAACCGAAGCTCATACTAGCTGATGAACCAACTGGCAATTTAGATAAAGAGAACAGCATAATTATAAGAGATACATTTAATCAAATCGTTGATGAGCTTGGAGTGGGTTTGATTGTTGTTACCCATGATCGAAACTTTGCAAAGTCATTTCAAAGATCAAAAGAGATGAAAGAAGGCCGGTGGTCCAGTTAACTGATTCATCAGTGTCTAATCACCACACTAATGCAAAGCGCAATAATATTCTTGAAAGATGACGTCCTACATTAAGGATAAGCTTTTTTATGTGTTCAACTTAAAGGTTTTTCATTATAGTCAGGCCTCATGTTTTGTCGAAAATCCAACGTATTTCAACTCTTTATGCTAGCTGCGCTGATTTTTTCATCTGTTGCAGAGGCTGCGACTGTAAAAAATCTTAAATTTCTTGGTTTAAACAGAATCGAACAAAGCTCTGTTTTAGATAAAATCACGTTTAAAGTAGGCGATAAAGTCGATCAGAATCAAGTTACCGAAGATGTACGAAGGCTTTTTCAAACAGGATTCTTTTATAATATTGAAGTGGATCTTACGGCAAGTACTTTGACCTACACTTTTGAAGAAAAGCCTGTTGTAAAAAAGATTAATTTTTCGGGCAACAAAGCTTTGGATGATGAAGAACTATCAGAAGAACTTGGTCTAAAACTCAATGAGCTTTTAGATGTTAATAAGATAAACTTAGGTTTAGAAAAAGTATCTCAAAAATATATTGAAAAAGGTTATTACCTTGTCAAAACAAGTTTTTCTACAGAAACAAATGAAGACTCATCTAAAAACCTAAATATAAAGATCTCTGAAGGGGATAAGGTTAAAATTGATAAAGTAAATCTTATTGGTAATAAGGCTTTGTCAGATAAAAAAATAAAGTCTGTTATGGCTCTTAAAGAAACTGGCCTTTTTAATATGGGTGGATCATTTCAAAAAGAGGCTATGTTAAGAGATAAAGAAGTGATCGCATACATTTATCAAAATGAAGGCTATGCAAATGTTCAAGTAGCAGAGCCGCAAGTGATGTTAACCCCGGACAAGAGAAGTCTGATTGTTAATTTTTATATCAATGAAGGTGATAAATACAAAGTAGGTGGTATAAACTTTATCGGAGATGTGGACTTTAAAAACGAAGAGCTTCTGGATTTAGTTTCAATCAGTTCTAAAGAGTTCTTCTCAAGAGAAGCTTTGATTCAAGATGTTCAAAAACTTCAGGCAAAGTACGGTGATCTTGGCTATGCTTATGCAAATATTAGTCCGATACCTAAATTCAACAACAACGAAAAGATTGTTGATTTTGATTTTAAGATTTCTAAAGGTGCATTAGTTCGAATTGGTGAAATGGATGTTGTGGGCAATAGCATTACTAGAGATAAAGTAGTTAGGCGTGAACTACGTATCTATGAAGGTGAGCTTTACAATGAAACTGCAAAAAGAAAATCTTTGGCAAACGTTAGACGTTTGGGATTTTTTGACAATGTTGAGTTTCAAACTAAAAGTTCTGACATAGATGCAAGTCTTATGGATATTGATATTGATGTTGAAGAAAGACAAACTGGACAGTTAAATATTGGTGCCGGCTATGGTGGTTTTCAAGGCTTTACACTTCAGGGTTCTGTTCAGCAGACAAATTTCCTAGGTTACGGTATTAATTTTGGGGCAAATATAAATTACGCCCAACGGTTCCAAGAGATATTTAACATAAACATCACAGATCCCTATTTTAGAGATACAGATTATTCTCTGGGATTAAATATCTACAGCAGTCAGCGATTTGTTATTGATTTTCAAGATCTTAAAAAAGGTGGTGGGCTTACTTTAGGGCGACGTTTCAGTGACTTCTTCTCAGCTTCTTTAAGGTATAAATTTGAAAAGGTAAATTTAAGAAGTAATTCAAACACTATTGCAGATGTATTTACTGAAGACAGACTTTCAGATGCTGAAGGATACTCGAGTGGTGTAACTGCAAGTGCCGTTTATGACAAAAGAAATGACAGACGCTTTCCTACCAAGGGTTATTTTGGACGATTGTCCCTAGAGCAAACGGGCATAGGGGGGCAAGTAAATTACAGTAAACTTTCTGCTAATGCTCGCTTCTATAAGCCTCTTGTTGGTAGTTTGGTTTGGAGAAACAACCTAGTTTTTGGAATGGTCAACTCGCCTGGTTTAGTTCCGGTGAATGAGCTTTATAGACTTGGTGGACCTAACAATGTGAGAGGTTATGACTTTTTTAGTATCGCTCAAAGAGTACAGTCTAGGGATGGTCTAAACGCAGCAATTGCAGCTGGGCTTAACCACCCAGAAGAGTGGGCCCAGGTTCCTCTTGGTGGTGTACAACAGTTGTATTACAATTTAGAGTTTGAATGGGGCCTTGTAAAAGAAGCAGGTATTAGGGGTGTGGTGTTTTTTGATGCTGGTATTGCTAATGATGATATTAAAATTGAAGACTTTAGAGCTTCATGGGGACTTGGTGTAAGGTGGAACTCTCCTATGGGCCCTTTAAGATTTGAGTGGGGCTTTCCACTTAATCCTAATAAAAAGATTGGTGAAGGTGAACAAGATTTTCAGTTTTCTATCATGCAATCTTTTTAAAGAAGACTGATAAATAATATTAAACAAATAATTAATAAATAAAATAAATTTAGAAAATAAGATAAAAAATAAATAAACTAAAAAAAGTTAAAATATAATAGGAGTCAAACGTGTTTAAAAGTATTTTTATAGTAGCAGTGATTTTTTTTGTAAGCCTTAATTCTGCGTATGCGGGAAAAATTGGTTTTATCGATATGCAAAAAGCTGTTGAAATGACCAAGAAAGGTAAAAAATCGATCAAAAAACTTAAAGGCATTCAAGAAAAAAAACAAAAAGAACTTAATGGTAAGAAAAAGTCTTTAGAAAAAGAGCAAAAAGAAATTTCAAAAAAGTTTGCCGTCTACTCTAAAGAAAAGCAAATGCAGGTTCAGCAAGAGTTTCAACAAAAAGCCATGGCAGCTGACAAATATTTTAGAGAGTCACAAGTAGAGCTTGCCAATAAAGAAAAAGAACTTTTAGAGCCAGTACTTGAGGGTCTTAGAGAGTCTATAACTGTTTATGCTAGAGCAAACGATTTTGATATTATTTTAGAAAAAAATAGAAGTTCAGTATTGTTCGGATCGGACTCTGTTGATGTAACCGCTAAAGTTGTAAAAAAATACGGTAAGTGAGTTTAATTTTACTACCTAAATTGATTTTAAATTTTGCTTTTACTTGTTGTGCTTAAAGGAGAACAGTTGTGACAAGCTTTTCAATTGAACAGATTAAAAAGGTACTTCCTCATAGATACCCATTCTTACTCGTAGATAGAGTGATTTCGGTCACTCCTGCTAAGAGCTCAAAATCTAAAGAAGGACAAATTGTTGAGGCCATTAAAAATGTTACGGTCAACGAAGAGTTTTTCAATGGTCATTTTCCTGAGCGTCCTATTATGCCTGGGGTTTTGATTTTAGAAGCCATGGCACAAGTGGGAGCTCTTGCAAACCATTCGCCTGATGATCCAGAGCTAGAATTTATGATTGCATCTGTAAACCATGCTAAGTTCAGAAAATCTGTTGTTCCAGGAGATCAGCTTCTTTTAAGGGGTGAAATCTTAAAAGACAGAGGCAAGATCAAATGCATTCAGTGCTCTGCAAAAGTAGATGGTGAAATTGTAGCTGAAGCTGAGGTTTTAGCTGTTGCACAGCCTAGGCCTAAGGCTGAGGTTTAAATTTTGATACACCCTACAGCTTTTATTGATGAACGATCACAAATAGAAGCAAATGTTTTTATAGGTCCTGGGGCTGTCGTTTTGGGTGATACTAAAATTGGTGAAGGTTCTTATATTCACAATCACGCTACTGTAGGATCAAATGAATGTGTCACAGTGCTTGGAAAAAACAACACTGTTTTTCCAGGAGCTGTTGTTGGTGGAGTGCCACAAGATTTAAGGTATAAGGGTGAAAAAACAGAACTACGTATTGGTGACAGCAATATCTTTAGAGAATGTGTAACTGTAAACACAGGAACAAAAGGTTTTGGCGGTAAAACCATAATAGGCAGTAATAATCTAGTAATGGCGTACTGTCATATTGCCCATGACTGCATTTTAGGCGATCACATTGTTGTAGCAAATTCTACAAATTTCGCAGGTCATGTTACGGTTGAAGATCATGTAAAAGTCGGCGGAGTGTGCAGTTTCAACCAATTTGTTACTTTAGGAGAGCATTCATACATTGCAGGTGAAAGCTCAGTTAATAAAGATATACTACCCTATACCATTGCAAGAGGTAACTACGCGGTAAGTTCAGTAACTAATAAAATTGGACTTGAAAGAGCTGGGTTTTCACAAGATGAAATTAAATCTATTCATAAAACGATCAGATCAATTCTAAAAAGTGATAAAGTTTTAGAAGAAGTTTTAAAAGACTTAGAGTCTTTTGTAGAGACTTTAGAAAATAAACAATATGTTCAAAAAATTATTGATTTTGTTAAAAGCTCAAAGAGGGGCTTAGCAAAATAAATGCAAAGTAGTGGCTTTTCAAAAAATGTATTTATAGTAGCTGGTGAAGAATCTGCAAACCAGTACGCTTTAAAACTCATTCATGATGGTAAAGATAAAAACATTAAGTATGCAGGTGTTGGTTTTAAGTCTTTAGAAAAACATGACTTTGATCTAATCTATGATGCGAAAAAACTTTCTGTTATGGGTGGAGTAGAGGTTTTAAAAAAATACAGCGCTATTAAAGATGCTTTTAAACTTTCTAGTGATTATATATTACAAAATAAGCCTGATGTTATCTTGTTGATCGATTTTGGTGGTTTTAATTTAAGACTTGCAAAAAAGATTAAACAACTTAATCCATCTCAAAAAATTTATTATTTTATCTCTCCAAAATTTTGGGCTTGGAGAGAGTCTAGAGTTACTAAAGTTAAAAAATGGGTGGATAAAATGTTCGTCATTCATCCTTTTGAAGTAGAGTTTTATAAAAAACATGGGTACTCAGCCGTTTTTGTTGGGCATCCATTAAATCAAGAGTTAAAAGACGAACATTTTGATAAGACTCTGATAGATGAAAAAAAAGAAAAGTTTAAGTTAAAGCCTGGATCTAAAAGTTTATGTCTTTTATTCGGTAGCAGAGAGGCTGAAATTGAAAAGCTATTACCTGAGTTTTTAGATACAGCTGCCGAAGTGTTAAGAGTGAAGAAAGATCTTAATATATTCACAGTAGTACCTCCTTCTTATGAGGTAAAAGAGCTACGTGATAAAATAAAGGCCTATAATAAAGATATAAATGTCACGTGCCTTCAAGCTGATGACCCTATGGACGTGATGTGTTTGGCTGATGTCGCACTTGTGGCGTCAGGCACAGCTACTTTACAGTTAGGACTATTAGAGGTGCCTATGGCAATAGGTTATAAAATGAATCCCATAACTATGTATTTAGCAAAAAAATTGGTAAAAGGGGTAAAGTATGCTGGTTTAGTTAATATTTTATCTGGTAAAGAAATCTCTAAAGAATTTTTGCAAGAGGATCTAAAAGCAAAAAATGTTGCAAAATATTTGATAGATCTAATTGATAAACCAGATTTTTATCAAATACAGAAAAATGATTTGTCTTTATTAAAAAAAGAACTAGGTAAGAAAAATCCTTATGAAGAAATAAATTATGAACTATCTAAATCTATTTAGAATTGTACTCTTCCCCATTTTATTTCTTTTATCCTTAATATATTCAGTTGTTATTTTTATAAAAAGAAAAACTACAAAAGCATATACTTCTAAAAACTATATAGTATCTGTCGGAAATTTACAGGTTGGTGGAACTGGAAAAAGCCCTTTTATACTAAGGTTGATTGATCTACTTCATCAAAAAAATAAAAATATTGTAGTTTTATGTAAGAGCTATAAAGCCCTTTTAAAACAGCCAAAAGAGGTTTTTATCGATGACAGTCCTTTAGATGTTGGAGATGAGGCTTTGATGTTTAAAAAAGCTTTCCCAAGTGTCCTAGTATTTTCAGGTCCAAAAAAAATAGATACCTTAAAATTTGCAGAAACACAGACAGAAGATATAACTGATAAGGTTTTTTTAATTGATGATGGATCTCAACATTTTAAAATAAAAAAGAATTTAAAAATTTTGATTTGGGATGGATCAAGATCTATTTTTGATTTCTTTTCATTTCCACTTGGTTTAAGTCGTGAAAACTTTTTTTTATCTGAAAAGCATGACTTTGTATTTTTAAATAGAAAAGCTAATACACTCTTAAGCAAAGCATTAATATTTATTTATAAAAAAGAGTGCTGTAATTTAAAATTTGAAATTGATAGAATCGTAAATAGTGAAGGGGTTCAGCTAGATTCAAATGCTGTTCTTATCTCTGGAGTAGGAAACTTCACAGATCTATATAATAAAACAAAACAGTTCTTAAAAATAAGAGATCTAGTAATTACGCAAAAAATAAAAGCTAAAGATCATGATAGTTTTAAAAAATACAATCTAGACTCTAAAAAAACCTATGTATGCACTGAAAAAGACTTTTATAAGTTAAAAAATAAAATTAACCTTAAGTTTTTGTATGTTATCAAGAGTTCTTTTAATCTTGAATCTAAAGCATTGATTGATAGAATTTTAGATAAGATTTTAAAAGACACTTCTATAAAGTAGAATAGCATAAAATTAGGACATTATTAGAAAAAAATGGGGGAAGAGTGAAGCGTTTTAATTTTAAGCAAACATGGCATTTTGTTTTGTATCTTTGTTTGTTTATTTTATTAAGCCTTACATTTTCTTCATGTACGTCTAAATCTAAAAAATCACAAACAAGTACCTCTCACAAACAAAAGAGTCACAAGCACATAAGAAAAAAAATTAAAGACTTTAAAAATAAGCGCTCATTTATAGCTGATTCTATTTTTTTAAGACAAAAAAATAAAATTTCTATAAAAAATGAAAAGCCACAGACTATTCGCACTTACGATAGAAAATCTAAATTAAAAACTGTAGATAGTGATAAAGAGCCAGGTCTACTGCATGAAAGTTCTAATGAAGACAGCAAAGCTTATGAGGTTAGTGACTCAACTCTTTTGGCAAAGAGAAACCAGTACATTAGATTTCCAATAGGTGAAAAGTTAACACTTAGCCTTTCTTATTTTGGTGTAGAAGCTGGAAAAGTTGAGATTGGAGTTGATAGTGAAATGTTATTTAATGGAGAAGATGTATTTTATTTCTATGCAAAAGGAGATACTTCTCGTGTTTTTTCTTTAGTCTACAAAGTTAGAGATAAAATCGACAGTTTGTGGAGTCTAAAAAATAAAAGGCCATACTCTCTTGCTTTTAAAGTTGATCAAAGTAAACAAAAATATGAATCAAGAACATACTACGATTGGAAAAACAGCAAAGCTGATTACTTTGAAGAGGGTTGGTATAAGAAAAAAGGAAACTATAGACGAAAGCGAGCTTGGAAACTTCCAACAACAGCGCAAGATCTAGTCTCAGCTATATTTTATGTTAGAACGCTAGATTTAAAAGTTGGTGATGTTTTTGAGTTTAATATGATGGATAATAAAAGAGTCATAAAAACTAAAACTAAAGTTTTGAAAAATGAAATTATTAAAACTAAAATTGGAAAGCTTGATGCTTTAGTTTTGAAACCAAGCTTTAAGACTAAAGGTAAGTTTAAAAAAGTTGGCGATATAACTATTTGGCTTTCAAACGATAAATATAAAAGAATCCTTAGAATAGACTCAAAGATCAAGATAGGTAAAGTTTCTGCCAAAATACATAGTCTTGAGACACCTTAAGTATAACTTTAGACGGTACTTATAGACTGTAAGCCCTTAGCAACAGTATGTTGGCTCATCTAGACTCTGGCTGTATGTTTTATAATCAATTTTTTCAATTTATTAAATTACGTTAGTATTTCATTTTCTTAAAAGTGTCTCACCTATGTTTTTGTATAGGTGCACACCCGATCTTAGGAATATGAAAAATTTAAGAGCAATTGCAGTATTATTTTTAGCTTTACAACTTGTTGCCTGTAATACAAATGACTTTGAGTTTACAACTTCACTAAATGATTCAGGTAGTTTAACTAATAGTGTTTTGAACTTTGATGAGAGTTTTATACAAAACTCTGTTAGTAAAAAAGTTGATATACTATTTGTTGTTGATAATTCTGGTAGTATGGCAGGAGATCAAGAAAAGTTATCGCGTGAGTTTACAAATTTTATTTCTAATATCAAAGATTCAAATTATAGAATTGGCCTTATAACTACTGATGTTGATAGTATTGGTTTTGAAGATACGCCCGGTTATCATGGTAATTTAGCAGTGATTGAGAAAACTGGAAAAAAGTTTATTTCTAGTGAAGACTCTAATCCTGATGAGCTTTTTGCAAAGCTTATACTGCGTGATGAAACACTTGCTTGTGAGTTAGATAATCCTGACACTTGTGCGTCTTATAGAGAACGACCTCTACATGCAGTTAAACAAGCAATGAAAAAAAAAGATGATATTAATGCAGGTTTTTTTAGAGACTCTGCAAGTTTAGTAATAATGATTATTACTGATGAAGATGAAAGTCCTAATATAGATGGTGAGTTCTTTGAGGCTTCGGGTTTAGTTGAAAAGATTGATGAGATCTTTGAAGGAAAAAAAGAGACTTTAGCTTTTTCAATAGCAATTCTTGAAGGTGATCAAGCTTGTTTTGATGAGCAAGAGCTACACCCAACAACAGGACCTGGTGCTGTTTCTTATGGTATCAGAGTTGGTGAGTTGGCTGACTTAACTGGTGGATTTAAAGTAAACATTTGCAATGAAGATTTTGGCCAAGATGTTGAAAAGATTGGAAGTTTTGTAAATAGTGCGTTTTTGCCTTTTGTTCACAAGCTACCAGAATCTCTAGATATAGATTCTTTAACTGTTAGTGTAAGAACTGAAGATGGCGACGAGTTTGCCACAGAGGTTATCGTACAGGACCAAATTTTAAGTTTTGATCCGTTGCCACCAGTTGGAAGTAAAATTGATATTCAATACAATTTTTAAAAAACTAAAATAAATATATTGTAAACAATGTAATAAGAATGGACCTTAAAAAGACCTCAAATCTGCTTTTGATAGTCTTTTACATTGATTTCATATTTTTTAATTTTTCTTAAGAGAGTGTTTTTAGGAATATTGGCAGCTGCAACAGTCTTGTTTATTCTGCCATTGTTATTTTTTAGCGCTTGAATAATAAACTGCTTTTCTGACTCTTCTTTAAATTTATCAAAATCCATAGGACCCTCAATCTGTCCTTTTTGGGTGTTTTTCAGATGATCTGGCTTTTGCGGAATATTTTTTATGTATTCTGGTAAACTTTCAGGTGCGATTTGATCCGTTTTCTCTAAAACAAAAGCTTGCTCAATTACATTTTCAAGTTCTCTGATGTTACCGTTCCATGGGCATCGTTTTAAAAGCTCTAATGCTGACTTAGAAACATTATTAATGTTTCTATTGTGTACCTTGTTGTAGTTCTTAATAAAAAGAAGACAAAGCTCTTCTACATCTTCTAGGCGATCTCTTAAAGGTGGGAGAAAAATTGGCATTACATTTAGTCTGTAAAGCAAATCTTCTCTAAATTGACCGTCTTCAACCATTTTCTCTAGGTTTAAGTTAGTAGAGGCTATGATCCTTGCATTAGTTTTAAACTCTCTGCTGCTCCCAAGTGGAGTAAAAGTTTTATCATGTAAAACACTTAAGAGTTTCACCTGAAATTCAGGTTTGAGTTGTCCAATATTATCTAAGAATAGCGTTCCATTGTTAGCAGATTGAAGTGCACCAATTTTTCTTTTTTCTGCACCTTCAATAGCATCTTTCTCATGACCAAAAAGCTCAGATAAAAGTTCGTTATCATTATAAGCAGAACAGTCAAAGCGTAAAAATTTTCCAGATTTTTTAGATGAATTATGATGTATAGCCTTTGCTACTAGCTCTTTTCCTGTGCCTAGTTCACCTCTTACTAAAACAGTTGTGTCTACTTTACTAAGTCTAAATACTAAATCAAAAATATCCTTCATTTTTTTAGAAGTACCTACAACTTCTGATTCTATATCATCATCAAAAATTGGGGCCGAAACAGCTAGGTCTGAAACCATTCGCTTTGCTGTAATACCTTCGTTAAGTATTCTTAAAATTGAAGTAGAATCGACAGGTTTAGTTAAATAATCGTAAGCTCCGCTCTTAATGGCAAGAACAGCGTCTTGTAGATTTGAATGTGCAGTTAAAATAACAACCATTATTCTAGGATCTAGAGCTTTGATTTTTGCTAAAGCTTCTAAACCGCTCATGCCTGGCATTCTGACATCCATAAAAATAAAGTCATAGTCATCTTGATTAACAAACCTTAAGGCTGTGTCGGCGTCAGGTGCTTCTTTTATAAAAACAGGTTGTAAAAAACTGTCGGTAATTAAAGATCTTACAGCACTTCTAAGCTCATCTTCATCATCAACAATTAAAACCTTAAGACTTGAGGGTTCTTGTGCTTTAGACATTTTTTGCTCCTTTAATTTTGTGAACATAAGGCAGGCGTATAGAAAAAGTGGAACCAACGCCCAGTTTGCTTTTCAGATCAACAGTACCATCATGTATTTCTATAAAATATCTTACAAGGTATAGACCTAAACCAGTTCCTTTTTTGTTAGATTCACTTGTTTTAGGTTGGTAAAATTTATCAAAAATAAGCTTTTGATCATTTTCGTGTATGCCAGGCCCATTGTCGCTGATCTTGATTTCACTGTAGTCCTCATCATCTGATGATTCAACTACAATTGTTGAACCCGTGGGACAGTACTTTATAGCGTTGTCTAATAAATTTAGAACAACTTCTCGAATAAGCTTTGTATCAATTTCTACTGGAAAAAGTGGTTCTTCATCAAAACTGACATTTATGCTTTTTACTACAGCCAGAGGGTTTAAAAGCTCAATACATTCATTTATAAGTTCATTGATATCTTGAGGGGCGAGATCTAAGTTAAACTCTCCAGCTTCTATTCTAGTGATTTGCAATATAGATTGAATGTAGCGATCAAGCTCTCTGGCTTCTTTTTTTATTTTCATAAAATTATTTTTTGTCGCTTCAGATGTTTCAGATTGGCTAACTGCGGTGTCAGAAATAGCGTGTATTTTAGCAAGTGGAGTTTTTAAATCATGACTGAAAAGACTTACAAAGTTATTTTTAAGCTCATTCATTTCTATAACAGATTCTTCTTTTTTACGTGATTTCCAAGTTTGATACTCAGATTTAGAAAGCAAAAAATTTAAGAGTATTGTGTACGATAGCACCAAAATTGCTATAGGACTAATTATAGGGAGCCAGAGATTATAGAGATCGAATGCAAGAATTGATAAGGAAACTAAACTAACACCTGTTAAAATCAGCATATAAATGGCAATACTTTGCTTAAAAATATAGAGTATTAAAAAACAAGATAATGTAACAATAAAAAGGTAAAAATAATAAAGTTTAGGATTTAAAAATTTTATCCAAAGATCGTTAATTATGTTGTCTATAACAGTTGCATTGTATTCAGAACGCGTCATCTCACCCAGTGGGGTTTTAACAAAGTGTTTGTTCATAGAGTCTGAACCTATAATTACAATTTTGTTTTTAAAAAAATTTGGAGGGTAAGACTCAGTTAAGACATCTCTAATATCAATTGTGGGATATGTATTTTGTTCTCCTCTATAGTTTATAAAAGCTGTTTTTTTTATCTCTATAGTTTTATTTAAATGCCTGGTTGAAACTTTTCTAGGTATGTCTTGTAAAAGATTGATTTGGTTCAACTCTTGATACCTTCTAGCAGTATAGTCATAGTCTCTAAAAATACTTCCTAGAGCTACATTTGCTAAAGATAGTTCTGACATGTCATTTTTTTCTACAATATTAATTGCAAACCTTGGTCGTTTGTAGCCAAAGCGTTCACTTAGTTCTGCTCTCCAAATTACCTTTTCTAATTTAAAAGATGATTCTGTAAACTTTGACATGGGTACTGAGCGGTCAAAAAATAAATCGATCATAATCAAAGATGGGTCATTGTTGTTAAGTAGTGTTAGAAGTGTTCTCCAAACAGGAGTTGACCAAAAGTAAGAGTCGGAAAGAGGCTTTGTGTTTTTTAAAAATACTGCCATTGATGGATCAATTACATTATCCCAGCTGTTTTTTGAAATATTGATAAGCACTATATCTTTGGAGACGGGCTGGCTTGATCTAAGCTTAAACCTTATATCAAAACCCCTACTTTCATCGTAATACAAAATAAATAGGCCTAGAGACCAAACAATTAAAAGTCTTAAGATCAGTTGTCTTTTTTTAAAAAACTTTTTAATAAAATTACGGCTCAACTGCATAACGCTATGTAGCAATTAAAAGATTAAAGTCAATCTTTTAAGTATAAGTAACCCCTATTTCTAATATATAAGGATTTAAATGAACCACCAAAACCTTCTTGATTTAAAATCTGCAGCCGAAGTAGGAGCTCTATGCTTAGGAGCTTTTGATGGGGTGCATTTGGGGCATAAGGCCTTAATCAGAGAGGCTCTAAATATGTCAGAGGGTAGAGGGGCATGTGCTGTTAGTTTTTCTCCTCACCCAAAAGAATTTTTTTATGCTCTAGATCCATCTAAGCAAGAATCATTTGAAAGATTAGCTACAGAAGGCATGAATGCTCGTCTTATGATAAATGAAGGTTTGAAAAATATTTACTACGTTCCTTTTGATGCTGAACTTGCAAAAAAAAATTATGAAGAATTTTTAGAGTATTTACAGTCTTACATAAGTTTTTCAAACCTAATAGTGGGTTTTGATTTTAGATTTGGAAAAAGCAGAGCTTCGGGTCTAGATGATCTTAAAAGTTGGTGTTTAAAAAAAAATATTGGTTTTAAAGTTGTTGATGAAGTCAGCTGTGATAACAGAAAAGTATCAAGCAGTATAATTAGATCTGCTTTAAAAAATAAAAATTTTGATCAGGCTGAAACGTTATTAGGACATAGATATTTTTTAGAAGGCGTTCAAATTAAAGATCAAGGCCTAGGAAAAAAAATAGGATTCCCAACATTAAATATTAAATTCCCTAAAAATTTAGTTTTAGAAAATGGTGTTTACGCTTGTTTGACTCAAATTGAGAATAAGAAGTATTTTTCAATAGTCAATTTTGGTGTTCGACCGACCGTAAATGCTGGTAGTGAAAAAAGTCTTGAACATAAAACTCTAGAAATTCATATTTTAGATCAAAAAATAGAGTCTACAAGTTCGATTATTAAGGTCTTTTTTGTAGAATTTTTGAGATCAGAGAGAAAGTTTTCTAGTGTTCAGGACCTAAGTCTACAGATAAAAAGTGATATAAAAAAATGTAGGTCATTATTCTCAATCTAAGATAGAACAAGCCTTTTGAACTTAAGGCCTATTGTTAGATATCCGATAAATAGCTATGTCTAATGTAGGATCAAATAATAATAAATTGGTTATTTCAGAAAGCCAGCTTACTGAAGAACAGATCAAAAAAGTTAACCAACTTCGTCAGGATAAGGGTTTAAGTTTTTTAGAGGCTATTCAAGCATTGGGGTATCGTGACCCAGAAATTCATGCAAAAAAATTGGCAGAGCAGTATTCAGTACCTTATTTAGATCTTTCGCAATTTAAACCAGACCCTAGTGTATTAAAACTAGTTTCACCAAAATTTTGTAGAACACACAAACTTATTCCAGTATCTAAAGTGGGTGAAAAGAGTATTGTTGTAGCTTTTGCTAACCCAAATGATTTGGCACTTAGAGGTGATTTATCAAGTGTAACTCAAAAAACAATACAAGCTGTTGTTTCGAGTGAAGTTAAAATTATTGAAGCCATTGCACAGTTTTACAAACCTAAAAGAGTATCTAACAAATTCGAAAAGCAGCTTAAAAAAGAAGAAATACGTACAAGTACAAAAGTTGAAGTTGAAGGTTTAAACATTGATGATGTTGGTGAGTCTGATGCTGTTGTAATCAAGTTTGTAAACTCTATTTTAGCAGAAGCTATACAAACAAAAGCTTCTGATATTCATATAGAAGTTTATGAAAAAACAGCGAGAGTAAGACTTCGTATAGATGGCAAGTTACAAGAGCGGCTGCACCCCCCTAAGAGTGCGGCAAGTTCTATAGCGAGTCGTATTAAAATTATGTCTAAACTTGATATTGCTGAGAAGAGACGTCCTCAGGATGGTAGATTAAAAGTTCGCAGATCTTCAGGTAAAGAGGTTGATTTTCGTGTAAGTGTAGTTCCTGTTCTTTTTGGTGAAAAGATTGTTATGAGACTTCTTGATCAATCAAATTTAATTGCTGATTTAAATGATCTCTACCTTTCAGATGGTGAGCTTAGTTTAATTAAAGATAGTATTTCTAAACCTCAAGGTATGGTTCTTATGACTGGTCCCACGGGTTCTGGTAAAACGACTACGATTTATTCTATTTTAGATGAAATCAATACAAAAGAGATCAATATATCTACAGCTGAAGATCCTGTAGAATATAATTTAATGGGCATAAATCAGGTTCAAGTAAACTCCGAGATTGGTTTTAACTTTTCAGATGCTTTAAGGTCATTTCTTAGGCAAGATCCTGATGTAATTATGGTTGGAGAGATTCGAGACAGAGAGACGGCAGAAATCTCTTTTAAAGCGGCCTCAACAGGACACCTTGTTGTAAGCACCTTACATACGAATGACTCTGTTTCAACTGTGACAAGACTAGTTGATATAGGAGTGCCTCCCTATATGGTATCAGAAGTTTTAACTTTAGTGATTGCACAAAGACTTGTGCGAAAAAACTGTTCTTCATGCTCCCAGCCTCATCAAGTTGAAGAAGAAGCCCTTTTAGAGTTGGGTGTTAAAAAAGAAGAGCTTCCACTCTATAATAACCTTCAAAAAGGTGTGGGTTGCTCTAAATGCAATAACTCTGGGTATAAAGGAAGAATGCCAATTTTTGAGATTTTACAAATGACAACCGCCCTCAGAAGAGCCATAATTTTAGAGAAGACGAATGCAGAGCTTAAGTCTATTGCCAAAAAATCTGGTTTAATAACTCTAAGATCATCTGCTTTATCTCGGTTAAAAGAGGGCTACACCACCATTGAAGAGGTGGTGAACTCCTCGATAAGTGACGAGGGGTTAGATGAACATTGACTCATATATTAAGCGAAAAGATTTTAAGAAAATAATTTTAGCTTGTGGCAATAGACCAGTAGCCTATTTAGATGACGGCCAAAGCCACTACCTATCTGAGCTTGTTTTAGATAAAGACGAAATCTTACTTGTTTTAGACACACTAAATTTAAGAAATCATCTTGAACAGTTCAAGGTTGAAAGCAGAATTTATAAAAATGGCAATGAGCTACTAGTAAAGAGTTTTTGTTTTAGTGATACGATTAAACTAGAGATTCAAAAAGTAGAGCATCAAACTACTGCAAATTTAAATGACTTAAGCTTACCTGGATTTGTCACAGATTGGACTCACTCTAAAAAAGGACTTATTTTTTTCTATGGAAATCAAACTGAAATTTTAGAAGATGTTCAATTTAGTTTTGTTAAAGAAAGATCTACTAACGTAAAAGGTTCAACCCTTATTGTTAATAAGCGTGATCCTAAGATATTAGGCTCAAAAAATCATTTTTTTACTCACACAAGTGATGAAGATTTTATGAAAAATGAAAATTGTGGTGATGTAGATTTTGATACTTATATGCTGTTTGAAGATTTTCATCTTTATGAACCTCTTAAACTTCTTCGCTTAGTTGAAAAAAACTCTTTAGTTATGGTTAAGTCTCCGTGGTCTAGTTTAGAAAAGTTTTTATTTGTATTTAACAAGTGGGCAGAAAATAGTAGTGAGCTTACAAAAATACTTTTAAGTGAAACCTTAGGTTTTGTGGGTGTTAAATCTGTAGTTGATCTTCACAACGCAAAAAGACCAATTTTTGAAGTCACATCTGTTGAAGAACAAGATTTGACGACTCCGCATAATTTAAATGTAGATATGTTTAAAGATAAAAATTTAAGCTTTAATCGATATTTGTACTCCATGCTTATAAGAAGAGAGATCAGTTTAAAGCATGCTTACTCTTCAAGTTTAGATCCTGAAGGTTTAAATTATTTATTAGATAAGAGTGATCAGGCATATGGCTGCTAAATTTAAATTTTCTGCTAAATCCCCAAATGGAAAAGTCATAAAGGGAGTCGTTCTTGCTAACTCTTCAAATGAAGTTAAAGCAAAACTTAGAAGTAAGTCTTTTCAACCCATAAGTGTTAAGGCTGTTGGTGTTAAGTCTCCAGGAGTTTCCATCTTTTCTGGAAAAAAACTAAACAATAAAGAGTTTCAAGTTTTCTTAAGACAGCTTTCAACCATGATTAAAGCTGGTGTTCCTATAGTCGATAGTCTCAACTCACTTAAACAGTCTGCATTTTCAAAGCAATTTGTAAAAGTTCTTGATGGATTAGTTGAAAGCATTGCTAGTGGTTTAAGTTTATCGGACTCTATGAAAAAATCGGATGGAGTTTTTGGCCCTATGGTTATTAACCTTGTTAGGGCTGGTGAAGAGGGTGGTGTTTTAGATGAGGTTCTAGATCGCTTAGCACTCTTTTATGAAAAAAGACAAAAGTTAAAAAATAAAGTTAAAGGCGCATTGATTTATCCTGTTACAACGGTCTTTGTCGCTATTTTTGTGATGTCAGCCATGCTTATCTTTGTAGTTCCAAAGTTTAAAGAGATATTTGAGTCTCAAGGACAAGAGCTTCCGGCGATCACTCAATTTGTTGTAAATTTAAGTGAAAATTTTATGAACAATACAATTCCAATATTTTCTGTTATCATAGGTGGACCTGTAATTTTTCTTATTCTTTACAGATCTGGTGCTATAACGTTTCCCGTTGATAAATTTGTATTTAAAATTCCATTGTTCGGTGATCTTATAAAAAGAGGATCACTTGCGCGTCTTTGTAGAACTCTCTCAGTTTTGTTGAAATCAGGTGTTAGATTAAATGAAAGTTTAGAAATTTCTAAAAAGACAATTGAGAATGTATACTTTCAAAAAATACTCGACAGTGTAAAAGATGACATTGTTGTTGGTAAACCTTTTTCAAGTCCTTTAAAAAAGCACTCAAGTTTTTTTCCTAGTCTTGCTGTACAGATGGTCTCTACTGGTGAGAAAACAGGTAATTTAGACACGATGCTTGAGAGCATGGCAGATTTTTATGAAGATGAAGTAGAAGCTACAGCAGATCAGCTGACAAGTCTTCTTGAGCCTATGATTATTGTAGTTTTAGGTGGGATGATTGGCTTTTTAGTTGTCTCTATGTTTATGCCAATATTTCAATTGGGATCTGCGGTTGGATAAATTAAATAAAAACAAAGAGCTTTCAGCCTATGTTAACTTATTTTTTATTCTTCTCTTAGCTCTGGGTTTGGTGTTTTCTTTAAACTATGAGTTTATCACGCCGCCAGTTGATGTCATTTTTTCACAAGTAGTAGCCTTATGCTTTGGACTTTTTTTACTACTTGGTTTTATTTTTAAAAAGATAAGATCTCTTCTAGCTCTTTATTTGTCTTTAAATTTTATTTACTTTATGTTTTTCAATTCTTTTGTAAATAGCTTTAACTTTTTCATTACAATTTTAAGTCTTAATATTTTCTTATCTTTTTTAACACTAAGAAGAAGTCAGGCTGTTCTAGTTTCTTCATTTTGTATTCTATTTATAACTTTAAATTTATTTTTTAATGATGTTATGTGGTTTGAGTACAGTCCTTATCAGTACATCACGAATCTTCTGGTTTTAGCAGTTTACAGTTTTGGCGGCTATTATATTAAATCATCTTTAAAAAAGAACAGTTCTATTTTAGACGTTTTAAGTTTGAGGCTAAAGCAAGAATCTAACCTAAATGAAGTGATTATTAGATCCATTAAATCTGGTGTTTTTATTTATGATAAAGATCAAAAGTGTCTTGCATTAAATGAATCTGCTAGAGAGCTTATAAAAAACTATCCAAAATTAATTAAAAAAATGGATGTTGGTTTAAGTAGCACTAATAATAGTTTAGAATTTGAATTAGATAAAAAAGTTTTTAGATTTCAGTACTCGCCCTTAGAAGAGGAAACAGACGAGAAAGAATCAGATTATATTGTTCTGATCAGTGATGAAACAGACTATGTCTTAAAGCAAAAAGAATTGGAAACGAGTAAAAAACTTGCAGCTGTTGGGACTTTATCTGCAGGTTTGGCTCATGAAATAAGAAACCCTTTAGCTGGTATGAGCGGAAGCATTGAACTTTTAAAAGAGGGTGGCAATGCTCCAGAGATAAATAAAAAGCTTTTTAACAGTCTTTTAAAAGAGATTGATAGATTAAACTTACTCGTCACTGATTTTCTAAGTTTTTCTGTTCCGACAGTAGTTTTAAAAGATAAAGTGAATTTGAAAATTTTTATAAGCACTATTTTAGATGAGTTGAGGTTTAACCCAAAAGCAAATGGAGTAGAGTTTGATTATAGCTTTGATGACTTTTTTGTTAAGGTGGATGAGCCAAAATTAAAACAAGTTTTTTTAAATATTTTGTTAAACTCTATCGAAGCTTTTGATAATGATCATGTTATCAGTTTAGAAAAAAACGAGATGAAACCAAAGATTAATGTGAAAGGTACATCCTTAGGACATAAGTACAGCTTGAGTATTAATGATAATGGCTCTGGTATTTCAGAATTAGATTTAGAAAAAATATTTGAACCTTTTCACACAACAAAAGATAAGGGCACAGGCCTAGGTCTAGCCTTAAGTCATCGAATACTTAAAGAGCACAAAGCACTTGTTCAGGTGGAGAGTACTTTAGGTAAAGGAACAAACTTTCAAATAGAATTTCAAGACTAAGATCACATGGTACTCCCACTTTGTGAATAGCCTTAATTTAACTCAAAGGTTATCTTAAAGTTAACTCTTTAAGTTTAATATAGATGCACAAATTGCCGATAGACTTACTAGATATTCTATTAAGAGAGGGAATTTAATGAGTCTAAAACAAAAGATTTTAGTAGTAGATGATGAAGCTTCAATTCGTGAGTTTCTTGAAATTATGCTTAAAAAAGAAAAAAAGTATGATGTTAGCACTGCCGCTGATGGTGCTGAAGCTATTAATCTTATGCAAAAAAAGAGTTTTGATTTAGTAATATCAGATCTTCAAATGCCAAATAAGACGGGTATGGAAGTTTTAGAATTTGTAAATAAGAACTGCCCATCAACTCAATTTATGTTGATAACAGCCTTTGGCTCTACTGAAGTTGCAGTTGAGGCTATGAAGTTAGGTGCTTATGATTATATTACAAAACCTTTTAAGTTAGATGAAGTAAGAATAAATGTAAGACATGCACTTGAGAGTCAAAGTTTAGCAAAAGAAAATAAAACTTTAAGAAGAGAATTAAAGAAAAACTATGACTTTTCAAATTTAGTTGGAGATAGCGATAAGATGCATGATGTTTATAACATCATTAAAAAGGTGGCTCTAGCGCCAACAAATATCTTAATTACAGGGGAGAGTGGTACAGGTAAGGAAGTTATTGCTAAAGCCATACACTTTAACGGACCTTTAAGTGATAAACCGTTTATTACAGTAAACTGTGGAGCAATCCCTGAAAATTTAATTGAATCAGAACTTTTTGGTCATAAAAAAGGGTCTTTTACAGGGGCTGTGTCAGACAAAGATGGGTTATTTTTAGCCGCAAATAAAGGAACACTATTCTTAGATGAAGTTGGAGAGCTTCCATTAAATATGCAAGTAAAACTTTTACGTGCACTTCAAGAAAGAGTTATTAGACCTGTTGGTGAAAATAAAAATATAAATATTGATGTAAGAATTGTTGCTGCAACGAATAGACATTTAGAAGAAATGGTAACAGAAGGAACGTTTAGACAAGATCTTTACTACAGACTAAATGTTATAAATATTCATGCACCGGCTCTAAGAGAACGACTTGAAGATGTGCCACTTCTTGCTAATTACTTTATAAATAAGTTTAACGAAAAGTTAGCTTCAGATATATCTGGAATTTCTGATGAAGCCATGGAAAGACTCAGTACTTATAATTTTCCTGGTAACGTTCGTGAACTAGAGAATATAATTGAAAGAAGTATGGCTTTAGAAGTTGGTAATACAATTTTACCAGAGTCGCTACCTCCTTTGGTTAAAACTAAATCAGGTAAACAGTATGCTTCTTTTGATGAAATCGAAATCACTGAAGATGGTATTGAAATTGATAAGATAATGGATCAAATAGAAAAAGAACTTCTCTTAAAAGCGGTACACGCTGCAAAAGGTGTTAAAAAAAGAGCTGCAAAGCTTTTAGGTATATCTTTTAGATCTATGAGGTATAGAGCTGAAAAGCACAATTTAAACGCCATTTTAGAAGAAGAAAAATCCGCATAATCAGTTCTAGCTCTAGATCTATTAAAAAACTCTAGATCTGGGCATTTGAGCATACACTTAACTCACTTAAAATGTAATTGAAGAGTAAATGAAAACAAAATGCTCTTTTTTAACACATTTCTTTACATGCTAGGAATACTAACTAAAGTAAATAATTGTGTTTTATGGCCTAATGTATAAGTTTGATGAAAGGTTTTTCTTTGCAGTCTCCTGCATACTTCACCTGTGTCTTTTACTGGTTTTCAGCAGTAAAGTCCTTAACTTAAGTTTTTATAATCCCAAGCCTGAAAAGTCTTTACCATTTAGCACACAGATCAATATCGAAAAATTTAGTAAAGAAGACCTCTCTCAATTACAAAAAGCATCTACAAAAAAACAAAATAGAGTTCAAAAAAATGTTGTAAAAGCTATAAATACACCTAAAGAAAAATTATCTATCGATAAAAAATCTAATTCAAAAAACATCAGTCAAAGTAAAATCAAGAGCTCAACTTTTGTGGCAGATTTTTCTAGTAAATCTGCAAAAGCCCCAAAAGAGCTTCAAAAGTTTTTTAGAAGTCTAATTTCAGAAATTCACAATAAAAAGAATTACCCTAGGCTTTCTAAAAAATTAAGAGAAAGTGGAACGGTTCATATAAAATTTATGGTTAATTCTAATGGTGAAGTAAGAGAAACAAAGCTCATTAAAAGCAGTCAATATCAAAGGCTTAACAAGTCAGCATTAAAGGTTGTTTCTCAACTAGAAATTAAAGAACCTTTGCCTAGTAACTACGATAACATTGTTATAACATTTCCTATGAGCTATATTCTGTAAATAAAGTGTAGATAAAAATGCTTTCAATCAAAGATAATATTTTAAAAATACAAAAAAGAATCGATAGAGCGTGTATCAAAGCTGGTAGAAGTGTAGATGAGGTTACAATTTTGCCTGTCTCAAAAACAAAATCAGCAGATTTAATAAAAGAAGCTTCAAAGTGTGGTTTTAAGAGATTTGGTGAAAATAAAGTTCAAGAGATAGTTCAAAAAAAAGCAGAACTAGATTTTGAATTTTGTCTTATTGGGCATTTGCAGAGTAATAAGATTAATAAAGTGATTAAGTCTGTAAGTGAGATACATTCTTTAGACAGCTATAAGCTATCGTTGGCTTTAGAAAATGCTTTGCAAAAAGAGGGACGATCAATTGATGTATTGATTCAAGTAAACACTTCAAATGAAACTCAAAAGTATGGCTGTGATCCAAAAGCAGTAGATGATTTAATCAAAAAAATTAAAAGTTTTTCTTGTTTAAATGTTAAAGGTCTAATGACTATAGCCAAAAATTCTTCTGATACTGAAGAGGTAAGGTCATGCTTTAAAGTATTAAAAGCCTTACAAAATAAAATGCTAGATAGTCATTCTGATAAATTTTCATTTGAGACGCTTTCTATGGGCATGTCTAGTGATTTAGAAATTGCAATTCAAGAGGGTTCAACCGAAATTAGAGTAGGGAGTTCTATTTTTGGCCAGAGGTCTTAGAGAGTGTAAAATATAGGGTTAGGCATTGATCTTTACTTTGATGAGTCTTTCTTTGATATGGCAGAGCCGTCATCTCATCTAATAATTTATATAGGCTCTATATTTCATCTAAATCATGAAGGCTTCATTTTCTTACGATAAGCTGTCTTATTTCAAAAAGTATTTGATCAATTTTTTCCATATACTTAAATAAAGTATGTAGATTAAGCAGAATAGTTAAGTCTCGGTTCAGTTTTTTACAATACGAATAGGTAATACAGCTTTAGTTTATTAAAATGCCATACATTTTGGTTAATAAAATCATTAGGGGGAAATAATGAACAGAATAATAAGCTTAAGCTTGAATTTAATACTTGTTTTAACGCTTGGATTAGTTGTGGGTGCAGAATCATACGCACAGATTGATGATCGTCTGGAACAGTTTGATAGAGAATACATAGTTTCTAAATCAAATCCGCAACAGGTGCCCGTAGCTATTGATGGTTTTGATCCAGTGTCTTTTTTTAACGCTAGTCCTGAAAAAGGTATAAGTGATATCTCAGAAAACTTTGGCGGTACTGTTTATAGGTTTGCCAATGAAGAGAATCGTGCAGAGTTTTTAACAAATCCTGAAAAGTATGAGCCTACTTATGGTGGTTATTGTGCTTGGGCGATGCGAACAGGTGGTAGGGTTCCAATAGATACGCGTTTTTTCTCTTTTGATTTTGATGATGAAGGTAATAAAATTAGAATTCATTTTTTTGTAGCACAAAGAGCAATGGAAAACTTTAACCATAGAAGAACAACAAGAGGTTTAACTTCTGTTGAAATTCTAGAAAAGACGTTAGCTGGCGATAAAGATGCTGAAACTATTCTTGAAACATCAAGAGGTTTTCAATCTCAATCAGACGATAGTTGGTTTAATATTTTAGAAAATGATTTGTAAGAAATTTAAAATTAAATCAATAAAATAAAAAAGTTTAGTTGGGGGCAGCGAAAATGATGAAATTAATTTTTCTTATAATGATTCCACTTCTTGTGAGTTGTGGAAATAAAACAAGATTGAAAATTAATCCTGAAACAGCTTTTGCGCAATCAGGTGCAAATGGCAATGCTATGAGTTTTGGTTTTGATGATATCTTTAATGAAATCATTGGTCCTAAGTGTTTGCGCTGCCATGATAACTATAAAGACTATGATTCAGTCGCTGCTCAAAGTGACAGACTTTTTAATGCAATTTTTAGCGGTCGCATGCCAAAAGGTGGACCTCAGCTAAGTTCTCAAGAGAAATCAATGTTTAACAGTTGGGTCAATGATGGATCTCCATTAGAGGCTGGGGGCGAAGAGAAGGTACCAATATCACTTGAGCCCACATTTAAATCAATTTTTACTAATGTTTTAGGGCCGAAATGTTTGTCGTGTCACAACGGCTCTACAAACTCTCCAGCACCTACTGAAATTAATCTATCAAGCTATGAAAAGATAATAGAGTCTAATAATAACTATGCAGAGCTTTTTGGAGAAGGTTTTTTAGATCAAGATTTAGCTGATGAATCAGAAATCATTTTTTTGGTTACAGATACAGTTTCACCCATGCCACCATTGGTTCTTCCTGGAAACGAAGAGTATAATTTAAACCCACTTCCTCAACTAACAGAAGAGGAAGTATCAGTTCTAATTGAATGGATTAAAAAAGGGTTCCCAAATGATTGATAGATTAATAATTATTGAGGGATCAATTGAGTTTAATCAGTCATTAATAAAAATAATTAGATAAAATTAAAAAATTAAAAAATAAACAAAATGAAAAAAGGATTAACAATGAAATCACTAATAACAGCAACACTTCTATTTTTTATAGGCTCTATAACATTTGCAGATCAAGAGCTTGTTTTAAATTCAGATAAAGGAACCGTCGAATTTTTAGCAAAAGGTCGTCCGGCACTTTTAAAAATTAAGGGTAAAGGAAAAGGTGCTTACGGCAAGTTAAAAGTAAAAGACAATAAAGCTTCAGGACAAGTTGAACTTGATATTTCATCATTTGAAACAGGAATCTCTTTAAGAGATAATCATATGAAAAATAAGTACCTTGAGGTAGAAAAGTATCCAAAAGCTCTACTTACTCTTAAAGATCTAGTGCTTCCAAAAAATCTTAAAGGTAAAATAAGTTTTTCTGGGTTACTAAAACTACATAATGTTGAAAAACCTGTGGAAGGTAAACTTTCATTTAAAGGTACTAAGAAAAACATAAATACAGTTAAAGCTGACTTTAATATAAAGATCTCTGATTTCGGTATAGCTATACCGTCATTTAAAGGTGTTACCGTAGCAGAAGATGTTAAGATAAGTGTTACTAGTCTTATTCAAGTAAATGAGTTAAAAAGTGATATTGATTTAGCTGGTTTAAAAAAATAATTTTAAAAACTAAAAGATATTTTTAAATAATAAAAGGTGCAACTAATGTTAAAAACAAAAAACTCTATTTCTAAGTATTTACTTTATTTCGTATTTTTTTTGTTTTTTTCATTTATGACTTTATCTTCAAAAAATGCTTATGCTTTTTTAGAAAATGCTACTCATGGCTATACCAACTGTTTAACCTGTCACTATTCGCCATCCGGTGGTGACCTGTTAAACGATTATGGTAGAAGTCTTTCTTCTGAGTTGATGAGCACGTGGAAGCTTGCAGATGGTGTGGAGCAGTCTTTTGGTGGTCTATTTAAAGAAAGTGAATGGGCAAGAGTTGGAGGAGACTTCAGATCATTGCAAAGGTATTTAGATACACCGCAAATTAATGATAGAGCACTTTTTGTTATGCAAAATAATGTTGAAATTGGCTTAAAGCATAAAGGATTAATGCTTGTAGGTACCTTAGGCAGTCAAGAGGGCCCTAAGAGTATTGAAAATCATAGAGAGTTTATTTCTGAAAGGCATTTTGTATTAGCCAACCTAACCGAAACATCGCGCTTACGGTTAGGGAAGTTTAGAGTGGATTACGGGTTGAATGATCCAAATCATAATAGAATGGTTAAGAGAAATTTAAACTTTGGATCTTATTCCGAGCGCTACAATGTTGAGTATACTCAATTTTTTGAAAATTTCGAGATTCTTGCAAACTACTCTTTTGGTCGTATTGATTTAAGCAGAACTTTAAGAGATGAAAGATCTGGGCTGTTTAAATTTACGCACTATCTAAATGGGAACTCAAGATTAAGTTTTAATTATCTTTATGGGGAGAGCCCATCTTTTAGTCGTTCATTAGTCGGACTTTCAGGTGTTAGCGCGCTTTCAGAAAAAATGTATATTGTTTATGAGTTAGACTATGAGAATCTAAATGTTTTAGAAAATCCAAATTCTTTTGCTGATAGTGCAGATCGATTGATCACTCATACACGTCTTGGTTATAAGTTTTTTAAGGGATTTAGAGCTTATGGTATTTTTGATATAAATCAAAATGTAGATATCTCTAGTGATTTTACTAAAGCTCCTGGCCTTGGTCTTCAGTGGCTACCTGTTCCTCATGTTAATTTGCAAATTGAATATCAAAACATAGATATCAAAAATGACCCAAATAAGAGTCACTTTGGCTTTATAATGGCACAGGTTTACTACTAATTTAATAAACATTACAAAATACAACTTTGATGTAGTTGATACCTACTATTTTTTGCAATAATTTAGGTATGTCTTTAGTACAGGAACACAAAAATTTTTATGGAAGATACTCTGTACAGTTTGAAGAAACTCTTGCTCTTTTTACAGTTTTTGATCCTTCACAAAGAGGTCAAGTTCAGCTTTTGTCTACTGGGTACGATGCTGTACTTTGTGTTGATGGTGAAAGCTCTTGGTCTTTTTTAAAAAACGAGGTTCCTTTAAAAAAAGGGGACTTTTTTTTTATACCTCCAGGTGTGTACTACCATCTTATTAACAAGAGTACGCCTGCAATATTTATTCACTTAAGATTCATAGATACTAAAAAATCTAATTTTTATGAAAAATCTAAGCTTGGTGTTTATTCTGTTTTATGTGAAGAGCTTAAAGAAAACTTTTTAAAATTTGGACAAGAGGTTATCACACAAACTATTAATTTAACTCCAGATGAAAGATCTGTAGGTCCTGAAACTATAAAAAATATAAAGATTTTTTATGAAAGTTTAACAAAATATCTTCATGCTGACGCAAGCTGTATTCCTGAAGCTTTCTCTATCTCAAACGAAGCTCATAGACAGACTGTTAACAGTTTTTTTAATACTATTAAAGCTTCTGATGAAATCACGATTCAACAGGCTTGTGATAGCCTGGGAATTAGCACATCTTATCTTGCTAGAGTTTTCAAAAACACTTTTGGTATAACACCAAGGCAATACTTTAATGTGCTTAAGATCAACAAATCTTTAACAGTCATTAAAGGTGATGTTGTAAATCTATCTACTGTATCTTTAAATATGGGTTTTTCTGATCAAAGCCATTTCACAAATGTATTTAAAAGGTTTATGCGAATTACACCTGGTGATTTGCATAAAGGCACCTCTTTGTTGCTTTAATAAACTGTACTTTACAGAGGTAAGCGAAGACATAATCAAGCGTATATATTTTAGACAGTTCTAGATATTTTATAAAAGCACCGCAAGCAATGCCTATACAATAAGCTTTAAAGTAGTCTCACTGAGTATGAAATTTTGGACGACTTTGGCAACTATTCTCACTCTTGTTACCCCTTTAAAGCTTTATGGAAGTGAATCGGATACGTGTAACGTAGCTCTAGCTACATTGTTGTCATCAGAACCGACTGGAAAAACACTTGGAAATGTAGGTAGTGTCGGGGGTCTGATTTTTAATGTTTTATCTAATGCTTTAGGTGAAAGGCTTTCTGATTCAAAATTGAAAGTAAGAGTTTTAAAGAAAAAAGTTATTATACCCGCGATCACTTTAAAAGATGGAATAGTTTTACCTGAATATATTGTAAGTTCTTCAGACGACTCTAAAGATGTTAAAGCTTTTGAGAAAACTGATAAATCAGGAAAACTAATAGTTGAAGTTATTTTACCTAGAAACGATTTAGTGATTTTAACTGAAGATACTGAACTCTTTCTTTTAAATATTTTTAGAAGTCATCCCGTTCATCCTTATGTAGCTTCAAGTTATTTAAAGAAATCTTATTTTAAGCCTAAACCCCCACAAGTTAGTGGTGTTCGAGCACTTGAAAAAGCAATTGAGTTAGAACACTCAAGTTTTGCCTTTGCGGGAACAACTGCACTTGGAAAAACTTATGTTGCTATTGAAAGCTTAAAGGTCATGTTGAAAACACTTGAGCCCGGGTTGATAGTTCTCACAGCCGATCAAAATCATGTGCTTTTGCAAAATTTAGAATCTATGATTGAACAGGATCCTGTTTTAAGAGAGCAGTTTAGTGATGACTCGGCACTTATCAACTGGACTAAAAATGACAGTGGAAACACAGAAGATCTTATACGGTTAGCCAATGAAAGACGCGCTGAAGGAAAATTTACGTTTCTTTTTACAACTGTTCGCTCATTAACTTTAGAGGCTTTTCCTGGCGCAGTACTAAAAGATGATGTTGGTCTAACCTATGAAGAGCAGCAAGAAAATTTAGAAGAGCTTTCAACAATCGTAAAAGCTGTTATTTATGATGAAGTTCATCATGCTGGTGCAAATAACATCTCTTCTTTTCTTAATCTTTTAAAAGAACAAACAAATGAACTTCAAAAAAGGCCTTATTTTTTATTAGGTCTAACGGCTACTCTTTTTCATTATAAGGTTAACCTTATAAATGATCTTTTTGAGAATAGAGTGTTTTTAGCGATGACACATGATGAAGATAGCTATTTTGAACAGACTACAAATGTTTTAAAAGAAGATGTTTTTATTGAAGAACTTCTAAAAGCCATAAGAAAATCCTACGTTAACAGTGTATACCGTTCTTATATGTTACTTCCTGGGCATAATGGCGTACCAGAAGATCTACACATTCAGAAAAACTTAGAGGATGGCAACACAAGATACTCTTTGAATGAAGACAGAATGTCTTGGCTTATTTCAGTTTTAAAAAGCAAATTAAAGAGTCATAAAAGTATCTTTATAACAACTCCTACAATTGATGATACAAATATGGTTCAAAATTTTATAAAAGATTTAATTCCTGAGGTAAAAAGTGAAGTTGTTCATTCGGGAATGGGTGATAGTTTGCGCGTTGAACAAGAAAAAATTAAAGGTCTTTTAAATGACAGTGTGAATGTGCTTATCACCGTAAGAAAAGGTGATGAGGGGCTAGATATGAAAGGCACTTCTTTATATATTGATTTAAATAAATCGGTTGGTCCTCGGCAGGTTTTACAACGTTTAGGTAGAGTGCTTAGACTCTCAGAAGGCAAACAAAATGTAGAGTTAGTAACTTTATTTGATGCTACTGCATTTGGTATTATGGAGTCGCTTCAAAACTACAATCAGATGTTAGACAGTGGTTTTTATGCTCAAGACCCTATCTCAGATCCTTTGAATACAAATTCTTCTTCAGATACCAAAAAGCCTAATGAGTTCAGCAGTGAAATAGATCAAGTTTCAATAGTTTTTGATAAAGAAAATCACCAACGTGCAGCAAGTCAATTTGCTGAGGTTTTGTCTGAAAAGCTCTTAGAAAGCAATCAGGTTGCTTTTTATGAAAACGACTTTTTTGGAAACAGCAAACTTGTTGTTGAAGAAAGACGAAAATTTAATATTAGAGAAAAAGATGCGTGGGCGTTGGTTGAGAGTTGGCTAGATAAGGGAAACAAGCTTCCTTTAACAGATGATGAGGACTCTTTAAAAGGTGACGAGCAAGCTGTTCTACATGCTGTAGCAAGTTTAGGCGGGCTTTCTGAGACAGCTTTAGGTCTTTTAAGAAGAGACTATATCGATAAAAATGCTTTTGATGTCATGGCAAAAGAGATTCAAGAAAAAACAGGTGAAGTGTTCGAGCCTAAAAAAGATAGAATGAAAAAATTTAGTTTAGAGGATGTTAGCCTTTGGTTAAAGTTAAAAGATGAGTGGCCGACTCCTAAGAGTTTGAGTTCTTATGAAAAAGGACTTTATAATTATATCAATCAAACTATAGGTGGAAGAAAAAAAATTATTACAGAAGAGTTAATTGAACTCACACCTTACCTTAAATTTACACATACGGATATCAATCACAGGTTTTCAATTCTTTTAGAGTACTTCTCATATCTTAAAACAGCTTATAAGGGTAAGCTTGAGAGTGTAGTAATGCCTGTAAAAGATAATGAAATTTTAGATACTCAAAACATCAGCTTAGATTTGAGTATGAAAAAACTTGCTGACAGACTTTATGTCTTTCTTAAAGCTACGAACAATTCCACAGTACTGGACTTTTTATCTAGTAGTGGTGCACAGATGCGCTATCCATCATTATTTGTTGGCCCTGTTAAAAGATCTAACAATACAGGTATTCAAACAGATATGATTTTGGAGCGAGATGTTAGGTTATGGATAGAATTTAATGAAGAGTGGCCTCGTAATAAATCAACTGACTCCTATGAAGTTCGAGTTTTTCAAAAGCTTGAAGCAATGGGTGGTCAAGTTGCTTTAGTAAATGATAAGAGTGTTACTTCGGCTTACTTAAGATTTAAAGCTGGTGATGATGATCTTAAAAAAGAGATCATTTTAGAGTATTTTGAATTTATGAAAGATACTTTGGGCAGCAGACTTAGAGTTATGGCCCCTGTTAAAGATAACATCTATCCCCAAAATATAGATAACAGTGTAGATCAAGCTCTTAGTAAAACTATGAAACGTCTTGGAGATGTAATTTATAAATACTTTCAAGAATTTAGCTCGAGCAGTCTTGTTTCTTTTATGCTTGATTTAGAGCTATTCAAAAAATATCCTCTTTTGCAATTTGAGTATGACAGACTTAATTATATGTTTAATTGGATTGTTAAAGCAAAAGACTTACCGAAAGTTTCAAATAGGACTAAGCCACGTTTTAGTGATAAAATAGAAACGGCCTTAGCACTTGAATTTAGAAAATTTTCTGATTCGAAAAAGAGAAGACTAAAAACTGTAATTATTAGAGGCCAGTTGACCAGAAAAATGATTACAGACAAATAAGAAGTACGACTTTAGTTGTAATTAGTTCGAATGTAGATTTATTTATACTTACTAAAGACTAAGTTTTATTTCATAAGCATACTCATAATTGCAAAAAGAATAGAAAATAAACCTAATTAAGAATATTTAATTGGGAGCTTTCTTTTATGAAAAAAATTGATATTAAAGTTAAGGTTGTAGTTGGGTTAGGTGCCCTTTTTGCAATTATTTTAGGTTTTCAAAACTGTGGAACTTCGCAGTTTGGTGCAGGAAATAATAGATTTACAGAAGAGGCGTTCTCAGATGCTGATGCTGATGGAATCACTGCTGCATTAGAAGATAAAATGGGTACAAACTCAAACAATCCTGATTCTGATGAAGATGGTTTAACTGATGGTGCTGAGGTTAATGCCTTTTCTACAGATCCACTTGTAGCTGACACTGATGGTGGTGGATTAAATGATGGTGATGAAGTTTCTTTTGGTTTAGACCCTTTAGATGGAAGTGATGATGGCTTAACGCCTGATTCTGATCTTGATGGTGATGGCCTAACTTTAGAAGCTGAAACGGCACTAGGAACCGATCCAGCAGTTGCTGATACTGATGAAGATGGCTTAGACGATGGTCTAGAAGTAAACGTTCACAACACAAACCCACTGATAAAAGACACGGATAAGGGTGGTGTTAATGATGGTTTAGAAGTTTCAAGGGGAACAAATCCAACTTTACAAGCTGATGATAGAAAAGATAATGACGCTGATAATGATGGTCTTTTAGATACTCAAGAGGCGCAACTTGGAACAGATCCAAATAACCCAGACAGTGATGATGATGGTTTAACCGATGGAGCAGAAATTTTTGTTCACGGAACAAACCCACTTGTAGCTGACACTGATGGTGGAAGTGTCTCTGATGGTGATGAGGTTTCTTTAGGTACAAATCCTAAGAATGAAGAAGACGATATTCAGTTTTCTGATTTAGACACTGACAAAGATGGACTTACTGATCAAGAAGAAGCAGCTATTGGTTCAAACCCTAACCTAGCTGACACTGATGGAGATGGTTTAAGTGATGGTGTGGAGCATAGGTTTTACACTTCAAATCCTTTGGTAAGTGACACTGATAATGGTGGTGCTAATGATGGTTTAGAAGCTTCTAATGGATCAAGCCCAGTTCTTGAGACTGATGATTTTGACAATCAAGATCCTGATGGTGATGGTTTAACAAACCCACAAGAGATCAGTCTTGGAACTTTACCAAACAACGCTGATACTGATGATGATAATTTAACAGATGGATCAGAGATTTTTGTTTATCAAACATCGCCTCTTATTAATGATACAGATATGGGTGGTGTTAATGATGGAGCTGAAGTTGCAAACAACTTAGATCCACTTAATCCAACTGATGATGAAACACTACTAAACGTAGATACTGACGGAGATGGTCTTACAAATGCTGAAGAGCTTGAGCTTGGAACAGATCCAAACCTTGCTGATACAGATGGTGATACACTAACTGATGGTGCTGAGCATAACACTACTGGAACAAATCCTTTGATCAAAGATACTGATGAAGGTGGAGTTGACGATGGTTTAGAAGTGAGTTTTGGCTCTGATCCATTAAATAAATTCGATGATTTTACAGGTTTAGGAGAGTCTGGTCAGATTATAGCTAAGTATGGTTTATGGTCAGATCAAGATTTAAAACGAATTCCTTTAAATCAAAACTTTATTTCAGAAGTTTCGGAATTTAGCGGTGTTCAATCTGGAGCTTCAAACTATAACTATCAGAGTTATTCAGCTTCAATTATTAATGGCCCTAAGCCAGAACCTAGAGTGTTAAAGATATTTTTATACGAAGGTTCTGATGGTTTAAGTCTTAACTTTGTTGCAAGTTCAGACAACAGTAATACAAAAGAATGGGAAGAAACAAAACTCGAGATTACAGTTTACAACAATAACAAGAAAGATAGAGTTCTACTTTCTGATGATGCTTCAGAAGTTAAGCTTTCATCTGTAACTGAAAACTACAATGTGTACTCTGCAAATCTAAGATATATAGATAATTCTGATGGTGGTGTAATTGGACCAATTTCAGGTGAAGAGTACTTAGTTCATGTTAACTTTTTACATGTTGATGAACTAACAGGAATTCAATTTGTGCAGGCTGATGGAACAGTTGTTAACTTAAGTGCTGATAAAAAAGCTTATCTAATTGGTAAAAGAAACCTTTTAAGTTATGGTCAAAACAATGAAAGAGTTCATTTTGACAGATATCCGCCACAGGTTTCAAAGTCGCCAAATGCAGAATTTCAGTTCTACCTAGATCCTGCTTCAAATGTTGAAACACTTTGCTCTTTAGATGAAGCCCCTTTAGCGCCTTGTCTGCAAAATGAACCTATAGTGTTTACAAATCTAGCAAACGGAATTCATAATTTTGTAGTTGTTCTTAACGACGGAAGTGAAAACCCTAGATCTTACAAGTACACTTGGGGTGTTTATAGCAATACTGATGGTTACTACTCAGCACTTTGTGCAGAAGCTGCAGCTAATCAGAGCATGGTCTCTTTAGAGTATGATGTTAACTTTAATTCAACAAACACAACGTGTATGTGGTTAAAAGGAGATAACTTAGGTCAAAGAAATGGTTATATGCAGGCCTTTGTCGATCAAAATATATCTGTAAATCTTGAAGAAGATTTTCACCTTTGTGATGCTTCAGTATCAACAACTTCAAGCAATTCAAGTTCTAGTTCATTCAGATACGATGATAACTTTTACTTAAACTTAAATGGAAAAGTTTTAGCTACAAACAAAGTTTCAGTTTTAAATATGACTGCTAATGAAGAGTTATCATACGATTGGCATATGCTTAAAGGTCAAGTAGATGTTAATCGTCTCAAGGCAGATGAGCTGTATTGTAGAGGTGGAGTTATTGGTCAAAACTGTAAGATACCACTTACTGACAGAAATGGTGAGTTCTCTTTAAATATTCCTGAGTCTTCAATCTCTCCAATATTAGACAGAGGCTTTAATAAATCTCTTAACTTTTCAATGGTCGTTATCGGTGACAATGACAGTTCAGATTGTCAACATTCAGGGATAAACCTTAAAGTAAAAGTTAAAGGTGTTAAAAGAAAGTAATAGTTACCAAATAACAAGCCTGTAAAAATAAGCTCGTTATATTTAAAAGGCATCCTAAATTAGGGTGTCTTTTTTTGTTTAGTGTGGTGATCACAAGAAATCTTTATATCTGTTGCAAGCCTTAGTTTTTTCAAAATCAAAAGACTTACGTAAGACAAATCAAATTCAAATTTTTGTAAGCCCATAGATGCAGAGTCAGGATATTTATGATGATTGTTGTGATAAGCTTCACCAAAAGTAAACCAACCAAGCACAAGTGAGTTTCTACCTTCTTCAGAAGCCTCTTCAATATCGTAAGTCTTATAGCCCCACCGATGAACAATATAACCTACAAGCCAGTGCCCAATTATTGAAATAGTGATTCTAAAGGCAATCACATGAATTGCTATCTCTAAGTTTAAAAGTAGCCAAAGGCTTAAGAAAAATAAAACATTTAAAGGTGCCCATAAGGCTTCAAAAAAAATAACCCATCTGTCTAATAAAATCCCTTTTGGAAGTCGTTTTAAGTACTCCTTATTTTTTGGTATAATTTTACAATGAAGATTTATGAAAAAATCATGAAAGAGTGAATTGTCATAGGTTAGTGCTCTTGGTGCTTTATTTTGATTTTGCCAATGATCTCTTAAAGCATGAACTCTAATCCAAGTTTTAGGACCACCAATTCCACTTAAAGAGCTTAAAAATAAAAAGATAGGTTTCATAAATTGTGGACTTTTAAAACTTTCATGAATCAGCATACGGTGAAGGCCTAGGCAGTGACCAAGACACACAGTGAAGTAAACTAAAAAGATATTTATCAGTGCTATAAATAGGCTTGGAGTTTGACCAGAATTCAAGATTTTAAAGAGACCATATATACTAAAAGATAGAGGCAGCCAAAGATGAAGACTTTTGAAAAGCGAGAGCTTTACGTCAATATGCGTATCACTTAAGTATTTTAGAAGCACGGTTTAATCCTTTAAAAATAGGACAGTTTACATCAGTTTAATTAGCCAGTATAGAGTAAACCTATTTAAGACTGTCAAAAAGACTATGAGCTGCAAAGAATATAGTCGCATCAAAGTAAAACATTTAGGGCTATACATCCCATCAAATAGGGCTTTGATCTATAGGCACTCTTCTTGCTACAAAGTACATACAACCGTTATTTAAAGGCTTTTTTATGAACTTATTAAACACATTTAAATCATCTAAAGTAATAGCCTTTTTACTTCTATCTCTACTCTCAACACCTGCTTTTTCAGATCAAAACTGTAGTATTAGATCAAGCAACGGTTCAGCCTCTCAACTTGGTAAAATAGGTAAAATGATAAAAGCCACTTGGTATAGTGACAGAGACAACTCTATGACAAAGCTTTCAACAGATGAGGGTGTAGGTGCAGCCATGGTAGTGATTGATTCTTTTAGTGGTTACACACAAGGGATTCAAGTGTGTCCAGGGGTTTACCTAGCAACAGCCCATGGGGCTTTAGATTGGCCCAGTCGCGCCAAAAGAGACGGAAGAGACGTTAGAGAGCCAAATGATCATATGAAGTTTATAGACCCCTATCCAATGTCTGATGATAATTTCCAGAAGATTACTGATGCTAAGTATATTTACTCTAAAGATTGGGAAAAAAGCGCAAAAAAAGATTATGTTTTTATTACGATAGATGAACCTATGAAGCCAAAAAACTTTGTAAGACCTCTAATGATGACGGACAGTGAATTTAGAAAAGCTACAAGGGAAGGTCTTATTGATTTTAGACTTCACAGACAGCCCTCTTTATACCCAAGCCTTCCAGATGGCAGACCGGATTTAGAGCAAGATGAATTAGATATTAGTTTTGATAGGGTACAAGAGCTTTATGATGCTCCTTTGAGAGTTAATGGACCTTGTAAGCTTGATTCTCACCCTAGAGCAAAAATTTTTGGTACGAGTTGTCCAGTAGAAAATGGAGTTTCAGGAAGTTCATTAATCACAACCATTAATGGGGAAGACTTTGTCGTTGGTATTATAACTAAAGGAAATGCTGAAATACACCAAGAAAAATTTGACCCCTTGAAAGATGGAAATGGCTTTGTTCAGTCTAATCTTTTTTGTAAAGACTATGAAAAAGCATGTGGTGAGCCCTGCCCTGAACTTAAAAATGTTTTAGAAAGAAAGCTTTTAAACGAATCAATTTGAGACAGCAAACAAGCTAATAACCTCACTTTAAAATTAAATAAAATCTCAAAAAAGACCGACATAAGGCCAGTGATAAAAGCCTTATTTCTAACTCTTTTTATACTTCCTTTATCAAGTGCTCATGCCTTTAATTGCGCATCTTTTATTAAAGAGTATCTGCCGCAAGAGTTTTCAAAGTATGACTACTTACACTCAGCTTGTACACTTGGCGGTGGTCATTTAGAAGTTTCAACACAAGAGAAGATAAAGGCTTGTAGAGGTTTTTATGAACTAAAATCAGCAGTAAAAGAGTGTAATGATTATTCAAAAATTAAAAGCGCATGTGATTCAGATGGTGGGATTTGGCAGTTTGTCTCATCAAATAAAGGCTGGGAAGGCAAATGCACACCAGGGTGTGCAGATGGCACAACTCCTTTTAATCAAGAAACTCACGGATCACATGGGACAGCTACAGTAAGGTGTCAGTGTCCTGATACGGGTCGAATTGATGATATAAGTCCAGGGCAAGACATTTTAGAGTGCGGAGAAAGTAGTAAATACAATCAAGAAGATTGCAATATTTATGTCGAACGAGGAGAAAAAACTCAGAACTACCACACCTGCATTCAAAACAACCGCGTGGAAGTTCAGAATCAAAAAAACCTTAAACAAGCTAAGTCATTGGGATTAATAAAGGCAAGAAGTGCTGCTTCAAGTGATCTGCACCAAAAACAAAACGCTGTATATAAAAGGTTAACCGATCAGTGTAAATCACATGCTGATAATATTATAGTCTCATGCAACATAAACCACGCTATGAGCTATCTTGAGCGTGCAAGAAATCTTAGTAACATTCATATAAATGCTGGTCTTTCTTATTGCTCTAGCTCTTATGGTGAAAGTGAACGCTTGATAGAAGAAGCCAGCCAAGAGAGCACAAGATGCACTAATATTTTTAAATCTTTAGAAGACAAGTGCCCTTTTACTACAGGCGTTCTTGAAGGCAGAGGCACAGTTGATTTGGGTCATGGTCATACAGCTACAGAAGTAGAGTATGGAACCCGTGACATTTCTGCAAATAAAGAGAGCCTTATTAGTGCAAAAATGGCTTTTTACAATAGTGATGATAAGTTTTTAGAGTGCATAAAAGTAGCTACTGCTAAAAAAGAAGATGCTTCAAAGTGTGTCGCCTCTTTTGATGGAGATTTAGAGGAAAATAAAATTGCACAAACAGATGAGATCACTACAAGTGGGTCTTTACAAACGAATAGCTTTGGAGAGCCTGTATACAATAAAACAAAAAATGGTCTCTTTGATGAAAATGATACTTTAAACACTGAAAGTCTTACTCAAGCCACCCAGTTGGGTCAAAGTGTTAGGGCTTTAGCTGGAAGAGGCGGTGAGGTTTCGAGTACTGGATCTGAAAGTATAGACAGTTATAATTTTGGTAGGAGTTCAAACGACAGTGCAGCTATAAGTAATGCGCCTTTTTCTGCTGCAATTGCAAAAAGAAATAAAGAACTTGGCTTATCTTCCCCAGTTTCAAATAGTGATGATTTTGGAGATAGACTTTTAACGCTTAATAGATCAAATGCTAAAATAAATTCTAGTAGCACTAGCTTAAATGGAAGAGGGAATGTTCAAAATAACATGGTTGTGAATGTTAACAACACCACGTCTAATGGACAAAGTGGAGGAGCACTAGCTAGTGCAAGCCCTAAAGTGAATGTTAAAAGTATTTCTGGAGTTGACCTAAGAACAGGAAAAAGAATGACCACAGGTCCTTTTAAGAGCTCTGATCATAGAAATTTACTTTTGGGCTTTAAAAAAGTAAATAAATTTGGTCGTTCTATTAGTATTCATCCAGAAGATTTTAAAAAGTATGGAGAGAAAAAACTTTCTGCCATGGCTGAAAGTTATATAAAAAAAATGAATCCAAAAAAAGGAAGAGACTTAGTTTTTAATGGGGTCAGTTTTATGACCGACTTTTTAGCTATGCAAAAAACTAAGGAGTATCAGTATCATTATAATAAAATGATGAGAAAGTTTTATAAAATAGATATCGATGGAGTGATAAAAAGTGCTTTCCACCCCTGTGTTTTAGAGTATCAGTGCTATTCAAACCCGGAGTACAATATATTTAAGCTTCACACCTTTAAAGTTAAGAAGCTTATAAGAAAGGGTTATTTTAAGTTAGATTAAAATCTTTGGTAGTTCCATCGAAAGGTAGAAAATTATTCATCTTAAAAATCAGAATAATCTTCATGAGCTTTTAATTAGATAGTATAATGACACTATTAATTCTAATAGTTGTTTTTCTCCAGTGCTAAGATTTTTTAAGTGTATACAGAACCTTACATATAAAATGGTAGGTTCTCTTATCTTCAGTAAGAAATTTATCCCTTTTAGAGGCCTTATTTGCTACTCTTCTCTTAGTGCTTGTGTAAGTGCTTGAGCATCATCATCAGCTGTGTTCGCCTTAACAACAGCATTTTGAGCGGCTGATATTGCAGTGAATAAGTAACTGTACTAGTGGGTTATCACCTATATGATCTTGTGATTCAGCTATATAAAGAGATAAGTCTTAATATAATTTTAAATAGTGCGTTTACTCTATCGGTAATGATGGTTATTTTTTAAGGTGATAAGAAACTTTACAAACAAAATGATAATTTTTTTTATCATCTGAGAGGTAACCTTTTTGACTTGAACCTCTAATTCGTTTGAAAGTATAGCCAGATCCTTCAGGGTTTATAATATTTCTTGAATCATCGCCAAAGGCTCTACATGTACTCCTGCTGAATAAATAAATTAAATTTGCATACCATTCACTAATCACATTATTTTTTGTGCTGTATGCACTCATTTGAGCAACTAAATTTCCTCTCATATGACCAAGGTTAGCTTCTGCTTCAGAGGTAATATCAACATTTTCAACATCACCTAAAACTATATTATATACTTCAGAATCAATACCCACTTGGTCTAAAACTTCAGCTTCTATGGCTAAAGTTTGAGTTGTAGTAAATAAAACAGTTAGTGTTAGAAGTAGGTTGTTCATTCTGTTCCTTCCCAGTGCTAAGATTTTTTAAGACGAGCTGTAACACTGCAAGTAAAGTGGAATGTTTTTTTATCTTCAGAAAGAAAATCATCTGTATTAAAAGCTAAAATTCTTTCAAGTTTAAATCCTGAGCCTTTCGGGTTAATAAGTGACTTAGAGTTTTCACCGTATTCTCTGCAAATCGATCGAGAAAACATGAATAGATTAAACTTCTCTCCAGGAGTAATCTCTGTTTTTTTAGTATTGTAAATTATGATTTGAGCAATCAAATCTTTACTCATACCGCCCGCACTAGCTTCTAATCCAGTTGTAATATTAACTTCTTCAGCTTCATCTAAAACTACGTTATAGACTTCATCTCCAATGTTAAATTGATCTAAAAGATCCTCTTCTGAAGCTAAGGTTTGAGTTGCAGTAAATAAAACAATTAGTGTTAGAAGTAGTTTGTTCATTCTGTTCCTTCTCAGTGCTAAGATTTTTTAAGACGAGCTGTAACACTGCAAGTAAAATGGAATGTTTTTTTATCATCAGAGAGAAATTCATCTTTATTAAAAGCTAAAGCTCTCTCAAGAATATATCCTGAGCCTTTTGGGTTGATACGTGACTTAGAGTTTTCACCGAATTCATTGCAAACTAATCCAGAAAAAATAAATAGCTTAAATTTCTCTCCAGGAGTAATTTCAGTTTTTTTAGTGTTGTAAATTCTAATTTGAGCTATCAACTTTTTACTCATACCGCCCGCACTAGCTTCTAATCCAGTTGTAATATTAACTTCTTCAGCTTCATCTAAAACTACGTTATAGACTTCATCTCCAATGTTAAACTGATCCAAAAGATCCTCTTCTGAAGCTAGAGTTTGAGTTGTAGTAAATAAAACCATTAGTGTTAAAAGTAGTTTGTTCATGCTTATCCTTATCTGTAATAAAAAGTATTAGTATTCTATTATCATAGAATACAACAGGTTTAGTTTTATAAGGTTTTAACTAAAGAACAAGACCGTCATAAATTATTAATAGTTTATGTTATTTTTTCATATTGAAGGTGTTCAATGTGTCTATAGATAAGACACACGTGCATAATACCATTGTAACAATCTCAGATCTATTAAAACCACTTCTCATTAGAATAGGCATGTTTTTTGCTAATACTTAGTATGTTTAATTTATTAAAAAAACATCACTACAGCATCCTCAATTTTAATAAAAAAATACTATTTTTTTCAGTGATTTTTTGTTTTCAAACAGCCTATGCTGATAGTTCTAAAAGTAGATTTAGTGTACTTTCACTTGTTATTGATAAACGCTCTGATGCGGAGAAGAAAGATGCGACAGAGAACATTCCTGCCAATGAGCTTCAATTTACATTTGAGCCTGACACACAGACTGATAAAGAGGCTGTGCTTGATCAAAGTTACACAATTGACGATCTTCGTGAGTTAACGGATCAAATGAACACTAAAAGTTATGAAGAAGCTTTAAGTGAAGGCTTAGTAGTGCCTGTATCATCTTCTAAAAGTGATGATGTAAATAAACTATTAACTAAAATTACAGAGTCTGAATTAAATGATTTTTTAAATGAGAAGGCAAAGCTACTTAATCACCTTGTTAAACTTAGCTTGGTTATGTCTAATGTCAAAAAAAGAGTAAGCTTTAAAACAAAAGCTGATTACACAAAAATTAACAAGTTGATTCAATTGGTTAATGATAACTTATTTGAAAAGGCTGATTTGTTAGCTAGAGGTAAATCTGTTGTTGTTAATATGAGTGCTATGACAGCATCTGGATTTGGATTGCCTAGTTTTTTACAAAGACTATTAGCTAAAAAAACTAAATCTAAGTATATTAGTGAAAACTTGGGTTTCTATCTTTATTTTAGTCTTGGGCTTTCAGTAGTAGTAAATAAGAAAAACGGTAAGTTAAAATACAGACTCATACCGACACTTGATTATAAAAAAGCAAAAGAAATATTTAGTCCCTTTGTTGTAATGGCGGGTGGCTTAGTTACAACTGTAAATATCCAAGAAATAGAGACAAAATTTGTACAACGAACACACTTTTTATCTACACCTGTCTCAACCTTTGTCAGTCACGGTGATATGACAGGTTTTACTGTTCCAACAGCAGCTATGAACTTAGTTCCTGGTGGGGCCTGGGCAATGGCTTTATCAGGTGAAATGAAAAGAGTGAACTTTGACTACAAACTAGTAACTTCACTTTTGACTAAATTTAAAGAGAAATCTAAAAAAGTCTTAACATCTAAAAGTTTTAAAAATATCAATTCATGTAAGGTTATGTTTAACAATTAAGTTTAGCACTTTTATCATCAAGTTCTGTGTGATTGATCTGGATGTGTATTAGCTGGTTGTATGCTTGTTGTTTTCTGAATATAGTTTATAAAATATTAAAAACCTTACTTTATATGAAACACAAGCTAACGACTGTACTCTTTTTTATCTTAATCCCTTGTCTTACTTACGGGCACCCCACATCTTATGAAGGTGGCTTTGCATTAATGTCCGAATTGCATCCAGAAATTCAAGAGATATCTATGATTTACTCACCAAAGTATTGGTTAGGACTTGGCATAGTTACAATGAGATCTCCAGATGAGTTTGAGCTAGCAACAAGTCAGATTGCTTGGCTTGTGAACCGTTGGAATCTGCCAGAGGCACAGGGAAACTTTTATTTACTGGGAGGTTTGGGCCATGGTAAGCTTGAATCTAAAGGTTCTTTGTCTGGGCAAGAAGGTGCAATATACAGGTTTGGTGCTCAGGCTGATTTTGAGACTAGACGAATCTATACCTTTTTAAGATACGTTGAACATAGGTTAACTGATAGAAATGAACGTTTAAACAACCAGCTGGCAGCAGCTGTTGGCTTTGCTCCGTATCTTGGAAAATTTGATGAGTTAAACTCTTGGATTATCTTTAATGTTATAGCTAGAAATGATCTGAATGAGTTTATTTATTTGCCGAAGTTAAGATTTTTTTATAAAAATTTATTATGGGAGATTGGGCAAGATTTTAGAGGCAACTCGCAATTTAATTTTATGATTCGTTTTTAAATACAAAAGGAAAGAAGTATGAAAAAGATAATTGCAGCATTTTTGATGGCTTCATCTATTCAGGTCTTTGCTAAAGCTGATAAGCTCATTCGTCATTCAAAAACAAAGTACTCCAAAGTGGTGAAAGTTCACGGTATGGTGTGTGCGTTTTGTTCTAACAGCTTAGAGAAAAAATTTAAGAAAAAAAAGGCTGTTAAAAATATTGATGTAGATTTAGAGAGTAAAATAATTAACATTAAGTTTAAAAAAGGAAAGTATATTTCTGATAAAAAACTTAAAGAAATGATCACTTCATCGGGTTTTAAAGTTGTTTCGATTGAAGATCACAAAGCTTCAAAGGTAACAAAAAGTTTTGATAAAAAATAAGAGTTTACTGACATCATACCTATCACTGTTCTCATCTTTTGGTACTATACTCTGCTGTGCTCTGCCGAGTTTATTAATGTCGATTGGCTTGGGGGCTTCGTTTGCAGGACTAATTGGTGCTTTTCCACAAATCGTTTGGCTTTCAGAAAATAAAATTCTTGTTTTTAGTGTTTCAGGTCTCATGATTTTGGGAAGTGCTCTTCTTATCTACATAAATCGAAATGCTCCATGTCCTATAGATCCTGATCAGGCACGTGCGTGTATCAGTAGTAGAAAATGGTCCGTTAGAATTAGTATATTTTCAGGACTAATCTGGTTAGTAGGCTTTTTCTTTGCTTTTGTAGTTCTTTTACTATTTTAATTAAACTATGAAATAATATTTGGTGCTCTTCAAATGGAAGAAATTGCTACCGAATTCATAAAAACGACACAGCTGTATAAAAATGTTGATTTAAATAATATTACAAGGAGCTATAAAGTGAAAAATTTGTTCATAAAATTTATTTTGTTGGTTATTTTACCTTCATGTACTCATCTAAAATATGAAAACGAACTTCAAACACAAGGTGTGCACCACGTGGGTTTGGCTGTAAAAGATCTAAAAGAAACATCAAGATTTTTTGTCGAAGCTTTAAATTTCAAAGTCATTAAAGAAAAACCTGATTATCCCGCCGTATTTATTTCGGATGGCACGGTTATGATTACTTTATGGCAGGTTGAAAAAAGTATGAATGTTGTTCCTTTTGATAGAAAAAAAAATATTGGTTTACATCATCTTGCTCTTAAAATCGATCGCTTTAAAGATTTAGAAGAAATTTTTAAAAAGGTTAAAGCTTGGCCAGGTGTAAAAGTGCAGTTTTCTCCTGAATTAATGGGTGATGGGCCAGGAAAGCATACAATGTTTTATGAACCTGGAGGAATTAGATTAGAATTAACTCACATTCCAAAATGAGATAATTCTAATTAGATTATTTATCAAACAGAAATAAAAATTTGTTTCTGTTTTCTATGTTTTTGCTATTATCATTATAAGGAAAATACAAAAACAGTATGCATTTAAAACAAGATATGATGGATCAAGTGCCTCAAGTTCATTTTTGGTGATTTCTTATATTATTTGAAATTAATAATTTTTTTGTTTTTCATTTAAATTTTTAAAAGTATAACTAAAATTTAAACAAAGGAATTATTATCATGAGTGATCTAGAAAAAAATATTGAGATACGTAAACAAAATGCAATTCTTGGTGCACTAGTTGCTGATGCAGCTTCGTTAGGTATGCACTGGCTGTATGATGTTGAAAGAATTAGTCAGGTTGCTGGTAAAACGCCAGAATTCATTACACCCAATAAGTCCCACTATGAAAACGTAGCTGGTTTTTTTGCACATCCAATGAAAGAAGCGGGTGATTTGACTCATTATGGTGAGCAGTTGGTGGTAGGCTTGCGTTCATTAGCTGAAAACAGTGGTGAGTGGAAACCTTTTCATTATTTAGAGACATTTCGTCATACTTTTGATTGCGGTGGGAGCTTTCATGGTTACATAGACGCTTCAACATCTGGTACCATCGCAAACTACCGCCAAGAAAAAATCAGGCTAATGGAAAAAGCAAAAGCTGAAGCTCCAGGTATAGAAAAATACCCTTTAATGGTTGTTGATGAGCTCTTTCAAACGATAGGCCTGTCTGCAAGTGGCGAAGAGTTAATTGCTCCGATTCTTAAATCAATGAGCGAAATTTTTACGGATGAAAAAATTATGAAGCAGTTAGAAGCTGTAGTGCGTTCTTATGAAAAGAATAGAACTTGTATCTTGGGGTTTTCTGAAGACAACCAGGTGCCTTCATTTTCTAAACTACCTCCACTTGTTGCTTGTTATGCTGGTGACCCTAAATTGTCTGATAAAGTTGAAGAGGCCATTAGAATCACCAGTGATAATGATGAAGCTGTAATGTATAGCATGTTTGCTGCAAAAGCGCTTGAGCTAGTTATTTTAGGGGAGTCTATTCCAAAAGCATTAAAAGCTGCCGTTGATGGAGCAGACAAAATTGTAAAAGAAAAAATTAACCATGCTCTAAATTTTGAGTATCAAACGCTTATGCAGTTAGGTAAGGAGTATGGAACAAACTGTATTGTTCACCAGGCTTTTCCAGTGTCTACAGCGATTTTAAATAAAGCTCCTAATTACAAGACTGGAGTAAGGGAAAATATCTTAGCCTCTGGTGATAATGCCGGACGTTCAATATTTGTAGGAGCGATGTTAGGTGCGGCCTACTGTGCTGACCCATCAAAATCTATTCCTGCTTCTTGGCTTACTAAAGTTAAGGGGTCGAAAGAGTATATAAAGCTTATTGGTGATGTTTTAAAAAGTGAAATTTAAAAATATGTTAGTGGTTTGTTGAGCTTGTAATCAATTTAACTCATTTAAGTTGGCAGCTGTTGCAAAGATCATAATTAAAGTCATAAAATCTAAAAACGTTACAGAGTATTAAAGTTTTGGGCTTTAAATAAAATTAAAAAAGGAAACTATATAAATGAGTAAAAAAATAAAAATAACAGGTACAGGTCTGACAGTAGTTGCTGTAATAGTTTTAACTTTATCTTATGTAAAAGCCAATCCAAAGCCATATAGTGTAAAATTTGACAGTGCTCTTCCAGAATACGAAGAGGTTTCAATTCCACATGTACATAACTATAAAGGCTCTGATTATCTTCCTGTTATGGCCTCTGCTGTCATTGATGTAGATGGTGATGGAACTCCAGAAATATTTTTAGGGGGTGGATTTGAGCAAGAAGATTCTTTTTATAAATTTAAAGATGGTAAGTTTGAAAAAATCGAAGAGCTTACTTTAAAGCGAAGTGGAGAAGATTCTACCTACGGAGCATCTGTTATCGACCTTAATAAAGATGGTAAAAACGATTTGATTATTAATAGAGAGAGCGGTTCTTATATTGCAATGAACTCAGGGTCTGATTTTGTTCAGACAAAATTTGAAACTTTTGTGAATGAAAAGTCTAGAGTTTTAGATTTCGGTCTGGGTGATATAAACAATGATGGGCATGTTGATTTATACGGAGCTGCGTATTTAACAAGATCAGCTATGGAAGGCCAAAACATTTTTAATAAGCAAGGGTATGGAGGCACTAGTGTTTTATTACTTAACAATGGTGACAACACATTTACGAATATCACTGAAACGTCTGGCTTAAGTTACACACATAATACATTCATGGGTATTTTTGTAGATATGGATGATGACAGTGACCTTGACCTTGTTGTTGCTCATGACACTGGGAAAGTTAAAATTTGGAAAAATGATGGCGATTTAAAATTTAGTGATTCTAAGAATCCGTTTTCTGATGTTCTTGGTTATCCCATGGGTATTGCTGTAGGTGATTTTAACAATAGTGGTTTAGTTGATTTTTACTTTTCTAATGTTGGACCCACTCCGCCAGCTTTTTTAGCCAGTGGAGACATCACTGAAGACCAAACATTTTTTCCAAAACTTCCTTTATTTGAGAATCAAGGTGGTATGAACTTTATTGATTCAGCGGCTAAGACTAAACTTGCAGATTATGAATTTTCTTGGGGAACTGTATTTGCTGATTTAAATTTAGACGGAAAACAGGATATCATTTTAGCTGAAAACTATGTAGACTTTCCACTTCATAAGTTTTTTAAACTTCCAGGAAGAGTTCTTATGCAAAATAAAGATGGTGTTTTTGCATCTGTTGAAAAAGAGACTCAAACAGAAAACAGAAGTTATGAGATTACGCCTCTAATTGCTGATTTTAATGGTGATGGGCAGTTGGATCAAATCAGAGTAAATCTTTCTGGAACTTCAAAAGCTTTTATGTCTAAGAATAGAGTAAATGACTTTTTAAGAGTTAAGCTTCCTTCTGTTGCTGAAACTTTCGGTGCAAAGGTCAGTGTTCACTTTAATGATGGTAGTGTTCTTACAGATTGGTTGGTTTCAGGTGAAGGTCTTTGTTCTGATCAAGAGCACACTTTAAGTTTTGGTTTAGGGCAGGAAAAAAGTGTAAATAAAGTTATCGTGAAGCTTAGTAATGGTGTCTCCAAAGTTTTTCAAGGCGTGAAAAATAACATGCTGCTAAATATATCTGTTGAAGAGTTAAGACCTAACTAGATGAAAATAGCAAAAGATCAATACTGTCTTTACACAGCCTTTGCAGGCTTAATCGTTGCAATGGTTGTTGGTTTTGCAGAAGCTAAACTTCATTATTCAAGCATTGGCTTTGGAGGAGAAGAGTACTTATTCTTTACAGGTGTTAGCGATGCCAACCTTACAATGGGACACTTTATAGCAGCTTTTTGTGCTTGTTTTTATTTAATAGGATTTGCTCATATTTACAGTATGATAAAAGATAACTGTAGTGGTGTTGAAAAGTCTTTAACGCCAATGCTTTTTTCTTATGGCATGTCTGTTGGAGCTGTCTGGTTAGGCTCTAGAATTTATGTGGCTAAGGTTGCTAAGCTTGCTTTTACTTCTGAAACTCTAGAATTTAAAAACGTATTAAATGAGTTTGCTTTTTTCAATGAAACATTGCTTTGGGCTACAAGGATTTCAGTTTTAGCTGGTTCAATATTTTTGATTTATTTGATCTTGAGTTCAAAAACAAATTTTCCTAAATATATGGCGTTTTTTAGTCCTATATTGGTGGTGATTTACTGTTTTCTGATTTTCTTGGTAATGCCATCAGTTGGTCAGTACTTGATGCCAATCGCAATGAATGTAGCTTTCTTTGTTTTCTTCGGTCTGTCTTTCTTAAGTTTGTTGAAACGTAGATGCGCTTAGTTTCAATTTTTTTAAACGAGTTGAAGGGTCTGGGTCCCTATTGGGGCATCTGGCTAAAAGTGTTGGGTTTATTAAACTTTATTGTGCCAATCTTTTTGATTTATCACCCTATGGCACAAATCACTTTGTTAATATTTTTGCTTCAAGCTGTGTTTATGCTCTTTTTGTTTTCTGTTTATGGCTTTGTCCCGCTATTAGGTTTAGCTCACTTCGGCTGGTTCATCTTACTTTATATTTTATTTCAAAATGTCGCTTTAGTTGGTGAGCAAAATTTAATCTTTAGATGTTGGTTTTTTACATTAATTATTGCAAACAGCATAAGTCTAGTTATTGATGTGTACGATGTTGGCAGGTTTTTTTTAAAATGAAAAATATATATCTTATAATATTAATTTCACTTATGTATCAATCGGCTTTCGCTAAAGAGTTAGCACGACCAAACAGCATTGGTGGTGATTATCTATTAGAATTGAATACAGGTTTGGTAGATGAAGACAATCACAAGATTTATGAGGTTGGATTTGAAGTTGAAAGATTTACTGATAGTTTTAAGCACCACTGTGCAATAGGTCTTAGCTTTGAAGCTACAGACTTAGATGATGAAATCAAGTACTTTGCAGGTGGTTTAGTAAGCTTTTACTATCATCATTTTAAACTGTTTGTGAGTTCAGGGATTTTACTAGGGTCTAATGACTTTAAAGAATGGAAAACCAGATATGGTTTTGGTAGAGAGTTTTTTATAAAAAAAGATTATATTATTATACCAGCTTTTACGGTTGATAGACTAGGGGGTGGGTCCCACCCAGGGTTTAATATTGGAATTGCTAAAGAATTTTAAAAACGGAGACAGAGTATGAAAGCAAGTGATCTATTAGTAAAATGTTTAGAAGAAGAAGGTGTGGAGTATATTTTTGGTATACCTGGTGAAGAAAATTTAGATTTTTTAAATTCTCTAAAAAACTCTAAAATTAAACTTATTTTAACAAGGCATGAGCAGGGAGCAGGTTTTATGGCTTCTGTTTACGCAAGGCTAACTGACAAAGTTGGAGTCTGTTTATCAACTTTGGGTCCTGGTGCTACAAATTTTATTACCTGTGCTTCTTATTCACTGCTTGGTGGGATGCCTGTCTTGTTTTTAACAGGTCAAAAGCCAATTAAAAA
>JALZUR010000005.1 GCA_023301025.1 Bdellovibrionales bacterium | reverse complement strand
CTTGATAGCTTTACAAGAGTTGGATCAGTAGACTCAAGTAGTTTTAGTTTAAGAATGAACGGCGTAGTTAATGAGTACAGACTTATTGGATATTCTAGTTTTCCAAGTGACAATTTAAAAGAATTTGTAGACTCAACAAAAAAATCAATGACTGTCTTAAGTAAAGATTTTAAGATTAGCAATTCTGATTTTAATGACCCTCTAAAAAGAAAAGAACTTTTTAGACAGTTTAGATCAGCTTTTAGCGCCCACATGGTTTTGGGGCATGTAGATTACAATAGCTTAGTTGAACAATCTAGAAATATTAGAGCTGAAGTTGAATCAAAGTTTCCAAGATCTTCGTTTAAAAGTATTGAACTTTGGAGCGAAAGAGTTCAATTGGAAACAAATAATAGAATGATAAAAGAGTTTACAGTAGATCAAAATAGATCTGTAAAGCAACGTATACTTCAAGCTGTCCAGAGTGTTAGAAGTCCAAAAGCTAGAGCTTTATTAAATCTTAAAATGGGTCTTCCTCTTGATGGAATACTTCCAAAAAGATCTCTAAACTTTAATCCTGCAAACAGACTTCGTCATTTTAGAAATAAATTAGTTATTCCGGTTAAAGATCAGTTTGGTAAAAACACAAAAGTTATTCTCCCAGGTAACCCAAACATGATACCTGTTGAAGATCCTGTTAAAGTCATCGAACAGATTAAATCAGGTGCTGTTACTGTTGGTATGATGGGAGCTTTAATTGGAGCATTTATCTTTTTGTCAGGTCTTTACCAGACAAAGACAGACTTTGAAAATAAGCCCTTAGCTTTTGAGCAGAATCTTGATCTTTTAACAAGTGCTGCTCTTCCTGCATCAGTTATGTCTTTTTTTATTGGTGGTGCCCTTTCTCAAAAAATTGGTGGTGATTTAGATGTATATAGAAAAAGTCTTTCTAATGTTCAAAATCTTATAGCTCAAAACAAACTTGGCAATGTATCACCACTTATGAAAGAACAGGTCTTAACTGCTTATCAAAAATCTATTAGACCTAAAAGTTTTATTGAAAAGGCAATGAGTAATAGAGGTATTGTTGGTGGTTCAATTATAGCTGGTTTAGTTTTTAGCAGTGTAGATAAGATACAAAGTTGTTTAAGGCTAAGTCAGTACAATGGGTTAACTAGTAAAGTTAACTACACAACTAATGAACTTGTACAATTAGAAAACAAATGTAGAGCTGAATGGACTTCAGTTTGGGCTCAAGTTATGTCTAGCCCACAGCTTTACATACAAATCGTAGCTCTTTTATCGACAAAAACATTAATATCACTTGGTATGAATGCAAGTCAGGCTCTGAGCTATGGTGTTTTTAAAAGTAAAGTTGATCGTGCAAAAGTTAAATCAAGTTCTTTGAAATCTTCTAGTAATCCAAAGTTTAATAAAATTTCATTTAAGGCCAGAGGTCTTCTTAGGCCTGCTGTAAGGGTAGTCGGTGGATTTGCTGGTTTTATGATTGTATTTCATGTTGTCCTTTGGGGCTTAGAAAGTATTTATGAACGTATGATGGTTAATCTTCCGTCAGTTATAGCAAGAGATAAACTTATTTTATATCTTAAGGATTTAAAAAAATCTGGTTGGGATCTTGAATCTATGTGTAAGAGCTTTGATCACAACCAAAATATTTTGAAAAGAGCATGGAATACATTTTTTAATAATGATGTGGATGACAGTTGTGGTGCTGTTTTAGCTGAGAGTATTATTAGTAATACTACTGTTAAAGCTGATGAATGGACATCACATGTAGTTAAACCTCTTGAAGATGCTCAAACACAGTGGAGCACGTATCTTCATAAGTACCTTACAACATACAACGCTACATATTTATTTTATAAAGATATTGCTGATCAGGTAAAAGTTAAAAGAGCTACAAGTAAGCAATTTGATTTCAACCTAAGTCCTCAAAATCAGTGGGTGTATTATGATCAGTCACTTCCACTTTTTAGATCTGATCCTTACTATGGCTTAAACTATAAAACTTCAGGTAACCAAATTGCTTTTCCATTATGGACCTCTTCTGGGTCACAAGTTGATTGGGAGTACAGAGAAAGAGATTCCGTTGAAAAGCAAAAGCTTAAGGATAGACTTTCAAGCTTTCTTAAAGAGGTTCTACCGGCTTTGTCTAAAAATATGAGGGCCTCATGGGTGAATGTTTCTTCATCTAAAAGAGAAAAAGCAATTGAAATTGTTGAAGACCTTGAAAGCAGTGATCCATCACGTATTATTTCTGGTTTAAATAAGATAGCTGTAGAAACAAATAGTGAACCAAAAAGTTGTTCTTATGTACCAAATAAAATGAACTGTGATGCCACTCATTGTAAAGTAAACACAGCCATGAGCTATGATTCTTGTTTGTTTCACATTGTACAAAAAGATGTGCTTGATCCAGATATTTGGTCTGTAAGTGATGATGAAAAGAGTTTTGACTTTTTACCTGAAAATCTAGGTGCTTACTCTCAAGTTAAAAAGAACAGTGAAAATGGTCTTGGATTTTCTGCTTTTATGGGTGTTAAGCCTCTTGGTGTAGGGCAAAGATTTTTTATTGATTATGATCAAAAGTTAAATAACTCAAAAGTAGATATTAGGTATTTCCCAGAGTCTTATCAAAGTCTTTCTGACTATTTAGCATATAGTTTAATCTGTGGTCCTGAAGAATATCAAGCAGAGTATAGTATTTTTGGAAATCTCAAATCTTTTGATTTTATACCAGTTAGACCAAGTTATAATTTAGATATTGATTCGTATTGCAATATAGAAAAATCTTTTTTCTCTGGAAAGCCTAATACAACTGTTAGTGCCAAAGAGCCTTGGTTATCTACCTCAGGTTTTTATGAAAATCTAAGAGGTGAGGGTGTGCCATCATACAACACTTTGTCTGCTCTTTTGTATAATCATTTGTCTGATGATTTTGTTGATGATTTTGATTCATGGTGGAAGACACATGTAGTTCCAGGATATGCTAAAAACTTTGAATCTCTATATCAAGAGAAGTATACTGAAGATCTTGTTCAAGGTGAGTTTGAAGAGCTTATAAATGACTCTGATTATGATTCTGTATGTTTGGATCCACTTAAACTTTGTGATGATGATCAACTAAAATCTAATCAAAAATCTTCTAGAGACATTATGCTCCAAGAGCTAGATCTTTATTTTATGAATGTATTTGACCCTATGGTTTCTGAGTTTGAGCTTGATCTTAGGTACAGTTCTTATGATAAAGATTTAGAATCAGATAAGACACGTGCAAGAGAGGAGCTTTTAGTCACATATAATAGAAAAAGAAGTCAGATATATCAGATTGCAAATGCTGTTACCAATAAAGATGGCTTTGATAATTTTGACGATGAGATGACTGATCTTTATAAGCTTTATTTTGAAGAAGTTTCAGCGCACAAAGAAGCTCAAGGCATATCAGATATTACATTTTTAACAAATCAGTTAGATGTGCTTAAGTATGTTCTTTATGATCGTTTATTTCAATTAAGACTTATGTTTAAAGCTGAATCAAGAGATGCAGTATTTCAAATTGAAAAGACAGATTTTGTTCTTCTAAGAAATTTAGAATTTTCGGAAGAAGATAAGAGAGTTAGAGAAGATGATTTAAATTCTATTTACGCCGAATTTAGAGAAGATTTTCACAGTAGAACTCCTCTTAGAGCTGGAAAGGTTATTGTTGAATACAGTGATTGGCCAGATGATTTAGATTTAACTAGTCCTATGCTTGGTGGTGTGACATTCCCTGCTTTCTCACGTATAGAAACAATTATGACTACTTATATTGAAACAAACAAAAATTTACTAAGTCTAATAGAAGATTAAATAATGATATATTTAAACTACGCCGTATACGGTTTTTTTGTTGGCATACTAGCTAAGATTCTCTTTTTTAATAAAGATGAAGGCGGCATTCTCCCTACAATCTTTATTGGTATGTTTGGGTCTATGCTCTCGGGTTACTTACTGTCTTTACTTGGCTTTAGTGTGCAAAAAAACTTAAGTATCTGGGGGCTTTTACCTTCAATTTTAGGTGCTCTTTTGCTACTTTTGATTTTTAAGTTCTTTAAAAAGCTTTTTTTTAAATAAGCTGAACCATCTAGTACAATCACTTTATTCACCATGAGCGTAAACTAAAGCTCCATCCTTACACATCTCTAAAATGTCTCTTCTAAGTTTTGGTAAAGTAATGCAGCCTTCTGAGTTTCCGACTTTACTTCCATCTGTATTTTTTGGAGGTACATATTGAGCAGTGTGCATGACAATGTATCTACTTTTAGCTTTGTTGTTTGTGCAGTTTAGTCCATCCATTCTAAGTCCATTTTTTGGCCCTGGGCCGAAGGTGTCTTTTTGTGAGTTGTAAAGTTGATCGGTTAAGTAAAAACCAAGGGATGTCATGTTTGATCCGTTGGTATTGCTAAAGCGTACGGGCATTAATCCTGTTTCTCTTTTTTCAGGTTCATTTGAACCTTTTCCGTGTGCTGTATAAAAAAGCTCAGAGGTCTTATCTTTTAAGTTGTAGACTAAAAGTCTTTTTTTATTTTTAGGTAAGGTGTAGTCTGCCACAACTAGACAGTTCGTATTTCTAATTTTTAATCTATTATTTTTATTGTTCTCACTTAAGCAAAGGCCTTCCTTTTGCAGTTGAATTTTATTCCTGTCTAAAAACTTTAGAGCAATCTCTAAAGACTTTGTATCATAATATTTGTGTGTTTTTAAAACTTTATCTATTCTTTTATCCGTTGTTACTTTAATAGAATTTTTAGCTAAAGAATCAATAGTAATTTTTTTATCTTTAGTAGCTGCATCTGAATTTTTAGATGTACACGCACTTGTGACTATTAAAATGCCAAAACTTAAAGATAAGAAATACTTCATTTAAAACTCCTCTTTTATTTAATGTATTTAATTATTCTTTTGAAACTCTGACAAGAAAAACACGAATGCTTTAGACCTTAGCGTTTACATTCATAGCTTTTCTTAGAATGAGACACTTTTTTGCATTAAAACAGCACAAGACTTAAGTTTTATGGACCAATGTCCGTAAAGTGAACATAGAAGGTATAGCAAGGAAGGTTTTTAGATGCTTTTACAACTTAAACCAAAAGAATTAGATGCTGTTAGTAGCTATTGGTATATAAAATTTGGTTCTCACTGGGCAGGTCCAGTGTCTTACATTGAAGTTATTCAAATGCTTAAGAGTAAAAAGATTTCTAGACAAGCACTTGTTAGAGAAGGGGATTCAAAGGCTAAATACAGCGGTAAGTGGTACCCTATGACAGAAATAGAAGAGTTTTCAGTGAGATTTATCGATGACTTTTCAAAATACTACGTACCAACGGGTAGACCTTTTCATCAAATCAGAAAATTCGTTCGTGTGGTTCACAATGCTGAATGTCTTGTTGTTAATTCTGATGGAAAAGTAGTTAAGAGTTTTTGTTCAGAACTTTCAGCAGGGGGTGCAAAACTAACATTACCAGCTGAAACTTTAGCAGAAGGTCAAACCTTGATGATTCACTTTTACTACAACAAACTTTTAAAGCTTAAGTCATTTAAAGCAAAAGCAAGAACTCTTCGTTTGACAGAGATCCGATTTGAAGATGAAGAGAATGATGGAAAAAAGAAATCAAATGTTTCTGAAGTCTTTGCCGTTGAGTTTATAGATTTAAAACCAAGGCATAAAAAAATGCTTTTAAAAGGAACTCAAGTTAAAATCAAATCTTTAGCAACCTACTTAAGACAACACAAAAAGAGTACTGTTGGCGTAGTGGAGCTTAGTGAGTTTTCTAAAAAGTATCCACACTTGGTGTTGAATCCTTAATTAAACTCTAAGGTTTAGAGCCAAATTTATATAATAATTATAACTTTTAGGTGTTTTATTTGCTATAAAGCACTAAAATACCTATGTATTAAACATGCGTTCAAAGTTAAGTAGTTGCCTTTTTTGGTTGATAATCCTGGCTGTAAAAACCTTTCCAATTCAAGGTGATAGCTCGACAGGCCCTAGTTTTAGAGCGCGCAAATGTGTTGGTTTATTAAGAGAAGATTTAGAAGACTGTGTTTTTTGTGATCTTGCTAGAGAAAAAAAATCAATAGACTTCATACATGTTAACACAGAAAATTTCTACGATTACAGTATTTATGAGACTAAACACTTTACTCTTAAGATTTCAAAAGGACCTTACAATGAAGGTCATTTTTTAATAGTTAGTAAACAACATTACGACAGATATGCAGACTTGCCAGTTGATGCGCTTCAAGATTTTAAAAACTTACAGCGTTTAGTTGAAAACTACTTTAGTAGTGAGTACGGAAGCTTTATCTCTTTTGAGCATGGTTCTGTATATGCTAACGGAAATTCAACGTGTTCACTTAATTCTGCAGGTTCATGTATTGATCATCTTCATGTGCACTTTATACCAACTCGTATTGATCTAGAAAGTTATATGTCGCGTTTTGGTAGAAGGTTTAAAAAAATAGATTCAATAGAACGTCTAAGAGCACTTAGTGGAAAAGATAGAGAAGCTGTATTGGGTTTTAGAAATTACATCTATTACAAATCACCTAATGGTATAGAGTCTGTTCTTGATGTTGGACCTAGCTTTATAGATTATAGTGAGCATCCAGAAATTGAACCTAATGATTTAGATCAAGTGATTCAACTTCCAAGTCAATTTATACGTTTAGCTTTGGCTTTAGAAGAAAATCAGATGTCTAAAGCAAACTGGAGGTTTAATGAAAATATTCCTGAAGGGTTAGAGGCTGTTTACAGGTCTGTTAATTTAAATAGAAGTGAAATTTTAAAAGGCAGTGGAATACTTGATCCACAGGCTCATCAATCTATTATGGCAAATAACAATACAATGCTCTTTTATAATAAAAATGCTGTTGCTTATGCAGAGTCTCATCAAAATTATAATTTAAGAAGAATCTATGACAAATTTTTAGCCTTACTTCCTAAACGAGCAAGAATTCTTGATATTGGTTCAGGGTCTGGTCGTGATAGCTCATACTTTTTAAAAATGGGTTTTCGTGTTGAAGGGCTTGAAGGCAGCAGTAAGATGGCTAAAATAGGACAAGAATTTTCAAGGACTCCTGTACGCACACAAAAAGTACAAAATTTTAATAAAAATAACAATGAGAGTGAAAAGTATGATGCTGTTTGGGCATTCGCAACACTACTACATTTAAACGATAAAGATCTTTTGAATACCCTTTTTAATTTAAAACGTGCCGTAAGAGAAGGTGGACATTTATTTCTTTCATTTAGGGAAGGCGAGTCTATCGGTTTTGATGATCGAGGTAGGTTTTTTAACCATATGAATGAAAAAAGATTTAGAGATATTTTAACTTTAGTTACAGGCCTTAAAATTATCAGTATCGAAGTTCATAAAGACAGTAGATCTTCAAAGTCTTATAAGTGGTTAGAGATAACCTTACAAATAGATTGAAATTTATAGATGGGTTAAAACTTAATATATTTCTCTGGATCAACAGGGATTTTATTCTCCATCACTTCAAAGTGAAGATGCACTCCCGTTGCGCGACCTGTCCGTCCCATGGTTCCAACAAGTTGTTTTTTTAAGATGTTTTGACCACTTGTAACTTTGTAGCTGTCTAAGTGTGAATAAAGTGTAGCAATGCCCTGACCATGATCGATCATTATCATCTTGCCGTAGCCAGAAAATTTTCTACCAGCGTAAATAACGCGTCCATCTTCTGCGGAAAATATTGGTGTTCCTTTTTTTGAAGCAAGATCAACCCCTTTATGTTTCTTACCACTTGAGGACTTAAACTTCTGGGTCATGGTGAAAGGTGTACTTAAGGGTGAGACTAAAGTTAGTTTTCTAGATAAACTTTTGTTAGAGTTTTCAACTTTATTTGATTCGTTAGATCTTAAGACCACGCAGGAGCTTAAAAACACCAAAAAGACTGCTGGAAAAAAAGCAGCCTTTAAAATTGATCGAATAGCGGTCTTTAAGACGTATAGATTGGAAAGTCTTTGCATAGGCTCTCTACTTTATTTCGTACATCTTCTAAGACTGCTTCATCTTCAGGTTTTGAAAGTACTTGATGAATAAGTTTCCCAATCACTGCCATTTCGTTTTCTTTCATGCCTCTGGTTGTTAAAGCTGGTGTACCTAGACGAATACCACTTGTTACAAAAGGACTAAGCTTTTCATCAGGTACCGTATTTTTATTAACAGTGATTGCAGCTTTGTCTAAAGACTCCTCTGCAAGTTTTCCAGTAATCCCTTTTGAGCTTAAATCAACAAGCACTAAGTGATTATCAGTTCCACCGCTTACTAAACCATAACCATGATCAAGTAAACTTTTAGCTAATGCTTTAGCATTCTTAACAACTTGTTTTTGATAGTCTACAAACTCAGGCTTTAAGGCTTCACCAAAAGCCACAGCCTTTGCTAAAACGATGTGTTCTAAAGGTCCACCTTGAATCCCAGGAAAAATTTGAGAGTTCAGTTTTTTCTTCATTTCATCGCGGCAAAGTATAATTCCGCCCCTTGGGCCTCTAAGAGTTTTATGAGTCGTTGAGGTTACAAAATCAGCGTAAGGAACGGGACTTTCATGAATACCTGCAGCTACAAGTCCTGCAAAGTGAGCCATATCTACATGAAGATACGCATCTACTTTGTCAGCTATTTCACGAAACCTTTTAAAGTCTAAAGGTCTTGGGTATGCGCTGTAACCTGCAATTATAAGTTTTGGTTTAACTTTTATAGCCTGTTCTTCTAAAAGGTCATAATTAATAAGGTGTGTTTCTTTGTCTACCCCGTAAACTTCAAAGTCATAAAGTTTTCCTGAAAAATTAACAGGAGAGCCATGAGTTAAATGACCTCCTTGATTTAAATCCATACCTAAAACTTTATCTCCAGGCTTTAAGCATGCCATAAAAACGGCCATATTAGCCCCAGAGCCTGAGTGTGGTTGAACATTTGCATGCTCAGCACCAAAGAGTTTTTTTGCACGTTCTATGGCTAAGTCTTCTACTTTATCAATAAATTCACAGCCTCCGTAGTAGCGTTTTCCGGGGTAGCCTTCGGCATACTTATTTGTAAATATACTTCCTTGAGCTTCCATTACAGCAGGGGAGGCATAGTTTTCAGAAGCTATCATTTCAAGACCTAGTGTCTGTCTTTCAAATTCTTTTTGAACAAAATTATAAATTTCTGGATCTTGAGTTTTAACAATATTTTCACACTTCACGAGCTTTGCTCCTTTTACTAAATTTTAAGTTTAGGGTTTTTTTAAGCAGGGGATGAGAGTTTTAAAACTCTACCTAAGTGCCTACCTTCTTCTTCTTGTGTTGTTAAGAAACTTGTACAAATTTCTTTAATTTTATCAACTTCTAAAAGCCTTGAACCCACACATAAGACATTAGCATGATTGTGAGCTCTTGAAAGCTTTGCAGATTCTTCGTCCCAACACAATGCAGCCCGAATATGCTTAAACTTATTTGCTCTTATAGCCATGCCTTGCCCAGAGCCACAAATTAAAACTCCAAAATCATTACTGTTCTCTTTTATAATTTTTTTACAAACAAGGTCTGCATAGTCCGGGTAGTCAACGCGGTCAGATGAGCTAGGTCCCAAATCGTGCACTATATAAGCACTTAAGTTTTTTTCTAGATACTTTATTATTTCTTTTTTACACTCAAAGCCAGCATGATCAGAAGCAATGTAAATAGTTTTCATTGTTTAAGGGGCTCCTAAAGCACGTATTATATTTTACCAAATATTAAAGTTGCGTTTGTTCCACCAAAGCCAAAACTGTTGTTTAGAACATTTCTGATTTCTTTTTCTCTAGCTGATGTTGGAACATAATCAAGATCACAGCCCTCAGAGGGAGTGTCTAAATTAATTGTAGGTGGCACACAATTGGTGTTTAAAGCCATCAATGAAAATATAGATTCAATTCCACCTGCAGCACCTAAGGTGTGACCCGTCATACTTTTTGTAGAGCTCACCCAAAGGTTTTCACTTTGTTCTTTAAAAACAGCTTTTATGGCTTCTGTTTCAATAGTGTCACCCACAGGAGTACTTGTACCGTGGGCGTTTATATAATCTATTTGGTTGACATTTAAACCTGCATCTTCAATTGCAGTATGCATAGAAAGACTAGCACCTTTTCCACCTGGTGAAGGGTTTGTCATATGATAAGCATCACAAGATAATCCATAACCTAAAACTTCTCCATAAATTTTAGCGCCACGTTTGTAAGCTATCTCATAGTCTTCAAGAATAAGAGTCGCCGCACCTTCAGCCATAATAAAACCATCTCGATCTTGATCAAAAGGTCTAGAAGCCAAATGAGGGTCCTCATTTCTGGTGGATAAGGCTTTCATAGAAGAAAAACCAGCAATTGCCATTTTACAAATCGCTGACTCACTACCTCCAGTAACCATCATGTCACAGAATCCTGAACGGATGTACTTTGCAGCCTCACCAATTGAATGAGCACTAGATGCACAAGCACTTGTTGTAATGTAATTAGGACCTTGTAAGTTGTAGCGCATAGCAATCTGTCCGGAGGCTAAATTTGAAATACTTCCTGGAATAAAGAAAGGACTCACTCTTGATGGGCCTTTATTTAGAAGGTTTGCATGCTGGACTTCAATAGCAGGAAGCCCACCCATTCCAACACCCATGACACAACCAGAGCGTTGTGCATTAGACTCTGTAATAGTGAAGCCTGAATCTTTTAATGCCTCTTCAGTAGCCGCAATACTTAACTGTATAAAACGGTCCATCTTTTTAAGTTCTTTTTTTTGAATATAATCTTCAGGGTTAAAACCTTTAACTTCACCTGCAATTTTTGTGTTGAAATTTTCAGTGTCAAAAGACTCAATTTTTGAAACCCCAGACTTTGCGTTAACAGCAGCACTCCATGAGTCTTTAAGGTTAAGTCCTAAAGGTGATAAGAGACCCATGCCGGTTACAACAACACGTCTGTTTTCTTTTTGTGGTCGAGTAAAAGTCATATAAGCCTCTTTTTTAAAAGGTGAGTAAGATAATAGATAGAGTTAACTTAAACACTAAAATCTTTAAAGTAATTTTTAGTTCTAACCTTAAGTATTAAGGTTTAATTTTAAAACTAAACTTTACCCTTGCCTTTTAGGTAAGTACTTACGTCTCCGACTGTTTTAAGCTTTTCAGCATCTTCATCTGGAATTTCGATGTCGTACTCTTCTTCCATGGCCATAACAAGTTCAACGATATCAAGACTGTCAGCTCCTAAGTCATCGATAAAAGAAGCATTTTCTTTAATTTTGTCACCCTCAACACCAAGCTGCTCTTCAATAATTTTTTTTACCTTTTCATCCATAGTTGCCTCCTTAAATTGACATTAAATATGAAGTTATTTTTTAAATTAAAATTCTTAGTTTAAATACATCCCACCGTTAACGTGAATACATTGTCCTGTAATGTAACTCGAAAGATCACTTGCTAAAAAGGCTACAGCGTTAGAAATGTCTGTTGTTTCGCCAAGTCTGCCTAATGGAAGACCTGCAAGTAGGGCTTCTTTTTGTTTATCGTCTAGAACATCAGTCATCTCAGTTTTTATAAAACCTGGGGCCACGCAGTTTACTCGAACGCCCCTTGAACCTAGCTCTTTTGCAACAGACTTTGAAAAAGCCTCTAGCCCTGCTTTAGTGGCTGCGTAATTAGATTGCCCTGGGTTACCAGTAGACCCAATAACAGAACTTAAATTAATAATACTGCCACTTCTTTTTCGCATCATAGTTTTTGTAGCAGCTTTTGTGCACAAAAAACTTCCCCTTAAATTCACATTATAAACTGTATCGAAGTCTTCTGGTTTCATTCTTAAAAGAAGCTGATCTTTTGTAACTCCAGCATTGTTTACCAATACATCAAGTTCTCCATCCCATTCAGCTAAAACCTCTTTAAAAAATACATTTACAGACTCTTCGCTAGAAGTGTCTAAGCTTTTTAAAATGTGACCGCTGCCGTCTAGAGATTCAAACACCTTTTTTGCAGCATCAGAGCTTTTTGAATAGGTGACACAAACCTTGGCGCCATATTTTGAAAGCGACTGAGCAATACCAGCACCGATGCCTCTGCTTGACCCTGTAACTATAACTTTTTTACCACTTAAATTCATCAAGACTAAGACCCTTTACTTTAAGTTTTGTAAAACTAAACATCACAAATGTTTATTCAGTTAACTATTTAGCTTTGAGTAGAATTCAACAAAACTCTTAACGTCCTCAAGCCCGATTGTATTGAATATTTTAATTTCAGAAGTGTCAATTTTTTTAATAAGGCCTGTAAGCGTTGTGCCGGAGCCTACTTCGACATAGGTGTTAGATTTTTCATCAGATTCAGTGTTCTTGTTTATGAAAGAAGCAATGCTTTTTGTCCAAAGTATAGAACCACTTATTTGTTGTATTAAATTTTCTTTAATTTCTTTTATGTCGCTGGTGCTTTGGGCATTGATATTTTGTACAACTTCAAAGTTTGGGGTCTTAAAATCCACATTCTCTAAGTGATCACGCATGACTTCTTCAGCAGGCCACATAAGTTTTGAGTGAAAAGGTGCAGAAACTTTTAAAGGAATCAGTCTTACCTTTCTCGGCTTTGGCTCAAATTCAAATTCACTTATTTTAGTTTTGGCCCAATCAATAGCTTCTTGATTACCACTAAGCACAAGTTGACCTGGACAGTTAAAGTTTGCAGCTTCTAAAGAAAAATCTGAATTCTGAGACTCTACCCATTTACAAAAAGCAATACCTTGCTCATCAGAGGGACCAATAAGTGCAAGCATGCCTCCTTCACCGACCGGTACAGCCTCCTGCATTGCTTTTCCGCGTATTTTCACAGCTTTAACGGCAGTAGAACAGTTAAAAACTCCGGCAGCTGCAAGGGCTGAATATTCACCAACAGAGTGTCCTGCTGCCACACTCGGAATAAAGCCTGATTCACTCTTTAAGACATTAAAAGCCCCAATAGAGGAAGCTACGATTGCAGGTTGAGTATTAGCTGTAAGGTTTAGATCTTCTATAGGTCCTTCAAAACACAGCTTTTTAAGATCTTGAGATAAGGCATCTGACGCTTCTTCTATAGTTTCTTTATAAACCTTGAAATTTTCAAAAAGATCTTTTCCCATCCCAACAGACTGGCTGCCTTGACCTGGAAAGATAGCCATTAAATTTAAATCTTTAGACATAACTAATTACCCCTTAAATTTTTTTGATGAAATATGTTGTTGTTAGTACTTCATAAGAAGACTGCCACTTGTGAGTCCACCACCAAAAGCTGTAAGCATAAGGTGCTGACCCCTGTGAATCCGTCCATCTCTAATTGCTGTATCAAGTGCCATAGGTACTGTTGCTGATGAGTTGTTTCCAGTTTTTTCAATGTTAACAACGACTTTATCCATTGGAAACTTAAAACGTTTGGCCACAGACTCAATGATTCTGACATTGGCCTGATGAGGAATAAGCCAATCAACATTCTCTGGAGAAAAAGACGTTTGTTCTAAAACATCTTCACAACAGGATGCCATAACTCTAGTTGCATTTTTAAAAATATCACGACCTTCCATAGACACATATTGATGACCAGCCTCAAGATCTTCAACAGATCCAGGATGTCTTGAGCCACCTAATTTGAGAGTAAGTAAGTGGCCAAGACTTCCATCTGCCTTTAGAGTATGTCCAAGAATTTTTGAGTTATCAGATGAGGCTTCATCACTTCTTGATAAAACTACAGCCCCTGCACCGTCGCCAAATAAAATACATGTTCCTCTGTCCGTATAATCTATGAAACGAGTGATTATCTCAGCACCTACAACAAGTATATTTTTATAAAGACCACCTTTTATCATTTGATCAGCAATAGAAAGTCCGTACACAAATCCAGTGCACGCAGCATAAATGTCTAAGGCACCACAGTTTTTTGTAGCTCCTAACTTTTGTTGAAGTGTGCACGCTGTTGAAGGCATGACCTGATCGGGTGATGTTGTAGCTAAGAATATAAAATCGATATCTTCTGGTTTTAAGCTTGCCGCTTCTAAAGCTTTTTTCGCAGCATTTAGTGCCAGGTCAGACGTTTGCTCATGTGGGGAGGCTAATCGCCGCTCGCTTATTCCGGTTCTCTCGACAATCCATTCGTTGTTGGTGTCGACCATCTTTTCTAGATCAAAGTTCGAAAGAACTTTTTCAGGAAGGTACGAACCGGTTCCTGAAATTTTTGAGTTGATCATTAAGGTTTATTTAAACTGTTTTAGCAGTTACAACTTCTTGACCATCGTAATGGCCACAGCTCAAGCAAACGCGGTGTGGAAGGTGTAAAGCTCCACAGTTTTTACAAACGTGACTCGCACTTTTGCTAAGGGCGTTGTGAGACCTTCTCATGCCTCTTCTAGATCTTGAAATTTTGCTCTTAGGACTTGCCATATTAAGACTCCGTTATAAATCATTTAAAAATTCTGTTTATTTTCTTTTTAAAATTCAAAACAGCAATATGGGCAAAAAAAGAGAAAAAAGCAAGTTTTTACTTGGAACATAATATATTAATGTTTATTTAAAGTATCAATTTTCTAAGCTCATTAGTTGTATAAACATAATCAGCATAAATCATAGTGTTTTGAATACTCCTATGGCCCAAAGCGACCTGAACAAGTCTTATATCTTTTGTCTTTTTATACAAATTTAAGGCAAAAGTGTGTCTAAGTGAGTGAAATTTTTTGATGCAGGGTCGATAATTTAACCAAATTTGAACTAATCTAGGGTAAGAGATGTTAAAAACACGCTTCTCTTCAGTGGTTTTCAAGGACTCTATTTTCTTAAAAAGTTTTGGTCTTAAAGGAATTTCTCTGTCATTTGAACCCTTGATGCCTTTTATAAACACTGTTTGGCTTTCAGTTTCTAAATCAAAACCCGTAATATTTAAAAGCTCACTAGCCCTAGCGCCTGTGTTTAAAGCTAGTTCAATCATGGCTGTGTCTCTTACGTCTTTTGAGCCAAAAAGGTTTAATACTCTTTTCAACTCACTTTCTTCTGACTGAAGAAGGTATTTGGATTTGTTTAACTGATAACGTGACGACATAAGTTATCTTGGGCTTAAATATTAGTTTTGGACAGTATTTTTTTTGTGGGTTTAGGTTAAAATAAAATTTAGTGATAATATTTACTTAAAAGAATAAAAACTATGTTGGTATATCACAAAAAGGTAATTTTTGTGTATTTGTTTTTATCTCAGTTAATCTGTTTTTTTTTGCTTGTTGCCAAATTTCAAAACGAACAACTGACCAGTACCTTGCGGCACCAAGCCATCTTTTACCATCAGCTTTATAGTGTCTAATTGTTTTATCTTTTTTTATCCAATAATTTAAGATTTTCACCCCGCAGTGAAGATTTTTTCTTGGATTAGTGTTCATCTCATAAGGTGTTTCAAAACCACAAGAGTATGGTTTAAGGTGTGAAGAGTTATATCCAATTTGTAATAAGCCTCTTGAATAGTGTCCACTTCTAGGCTCTAAATATTTGGCATTTGTATCAAAACCAGATTCATGCTTTGCAACTGTAGATAAAAACATAACCCAAAAAGACATACGTTCATTTACATTAAGATTGTTGTAATTCGGGCAAAAGCCAGCATTATTAATATTTTTAGATGTGTTCAAAAGTTCTTTTCCAAATAATTCAATGCCTTCAATCAAATAGTTTGTATAGTCTGAAGAGTAAGAGCGTCCATCCCAACTAGCACTAATCACAGATGTGTCTTTATCAAAAGTACCCTTATCTGCATCAAATAACTCCTGTTCTTCTATCTCTGTACTTTCAGTTGAAGCGTTCTTATCACTTTCTACTTCTTCTAAATCAGGTTCTGAAACTTGAACTGGCTTATCTTCAGAAGTGCCTTCAACAGGTTCTATACTTGTATTTTTTTTTAAAGCGTCTTGTTTTTCTTCTTTTGTATCAGTGGTCGAATTATCAGGTGTAGTATCTAGTGGCTCTTCATCAGTGCTTCCAGTTATCACTATATCTTCATCAATAAAATACTCTTCAACTTTTATTCTATCATGCGAAGGTTCAAAATACAGATTAGGATCTTCATTAAAATTCTCTTCGAGAACTTCAATGGGTTGTTCAGGTCTTTCAATATTAAATATAATGGGGTCTGTATTATTCGGTTCTTTTGAAACTCTACCATCTTCGATTAAATCGGAAAGTTTTCTATCTAAGATAAGAATTTCGTCAAATTGATCAACCTGATTTTTGTAAAAGGGATCTTCTAATAGTTCTGACGGTACAGGGGGGCTTTGATAATTATGTGTTGGATCACAAGCCGAAACAAAAAGTGCTAGAACAAATATATATAGAGAGGCTTTTGTTGATTTTGACATACAATAAATAGTGCAAAACATGAGCCAGTTATGAAACACCTTGCGTACGTAGAAAACATATTCAGTATAAAAAAGAATAAAAAGTGACATTTTTTGTCAGCTTAAGAATTTTTAAAGTAAATTAATTTTTTAAATGCTTAAAGATTAGCATTTGACGAAATCTTAATATTTTGTAACCTTATTAACGTACAAAAAAACAACAAAATACTTAAGGGGTACAACATGAAAAAAATAACAAACATCAGTCTTAAAAGTCTTGCAATTATGGGTCTTTTACTTTTCTCACTAACTGCTTGTTTTAAAAAGAGTGCTGAGAACGCTACTGACGCTGCAGGATCTGCTGTAGACAGTGCTGGAGAAATGATGGATGACGCAGCTGAAAGTGCTGAAGAAGCTCTAGATGATGCTAAAAGCAGTGCAGAAGATGCAATGAATGAAGCTAAAGAAGTTATGGATGCTGAATAAGCTTCTAAATACTTTAAAAGTTATTTAGTTCAACTGAACTAGACTTTTGTGAAGCGCTGATAATTCATCAGCGCTTTTTTTTATTAAAAATTTGAGCTTCTAAATGTCTACAAAAGGTTCAGATTAGCAGTTGAAGTTTTAGAAAAAGAACAGTGTTTCGAAAGTGTTACGACTAACACCTTAGCCTAGTCTTTTTTAAGGCTATAGAGACAAAATCTGCTAATTTATGTCACATAATGAACCAGTTTTGTCGATACCTTTATTATGGGTCTCAAATCTAAACTATGCTTAGTAATACTGTTAAATACAGCATATTTTAATAAAGCTTTAGCTAATGATGCTGCTTTGTATGAGTGCCTGACTGACTTTACCAGTGATGGTCTTTTGCTCGAGTATAATAAAAGCTCTTCTAAAAGTTATGTATCAAACTTCAAGATAAAAAGTGCTACTTATAAGAAAAGAGATATCTTTGTAGCTCATTTTATTGATCCTTACGATAAAGTACCCAGGGTGCTTCTTGCCGCTAAAAATAAATCTAAAGTTTGTGATCTGCAAAAAGATACTAATAGATGCACAGACCCTACAGAAACAGATAAAAGCTATGCTATTGCAAGACACATATCTATCTTACCCGATGTCTATAGAGAAAGCCTTGTTAAAGCTCAAAACTACAATTTTCCTACAAACAGTAAAGGTGAAAGTATTGATCTAAACTATCAAGCTGTTATTAATAGTTTAAATTCTTGCAGAAGAGTATCAAAGCTTCTAAATAAAAGAATTCTTAATAAGTACCCAGCTGTTGAGAGTGTTTATAATAGTTTCTTTGTTAATAGTTTAGACGAAACTAGCGAACCAAAAGACAAGTCTTCAGAAACAGAGGCTTCAAAAAGCCTAAAATAGTTTTATATTCAGATAGTTTAATGTCTTGTGTAGATGCACAGATAAAAAACTAATAAATTTAATAGAGTCGTACTAAAACATCTCGCGAGTGTTTTTCATTTCTACGCTTAAATCATGGGCAAATACATAATTTCAAAAGATACAGTTTTAATATCAACAATAACAACAACTTAAGCCTATAGCTTATAAATAAAAGCTATAGTTTGTTTTGATATTCAGCATACAAAGACACCAGTATCCAATTTTACTAGTAATTTCAATAACTTGTGTTTTTAAGTCTAGTCTTATTGATATTATCAATGTTATTCTTGTGAATATACATTAAAAATTGATATTATTAATATAATAAAGGGGTGTTATTTGGATTTTTTTACAGAAGAAAGAAAGCAAGATTTTATCGTAAATAATGATGAAGATATTCAAAGGCACTTGAGTGCTAGAGAAAAGAACGAATTAACGGCCAAACTTATAAAAAAACAGATCGGGGATCTTGAACAAATAAGACTTCACATGGGACTAAATAAAAAACGCATGTGTGAACTCCTGTTATTGGACCCGTCGACCTGGACAAGGTGGACCACGGGTAAAACAGAACCACCTCCATGGCTTTACCGTACTTTGCAGTGGGGACTTGCCGTTATGGAGAAGCACCCTGAATTTCACCCTTTAATGATAAGGCAAGACGGGGATACAAAAGTTCATGAAAACCTTATAAACATTGAAAAAAGCAATAAGAAACTTTCTGAGGAGCTCTTTGAGCTTAGGCGAAAGCTTAAGTTTTATGGGTATGCTCTCTTGTGTTCTTTAAGTGGATTACTGATGATATTCACAATAGTCTGGATCGCGGTTTAAAAGCATAGCCAATAATGATCTCACAGAACTAGATTTAGAAAAAAAATTATATTAGTTTTTAGACAATTTTTAAGATATTTAGCCCCAAGAAACAGGCCCTTAAAGGCAATCTCATTCTTGCTCTGCCTAGATTATGGTCTTGCCCTAAAAGAGCAACATGTTTATCGTGTGTTAATAAAAAAACACTGTAGGGGAGCATAATTATGTCTTTTGAGTTGATTAAAAAACATGGAGACCATGAAGAAGTGATCTTTTGCCACAATAAAGATGTGGGTTTAAAGGCTATCATTGCTATACACAACACAGCTTTAGGACCAGCCCTTGGTGGTACAAGAATGTGGAATTATAAAAGTGATGAAGAGGCTTTAATCGATGTGTTAAGACTCTCTAGAGGCATGACTTACAAAGCCTCTGCAGCAGGTTTAAATCTTGGCGGCGGGAAAGCAGTGATTATAGGCGATTCAAGAACTGAAAAATCTGAAGGGCTTTTTAGAGCTTTTGGAACATTTGTTAACTCTTTAGGCGGTAAATACATCACCGCAGAAGATGTTGGAACAACTGTTAAAGATATGGAGTATGTCTACTCTGAAACTCCTTTTGTAACTGGTATTCCTGAATCCTTAGGAGGATCTGGAGACCCAAGCCCTTATACAGCTTACGGTGTTTTAATGAGCATAAAAGCTTCTGTTAAAAAGAAACTAAACAAAGATGATTTAAACGGGGTTCATGTAGCGGTTCAGGGAATGGGAAATGTTGGTAGAAACTTGGTTAAATTCTTAGATGAAGAAGGGGCTAAGATTACTATCGCTGACATAGATGAAGCGCGTGTTGATCAAATGTGCGCAGTCTACAAAAGCGTAGAGAAAATTGGACCAGATGATATAGTTTCTATGAAGTGTGATGTTTTTGCCCCTTGTGCTTTGGGTGCTGTTATAAACGATGAAAGCATCCACAACTTAAAATGCAACATCATAGCAGGTGGAGCTAATAACGTTTTAGCAGAATACAGACATGGTGATATTTTACGTGAAAAAGGTATCTTATACGCACCTGATTTTGTTGGAAACTCTGGTGGCCTTATGAACGTTTATGTTGAGCTTGAAGGTTACAGTAAAGATAGAGCTATGCAGAAGGTTGAAGCTGTTTACGACAACATTATGGAAGTCTTTGAAATTGCAGAAAAAGAAAATGTACCTACCTACAAAGCTGCACAAATTTTAGCAAAAAGAAGAGTTGAAGTTATTGGAAGGCTAAGACAGCACCATCAGGGACGTCACGCAAGACCATTTTCAAGCTTAAGACAAGTTTTAGAAAGACAATCAAGCTTATAGGGAGCAACGAATATTATGGCAAAGAAAAATAAAAATGAAACTATGGATGCTGTTGATTATATGGAGAAGGCTAGCAATTGGATTGATAAAAATTCTAAAATTTTTATCCTTGCTTTTTTTGCCCTTGTCATTGGGATTGGAGCTTTTTGGTCCTACTCTTTGTTTAACAGTCAAAAGACAAAGTCAGTTGCTAAACTTTCTGGAATAATAACAAGAAGAGTTGATCTGTTGCAAACTGCAATTGAAAAAGCAAAAGACCCTGAAAGTCCAGAGTACAAAGAGAAGCTAAATGCTGAAATTACAGATTTAAATTCTAAAGTTAAAGAGCTTATGACAAAGTTCCCTTCAGAATCCTTAACTGATTTAACCCTTATTAGAATGGCAGGCTTTTTAGAGTCACAAGATCAAAAAACTAAAGCCCTTGAACTTTTAAAATCGGCTAAACCTTCTACTGATCGAAAGCTTTCTGGAGTTTTACTTCTTTTAAAAGCTAGACTTCTAAATGAAGAAGGTTCAAATGATAAAGCTCTAGACACCTATAACGAGGTTATAAATTCTGACAACTGGCGCAGCTTTCATGCTGAAGCACTCATACAAAGAGCTCTTTTGCAAAAAAATTCTGGGGATTTTGAATCGGCAGAAATGAGCTTAGAAAAGGCAAAGACTCTTAACAAAACAGGCGCCTTTTATGATGATGCTGATAAATATTTAAGACTTATTATGTACGAAAAAAGCACTAAAGATTTAAGTGGAAGCAACGGATGATCTTCTTTTTTCTTTTACTGCTTTCAAGTATAGATGCAAATGCTTCTTTTGATGATTTAAGTCTTAAAAGAAGCTGGTCCAGAAAACTTATTAAAGAGTCACAACTGCAAGACCCTGCAGTTTTTCAAAACTTCAAACCACATCTTTTAGAGGATGGCAGAGTGCTTCAAGGCTCGAGTCATGGGGGTCTATATTTAATAGACACTTTTGGTAGAAAAAAAGAGCTTTTTAACTCTGAGCACGGTTTATCAGGTGCTTTCTCTATTAAAAGTAACTTTGTATTTTTAGGACTTCAAAACAAATCATTAATAGCTTTAAACCTTGAAAATAAAAAAGTTTTATGGAGAGTAAAGCTTGATACAGCTCCAACCTCTATCTCTGATATTTCAGATGGGCTTTTGTTTGCCCAGACAGAGTCTGGGGCTATGTATGCTTTAAAAGCTTCTGATGGAACAGTAGAATGGAAAACCTTTTTTAAGACCACTAAAGAACTTAGTGTTTTTGGTGATCCCAAACCTATAATTTTTGGAACCCAGGTTATTGCAGGCTTTAGCAACGGAAGCTTAGTAAGTTTTAATCAAAAGACTGGCAAACCCCTATGGCAAAAACTACTGCCTGGTGGTAAAAAGTTTTCTGATATCCAGTACCTTAAACTCAGTCCTAGTAATAGTTCTTTATTTGCAGGTGTTTTTGATGAAGCACTCTATAAAATTAATATCATCACGGGCCAAGTTGAGTGGCAGGCTTTTGATAAACCTGTCAGTGATATCTCATTTGATAGCTCCAGCTTATACTTTTCATCATCTAACGGGGAGCTTATAAAGCTTAAGCAAACAACAGGTACACAGATAAAAAAAGTTAAAGCTTTTAAAGGTGTTGGCGGTACACCTTTAGTTTTAGATGACAGTTTAATTGTAGTAGACTCTAAGGGTCCTGTTTATAAAATTCACAAAGAGACCTTTAAAGTTAAATCTTTGTATGAGTTTCTTCATAACATCTCAGCTCCAATGACTCTTAACTCAAGCAAAAATGAAATATTTTTATTTTCTGATAAAAGCTACTTATTTAAGATGGCTGCGGTGAAACAATGAAATTTCAACAAATTTTATCTTTTCTGTTATCACACACAAATTTCTCTCACACTTTTAAGACATCACTTATAAGTCTTTTAATGGCGGCACTGTCTGGTTGTGCCTCTGGCCATTGTAACAAGCATGGCAAACCCAATATACCAAACGATCAGCTAAAGGTTTTTATTTTTAAATACGACGGCTCTAGACAGTGTGAACCACAGTCAGGCATATCTAAAACCGAGATGTCAAAAGAGCTTTCTGAAATTACGATCTACTCTTCACAAAAAAAGAGTGACGGTCAGGTTCGCATTCAAGTTTGCGGAGCTTTATCTGGTTATGCCAATGTGTATAAGATTAAAAAAAAGGACCTAAGTCTTGCTGAAGCTCTTGGCTTTAAGAAGTGGGACTTCTAAACAGCTTTATTTATTTTTTTAAATTTACTTTAAATATTAAGTGCTTATGAGGTTTATCCTTTGTAGATTTAGAAGTTTTTTTAAGCCTATAAAATTATTTGTAGTCTAGTTAGAGTTTAAGCCTACTGCTATTTATCAAAACTGCATTGAACATATATTAATGCATTTAAAACTTTTTAAAACTCGGTTTGATTATTTTTTAGATACTCTACTTACTTTCTTTTCTAGCAAAGATCTTAAAAAAAGTGTTTTTATTATGTCTGTATTTTTAATTTCATGCACTCAAAGTGAAGAAACAAAAATAGTTGTAGCAAAAGACCTTTATCTTGAACTTTCTAAAACACTAAGCCTGAATGCAGAGGTTAAAAATCATTTTGTTAAGGTGACGCCTTCTTCTGAAATAGAAGCTGAGTTGATCAAAGAAGAACTTCACAAACTTAGTCATTTTATGGGTAGGTGTGGAGGCTACACAGAAGATACAGATGAAGAGATTTTATCTTTTTCAGAAGTTTTAGATAAAACTCTAGAAAAAGAACTAAAGTTTGATAAGAAGCCTGTAGCATTGTTAAGAACTTTAGAGTCTAAAAAGGCCTTTGAGTTTTTGAGCATTGAAAGCCTAAAGGCCAGTGTCGAGCTTCTTTCAAGTTATAAAACACGTTCTTCTAAATCTAAAGATCCAAACAAAGCCTTATTAGAATTTATGAGTAAAATTGAAGATGAACTAAAAAATTATAAAGAGCAGTTTAGTTTAGAGCTTATAGAGCATGAAAAGACAAACCAAGGGTCCATACATGTTCATATTGAAGGTTCTGAGCGTCCTGAAGAGGTTGTAGTAATCGGTGGGCATATAGATTCAACTACTAATGCACTTTTTTCTAAAAATGCCCCTGGTGCTGATGACAATGCCTCAGGCTCTGCCGTAGTTTATGAAACACTAAAAGCCTTTTTAAAATCAGGTACTAAACCAAAGAGAAGCCTTGATTTTTTCTGGTATGGTGCTGAAGAGGTTGGTTTGGTCGGCTCTAAAGAAATAGCAAAATCTTATAAAGATAGGGGAGTAGACGTTATAGCTGTTATGCAGCTTGATATGGTGCTTTTCCCTGGAAACGGCGATGTTATAGGCTTAACAGAAGACTTTACTGACGCTGGTTTAACGCTCTTTTTAGAGTCCATAGTAACTGAGCACTTAAGACTTCCAGTTGAGAGATATAAGTGTGGCTATGGCTGCAGTGATCACGCCTCATGGTTTAGAAATGGCTTTAAGACAGCCTATCCTTTTGAAGCCACAGCTAAAACTATTAACAAAAAAATTCACACAAAAAATGATGTTGTGGATGAGCGTTTAGACTTTTCTCACGCCTTAAGATTTGCAAAAATTGCACTCTCATTTGCATTTGAAGTAGGTGATACTGAAGCTCGCTTTTAATGAAAAATTTATAATCTAATTTTAAAAAATCTAAATTAACTTTACTTAAATTCATAAAAGTTGTGCCGTATTCTTATGAAAAGTATCTTGTTTACATTATTTATTATGTTTATTAGTTTTAATGCTCACTCCCAAACATCTACATGTTCTGCTCTTCTTACAGTAGACTATGAAAGAGTTGAAGAATTCTACGAAGACTTAGAAACTCAGTTGATCAAATCAAAAATCTTTTTAAATTCTAGTGTTTTTGTAACTGCATTAAAAATGCAGGGCGGTCCTACAATTATAAAAAGTTATGAACTTCTTATTGGTCTATTTTTGGACGGCACTGAAGGCTTAGAAAATATCACTGATGCAATTATAACTTTATCAATTATGGATGAGACACTTTTTCCACACTTATCTACATCTCATCAAAAAGACAAAGAAATTACAAATAGGTACTTTAAATCGAGTTCGAGAATTTCAGGCTCAGACAAAGCTCAATTAGGTGATACTGACTCATATGATGACTATTACAATGGTCCTTTTTAAATTTATATGATGTTAGCTTAAGTTTTTAAAGTTGTTTTGTGCAACACATAACTCTTCTGATAAGTTATATTATGTTACAAATCATATTAGTATTAGTTTCTATTAGAGGTTCTTTTTATAACAGTCAGTTAGAGTAAAATTTAACTTAGAAGTGCTACATTCTGAGATTATAAAAATGTTAAGGCTAACCTTTAGCTTACTATTAGTAGCTATATTCCAATTAATTGTTCAAAAAGTTTTATGGTTAAATAAGAGACTTATTTAACCAACTACCTGTTGCACTTTACGTTAAAAGTTCCAAATAGTATCTATGGGTCAAGCATTAAAACAATTAAGAATAAGTAAGTATATAATGTTGCTAGCTATCGCATTAAGCGGCACAGCCTGTTTAGAGAATGTAAGCAGTACCAATGATGTTGAATTTCAACCAGCGGGTGTGCCTGCAGCTTATATTTTACCAGGTGTTTTACAAACTGGAGTTAATATAGAAAATATAAACCAGCTTCCTGCACCTTTTAATGGCTCAGGCTGTTCTTTAGATCAAATGCTCCAATGGAATGGAAGCACATGGACATGTATAGATCAATCCGCAGGGGCCTCAGTTCTTAGTGATAATCTTGGTAACCACACTGCCACTCAAAATTTAAACTTAGGTGCTTATCAACTGGTTGGCGAAGACGGCTCAGCTGGAATTTATGTTGATGACAGTGGCTACGTTGGAATTGGAACTACCAACCCTGAAAAGATATTTCATGTTTTAGGAGACAATAAAGATATAATTTTAGAAAGCAACAACGATACATGTGCGACTTGTAAAGCCGATCTTGAGTTTAGAAGAAGTAGAAATGGAGCTGCTGTTCAAGAAGATGACCTGCTTGGACAAGTGAGCTTTATAGGAAGTGATGGAGTTACTCCATATGATTTAGGGGGGGGGGTAAATGACTCTACTAGACATGCCTACTTTAGAGCTTCAGTCGATGGACCGATTGGCAACGACAATATGCCGACACGATTAGTTTTTGGAACTTCTCCTGCAGGTTCAAACGATGCTGTACCTAGAATGGTTATTAAAAGTGATGGTGATGTTGGTATCGGTGTTCTAAACCCTTCTACTAAATTAGAGGTTGATGGAGATGTGTTAGCAAATAACTTTACCACAGCTTCGGATATCAAGTTTAAAGACGAAAAAGTTTTGATTAAAAACTCATTAGAAAAGTTAAAAAAACTTAACGGCTATGAGTATGTCTGGAGTGAAAAATCTAGAGGTCGAGCTGGCCAGAGAGCTATAGGTGTTATAGCTCAAGAAGTTGAACTGCAGTTTCCACTCTTGATTAAAATTCATAACCCAGGTGATGCAAATGAATACAGATCTGTTAATTATCAAGGATTGGTTGCCCCAATTATAAATGCCATCAAAGAACTTGATGAGAAAATACTGGATGAGTCTGAAGTTGAAAAGTTTAAAGAAGAACAACATACTTCTGCAAAGAGAAATCTTACAGATAAAACAAATGATTCTTTCTAAATAGAATTAGATCATTTTTCTTGCATAAATATAAAAAAAGACTCTGCATTTGTAGGGTCTTTTTTTATATTCATTAAAGAACAGATACTAATTACATATTCATGAAACCAGAAAATGAAATTAGGTTAACACCTATAAGGTGACCATCATCGATATCACCACCAATGTTAAGATCAAAACTAACATTTGGAGTGTATGTTAAGCTATCAGATAGCGCGTATCTTTTACCAAATTGAAGATTTAAAGCAATTCTTGAGTTGTCACCATCACCAGAAACGTTTGAATATGAAAGACCTCCGCCAAGCCACATAGAATCTCTAAGATCTGAATCTAAGTTGTATCTAACTCTTGCACCAAGTGTATAAAAAGTTTCATCACCAAAATTAATGAAATTTAAAACACCACCAGCCTGAATGTTTTCATTAATTGATTTGTAGACTTCAGTACTTAATCCCCAAACTGTATCACCTTCATCAGGAATAAAAAATCCTGCACCAGTTGACGTTGCGACACCTGGAAAAGCTGCACCAGAACTGAGGTGAATTTCTAATGTTGCAGACGCTGCAGATGTGAAACCTAAAACAATTAATGATAGTATAATTTTTTTCATTATATCTCCTTATATTTTTATTGCTCTTTGATGATTGGCTAGTTGCGTATTTTGGTCAATATTTCTTAAATCCATGTAACCTGGCGCACAAAAAAGAGTGAAGAAAGACCTTAAATCGTTAATTTTAAAGGCTTTGAAAAGGAGTCAATTTAAAAAAGTACTATGCTTGTTTCAGGCGTATAACTTGTTCCTTACTCACTTCTAGTCAGTAAAAGTCCATAGTTTTCTTCATTCGTTGGGTCTTCAATAAAAAAGCTATATAAAGCCTCAAGCTCATTAGGTGTTTCATCACCTTGTGGCTCTGTTTCTGGAAAGTTTGGAATATAAACTTTTGAATCACTTACAAAGAAAACGACCTGACTGATTTCTCCACCTTCTGACTCTACCCTTACATATGAAACACCAGAACCTAAATCTACATCAGAATGCTCAAACAAACTTGTAACAGCTAGATCACCGCCACCGTTACCAGTACAATCAGGATTGTCATACATATAATCACGAATTGATACACTTTCATCATCAAAGATATATTCAACATTTGCACTTGATACTCCATCAGGGCTTACACACTGACTAAGGTAAGTTCCGTTTTCAGGTTTTGTTATGCCTTTGTCATCATCAGAGCACGCACTTACAAACATCATAAAAAAACCAATAAAAATCACTCTAATAAACACACTCATTAATAACTCCTAATAAATCATTTTGTTACATCTTAAGTATGTACTGTAATTCATCAAACTTTTAGATCAGATTTTAAAGGCCTCTACTTTGGTGAAGTTTTTATTCGTAAATAAAAACTCACATGCACATTTTTAAAACAACAGGATCGTGATCAGAAAAACGACCCATAAAATCAGAATTCAAATTTAGATATTCTGATTCAGTACATGGATTTTTATAAATATTTTTGTTTACAAAAATATAATCTAAGGCTTGAGAGTTACCATTATGATTTGTTGTGTACTGTGCATCTTTAGATTTTGTAAAGATTGTATTTTTAAGCCTTGTTTCGTTTTCTGTCAGCACTTTCATCGAATTTTCTTCAGCAAGAGAATTGAAATCCCCTAGAACAATTATATGTGCTTTAGAATTTTCTTTTTCAATCAATCTAACAAACTCATTGAGTTTTTTTGCCATTGCAGATCTACGGTCATCAGACAGCTGTACTGGAGGTTGTCTGTTTCCCCAAAAATCAATGTCTCCAATCTTAGAGTTTAAGTGAGCACCAATAAGGTAGAGTCTTTTTTTAGGTGAGTCTTTAAGGCTAAACTGCATCACAGGGCTTCGCCTAGAACGTCTAAAAGCTACATCTAAAGGAAAAACTCGACCAGGGTTAACACTTAAATCGCCACCTTTTGTAGGCAAGCTATGCCCTCCGTAAGACTCATTATTATTTTCACTGGTGTAGTTAAAATCAAGCTTATCTTTGTTGTAAAGCACCGATGTTCTTATATTTCCACCGGGCTGCCCGCCTTCAGAAAGCTCAAAAGGATCTATATTAATAAACTCATAGTTTGAATCTTCACACTGTTGTCCTACAGCCAACTTAATCTTTTTTAGAGTCATCTTAGCATCAGCCCCACCTCTAAAAGAAACACCATTGTTATCTTGAATCTCAACTAAGTTTAAGACGTCGGGGCAATTTAAGTTTGTTTTTACTATATTTGAAAAAACATCAATACGGTCCTGTCTGTTTCCACCCAAATTTTCTAAGTTAAAAGTTGCAACAGTAATTTCATTTGGACTTAGAGTGACATCAAACTTAGATTTTGGTCTTTGATTTAAAGGCACAAAACCTTTTGAATCTATATTTTTATACTCTAGAGACTCTTGCGCTACTGGGGTAACCAGCGCATACTCCCCGCCTCCAAAAATATTTTTAGGGTATGTAAGCACTCCAACTATATCCCCCTTAAACTCATCACCAATATTATAGTAATAGTAATCACCATTAGACTTTTGAACCTGTATGCCTTTGGACAGATGATTTGTTGTAAGAACAAAAAGCTCCGGGTTGTAATCTTCAGAATCATAATCAACCCTTAGGCCACCGCTTTTAGTAATAAGCTCTGAACTGTAAGACTCTTTTGAAAAAACATAAAGATTTAGATAAAACCTATCAGAAATTTCAACTAGGTCCTCCCCTCCTCCTCTAAAACCGGAAACAACTAAATCTCTAGTTACAACTCGCATACCTTCTAAACTTTCCCAAAAATCAATCCCGTCTCCTAAATCTAAAAAAGCCTTAGACATAAGAGGGCCTCCGGAGTGGCTAGAAATTTTATCAATTGGAACTCTTGCTAAACTCATAGGCTCAGGAAGATCAACTGACTCTTTTAAAACTTTAATGTCTTTTACAACTCTTAAAGTTGTCTCACCCATACCATTAGATCTAGCCTCTTCCATTACTAAGCCTTCAACTTCAATAAGTTGACCAATTTCAACACCAACAGAGTTATTAAGAGATGTAATGTGAATCCCTTCAGACGTCCTTGGATCAGAATCAGGATTTTGACTTTGAATATAAATGTCTAGGTCAAAAGGGTACCAATTGTCAGAGCCAACAGCTGTAACTACACCACGAGTTGTAACAGTATGTGAAAGAATAGGGCTTGTGTGCGCTGGACCTTGAATGTCATGTATTTCAGTTAAACCTAGATCTTTAAAGGTTAAGTTTTTAACCTCTGCTCTTATGGCAGACCAATTAGGATAAGCAAATTTTTGATCTTTCAAATAGCTTTTTACAGATTCATGAATTGATCTTTGATAGCGCTCTCTTCTGAATCTAAAGTTAAAACCATTTCTATATCTATAACCTGGAAAAGCCGACCCAAAGAAAAAGTCATCACTAATGGCAATTCGGTAGGTTCTATCATCATCAACATCATAACGACCATCCACTTTAAAGTCAGAAGCAGATAAAAACCCTCCCTTAAATGTAAGCCTGTACCATAAACCAGCAGTCTCTAAATCTAAATTGTAAGCTTCTTGAGAGCGTTGAATTACAAACTCTTTAATGTGACGACCTTTCATAGAGCCAACTAAAATCTGATCCTTCGGACCTATTTTAAAGTTATTTAAAACCTCTTCTATTTCAAAGTCTGTCATATCTTTATGAATATCAAGAACCGTACGTTCATCTAAAAAATACCTTGAAGGTAAAAATGCAAAATCAACTTCTAAAGATCTTCTAAGTGCTGTTGTAACAAAATTACCGGCTTCAGTAGAAGTTTTAAGAGTAGAACTTGCACTCAAGAGTGTAACATTATTTTCAGTCTCTTCATTAGTAGATTCACATCCTAAGAATAGAAAAAACAACACAGGTATAAGAAGTAAAGCGTTTTTAAAGTTAATCTTTAACAGAAGACACCTCAAAACGCTCAATGGTCCAGTTAGGAGTGTTACCATCAAAGGCTTTGTAGTAAAAAGAAAGATCAATCTCTTGTCCATAAAACTTTTTATCTATTAATTGCCAATTAGAAAACGTCATCTCATCAATTCTTGAATTTAGCACAGCATCAGAAAAGCCAACATCCTCCCAAGGGTTACAAACTTCATCACTTTCTTTACAGTGTACTCTAACTTGAACTTTTAAAGGTCCCTTTCCTCTTATAAATCCAACGGTGTGCTTTAACCGTAAAAAGTTTCGTTGGTTTTCTTTTAATTCCAAAGAAGAAAAGTAGAGTCTTGATCCACCACTAAAAGCGGGTGCGTTGTTACCTCGGTGAGCAGAGATATTGATCCCACCTGGTTTTTTAGTCCAAGTAGGTGAATCATCATCCTGTTCTACTAAATAACTTTTTGTAGAGTCTTCTGCAAAATTAAAGCTTGTAGTTATGTTAGCCATATCATTTTGATCTTTTGACAAAAATGGCAGACTAAAAAGTCTTTGACCAACAGCCTCAATAAAGATGTCGTTTATGTCCCAACTTTCTCCAAAAATCTCTGATCTAAACCTAAAAGCTAAAACAAAATCTGTATCTTGAAAATCTGTTAAATCAAAAACTTGTTTTGATCCACGCTTAAAACGCTCTAAAGATATCCATGTTTGATTTTTTTCATCAAATGCTTTACCTGGCGTATAGTCTGTTGAGATTAAAACCTCTGCTTGATCTTTACTAAGAGCATTCACCTCTTCAATCACTTCAAGCCTAAGCTTTTTGTCTTTGTTAAAAGGAAGATCCTCAGTAACTATTAAAGGTGACATAAGTATACTGTCTGTGCGTTCAGTGCTTGAGTTTATATATACTCCGTCACTACCGCTCTTCCACTCTGGTCCTGAAAAAACTTGTGATAAAGTTTGATAGCCACCAAGATCTTCAGATAAAAATGGACTTAAAAAGTAGGGATCTATATTAAGCTTTCCAGAGCCTCTGATTTCAAAATCATAAATATCCCAAACATAGTACTGTGTAAATTCAATGTCTCTGGTATCAAACAAAAAGCCTATAGAAACCTTATGACCTTTAAAGGCTTTTAAAGACCTCTCAGGTAACCACGTATCATGAAAATCCCTAGCTTTTGGCACCTCATCAGCTGAATACTCTATCAATATCTTTCGCTCTTTTGGAAGATCTTCAACAGACTCACCTGGCTTTAGATCAAGCAGAACATAAGTTTTAAAAACCCTTTTAACCACTTCATACAAACTAAGCTCAGCATCCCTACTAGAGACCAACAGAGCTGAATGATAAGTAAAACTAGGCTCTGACACTTCACTTAGATCAAAAGCTTTAGAAACCATCCAGGCATGCCCCTGACGGCCTTGTATCTTTGCCTTAGGCAAATCTATTTGAAAATTAGTAGCCCACTTTATATCACCAAACTGATCTTTACCTTTTAAGGCTAAAAAATCGGGGTCAATACCATCTCCAAAATTGTACTTGTAAATAACTCTTGAGGTTTCATCTTTATTCAAGGCTCTTGCTAGTTTTGAGACAATGATACTTACTTGATTGAAAACATCAAAGGTAAGCTCTTCATTTATTTCAATAAGCCTTGCTTGCTCCATAAGATACAATGAGGATCCTAGCTCATAATAAGCAAGCTCAACGCGTTTAATATCGCCGTTATTTGTTTTTAAAATATTTATTCCAGCAATTGATCTTTTTAAAGAGTTTTCAATAAGACTTTTAGTATCATCAGGCTGACTACTAAAAACTAGTCCTAAAGCAAAGTCTTCGTTTAGTTTTTTTAGAAGTTTACTTGTTTCATCGACCCCATCAACTGAAAATGTTGACGGAAGAGAATCCAAATTTTTTTTATTGTCTGATTCACAAGATGACAGAAAAAAACATAGAAATACTAAAACTTTAAGTTTTATAAAAGTGTTTAAGATCTGTCGAATCATTTTTTTTAATCCCCCTACAATCTAAATGTTCTTGGACCAGTTCTTGAATTGAAAAAGTAAGAGACATTTATATAAAAACTAAAATCTGAATCAATAAGGTTTCTGTCTTGAAGAGTTTCTCTTAAGTCGTCACTGTCGCCAAAAACATTATTCTTTGCAGATAGATATTCAAATCTAGGGTTGATAATAAAATTGCCTTTGTATACAAACGCTCCACCGCCTAAACCATGAAGTCCTCCATGAGAGTTTGAAAGGTCATTTGTCCTTAGGTTGTGAGCTGAGATTCTTGAGCTATATACAAAATCATCTGTTAAATATCTGTATGACAGATAAGGTCTGTAGCTGTTGCTTGTAGTTCCAACTTTTAGACTCGTACCTACACCCCAATTTCCTGTCCAGTTTTGCAGCTCTCCTGTTCTATCCGCATAAACTCTATTAGAAGCTAAGGTGGTTGTTGCTAAATCTAAACTTCCAAAAGACCCACCATCTCTTGAAACTCTCCACGGGAGCTCTCCACCTTTTGTTGCCGTCATTTCAAATTCAGTCATCAAACCAAAAACTCTTGATAAAGAATATAAAGAAAGAGCAGAGTTGATTAAAGCCCCCGTTTCATCATCCTTAGTTTGTCCAATGTACTGAAGACTTGTAAATGTTTTTGGTCGTCTAAAAAAGAGTCCCGCTTTGTATCCAAGCATAGTTTTTCTAGACCAAGACACACTAGTGCTATCGTCTATGATATTAAAGTTTGGATCGTTAGGGCGTTCGTAACTAGCCCCAGAAATACCGACATAAAAGCTTTCCATGTTTAGACTGTCTTCAGCATTTGTGTATCTTAAAACCAAACCCGGTAGAGTTTTTTGCGCAACCCTGATAGGCACTGTGGCTGTCGCAATATCTATTGGAATGTTTGTAGGACTCCCCTCAATAAAATAAATCCTAGTTATATCACCAGTATCAAAATCAACCCCTACTTCACCGTCAAAGTTAAATGGGAAAAATGTCAGTTGAAACTTATCTTTTATTTTATAACGTAAAAACGTATTTTCTGAATCTAAATCAAAACCAATTGAAATACCACCATCAGGATCATTTGTGTTAAATGAAAAATCAGCTTGAGCTACAAAGTTTTCATAAATGTAACCTGTGCGGAGTTCAAAATCCGAAGTTTTATTATCAAAGCGATCTTGGTTAGGATCAGTTCGAAAACCCAGAGAGGCCCATGCATTCTCAGTAATTTGGTATCTAAAACGTGTTGTTAATCTGACTTGATCTCCAAGCTCCATTTTTCGTGAGCCCGAGTAAATAAAATCTTCAAAGCTAAAAAGCTCTAAACTAAATTTTTTATCTGTTTTTAAAAGTGACTGATCTAGAACATTACTTACAGGAACATTAGTGAGGTTCGGCGCCTCTTCTGAATAGGAGTTAGAACCAATAAAAATGAGCATCAAGATGAGTAAAAATTTCATATATGGTCAGTCCTTTGATCTAGCATATAAACATGATACAAAAAATGTAATTCAATAAAACAAGGACCGTCAAAGCACTTGTTCTAAATTTGACCTAATCCTGAACTTTGTTTTATTAACATAAATAATTCTAATCTTAATTTTACTTAAAGCTTGTGGTTAAAAATGAAAAAAAATGAAATTGATTTAAATTTAATAGCAACAAGTGGTGAAGAGTTTAGCTTTTTGTCCTCAGAGCTGCAAAAGCTGCATGAGCTTGGTGAACTTTTAATCAAAGATGAAAACAATACGGTTCGTTTTTTCATCAGACCTATCGATGGCCCTCACTATGAAATAGAGTTCAATTACAGGTTGAAATGCGAAAGACAATGCTCTAGGTGCGGGCAAGAGTTTTCAAAAGTTGTTACTCAAACCCATAAAGAGTATTTATCTACCTCACTGTCTGAAGGAGAGGAGCAAGGCTTTCATTTAGTTGAAAACTCTAAACATTGGATGTGGGCAGAGTTTTTAAGACAAACATTAGAACTTGAGGCTCCTTATCAAGAATTATGTAAGTCTGATTGTAAACCTGTAGATGTAAGAGTGATCTTAGAAGGTGAGAAAACCAAGATCAACTCACCTTTTGAAGGTCTCAAAAATTTTAAAACAAAAAAATAAAAGTTTTAACTTATTAAGTTAGTGCACTAAATCAAAATTTTTTACAATTCAGGCTTGTTTTTTATAAGTCTCTAAGATTTTTTTATCCCCTGTAAACAAATGAACATCTTGTTGAGGATATGCAATTACAACACCCGCATCTTTAAATTTTTTCATAATGTTTTCTCGAACAAAAGAGTTTGAGAGCCTTTCATCTATGGGTCTTACGATCTTTATATCATAGGCCAAAATAAATTCTAAAGCACTTTCTCCAAAGTTATTAAAAATAACTAAAGGCTCTCTGCCTTTAAGTGTCTTAGGGTTTTCACGAGCTGCCTCAACCAAGCACTGTCTAACAGTTGTGACATCTGATTTATAGTGAACTCCAACTTTAATTTCTGAGCGAACACGTTTTGATGAGTGTGTAAGGTTGTTTACACTGTTCTCAACTAATTTATTATTAGGAACAATAATGTGCTTGTTCTGATAGGTGTTGATTCGTGTAGATCTCATCCCAATGTCTTCAATTACACCGTACATATTATCTACAAAAACAATATCACCAATTTTTACTGGACGCTCAATTAAAATAATTAAACCACTGATAAAATCATTCATCACGTTTTTTGCACCAAAACCGACAGCGACAATGAAGGCACCACCAAGTAAACTAAGAGCTGTTGCAGGTATATTTGCAACCTCTAATGAAACAATCGCAAAAAAGAAGATAAAGAAATAAAAAGTAAAATTTTCTATAGAGTGAATAGCGTAGTGACTGTCTATAAAACGTGTAAGTATTTTTCTGCTAATAAGATTGATTACAACTTTTGAAACATAAATCCCACCAAATAAAAACAAAAGACCTACAATAATCTTACCAAAAGTAATAGGTTTTCCATCTACACTTACAATGGGGTAACTTAAAATATTAGTTAAAGGCTGAAGTAAAACAAAACCTTTAAACATAAAATTAAAGTAAAAATCATTAAATAGCGTCATCTGTAACATTATCTTTTTATCGGTGAGAATTAATCAAAACAGGACTGGATTAAAGACTAATAAAAGAAGAGCACTCTTATAGTGCCTAATCTTTTTACAGATGAAATAACGTTTAGTAAAAAATATAACGTTCAGTCTGTAATGTGGAGTCAATTCAAAACATAGGATACCTATAAATTTGAGGTATTAATGAAGTCTTTTCCTGGTAAAAATTTGTATTATTTAATGTTTTGGTGCTTACTTTCCCCCTGCCCTGCAAGGCGAGCAACTTAGAATCCCCTGTGTTTGAATCAATGGTGCAGCAAATAGCCGAGAATTTTGAGCCCGCTTTGCTTAAAAGACTCAACTCTCTTCGAACTAAACCAGTTACTGCTGTTCAAACTGTTACTGAAATTACAAATTTTGAGGGTATAAACGCTTATGTAAAGAGCCAAGTGAAGAAAGGAGAACTGCACGTCAATCTCTATGTCACAAGAGGGCTCATTGAATCTCTTTTTACTGAAGCGCTCGCCTCTGATGATGTAGGACAGTTTGAGTTGTCAACTTTAAGACTTAGAGGAATCATAGCACATGAAATGGCTCACCCCATTGATAACAGTGCCTCAAAACCAATTCATTAGCAAAAAATACTTACAGATTCCTTTCGAGTCAAAAAATTGAGCTTCTCACTGACACTAGAGCTGTTGAGCTTTCTTTAGAGTCAGGCATTCCTTCAGAAGCAGTGTTTCGCGGCCTTAATTGGGCTTTAAATGCGAAAAAACCTGATAATAATGAAGATGTTAAAACTTTTAGCGAGAACATAAAACAACAGACTTTTTCTACTCACCCCAATGATCTACTTCGTGAATCGGTATTGCGTATTGCAACAACCTTTTCAAGTTTTTTCAATGGCGAGGTAAAAACTCCTCCTGAAGATGATATTTCAAGAAAGGCTTTAATCTCAGAACTTGAAAGCTATAAAAGTAGCCCCTATAAATCTGAATCACCTGACAAAAATGAAAATCGCGTAGCCTTTAAAATTTCTGAACTTGGTGTTAAGAGCCTGTCTTACAAAAAAGCTGTTATTCAGCTTGAAGCTCTACTTAAAACAGTAGAGACAGAAATTACAGAAATTGGTCTAGAGAAACGTCAAGAAAAATTACGAAATGAAATTGTAACCTTGAACACTGATACAGATTCGAACCCTGTAGATAATTTAAAAACAGTGAGTAAAGAAAATTTAGAAAAGCTACACATGTTTCATTTTCTTTTCACAACTCTTGAAAAAGTGCCCAATGACCCAATAGATTTTGGTCAAGTAACAGAACTCACCGAGGACGAAGTCAAAGGCTTAGCGCAAATGCTTTACGGAATTGGAGCTAAAAACACCAAACAAGTAGTTATGGCACTAGAGTCTGTAACAACGAACCGACCAGAGGCGATCAAGAGTCTTGAGATTTTTGAATCTCTTGAGCGAGTGATTCAGACTAACCGGACTCCAGCTGAGAGGTTAATAGAATCTATTAAGATAGTTCTTCGTGAAGGCATTGAACTGCGAGATGGATTTTTACCTTACGCTCTAAAGGGCCTTATTACACTAGCTAAAGAAAACTTTGTTGAACCAGAGCAATTTGCCAATCTTTTAACTAAAGAAGTAACAAACTATCTGATGACCAACATGAGTGCTGCTATTGAAGCTCAAGTTCAAGAAGCTCAATTTAAACCAGAAGAGTCTTTTTCTAAAACTTCAATGACATGCAACGGGCTTTTAAAAAGCTTTTGAGGATAATTTTAAATTTTTCAAAAATAAATTGCAGGTCTCTTTTTTTGGACTACTTTTTAGAAAAATAGAAAAAGGTATTTTTCTATTTAGTCTCAAAATAATAGACTCTTCTTTTTTTAAAATTTTATTTAGTTGTGTTTGGCTTTCAAAAAAGTCTTTAAAATCAGTCTTTGATTCTAAATTATCAAAGATTGAGTCCATATTTTTGTTTTTATATTTTAAAGTGTTAAACAATCCATCTGAATGATAGGCTTCTTTTAAAAATGGATAGCTTTTGTCATAAAGCTCTTCATCAATATAAAAATCAAAATCACCACTTTTTAGAACTTTAGTAAGTTTATAAGATTTTAAATTTCTGTAATCTAAGTTAATATAATCTGGTTTCTTACTATATAGAAGATCAACAATTTTAATTGTGTTTTTAGAGTTTCCAACAATTGTTATTTTTTCTTTTAATTTAATATTTTTTTTATTCTTAAATATTATGTTACTGTTTTTACACATGTTTTCGGTCAAATCCCAAATGGAAAAGCTCTTTTTGATCTCTTCAACGGACTCACAAATAAGTTTAACAAATGTTTTATCTGGTAAAGAATTGTTTTTAAAGTAAAAACTAATACGCTTACTCTGACCTTTTTTAAAAACATAATCAAATTTAGGATCTAATGATAAACTAAAAGATTCTGGAAAAAAAAGATCTATTTTTTTTGTTAACAATAATTTAAATCCATCACTTTCGTTCTGTATGGATATAAATTTTATCTTTTTAAGAAGAGTATGATTGTTTACTAAATTAGATTTTAAAACAACATAATGACCTTTTTTAAAATCTTTCACTACATAAGTTGAAAGTTCTTTGGATCTTAAAACTCCAAGCATGTTTACAAATCCTAACAAACAGCCTTGTTCCTTAACACAAACCACACCTTTTTTTGGTGTGAATATAAAGTCTTTAAACAAAACCTTCCATAAACTCGATTGAGAGGCCTTTAAAAAGGACTGACCAAAAACCTCTTGAGACTTTAAGCTTTTAAATTTTAAAGATTTACCATCAAACCTGAACTCACCAAGCTTACTTTTAAAAGTCTCTTTTTCTTTATAAAAAATTTTTGGAGAGATTAAATCTAAAATAAGATTTTCACCCAAAGAGTTAACACTCAAAGGATCTAGTGACATAAGTTTTGTCTGAAGAGCGATCTTTAGGTGTTCTATTCGTGGCTTGATGCTTTTATTATTCTTAATTTCAGCTTTTTTAGAACACCCAAAAAAAAGTAAAGAACAGAAGATTACTTTACAGATTTCTTCTGTACTCCCCGCCGACTTCGTAAAGTGTTTGAGTAATCTGGTGAAGAGAGCAGAATTTTGAGACTTCCATAAGACTTTTAAAAATATTTTCACCACTTAAACAGTCCTCTTTAAGTTTTTTAAGCATTTTTTCTGAACTCTCAGCGTTCGTTTTCTTATAGTCTATAGTTCTATTAAGCTGAAGATCTTTTTCTTTTGTTGTAGCTCTGGCCATTTCAATACTTTCAGGAACAAAACCAGCTTCTAAAGTTTTTGGGTCAATGTAAGTGTTAACTCCAACTACAGGTAAATCACCGCTATGTTTTAAATGCTCATAGTGCATGGACTCTTCTTGAATTTTTCCTCTTTGATACTGAGTCTCCATAGCACCTAAAACACCACCTCTGTCATTGATACGTTCAAACTCCTTTAAAACAGCTGTTTCAACTTCATCAGTTAGCCAGTCATAGTAGTAAGAGCCTTGAAGACTATTTTCATTTTTAGTAGATCCCAGCTCTTTATTTATAATCATTTGAATAGCTTGAGCACGTCTTACAGACTCTTCTGTAGGTGTAGTAATGGCCTCATCATATGCGTTTGTATGTAAAGAGTTGCAATTATCATTGATGGCCATTAAAGCCTGAAGGGTTGTTCTTATATCGTTAAACTGTATCTCCTGAGCATGAAGTGATCTACCGCTAGTTTGTATGTGGTACTTAAGCTTTTGTGATCTATCCGAAGCTTTATAGCGTTCTTTCATTGCAATAGCCCAAATTCGCCTAGCAACTCGACCAATAACTGAATACTCGGGATCTAAACCGTTGCTAAAGAAGAATGAAAGGTTTGGTGCAAAATCATCAACACTCATACCTCGTTGTAGATAGTATTCTACATAAGTAAACGCATTAGAAAGTGTTAAAGCTAATTGAGTGATAGGGTTAGCTCCAGCTTCAGCAATGTGATAACCAGAGATACTAACAGAGTAAAAGTTTTTAACTTTATTTTGAATAAAATACTCTTGAATGTCCCCCATCATCTTTAAAGCAAAATCTATACTAAAGATACAAGTGTTTTGCCCTTGATCTTCTTTTAAAATATCAGCCTGAACTGTACCCCTTACTTCTTGTAAAGCCTCAAGTTTTGCTTCTTCTAACTCTTCAGTATTTAGTTTGCTGCCTTTTTCTTTTTCTTTAGCTTGAACTTTTTGATCAATAGCTGTGTTCATAAAAAAAGCCAGAATCATGGGTGCAGGACCATTGATTGTCATACTCACACTAGTTGCAGGGTCACAAAGGTCAAAACCTTCATAAAGTCTTTTCATATCATCTAAGCTTGCGATGCTTACACCACTTTCACCAACCTTACCATAGATATCAGGTCTTTCATGAGGGTCTTCACCGTAAAGGGTAACACTATCAAAAGCCGTAGATAGCCTCTTTGCAGGTTGCCCTTTAGAGAGATAATGAAATCTTTTATTAGTACGTTCAGGTGGTCCTTCACCTGCAAACTGCCGAGTAGGATCCTCCCCTTTTCTTTTTAAAGGAAAAACTCCAGAAGTGTACGGAAAAGAGCCTGGCATGTTTTCTTTTCTTAAAAAAGAGTAACGATCTCCCCAATCGGATAAGTTTAAAGGCGGAACAACTCTTGGAACTTTAGTCCCACTTAACGAGTTTGAATTTAGAGGCTGCTTAATCTCTTTTCCTCGGACTTCGTAAATAAACTCATCTTTAAAGTAGCCTTTTGTAAAATTATCCCAATCTCTTACACTTGATATTGTTTTTTTTGAGTGCTTCGATAAAATCTCTTCTTTTTTTGAGAGCAAGGTTTCATCTTTTGTAAAAGAAGAGACCTTATTAACAGCTCCCAAAAATGAAAGCTCTTCTTTAATTTTTTTTGTTTCATCATGATAATCAAAAACAGTTTTTGAAATTTCTGACAAATAGTTTTGTCTGTGGGGTGAGATCAAAGACTTTTTTACTTCACCGTTTATAAGTTTGTTCTCTTTTTGCCAAATAGAATTTTTATCTTTTACTTTAAGCTCTTCAATCAAAGAGTAAAAGAGTTTATTAACCCCATGATCATTAAACTGAGAGGCCTGAGTTAAAAATACTGGAAAACTTTTTTCATCCTCTTCAAAAAGCTTTCTTGATCGTTGATACTGTTTTTTTACATCTCTTAGGGCATCTTCTGAACCCCTGCGATCAGCTTTATTGATTGCAATAAAGTTTGCAAAATCTATCATATCAATTTTTTCTAATTGGCTTTGAGCTCCAAAATCTGAGGTCATTACATAAAGACTTAGATCACTTACTTGAGTTATAGCAGAGCTCGCCTGACCAATCCCTGAACTTTCAGCAATGATCAGATCAAATTCTAAATTTTTTAAAGAATCTACAACTGAAGAAAGACTTTCAGAGATTTCATTGCCTGAACCTCTTGATGCTAAAGACCTCATATAAACACCAGGTCTTTTTAAAGAGTTCATTCTTATCCGATCTCCTAAGAGACTGCCGCCTGTTTTTTTTTTAGAAGGATCAACACAAACAACGGCAATGGAGATATCATCATAGCTATTTAAAAAGCGACTAAGAAGTTCATCAATCAAACTAGACTTTCCGGCCCCGCCGGTTCCAGTCATTCCTAAAACAAGTGGTTTTGACTCTTTGTTTTGTTTATCTTTAATCTGTTTTTCATTCTTCCACTTTGTTTTGATTTCATCAGTCCAATTAGTTTTATCTAACTTAAGTTCAACATCATTTACCAATAGACCTAAATCTCTGTGGGGAAGTCGCCCAAGTTTATACATATCTTTTTTAACTGCACTAAGAGGCTTAGCCACTTCAGAAAGATCAAAGTCACAGGCTTTAACTATAGATTCAATCATTCCCTCTAGCCCAAGACGTCTTCCATCATCTGGGTGAAAGATTTGAGTAATCCCATAAGCCTCTAACTCTTTTTTTTCATCGTGGATTATAACACCACCACCACCACCAAAAATCTTTATATACTCAGCACCTTGGGCATCTAAAAGGTCTCTCATGTATTTAAAGTACTCCATATGCCCACCTTGATAGGAGCTTATAGCAACACCCTGGGCACCTTCTTGAAGCACTGTTTTTACGACATCGGCAACAGATCTATTGTGGCCTAAATGAATAACCTCAACACCCATATCTTGAAGTATTCTTCTCATTATATTTATAGCAGCATCGTGCCCGTCAAAAAGAGCTGCTGAGGTGACAACACGAATTGGATTTTTAGGCGCGTACATTATTTTGTCTCACTTTTAGCAAAGTTAGGCTTTCTTTTTTCTAAAAATGCACTCACACCTTCTTGATTCTCTTTAGTACCAAATAAAAGTGAGAACTCTTGTTTTTCTAACTCTAAAGAGTCTTTAAACTCTAAACTAAAACCTTTATGAATAGTTTGTTTTGCAACTTTAACTGCATAAGGACCTTTTAAGAGAACTTTGTCTTTCAATTTATCTGAATACTTTATCAAGTCTTCTTTGGTCTTGAAAACTTTTGCTACAAGACCTTTTTCACAAAGATCATTTGCGCTTAGCATTTCACCCGTAAGAGTTAAATACTTTGCCAAATGAAGCCCTAAAGAACGTGAGAGTCTTTGAGTCCCCCCAAAACCAGGGATTAAACCTAAGCTTACTTCAGGTAAACCAAACATAGACTTCTCTGTTGCAAGTATAATATCAGTTGATAGGGCCAGTTCAAAACCACCACCTAAAGTGTAGCCATCAACCAAAGAAATAGTAACAGCACTTAAATGTTCAAAAAGAGAAAAAACATAATGCCCAAGCTTACTAAAACTTGCAGCTTGAGCTGAGGTAAAAGCTTTCATTTCAGCAATATCAGCCCCTGCTACAAATGCTTTATCCCCTGCACTGTCAATAAAGACTAGTCTTGCGTTTTTAACATCTTCAGATTCGAGTAAAACCTTTAACTCATCTAAAACTTCTGTGTTAAGAGCGTTTAAGGATTTCTCTTTATCAATTGTAATTTTTTGAACATGATCTTCTATTGTTTCAACTTTAACAAAATTCATACTTACCTCTTTTAGTCATACGTATAAAAACCACGACCAGATTTTCTTCCCAACCACCCTGCTTCAACGTGCTTAACCAATAAAGGACAAGGCCTATACTTACTGTCCCCTAAGCCTTCATGAAGAACATTCATAATAGCTAAACATGTGTCTAAACCAATAAAGTCAGCTAAAGTAAGTGGCCCCATAGGTTGATTTGTACCTCTCTTCATGGCCTCATCGATGTCACGCGCAGAGCCTATACCTTCATAAAGGGTGTAGCACGCTTCATTGATCATTGGCATTAAAACTCTATTTACAATAAAGCCCGGAAAATCTTTTGCTTCTACAAAGGTTTTATTTAAAGACTCAGAAAAATCTTTTGCAACTTTAAAAGTCTCATCACTTGTTTGAAGCCCTTTAATGCCTTCAACTAGAGTCATGATTGGCACTGGATTCATAAAGTGAACGCCACATACCTTTTCAGGTCTACTGGTGATCGAAGCAATTTTTGTTACAGAAATAGATGAGGTGTTTGTAAAAAGATAAGCTTCTTTTTTTACAGTTTTATCTAAAGACTCAAATATTTTTAATTTTAAATTTAAGTTTTCAGTGGCAGCTTCTACAACAACATCACAATCACTAAGACTATCAATATCAATAGAGCAATGAATTGAATTTAAGATGTTTTGCTTATCTTCTTCTAAGATCTTTTCTTTTTTAATAAGTCTGTCGCAACTCTTTGAAATAACGGCTAAAGCTTTATCTAAGGAGCTTTTCGAAACATCATATAAAAAAACCTCATACTTAGATTGTGCAGCAACATGAGCTATTCCGCTACCCATTTGACCAGCGCCTACCACTCCAACTTTTTTAATCATCTTAGACCCCTTTATATGTATGTATATTTACCTAATAATGTATTTGATTTTAAATTTATGTCACTCATTGTTTATTTATCTGCCCATAAGAATTAACAAAACATAAATCTTATGTTACAAAATTTATTAAAACTACACGGGCCTTAAATACTTATTTAATTTTAGGCAGCTTCAGATGCAATTTTTTTAAGTCTTTTTAATTCTAAAATCATGTCTTGTCTTATCACTTCAGCTTTAAGCTTTCTGTTTTCAGCATCAAAGTCTTTAATTTCAACTAAAGGCAAAACACTTATGTACACTGTGCCACCAAAACTTTTTAAATTTGGGACAGTTTCTTTATTAGACCAAATTTTTGTAGCCCCATAAATAACAACAGGTACAAGATCGGCTTTAGCATTTAATGCAAAGATAAACGGACCAGATTTAAAAGGATCAATACACTCTGAATCACTTCTTTTCCCTTCAGGGGCTATCATAAAAGATTCACCGTCTTTGATAAGAGACTCAGCTCGTTTGTACTCTTTAATAGACTCATTTAAATCATTTTTAATTTCAATAGTGCCCATAACTCGGCCAATTTGGCCTATAATAGGAATATTAAACACATAACTTTTTGCCGCAAAATTATAAAAAGATTTTAATGCCGTAAAAAGAAGTGGAATATCTAAAAAACTAGCATGCGAAAACAAATACACAACACCCTTATCTTTTGGAATATTTTCTTTACCAAAAACTTTAACTCTAGAACCTGTTAAAAAACTGAATAGAGTCCCCCAGACGTAAGGTATGCGAGTATATTTGTATGAAGCCCTCTTACCAACTACAAGTACTGAGGCAATAAAAATAAGACCTAAAAAAAAAGTAAAAGTAACAATAAAAAACAACCTAAATGGTAAAAGTATGTATCTTATAATCTTCATATTTATATCTTTTATAGTGCAGGTTTGTTGTTAAGTATTAATTTTATATTTTTTAAAAACTTTAACTTAAAGTTTATTTATCGCTTTTTTTAACTTTTAGTTCATCATCTTTTTTGTAAAAGCCTAAAACTCTTCTTCTTGCAGCTCTTCTTTGTCTTTCTTTATAAGCTGAATGGCTTGCTTGAGACTCTTCATTTTTTGAGTGCGTATCATGATCTAAAATTTGAACTTCAAAGGGATAAAAAAAGTTAAGAGAGTCTTTATTTGTTCCTCGATCAATCTTTAAAAAACGACGGCTTATAAACTTAAGAAATTTAAAGTTTTTAGATGTAAATTTATTTTTTGTTTTAAACTCTCCACCTTCATTTTGCCATTCAAGAGTTTTATTATCTAAGAGTCTGTTGATTTTCTCTTCAACTTCATCTTTAGGTGAAGTAAAATCAACTTGTTTCCTAACCATATTGTATATTTCAACAGGGCAGATCATATTCTTAACAGTACCACCAAGAGTATGTGGGAAACTGATAACATTGTTTTCTATAAGGTACGTCACAACTTTAAAAATATCATAAACTGATTTTGTTATAATTCTAATTCCTACCCTATCTAGTAAAGTCATCGCAAGAACATCATCTTTAGCTAAAAGTTTTATAACTCCAGATTTTGTTTGCTTTAAAGGTTTTATAGAAAAATCATAAAGCTCAATCTCTTTATCTTCACCAAGGTAATAACTGTCTTTTTCACCTTTAAATACGTGCTCTTGTATAGGTCTAAGAATTTGGTATTTGATATCATCTGTAAAAGAGGTGAATAGATCGTTTTCTAACTGAATGATAATATGCATAACTCTTAATATTGCGCAGGCATACTTTTGAACATCTAATCTATCTTTCTGACTTGCTGCTATGAGTAAACTTGTAATGTCTTGAAGCTCTTCTCTATTTCTAACTTCTTCTGGTAGGTGTTCATCAAAATCAAGAATCTCTTCTTCAAGTATTTCAATTGAATTTCTATGTATTCTCCACAAGAGCTCAGACTCTTTATAGTGTGATATGTCATAGCCATATGTAAATATAAACTGCAGGGCTTCTTCTCTGCTTTTAATATTCATAGCAGGAAGATCAATAGTGTATCTAGAGCCTAGTACAACTTCTAATATGGGATCATTTACAGTCGTCTTCATAACACAAAAGCCAGTCTAACGACTGGCTTTCAGGCTGGCAAGATATAAAGACACGAAGTCTTTTGTATGTTTAAAATCTTAGTTGCAAGTATGATTAAAGATTTTATCAGTGTTAAAGAACCTACAAGCATCTGTTACAAAGCCACCTAAAAACTTACTATCTTCATTAAGGCTTTGGATATCACCGTCAATTCTTACATAATTTAAATTTCTATAATAAACGTCACCAACAAAAAGCATTGCATTGGTGCTAGACTGAAGAACACCTTCAAAACTTACCTTTCCAAGTTCATCTTCAAAAATAAGCTGCACAAAGTTTCCTTCAATTAAAGATCCAGTAAGTTGACCTAAACCATTTTTATCTTCATTAAAGTGTATAGGAATAATGCCTCTATTGTTGTTAAACAAATCTTCGATTTCAATTCTTAGCTCAGAAGTTTTTGTGTCAAAAGCATTTTCTCTTCTAATAAAACCATTTTGATCAACTGAAGGCTCACCAATAAAGCTAATACCAGAACCATAAAAGAATATGCCTGTATTTGTACTGCCTCGTACTCCACTAATGCTACCAATATCTTTTGCATCAAGCTGTGGAAATAAAAAATCTTCTGCTCTTTCTTGAAAACTCTGAACACCAGAAAAACCATGATTATAATCAAAAATCTGACCCCAATAGATGTTACTGCTTTGACTTTGAAGTGCTGATGTATCAACATTACCACGAAATGTTCTTGAATCATTGTTGTTTCTAGAAGCAGTTTTACCACTTCTACCGTTACCACCACTACCACAAGCTACTAAAAATAAAGGCAGTGCAATTGTTAAGATTAGTTTTTTCATCTGATCCCCCATATAGCCTATTGCTGCAAATAAGGGACCAAACTAAACCTATGAGGTTTGATTTGAGTGATAATTTTCTTTACACCTTAATAACATTTAAGCAACAGTCTCAAAGTGATACAAAGAGTTTAATTATAAATTGATAAGCTTTTGAATTATACTCTCACGTGTCTTACCTAAGTCTTCATTTGATTTAATTATGCTATCAAAATCACTTAAATAAGCCTTTCTCTTTTCTTTTGAAGCATCGATTTCAGCTTGAAGCTCTAAATCAATTTCTGCTACAGAACTACCAACAGTCCATTTTGAGGTGTCTAGCAGTTTATACTTATCGTCAAAATTACTACTGTCTCCCCAAGAAGAAGTGATTGATGTAATTTGACCAATCAACTTATTCAAAAGTGTTTTTGTTAGAGGGTGCTTTTTTTGATGTTTTAATAACTTCAAATAGTGTTTTAGCACAGGTTTTTTACCTTTAAATTTATCTAAATTTACAACAATCTTTTCAAAAACAGTATATGCCTGCTTAGGTGACGCTGAAGAATTCATTAGTTTAAAGATCTGATCTAAGTCTATTTTTACTTCATCGTGAGTTCTAGACTCTTTTAGTTCTTCTACTAAAAGTAATATACGTGAAAATTCGTCTTTATTCATTTCAGTATTGTAATTCTGGTTAGTTTTTTTATTTTCTAGTCTTCTTATCTTTTGATCCAAATTATCAATAGTGGTTTGAGTGACTTTGTTGTTGTTTTCTGGAAGTTGATAAAGCTTTATTAGTAAATTATGACGTTTTGTGAAGTATTCGTAAGTTTCTTTATCAAGACTTTCTAAAAGCTCTAACCTCTCAAGTGTTTCCATTAAAAATTTACTTTCTGTGAAATTAAAAAATTTCATATATTTCTTTATAAAATAAAACAATCCAACAGGTGTTAACTTTTCAGTAAATCTAATAAATATTTCAAAGTATTTACTATGATCACTATAAAATATTGACTTTCCATTTATAAGATTACGAAGACTAATCTCTTTAGAGACCTCTGGAGGTTCAACTGAAATCATATCAACACTTTCTTTAGACTTTGAAAACTTATCTTTAAAAAAACTAAGAGCTTTATTCATAAGAGAACCATCAGCTCTATGTGTAGATGTACTTTTTGATCTTTCATAAAGTACACTATCTACAAGCCAGTACAAAGAGCTGGGCTCAGCTAAAACCATAAGATTCCACTTACTTATGAAATTACCCAAAGCGTCTGTTGAAATCTGTAAAACTTCAGCCGCTTCTTTGAATTTTGCTAAATCACTAACGTCTGTATATGTTGGCAAGTTATACGCCATATAATCTACAAGCTCATGAACAAACTCCAACTGCTTTTGAAAATGTAAATTGTGAAAATCCGACTCTAAGAGTTTTATCTCATCATTAGAATAACCTTTCTTTACAAGCATAAGTTCTAAGTAAAAGTAAAACACTTGTTCTGAAATCACTGGAACAATTAAAGAGTCATAAAGCTTACTGTCTCTATTTTTTTCTCTTATTTGCCCTTTAGCAAGCAATTCATCATAAATTTCAGCTTCAGCATTTAAAAGATCTAGATCTCTTTGTGCAGCAGTTTTTGAAATAACTCTCGAATCTGTAAAAATCTCAGGGTCTGTAGACATTAATGTATCGATAGCCTTATCACTCTTTTTAGACAGTATATCCACACAGAGATTAGCAGAAGCTAACTGCCCAATAAATGAGAGTATCAAAAAATTGAGAACTAAGATTTTTAAATTTAAACTTTTCATAACATTTGTTATGAAGCAAAAACCTTACCACTATGAAATGTTATTTTTTCTAACTCAGACAGCTATAATGTAGAACTATTAAACGATTCTATAAATTGTAAACAAAAAATGTCACATTACTAATATAGTTTTTTAAGAAAATGATTCGAAAAACTTATCATCTAAAACTTTTGAAAAATCCCTATTTAAACACTCGACTCTATGAAAGTGCTCTCCTCCGGCTTCTTTAAAAGCTTCTTGAACTTCGGCCTCTATCTCTTCTTCTGTTTCTAAACAGTCTATTGTAAATGCATATGGAAGAACAGCAATCTTCTTTTTATTAGACTTTGCAAGCTCTGCAACGTGATTAACTGTATAAGGGAGCAGCCACTGGTCTTTTCCAAGTCTACTTTGAAATGAATACGAATAGTCTTTTAAACCAAGCTCTTTAGCTAAGATTTCTGTGGTGTGGTGGCATTGAGCCCTGTAACAAAACTCATTTTTTTCATCAAGTGTGCTACAACAAGACTTATCATTCTTACAATGTTTAGGGTGAAGTTTTTTTACATGCCTAAAAGGAAGACCATGATAGCTAAACAAATAGTGCGTATCATCATCTAAAGTCTGAATTTGCTGACTAATTTTATCTTTAGAGGATTTTACAAAAGATATATGATCAAAAAAGTATTCTAAGGTTTTGATCTTAACAGATGAATGTTTTTCACCCCACTCTAAGGCAGCTTCGATAGTACTTCTTGAGGTTGATTCGGCATACTGGGGATACATAGGAAGAATATAAATCTCTTCTACACCTTTTTTGTTTAGAGTATCTAAGACATCACTAATAAAAGGATTTGAATAACTCATGGCATATTCAACATGCCAACTGTCATTTAAAGACTTTGTGGCGTCTTCTACAAGTTCTTTAGTGTACACTTCAAGAGGAGACCCTTTATCAGACCAAATCTCTTTATAGGCTTCATAGCTTTTTTTTGCCCTAAATGGTGCAATAATCATATTTACTAAAACCCATCTTATAGGAAAAGGAAGATCGATAACGTACTTATCCATTAAAAAAAGTTTTAAATACTTTTTTACAGCCTCTACACTTAAATCTTCAGGTGTTCCAATATTAATAAAAACTAAACCTTTTTTCGCCACTTTTAACACTCACTTTTTAAATTAATTTTTTTAAATCTAGATCTAATACGTAAAGCACTTACTCATTTACGCTAATATTATTTGATCGACAAACCTCTTCTGAAAAGCTTTTGCCTTTGGCTATAAGTTTTCCAATACCTAAAGAACCTGTCCAGTTAGCAAAATAAAAAAGATCTTTGGAAACTTCTAATTCTTTTAAAGCATTTTCAAGTTTAATGTCATAAACCGGAAAAGCTCTCTCCCAATTTTTATAATAATGTGCAGTAACATCTGACTCTTTTCCAATCATTTTATGTCTTAAGGCCTGAATTGAGTCTATCGCATTAGATTCATCTTTTAAAATGGTTCCATCAACAATCCAGGTCTCAGATGATAAGCCTTCACTTGCTCTGTTTTCAAAAAGCTCAGAATTTAAAATCAAACCTAAAACACCTGGCTCATCTTCAAAAACAGCACCAAAACCAGAGAAAGGCATTTTAGAATCTTCATTAACAAAAAAGGTAACAATTGAAATATTATGATACATAACTTTTTCTAAAATCTCTTTTGCTTTATTGTCTACACAAGAGGGCAAAGAATGTGCCGGAGTAGAAACAACTCTAATAGCTTTTTTTCCTACAGGTTCTTGTTTTAAAAAAATAACACCATTTTTGGTTAAGTAGTCTTTAAGTTTTTTTGGAAGTTCTTGCATACCACTTTTAAAACTAACACTCCCTAAAGATTTTGATTTTCTTTGATCTAAAAAAGGTTTTAAAACTAAATTGGATGAAAGTTTATCTATATTAGGTCCGTAAACGCCTTGAAGTCCTCTTTTGAAAACTCTTTCATAAAAAGCTTCTGGCAGATGTTTTAAAGACCAGTTTTTTAAAGTTACATTCTGTTTAGGCTTTAAATATTTTTTAAAAAATAAAATTTTAAAGAAAAAGGGAATTAACTGTAAACTCTCAATAAAGTTTAAAGGCCATCTACAAAGTTCACCACTTCTATAAAAGAACTTTTTTTTGCCAGCTTCACTGTAATTGATATACTCTAAACCAATATTATCTAAGAGTTCTTTTGATTCAAGGTTCATTAAAAGCGAGTTTGCAGCCCACTCAATTAGACCTTCTTTCTTTATATGTGTTTGTAAAACAGGCTCATTAAAAGGATCTACAATTGAAACCTTTAATTTTTTTTTATTTAAATAATAAGCCGCAATAAGTCCACTAACACCAGCGCCGTAAACAAAGACTTCAGTTTTATCTCTTGTCAAAACTGTCTCTAGCAATGTCCATAAAAGCTTTTACATTGTCTTCAGGAGTCTTTGGAAGAACACCATGACCAAGACCAAGAACTAAACCTTTTAAATGCTCTGAACTTAAATCTTTAAACTGATCTAAATAGTTTTCAAGACTCAATTTAAAATCAGCGGGCTTTTGATGGAGCAACGCTTGGTCAAAGTTTCCTTGTACAAATCCTTTATATTTTTTTTGTTTTAAAACTTTCGTAAGATCCCACCTGTGATCCCAACCCATACCTAAAAAAGGTAATTCATAGAAATCATCAAAAAAATAATCACTCGTTGTTCCCTTTGTGTAGTACCCAAGTTTATTAGGAAAACTTTTTGCCAGGTCTTTAATAAAAGGAAATATTTCTTTTCTATAAAAAGATACATCTACTTCACCTAAGGCTGTGTCAAAGACCATTACGAGTTCAGCACCTGAATTAAGCTGAAGCTCAATATTTTTTTTAATTAACGGATGCATATAGTCTTTTGTAAAATCAGAAAAAAGATCTCTTCTTTTTTTTGTTTCTAACATGCTTCCTTTGTGACTTCCTTCTACAGCATATCCAAATAACGTCCAATACCCACCTACAAAACCAATAAGACTTTTATCCTTTGGAAGAACAGATCTTGTGGCTTTCAAAGCATCAGATTGAAAACTCATAAAATTTAGAGCCTCGTCAGCATCCTTAAATTTTTTAAAATCATCTTTTGTATCAAGTTTCCACGAAAGGTTTGGCGCTGGATCATAAGACAGACCCATACCTAGAGCTTCAAGTGGAAATAGAATATCAGAAAATAAAATACATAGATCAAAATCAAACTCTAAAATAGCATTTAAACCCACTTTTGCAGAAAGTTCTGGCTCTTTGCAAAGTCTCTCAAAACTGTGTTTTTCTCTTAGAGCTCTGTAAGTTTTTTGGTAACGCCCCGCCTGTCTCATCATCCAAATAGGAGGAACTCTTTGTTCTTCTAAGTTTAATGCATTTTGAAATTTAGTGTTCATATTTATCCTCGCTCCATTTGTAACCAACACCCCTTATAGATTCAACTCTAGAACCTGAAGCGCCTAACTTTTGTCTAAGTTTCAAAACTAAATTATCAACAGTTCTTTCTGTCGGATACTTTCCATTTCCCCAAACTTTATCTAACACTTCTGATCGTCTCACAGCTTTGGGACTTTCTTCAATAATTTGTTTTAAAAACAAAGATTCTTTTAAACTCAATTTAACAGCTCCAAAAAAGTCCGAGTTTTTGTCTGTAGTCTCTTCAAAATTAAGCTGTTGGGCTTTAAAATCAAAAACAAGATCTTTCGCTAGTCTAAAGACATCAGGTTCTCCGTGCTCACTCAAAGCGTGATCAAGTCTTATCCAAAGCTCTTCAAACAAAAAAGGCTTTGGTATGTACTCACAAGCACCAAATTCATAACCTTTAAGCCTATCTTTTGCCTCCGAGCGTGCTGTTAAAAAAATAAGCGGACCTCTAAGATTATTTTGTTTTATAAAGTCAGCGACTGAAAAACCTTCGCCGTCGATGAGCCCAAGGTCGAGAATATAGAAACTAAATGTTTCATTTTTTAAAGCTTCAATAGAGTCTTTAACAGAACGTGTCCATTTAACAGAAACACCTCTTTCTTCTAAACTTTCTATAACAACTTTAGAAAGCTCAAGATCATCTTCAACATAGAGCCCTTTCATATTCTATACCTCACCAAAATCAGTACTTTTAATAAAGACCAAATGAGACACTAAGAAATTTTTCTGATTTAGTGAAAAGTCTAAATAACCGCCAAATTTTTTCATAATTTTTTTAGACAGATGAAGTCCCAAACCAGAGCTGTCCTTTGCTTTTTCATAATTATAATCAGCTTTAAAAAGATTTAACCTTCCTTTGTAAGGGTCACCATCAAGGGGTTCAAAAACAACTTCTAAATTTTTACTGTTCGATTTTTTAAATTTTACAAAAATTTTAAGATTCCTTGAATTAGAGTGATCATAGGCATTTTGAATAAGGTTGCTCACCACTCCCCGAACAAGTGAAGCATCAGCTTTGATCCACATCGGCTCTTTATCTATATCAACTTCTAAGTCTGGCCACAAAAGACAAATAAATTTAAGCTCTTTATTTAAATTCATAGTTTCAATAAAAGCTTTATTGAATTCAAAATAAGAAAATTGCAAAGCATTTTGAAGCTGCTGATTTAAACGCAAGCCAATCTTTTGCATCTCTTTAACATCAGATTTTATTTTCTCAGGTTTATCTTGATTTGTTATGCGTTGAAACCTAAGGCTTAAAGAAGTGAGTGTTGTTTTTAAATCATGGGTGAAGACTGATAAAAAATCTTTTCTTTCTTTTAATCTTAAGTTTTCACGGTAGACAAAATAAATCAAAGCCGTTGACCCCATGAGCATACATATAAAAAGTGTGATGCCTTCATAAATCAACATAGTTTGGTTTTTTAAAATCAGTGTGTTTTCTTGAAGAGATAGAGTTTTAATACTTTCAAACTGTTTTAAACTGAAAACAACCCACCAAATCAAAAGAGCTAACGTAAAGACTGCCCATAAGCCCACCAAAAGACCTGATATATACTTTTTTAAAAAATGAACGAAAAGCTTCATACTTAAAAAAACCTTAAGAGCTTGTTTCTTTACAGGCTTTTTTGAAAATATCTAAAGACTCTTTTAAAACCTCTTCTGTGTGAGCTAAACCCAGAAATCCCACTTCATAACCATTAGGTGCAAGGTAGAGCTTTTGGTCTAACAAACTTTTAAAAAAAGATTTAAACTTTTCACCATGGTCTTTAGGAATGTCTTTAATGGAGTTAAGCTTGCCAATCTCTGTTTCACAAATCCAAAATAAAGAACCAAAAGTGTGCATTCTTTTTTTAAGGCCTTCGGATTTAGACCACGAGTTAAAGTCTTCACTCATCATCTTGGATCTTTCAGTAAAAGTCTTCCAAATGTTTTCACGCTTTGCTTTTTTTAATGTAGTAAGGCCAGCAACCATACCCACAGGGTTTGCACTTAAGGTTCCTGCTTGATACACAGGACCAACAGGAGCTACTAAATCCATAAACTCTTTTCGCCCTCCATAACACCCTACAGGAAAACCACCACCCATAACTTTACCGTATGTGACTAGATCTGGTTTAATGTTTAAAACTTCTGCCATTCCACCAAGGGCGGCTCTAAAGCCTGAAATAACTTCATCAAAAATAACTAGAGCACATCGCTTCTGAGCTTCATCCACTACAAATTTTAAATACTCATGATCAAGCTCAATCAAACCAAAATTTGCAGGAAGGGGCTCTATGATAACAGCAGCAATATCGTCTTTGTTTTCTTCTAAAATTTTTAAATATGCCTCTTTATCATTAAGAGGACAGACTAATGTTTGCGAGGCTTGAATCGAACTTACACCAGCTGAACTTGATGCACTCACACCTGCTAAACCACTTCCAGCTTCAACGAGTAAAGAGTCTACATGGCCGTGATAGCAACCCTCAAATTTTAAAACCTTATCACGTTTTGTAACAGCTCTTGCCACTCTTAAAGCACTCATTACAGCCTCAGTTCCAGAACTAACAAATCTTAACTTCTCGACAGCTGGAACATGCTCAATGATCCACTCACCAAGCTCTAATGAATAGGCTTCACAGGTCCCACTTGTCCATAGAGAACCAATTTGACTGAGCACTGCCTCTTCAACTTCTGGGTCTCTATGGCCAAGTATTAAAGGCCCAAAACTTTGGCAAAAATCTATATAACTTTCATTTTCTACTGAAGTAAGGTGAGCACCTCTTCCTTCTTTAAAAAATACAGGTGTTCCGCCAACAGCCTTATATGAGCGAACAGGCGAATGAACCCCACCCGGGCAAACGTTCAGTGATCTTTTGTAATATTCTTCTGAAAGAGACATATTTAATTATCCTTTTAAAAGTGATTTTGTGATTTGTTTTATATTGTAAAAGGCAAAAAGGTTCACTCCTTTTTTAAGAAAAGTATCCTCATCACCCTTATTAATTATGTACTCTACTTTATCAAAAGATCTGCCGAGTCCAAGAAAATGAATTTTATTTCTCAATTCTGGGTATTTTTTGAGACTGTCTAAAAGAAGTTCTCCACTCATCCACACAAAGTACTCACAGCCATCAAAACTTGAAGTTTTAACACTACAAGACAAATCATAAGTTGATAGAGTCTCAAAACCTATAGGACCTTCAACACCACTTCTAGTTAACCAATAATGTGTATCAATCCCTTTTGAAAATATATCTTTTGGATAATAGTCTGCACCTAAAGAATCGAGACAACCATTGACCCAGGTACCTTTTTTAAACAGAGCTCTCCAGGTTTTAACTCCTGAAGTGAATAGTTCTGAATACTCTTGGTCTTTTACAGAAGAATAAGACTCTTTTCGTGTAACCAGGATAGACGAATTCTTAGATTCTAACTTTTGATAATCTTTAGTTCGCACAGCTTTAACATTTTTAGTTGAAATCCAAAGTTTATCTTTTTCAATTTTTTTTGGATAAGGCATGGGTGGTACAAACTCAATATCATGAAAACTTTCACCATTGTGATAGCCTGAGTTTATTTTTAAGTCGCCACGTTTTAACTTAAAAACTTGTGTGCCAATGGCTAAGTGGCAGCCTCCACCGTATTTTTTAAGCATAACACGTTCTTCAATTACTGATTGCTTGTCAGATTCATGATTGATCTCTTGTAAAGCTTTTATCAAATCTTTTCTATCAGTTAAAACCTCTAAAGCTAGAGCCCCTTGTGCAGCAGCTGATGGGCATAAACTTTCAGGAAGAACACACCACTCACAAGTTTTTAAAAGCTTCAACCAAAGACCAGGGTAATCAGAATTAAAACTTTTATCATTTACTAATCTCTTTACAGCAGCAAGAGCCACACAAAAACCATCAGCTTCATTATCTTCTAAAAATTTTTTAAACCGGGTTGGAATATTTCCACGAATAGCTTTAAAGCTGATATTTAATTTTTTTTTTGCAAAAGCAAAAGAGGTATCACACTCTTCACTTTTATCAGACGCCTCTACTTCACTGGACTGAAGGTAGTCAAAAAACTTTTTTATATGAAATTCTCTTCTTGGACTTGAGGTTAAAAGACACCAGTCTTTTTTTTGAAGTGCAGTCTTTTTAACTATAAAAAGATCTCTAGAATCTTCTCTTTTTAGAGTCGCCACAACATCTGTGGCTCCACTAAGCTCAATCGGTAAGTCTTTCCACGAGTGAACCACACAGTCCACCTTTTTATCGTGCAAGAGCTTAGTGAAATCGCTAGTGAAGACACCTTTCTCTTCTGTTTTACTAAGATCAATATCGAGATTGAGATCTCCAAAAGAAGGCTTAAGATACAACTCAACAGAATGACCCTTTTCTTCTAAAAGAGCTTTGACCATGTAGGCCTGCTTTTGAGCTAAGTGACTTTGTCTTGAACCTAGTTTAATGTGCATGTCTCATCCCAACTGATAGGACGAGATTTTTCAAGCTTTTTGTTAAGACGGTCTTTAATATCAAGTTCAACATTGCGTTTGATTTCAATTTTTTTGTCTAAATTATCGGAAATCTTTTTAAAGACTTCACCTAAGGTGTAAATTTGTGCAGATTCAATCACTAGAGGATCAGAATCAGAGCTGTCTCTTAAGTCAATAATTGTTGTAACGCTTGTGCCTTTTAAATGATTTGCTATTAACTCAGCAGAAATTGGAGCACATACAATCAAACTTATTGGGTTTTGAGTTGTTAAGGCTTTATTTATATCAAAAAAAACATCATCTTTAAACACCTCATGATCGCCGTACTTTTCAGGAGTACGCACAGAAAAGAAAATATTTTTATGAGGTTTTACCCAAGGATATATAGACTCAGCAAAACTACCAGCACCAATAAAGAGAACGTTGTCTTCTGATTTCAAGATCTTTCTAACAAGCCCGCCGTATGTTTGAGCACCTTGTCCAACAAAGTGTTTTGATCTTATTTGCTTAACCATTGAAATAATAAACTGAATAGGCTTATTAAACTTTTTATTATGAGCTTTATTTAGCTGCGGAAGAACCTGTTTTTTAAACTGGCCAAAAATTTCAGTCTCCCCTAAAACAGGTGACTCTAAACCCGACATAACTTTAATAGCGTAATTTAAGGCATCATAACCACGATATACTTTCACAGATGATCCAACATTCAGTAAGTTAAAGTCTCTTTGATCAACTATAATCATTCTTCTTAGACATGTTTTTAGCTCTAAGCCCTTTTCTAAGAAAGGTTCAACTCCCGTAGAATCATCAGATGACGAGTTGCAAAGGTTTAATATAACTAAAGAAATCATATAATTATACTAATATCTATTAGTTCTCATTTGTCACAAATTTGTCACAGCTCGTCCATAACTGGACTAAGTGATTTTTATGCCTCTTTTTGTAACAAATTATTAGATGTTTGTCTTAAAATGAATCGGTAAAAAGAGAGCTATATAAGAAAGGTTCTCACTTAATCAAGACTCAAATGTATAAACTTTAAATACCTCAGTTCAGGGCAAAAGTGCGGATAGGGGTGATCAAAGCCCTGACCAGAAAATCTGTGAACTTTTGCTTTTTTATTAGCCAAAGACAAAGCTTCGATTACTATTTTATTAAAATCTTCAAAGCTAATTTGACTAGAACATGAACTTAAAAAAAGGTCCCCACCTTTAACAACATGAGCGGCCGCATCTGAAAAAAGCTCTATGTATTTATGTATTGCTTTTTGTTTTGTCTCTAAAGATGAACTCATCGAGGGAGGATCTACCAAAACAACATCAAAGCGCTTAGCATCTTTCTTATTTTTAAAATACTCAAAAGCATCTATCTGTAGTGTTTTATGAATACGCAAATCAAAAGCATTAAGCTCCCAATTTTTTTGCGCATCAGCAACAGCACCTTTTGAAAAGTCCAAACTTACAACCTCTGAAACCGATTCAGAAGCTCCTGCATAAACAGAAAAACCTCCTGTGTAAGAAAAAGCGTTAAGAACAGTTCTTTTCTTAATACTTTTTAAAGGTTCTGTTATGTTTTCTTTTAAAAAATTTTTTAAATATTCACGATTATCTCTTTGATCAAAAAAGAAACCCGTTTTTTGACCATTTAAAATATCAGACTCAAATTGAAGACCATTTTCTTTAAAGGAGATGATTTTCGAATCCAGAGCTTCCCCATGTAGATGAACCAAATCTTCATCACATCGTGGTTTGTAAACCACTGTTTTTATATTCTCAAAATGTGCAGCTATAAGTTCAAAAACTTTTGTTTTCAACCAAAAATCTTTCATCCCAGGACCATCAAACTGCACAACACAAACATGCTTGTATACATCACAAACTAAACCAGAAAACCCATCACCCTCTCCATTGATTAACCGAAAACCACTGGTCAAAGACGTGTTTAACCTGTTTCTTTTTGTAATCACACTTAATAAATGAGGTTTAAGTTCACTTAACTTTAGAGGATTAAAATCTAGACTCCTAAAAGCTATAGCTCCCTTAGAATCATATATACCCATAGCAACAAAGCCTTTATTGTCTTTTAAAAGTACGAAGTCAGACAATTTTTTTAAAGACTTAGGGATCTCTAAAGCTTCTTTATAAACCCATGGGTGTCCCCGTTTAATGGACTTTCTTAGACTTCTTTTAAGATAAATATCCATAGTATTTTTCTCTCCCATACGACGTTAAAACCTATTAAAACAATCTAAACAGAGCATGATGTTAAAGACAAGGCTCAAGCAAAATCTCTTAAGTCTGAAGCTTTATTCATGAGATCTTATACATTTACGTATGAAACTATGAGTTTTTTACAGGTCTTGTTAGTGTGTTCTTTATAGAGTAATAAAACCTATGTATACTTCTACCCTAAATAACTTATATGAAAGAACAAGCCTTCCAGCATATTTTAAGGAGTGGATATTTTTTGCAGGCTCTTTAGTAGCACTTTATTTTATTGCAAAACTTATTATCTGGATCTTGATCACTCTTGTATCAAAATGTGCTAAAAAAACTAAAACAGAATACGATGATAAAGTTCTAAAGATTTTAGAGAAACCACTTTTAACTATACTTCTAATTTTTAGTGTTCATATAAGCTTAGATTTTTTAGACTTTACGGAACCACAAGCTTTAATTAAAAGTAAAATTTTCTTTTTTGCTTTAACCATGTCTATTGCTTGGGTTTTAGTTCGTATTTTAAAAACATTTATAGATTATTTTATCTGGCCTAGAGTCAATGAAACGGAGTCGAAATTTGACAACCAAATTCTTCCTTTAATTGAAAATTTTGGAACTTATTTCATTTGGTTTGTGGCCTTGGTTTTAGCTTTGGACAATGCGGGCTACAATATTGCTTCTCTCATAGCAGGTTTAGGCTTAGGGGGGTTAGCTTTTGCACTTGCTGCAAAAGACACTCTTTCAAATATTTTTGGCGGCTTAACAATTTTTATGGATAAACCTTTTTGTGTTAAAGATAGAATAATAATTGAAAACACAGATGGTGTTGTAAAAAGCATTGGAATTAGAAGTACTAAAGTTACAAAATTAGATGGCAGGACTGTAACACTTCCAAATTCTAAATTCATTGGAAACTCGGTAGAAAATGTCTCGTCAGAAGAATCAAGAAAAATCACTTTAATCCTAGGCCTTACCTACGCTACAAAACCTGAAGAATTAAAAGAAGCTATGGACACTTTAAAAGACATCTCAAGTAAAGTTTATGGCCATGAAAAAGAGTGTGTTACTGCATTTACAGGCTTTAACAGTTACTCAATGGATATCACCTTTATTTACTATATCAAAAAAGAAGCTGACATCTTTAAAACGCAGAACCAAACAAATTTATTAATACTTGAGGAATTTAACAAAAAAGGGTTTGAGCTAGCCTTTCCTACCCAAAGTATTAATATCACTAAAGAGTCCCCCAAAATATAAAAAAGGCGGCCCATTTGGACCGCCTCAACGTTTCTATGAACGCCCTACCTCGCTGGATAGGGCGCCCGGTATTTCACATTGATTCATGGGCACCACCTCCTTTTTGACATAAGAATGTCATATACAGAGTAGCAAATACCGACAGTAATGTAAAAGTAATGTCTAGCTGTGCACCAAAAATAAACCACTACAGTGATTGTGCCTTTTAAAAGAACACTCTAAAGAATTTATAATTTTATGATCTACTTTTTAAAAGATTTTTCTTTTGTGTCAGGCGATAAGCTTTTCTTTTTAAAGCCTCATCACAAATACGTTTGTCTTCATCAGAATCAATAACTAGCGGTGGTACAGAAGAAGTTGTTTTGTCTTCGTTTAAAGCCACAAAAGTTAAAAGAGCTGAGGCTGTATGGTGCTTTATATTTGTTCTTGGTTCAAAGCCATCAACAATTACACCAATCTCTAAAGACTTATTTGATACAAAATTTACGCGAGCTTTGATTTCAACGACCCAGCCTTTGTGAATAGGTGCTAAAAAGTGAAGAGCATCAATACTAGCTGTGACTACATCTTTTTTACAGTGGCGACCTGCACAGATTGCGGCCGCAATATCAACCCAAGACATAATAGTTCCACCAAAAACCGTATCAAGGTTGTTGGTGTGTGAAGGCAGAACCAACTGAGTCATTGTGACCTCAGAGGCTTGGGGGCTGCCTTCTATAAAATTCATTTTAATAAAAACCTATTCTTCTAGAACTTAACTTTATTGTAAGAACCTGGAAGAATTGTTTGAGTCTCTGCAGTGTTTGCTTCTGTGTTCTGTGAAGAAACTGGAGAGTGACCTGTAGGAATTCCATTAGAAAAACCATTAGTATTATCTGTGTTTCTTTTATCTCCGCCTCTTTCTATGAATGTCATGTTTGGCAGACACCATACGATAAGCTGGGCTCTAGATTTTACATTCATTTTTTTATAAATGTTAGTAAGGTGAAATTTTACAGTTTTTTCAGTTACAAAAAGTCTTGATGCAACTTCTTTATTAGAAAGACCTTGAGTTACTAACTCAGCAACTTCAGCCTCACGATTTGACAAACCCTCTTTAATTAAAACTTCTCTAAGCATCCTTGCTCTCCTTATATTTTCTAAAGTCCCAACCTTTGGGCTTACTAAAATTTTACACAGTAATTAAGTCTGGACGCAAGGACCTATATCTTACATATAGCAAAAACTAGACGCACAACTAGACCTTTAAAAAATCCCAATCAGATTCTTCATTGTAAGAGACCCCAAAAACATCTTCAGCATCTCTTCCCCAGGTCACTGCATGCCCCCACAATATCGACATAGAAGCCTCAGCAAGCATTACAACTGCGGCTAAGAGTAGACCACTTTGATCCCCACCTTTAAAAGAAATGACAGCATAATTGCTTGTTTTATAACGCACTTGTATGGATTTAAATACTTTATCACTCTGCTCCTTGTTTTTTACAGAATCTATCAACATAGATTTAGCTCGTTCTAGACCCGTATTCTTAGTTTTTGACAATAAAGCTAACCTTTTTTCCAAAGCTTTGATTGATAAACTTGATTCAATTTTTAACCAGTTGTAGACAACAGGCGTTTTAAAACCAGAAGAAAACAAGGCCAAATCTACATACACTCCTAAGGGTTTTAAAGAAGTTAAGATCTCAGAAGCAAGACCAATATGATCATTAGTGCAGTAGAACCTAAGCCAAAAATCTTGGTTTAAAGTATCTTCATTTTTCTTTTGGTAGACTTTGAAACCCTCTTCTAAATCCTCCTTCAGGTCTTTTAGTAAAAACTCATGGGGAATAAGTGAGATTTCTTTTAACCCTAAAGACTCAACTAAAAACCCTAACTTTGGATCAACTAAAGACATAAGCTCACTCTTGAATTTATCTTCAAAACCTAAAATCTGCTTTAGAACAGCTGATAAAATATCTTTCTTAAATTCAGACCAGGATTTAGGATTTGTAGCCTTAGTGTCTGCCACGGTTAAAAAGTAAAGTTTTACAGCTCTCCTTCCAGAAACACCCTTCAAAGAAAGCCTTTCTATAAGTTTTGGGTTAAAAGGGTCCATTTTAAATGCATGTCTTGCTAAAGTTAAATGCTCTCTAACAAGCCAAGACACCGACGCAATTCTTGCCCCAGTCCATCCACATAAGCGTCCAAACTCTCCTGCATAAACCGCTCCTTGAATAGAATGCGGAACTTCTGTTTGATCTTTTCCCAGGTCATGAAACAATGACGCCCACAAAAGTACTTCCTTTTCTTCTTTAGTCAGATTTTGAGTTTCCCCATCTTTTTCAATAAGCAAAACCATCTCTAAAAAGCAGGCTTTTAAATGCTCCCCTACTGTGTAGGTGTGGTATTTGGGTGAGTTTACTCTAGACCAAAGACTGTGAATTCTATTTAAAAACTCAGTGGATTCACTCTTGCTAATAATTAAACCTAAACTCTTAAAACCTTCTGTTAACCAATTGTTTTTATTAAGTAAAACCTTATCAATTTTTACTTTAGTTTCTTTAAGCTTCAGGTAGATGGCGTCAAAAAATGCAAGCTCTGAAGTGCTATTCATCAACTGAGAAAGCTTTGAAGCATGAGTCACATGAAATTGATCTTTTTTGTAAAGAATTTGATTTAAAGCTCTTACTTTATAGAAAAAAAATTCTTTTTTACTCTCTTTTAGATTATAGAGATCAAGTGTTTTTAAATCTAAAATCCCACCGCTAACTGTTTTAAAAGAAAAAAGAAGACGTCCAGCTTCATCACCAAAACGCAATCTTCTTTTTAAAGTTTCATGTTTTACAGAATTTTTTATATGCTCTAATTTTGGTGTGATTACCAGTTCTTCAACCCTTTTTTTTAAGCACTCTTGAGTAGAAAATAAAGGCGTAATAGATCTTAAAGAAACAAGAGTTTTAAAATTAGTTATGGAAGTTAACTCTTCAACTTTACTTGCAACAAGTAAACTATGTTTCCTAAAGTTCTTTCTTAAAACAGACTCTAATTGAGATTTTTTTTCTTCAGAAAGCTCTCCTATAAAACATAGATCGAGATCAGAAAAGAGACAGGGCTGACCAAGTCCAAAAGACCCTAAAAAATAAAGCTTTTCTTTTAACTCTTTATTAAGAGTTGAGAGCGAGTCTAAGACCTCTTCTTTAATTTTTTCAAAAAATAGAGCTTGAAACTCTTCCAAGGAGCTTTTGGTAATAGAGAGGCCATAGCTCTCTACACGTTTTTGCTTGCCTTGGCTTAAGAAGAGACTTCTTTCCATTTGCTTAGCTTAATAAGTGCATCAACTGGTGTCATCTGATTCAAGTCTAAAGTCTTTAACTCTTCAATCCAAAAAGGAGCTTTAGAAGACAATGAAAACTCAAGCTGACGAAATTCATCATTAGATGTGTTTTTTTGAATGTCACAAGAATTGAGTTCAAAACTTGCAGCTTTTTTAGCGTACTCAAGAACTGAACTTGGAAGACCTGCCTGTTTTGCTACCTCAATACCATAAGAGTTCTTAGAAGCACCTTTTTTTATTTTATACGTAAAAATAATCTCACCCTCTTTATTCAAATAACCTAAATGAATGTTTCTTACAGCTTCAATGCTATCAACTTTATCAGTAAGCTCATGGTAGTGTGTCGCAAACAGACAATGAGACTTTAATTTTAAACTTATATGCTTTAATAAACTCTCGGCAAGCGCTTCACCATCTCTGCTGCTAGTCCCCCTTCCAATCTCATCCATGACAATTAAACTTCTTTGATCAGCTTCATTTAAAATCTCAGCAGTTTCTTTCATCTCAACCATAAAAGTTGAGAGCCCTTCAGATAAAACATCAGAAGCTCCAATTCTTGTGAAAAGTCCATTGTAAATAGGAAGTGTAGCCTCTTCCGCCGGTACAGGAAGTCCGCATTGAGCCAAGTAAGCACAAAGAACAGTCATTCGCATAAACGTACTTTTACCAGCCATATTAGGACCCGTTATTAAAAAAAGTCTATTATCAGAATCAATTTTTAAATTATTGGTAACAAAAGAGCCTATACCTTTTAAAGATAAGTCATCAGAAACAACAGGGTGAAATCCGGCTTTAATAAAAAGTTGATTCTCATCACAAAACTTTGGAAGACTAAAAGATTTTTCATGCATCAAAAAAGCCATTGAAGAGTAAAGATCTGATTCATTAGACATTAAAATACATTTTTTCAACTCAACAAGATTAGATCGAACCAAGTCTTTTAATCGTTTGTATATCTCTTTTTCCAACTGAAGACGCTTTGACTTTGCATTAATCACTTTCTCTTCTAGCGTTGAAAGCTCATCGGTCGAGTACCTCTCAGCATTGGTTAAAGTTTGCTTTCTCATGTAGCGTTCAGGAACTTTATCTTTGTGAGTCTTTGTAACTTCAATGTAATAGCCAAAAACAGAATTGAAACGAACTTTTAAAGTGTTTATGCCAGTTAACGAGCGCTCTCTTTCTTCAAGGTCTAAAACCAACCTCTGAGAATCTACAGATATATCAATAAATTCATCAAGCTTTTCATCAAAAGCTTTTTTAATACCACCAACTTTAGAGTCATTTAGCAAAGAAATATCATCTACTAAAGCAGAGTCTAATTTACTTACAAGATTACTAAGTGCTTTAGAAAGTTCTACATTTTTACTTGGTACACACATAAAGGCATTCACAAAAGCCTTAAGTGAGTTTTTTAGTCGATAAAGATCAATGGGCTTACCTAAAGAATGCCCCGCTCTAGTAGCTCGTCTTTCAAAGTCACCAATTTCATGAAGAGATCTTCTAAAATCTTCAAGCTCTGAAAATGATCCTTCATACCATTCTTTAATATTTTTTTGACGCTTGGTAAGAACATCTTTATCTTTTATAGGATTTGAAAGCATTCGCCTAAGTAGTCTTGAGCCTCCAGGTGTTTTTGTTTTTTTAATCACATTAAAAATACATTTATCTTTGTGGCCTTCATTTGTCTCAAAAACTTCAAGATGTTTCAAAAATTGCAGATTCATCTTTAAAGATTCTGTGGTCTTAACTTCTACCCAGTTTTCAAAACCAAAAAGAGAATGCTCTCCCTGCATTCCTTTTACATAACTGATAAGCATGTTTTTAGGTTCAAAATCTGTTGATAAGAAACTACGATCAGCTGCTAAAACAATAGAGCCTTTATATAGATCTTTAAGTTTTGAAGCTTGCTCTTCATCATAGACTACAATTTCTTTTGGATTTATCTTTAAAACCATCTGCAAGATATCTGTAAAGCACTCAACAGATTTAAAAAATGCAAGACCAGTAGAAGGTTCAAGCCATGAAACTTCTTTGCTGTTAAAACATAAAATTTCATGGGTTTGCGCTCTATCTAAACCAAAGGGATCATAAACAACACCAGGAGAAAGAATGAGAGTTACTCCTCTTTTTACAATTGACCCTTTTGCAACATCTTTTGCATCTTCAAGCTGATCACAAAGAGCAACGGAATACCCAGCACTTAAAAGCCTATTTATTGGCCCATCTTTTGAGTGGTGAGGAAATCCACACATCAATGTTTCATCCCCTGATTTTTTATTTCTCTGAGTAAGTGTAATATTCAAAACATCAGAAGCTGTTTTTGCATCATCACCAAAAAGCTCATAAAAATCTCCCATTCTAAACAGTAAAAGATCTTTGGGGTGGTTACGCTTTATCTCTGCATACTGCTTCATTAAAGGCGTTGGCTTTTTGGGTGTCAGCTTATTAGGTGTCATAAGAAGCACCCTATAAGACTTTATAACTTACTTTGAATCTTTACGATCTGCGCTAGAACTTTCTGTAAGCTTATTTTCAAGCTCTGCCAGTTCTTTCATCAAAGCCTTCTTCTTAAGAGCTTTTGCTCTACCCAACTTTGATTTGATAACTTCTATTCTGCTCTCTAGGACCTTATCCTGTGAAGACTGCGTAGAGCTTATCATAGAAAACACTAGCCCACAGCTAAGGGTCACTAAACAAAAGATTAATAGTGGCATTTTTTTCTTCATTACTATTGTAATTATCGGTGATTTATTTAATTAAATCTAGTTTTTTTCTAACCAATAGGTAGCCAAAAGCTCTGTACTTCCATTTGGTAAAATTAATTGAATATTCCCCTCAATTCTACCAAGTCTTACAACACTGCTATTAAATCTTATACGCCTTGAGCCGTCTTGTTCTGAGACAAAATCAAAGTTTACAAAGGGGTTAGCATTTTGCTCAAGCTCAGATAAAGGACGATTTACAGGCTCAAAAACAAAGGTTTCATCTGCTATTTTAACAGTATGATTCACATCATAGGGTCTTAAAATATAATCTGCTACATTTACAGGTTGAAAAGTGATTAAAAAATCATTACCTGAGAAAAGCTCTAAATCATAAAAGTAATTACTCTGCTTTGTAACTTCACCACTCCAATTTCCAAAGTAATCAACAGAAAGCCTATCTTTTTCAAATAAAGAGTATTCAATTTCAACAGGAGCAAGTTCTACACCTTGATCTAAAATATGAAGCATCAATCTACCGTCTAAAATGTCACTGTCTAATTCTTTAGTGATCTCTATACAGTGATAAAACTCTAGTAACAGGTCATTTAATGATTTACTTGTCGTACAAAGATCAAGCTCTGAAACACCTTCAGAGTTTACACTGTTCTTACTAATTTCACCATCTCTGAGTTCTGTAAAGCTAAGTTCTCTTCCAAATGTTGAGTCAGCCGAATCTAATAAATCAAGATCTGAAAAAAACTGCACCTCATTGTAACCTAAACCATTTCTAAACATCTGAAGACTTGCATCATTTGTACTAATTCCAGTGTTGATCTGGATGGAAGTCACAGAAGGAACTACTGCATTTTGCTCAATCACAGTTCTATAGACACCAGTAAGATCGTAAAACTCTACCTCAGAACTGTTATCTACAAGATTATGATCTTGAATATCAGAACAGGCCGAAAGAATAAGTAACGTAGGCACAATAATGGCAGTTAAAATTAGGTTTTTCATATCCTATACAATACAAAAAGCTTGCCAAACCAAATACCATAGACATGCAGAAGAGACTAAGATTTAAGCCTTTACTGTCAAAAAAGATGACAGTTGTAGCTTGTTTAACAATCATTTTTCAGAATCTTTATAGCTTTTATCTAAAAAACTAAGCTGTTTTGAGCTTAAGTCTAAGCTATTTGACAAGACTTAATAACTATCAGAATTTGCTCTAATCCGGGGGGACACTACGAATGCTAACTGATAAATCTTATTTAAAAAAAATAATCCTTTTAAGTTTACTGTTTACCACTAAAAATTTATACGCAAATACATGTAATGAGTATCTGTCTCAAACTGTTGCAAGATCAAAAAATACCGTCTCATTAGTAGCAGAAAGTAAAGCTAAACCTCTTACTGAGAGTAAACAAAACAAAAGATCACAACTTAAAAATCTTAGACACTCCCTTGCTATTGCAAGCTCACAGTTAAACGATTTAATTACACCTTCAAATTTAGATAAACATGTTTTTGATCTTTTAGGTCATTTACGTTTTGGATTAAGTGAATCGTCTCTAAGAAGTTGGGATGAAGAAAAAAGTGATTTTGAATCTGTAACAAGCGATGACATTGTTGCAGTTAGCCCTAAAGACTGGGCTAAGGTTGCTCGGTTAGCTGAAGCAATTGAGGCCCCAATAAAAGCATACTCTGATAATAGCGGTCACACTCTTCAAGCCCTATCTCCTCAAGCTGCAAGATTTATGGGGAAAACTTTTACCCAGTCCATACAAAAAATTATGGATAGAGGTGAAAGTTTAGATGGCTTTTCTAGAAAAGAGATTGAAGAACTAATAGATGAGGTTCCAACACCTGAATACTGTTCTAACCCGTGGTGTGACGAAGAGGCACGTCATGAAGGCGTATTACAAAAACTTGCAAATAGAATTGATCCAAATGGCCAAGTTGATACAAGAGAGGAAGATTTTACAGCCTATGAAGGTTTAGATCCCTTTAGTATGAAAGATGCATACTTTCATTTAATATCTAGAAGCGATACAGAGTGGCATGCAGCATCGGCCTATATTTGGCTCTTCATACACTCCAAAGGCAGTGCTCAACGTTGGGTGTTAGAACTCATCAAAGATGAGATAAAACATCAGGCAATATTCGGTGGTCTATATAAATACTTAAAAGGTGACAACTACAATCACCGTTTAAAGGTCATGCTGCAAAAACTGAAAGAAGAAATTGGAGATAAAAGTACAAGCTCAAATTCAAAACCTGATTCTTTTGTTTTAACTTTTTTAGAGTTCACCTACATTCATGTGCAGTATGAGATTCTCATTAGAGACTATCTAAAAAGTGTTCCACTAAAATCTTTAAGGAAAATTTATGAAACTGAAATTGCTCTTCAAGATGTAGACGAAGCTCCTGCTTTTAAAGGTTTCGACAAACAAGCCATGTTTGAACTTATTCAAGAAAGAGAAGGTGTTCGTAAAAACATAGGTGATTGGACTAAAAAAGACAGAGATAAAGCCTTCGAGTTAGAAGACTTTGAAGTGAAACATCACAAATTTTTATACACCTTGATTCGTAAAAAATATAATCTATTTAAAGGTGCAGAAACCTATGATACACCCGAAAGTGATAAGATCTTATCTGACATAAAAGGTCTTACTGTTGTGGATCTTCATGCAAATTTTGGTTTTGCAGTTGATAAAAAAGATCTAGTTTTAGTAAAAAAATCTTTAAAAGAAAATCTTCGTGACTATCAAATCATGAACAACAGCATAGTTAGAAATGAGTCTCTTAAAGTCTTTTTTATAAGTCCTTTAGAAGGATTTAATATAGTACCAAAAGAAACTGAAGCTTTAATGAAGGTTCATTCAATTGAAACTTTAGAAAACACAGAATATATAAAACTAACTTTAGAGCGACCAGATCTTTTCCCATTAGAGGCAGGAGATGCCCTATCTTTAACACTTCAAGATACTGAGCTTAGTCCTGAAAATGCAACACGCGTGTTTTCTTTAGCCAACAGACCTAATTCACAACTTTTAGAATTTGTGTATAGAAGATCTGACAGTGCTTTTAAAAACTACTTAAGTTCTATGAATCGTACAGATTTTTCAATTTCAGTGAAAAGATTAACTGGGACGGCTGGTCTTAATTTTAGAGCCAATAAGCCTGCAGTAATGATTGCTGGAGGTGTAGGTATAACACCCATTAGAAGCGTAATTCAAAAATATGCAGATAGTAAAATTTTTAAAAGGCCTATACACCTAGTATCAAGCACTTCTGGAAGCCCTCTATTTTATGACGAATTTCTAAACATCCATTCAGAATTTAGTGATTTTTTTAGTGTTGAGTTCTACACCACTAACAAAAAAAATCTTAGTAAATCAAATAGACTTAGTTTTTCAGATCTAGAAAGACTTGTTGAAAGCTCTAAAGCTGATACTGTTTATTATTTAGTAGCACCACCTAAGATGATATCATCTATAACTGAAGACTTAAAAAAACTTGGAGTAGATAGAAGTCAAATTGTTGTAGAACACTTTCAAGCTGTAGATGATACAGAAACATCAAATATTAAATACACAACCGAAAAAGTTGTCGATGCTGATGAAATTATTTGTAGATGCATGTCAGTCACTAAGGGCCAGATCCTTAATGAAACAAGTGGATCTGAAAAAGCAGGATCTGGCTGTGGCGGCTGTGCCAGTATTGTTGAATCATTACAAAAACAATAGCTTAAAAGGATTGAGCAATGCAAAAAGTTGTAGTTGAAGGGCCTGGCTCTTTTGACAAATTGATAATTAAAGACTTCCCTGACCTTAAACCATCTGAACAAGAGGTTTTAATAAAAGTTAAAGCTATTGGAGTAAATTTTGCTGACGTTTGTGTACGACTTGGTGTTTACTCAAGCGCTAAAAAATACGTTGGTTGGCCTATAACACCTGGCTTTGAAGTTTCAGGTGAAGTTATTAAAGTTGGAGGAGGCACTAAAAACTTTAAAGTTGGACAAAAGGTTTTAGCATTTACTAGGTTTAACGCCTACGCCACACAAGTTTGTGTACCTGAAGATCAAGTCATGCCCATTCCTGAAGGCTTTAGTATTAACGAAGCTTCAGGCTTTGCAGCAGTTTTTTTTACAGCTTTTCATGCGCTAAACCATCATGTATTTTTACCAAAATCATCTCGAGTCCTAATTCATTCTGCCGCAGGTGGCGTGGGCTCTGCTCTTGTTCAACTTTGTAAAGCTAAAGGCTTTTACACAGTTGGTGTTATAGGCTCTAGTCATAAAAGAAAGTACCTTGAGCAGTTTTCACCTGATGAGATTATTGACAAATCTACACAAGATCTATGGATAAAAGCTAAGGAGTTTTCGCCAAAGGGCTATAACGCCATCTTTGATGCTAATGGATATAAAACAGTGTCTGAATCTTACAAGCATCTATGTTCAACCGGAAAACTCATCGTTTACGGTGCTCATGATTTTATATCAGAAAAAGGAAACTTAAATTACTTCAAAGCAGCTTTAGGACTTTTTAAAACTCCAAAGTTTAACCCAATGGACTTTATAACCACTAATAAAGGTGTTGTAGGCTTTAACATCAGCTACCTCTTAGATGAAAAAGATCTTATAAAAGAATGTATTGATGGACTAAACTCACTACTTTTAGAAGGTAAAATTAAACCTATTCCTGTAACAGAAGTTGATTTTGAAAATGTCGGAGAAGCACATAGACTCATACAGAGTCGTCAAACAACAGGTAAACTTGTCTTAACTGTAAAACACTAATTTTTGGCATATTTTTTGCTTTATCTCTTAAGTATCAGTTAGAACTGATTCTTAAATTTTAAGGCGGAAAAGAATTATGAAAATAAATTTACTATTAATAACTCTACTATCACTCAGTTCAGTTGCAAATGCTGATGCGACTAATTTTAATGAACTACAGAAAAAAAGAATTGAAGCGTGTAAGTCACACTTTAATATTTTGCCTTATATAGAGTTTGCTTTATCTGACACTGAAAATTATGAAATTTCTTACAAAACTGCAAAAACTTTTGAAGGTTACGCTGAAACTGGAGAACTAAAATTAACTGAAACTCAAAAGAAAGACAATGTAGCTATAAAATGTGCTGCATTTTCTGAAGGCTTTATAACAAGTTCTTTGTACCAAAAACTAGTAGCCGATTTAACTGAAGCTACATCTGCTGTTTTAGGAAATTCCAAGACAGAAGAGGTTAAGAAGACAGATAATGAAGTTAAAAAAAGCATTAAATAAGCTTTAAACAATTCAAATTTCAAATTACACCCACCTATATCTATAAGCTTTTAAATCATAAAGCACCGTTAACTAAAAACCTGAGACAATGACTCAGGTTTTTTTTTCTTTAATCAGAGGTGACAGTTTTTGTCACAGGTTTAGCGAAAATTGTTAAAACAACACAATACAGCTGGTTGTAGTTCATATTTTTGCTTTTATAGAGTCTATTAGAAAATTTATTAAACTATTTTTTTGGCATGCCCCTTGCTTTATCAGTGTAGAGGTAAAAACTATGAAAAAAATTATTTTAGCACTTTTAAGCTTAGTAATTCTCAATGCTTGCGGAGATAAAAAAAGCGCAACAACTCACCCAGCCTGTACTGAAGGTTCATATTATGACTTTGAGGATAAGAGGTGGTACTTGAGTCTTAACAACAGAACACAATGTAAATCTAGTGTTAACAACCCTGATTTCAATAATGGAAATTACAATTGTCCATCAGGCCAAGTGGCTGCAAGAATCGCTGGGCAAGATGGTTCAAGAGAAGTAAATACTCGTACTCAATCAAATTTTGAAGGTGGTTTTGGTTGGAGTCTTACAACAAACACATGTGTTTCAACTACTGGTGGAGCTAACTGTCACAACGGTAACAATGATATACTAAATGCTAGAGATCAAGGAAGATACAACAGTAACCCTGTTCAGTATGAATCAAACAACCGTAACTATGAAGACAATGGATATAGAATTATTTGTATCGATAGAAATGACAGAAACTTATACACTCTAAATGGTGTTGTTTACTATGACTACTCAAATGCTTCAAACTCTTCTGGTCTATCTTTTGAAGAAAACATTGCTTTAGTTTTAATAAACGCCATTGCAAATGGTGTAGTACACGATATAATTCATCACTAGTCACATCTCATCAGGGACTTTGATATTTAAAACACTAAGTCCTAGAGTTAAAACCTTTAAGTAAGACTCCACTAAGTGGAGTCTTGTTTGTTTTAGCTCTTCAGTCTTAGCCGATAAAATTGGGCACTTGCCGTAAAAGCTTGAAAAGGATTTTGATAGATCCAATAAATAATTAGCAAGGTAGTTAGGCTTAAAACTCTTAAACGAAAGAGATAAAATATTTTCATAGTCAAGAAGATGATTGATCAAAGCAATTTCACTAGGCTCAGTTAAATCAACCACAGCATTGTAACCTTTGGCACCAGATTTTTTAAGTAAACTTTTTGACCTCACAGCACTGTACTGAATGTATGGACCACTATCTCCTTCAAAATCTGTAAGCTTATCCCAATCAAACTCGACATCTTTAACCCTATCATTTAATAGATCGTTAAACACAACAGCACCAACTCCAACAGTTTCAGCAACAGTGTCTTTATCTTTTAAGTCTGGATTTTTTTCTTCAATTCTTTTTTTAACCATCTCAACTGCTTGATTTAAAACTTCATTTAATGAGATCACCTGTCCTTTTCTAGAAGACATTTTTCCTTGATTTTTAAATCTATACATTCCGAATGCTATATGATGGCACTCATTTGCCCACGAGTAGTTCATCTTTTCTAAAACTGAGAACACTTGTGAAAAGTGTAGTTTTTGCTCTTGCCCAACAACATAGAGGTTAACATCACAGCCAAGTTCAATCATTCTGTACTGAGCACTGGCGATATCTCTAGTTGCATACAAAGAAGCACCATCACTCTTAGTGATTAAACAGGGTGGACGTTTTTCATCAAGTTCTACAACTTTAGCTCCTTCACTTAAAGTTAAAAGCTTTTTTTCATCAAGCTCTTCAACTACAGAAGCTAAACGATCTGAGTAAAAACTCTCGCCCCTAACTAGATCATGCTTTACACCAAGACGTGCCCAAGTTTTATTATACTCTTTTAAAGAGATATCAATAAACATTTTCCAAAGGTCTTTTAGATGTTCATCCCCTTCTTCAAGTCTTTTAAACGTTTTTGATCCTTCCTCAAGTATCTCAGGTCTTTTTTCAACTTCTACATGAAACTTTACATACAAAGCATACAATGATTCAAAAGCTTTGTTTTCAAAGTCATAGTTCTTACCCCACTCACCGTAAGCCCAAGCAAGCTTTCCATACTGAACGCCCCAATCACCAAGGTGATTTAACCCAATGACTTCATAGCCTTGAGTCTCTGCTAAGTTTCTTACAGCTTGCCCAATAACAGTTGCTCTTAAATGACCCACATGCATGGGTTTAGCAACGTTAGGACTTGAGTAATCTATAATAAGCTTTTTACCTTTGTACCTACTTGAATAGCCCAAGTTTTTTTGTTCTATAAACGATCTTAAAACATCATTTAAAAAATCCGAAGTCCAAGTAAAGTTTATAAAGCCCGAAACAGAATCAACTTTTAAAATCTCTTTAATTTTTAAATCAGAAATTTTATTAGAAAGCTCTTTTGAAATTTCTGCAGGGTTTTTTTTTAGCTCTTTTGAGAGTCTAAATACTGGGAGACTAAGATGACCATGATCCTTGCTTTTTGGCTTTTCAAACAAACCAAGAACAGTTTCTTTAGAAAAAGAGTCTGGAAACAGTGGAGCAATTTTTAAAGCAAGATTTTCTTTATGTTTAGTTAGCATTTTAAAAGACCTTAAGTGTTAGGGAACATAAAGAACACTTTTTTTAGCTTTTAGTCCACCCATTTTTGCAAAAAGTGTGTACTTTTGAAAGCCCTTTAACCTAAACCGACTAATGTCAAATATTGCCCTGCCCTTAGGATCAATTGCTACAATAGCTGATGTGTCTAAAGAGTTCTTTAAGCGAATTTTTTTTCCATCTGAGTTTAACACTGACACTTCAACTTTACTACCAACACTTGCATCTGTTTGAAAACCAATAAGTTTTTTATCAATAAGTGAAGGGCTTATCATAAGATAGCTTCCAGTAAATGTTTGAGTAAACATAGAGTTAAAAAGACTTTGTGTCTTCGTCTTTAAAGTCGAAAATGAAGAGTTGTTATAATCAACCCTGCTAATGACTAAAGCTAATAAAAGAAGAAATGATACTAAGACTAGCGCCAGTGAAAGCTTGATCATTAGATCTCTATTTTTTTCTTTTTTAACAGAAATCAGTGGAAGCATCCCGATAGCGTCAGGTTCATAGCTTCTTGTAGGAGGTTTCAGACTCTCAATCGTATGCTCTTCAACTTCTGGTAAGCTATAGGTGCTAATAAAAACAGGAACATCTGAAGAGGACTCATAGTGAAATTGTACTTTTTTAGAAGTCTTATCGCCTTTATTTAAAAGTGTTCTAGATCTATCTTCTAAGTCTTTTGCTTCAACCGTAGATGCTGTCTTATTGCTATTAAAATTAACGGCAGGCTTTCTTGAAAGAACAAGCTCTGGCATATTTTTTAGACCTAACCACTTCTCCATTCCCGGTCGCCATACATAATCTGTAGGCTGTACTTCACCAGAGTCATACATTTCAACTACTTCAGACTGTCTAAAAGGCCCCTGCTGCTGAAAGTCTGATTTTTTTAAAGGATTTTCAACAAGTAAGACCCAAATCTTAGAGTTTTGTTCAGGTTCATATGTATGTAAAAAATCTTCATTTAGCAGTGGGCTCCATAAACTCTGCTGACTAAGAGGGCGCCAATCTAAATCTCCCTCTCTATAAATCAGGGTTTCAGGTACTAGCTCCCCTATTTGAATCTTTTTTCTAATCTGACCATCAGAAAAAGGCCCTCTCGCCTTTGATTGAACTGAAATGTACCATCTATTCATCATCACCCTTCTTAAATCTTCAAACTCGTTATGATTTTAAGTTTAAGTTCAATCGCTCTAAAACTAAGTCATAAAGAGGCTCAAAGTACTCTTTATCTCTTACAGACAGTGACATATAGTTCTTTAAAGTCTCTGCCTTAAAATCACCCTCTAAGTATAACTCAAAAAGTCTTTCACCTACCAGAGAGCCTTTAAGACGCGACGCGTAAATTAACTCATTCCACGTCAAACTGTCTTCTGAGCTTTGAGTCTTATGCCCTTTAAGTTCAGCAACCCTGCCCTGAACCAAAAAGTTCATGATTTTCCTAGAAGACTCAGCCCCCAAACGTGCTTTTAAAAAGGCTGCAAGGTTTTGGCTAGAAACAGGAGACCTTCTGGGGTTTATAAATTTACTCAAAAAATAACCAATAGCTTCAAGCCAAGACCAAACTTTAAAAGAATCAAGCTCCCCCCAGGGTAAACTCGTTAAACCCATCATTTGAGCATGAATACTTTTTCCTGCAACACTTGCAGCATGGTTAAGGGAGCTCACTACCATGATACCCTCTTTTTGCTCAGGCCAATAGAATGAGGTTTCTGAATCTAGCAAAGGCTGCATCCACTCTAAAAGCTTATCATCGTCAGGACAGTCCTCTCCTTCAACTTGATACTCATCAATTGAAGACACTTCAACTCGCTTTAAATCCTCAACACTTATGCTTAAATCTTTACACATTAACTTTATGTAATCATAAACAACCAAATCATAATCTCTGATTCTAGTTAGATCAGGGTGAAAACCCCTTTCTTCTTCGTATTCATCTAAATACTCTTCTAGAAACATCAAGTGATTTTGAAGGTGCACCCAAGGGGGACTACTAAAAAATGAAAAATGCTCTTTATGATTCAGAACAAGCACCTCTTCAAGATGTGTTAAATGACCCACATCAAAGTAAAGATCTTCAGGGTCAAGGTGAAGTGTAATTAATCCCACTTTAGACTCAAAAGACTTTATACTTTTAAATAGGTTTTCAGGTCCCAAGTGGTGCTGTCCAATCAAACAAAAAAGTAAAGTATCAGGCGTCTCACTTGTCACATCTGGTGTCTTTTTTTGTGCGTAGCTATTTTTAACTTCTAAAAGAGATTTTGCAATTTTACGATCTCTTTCGTTAAAATTTTCATCGCTGTGATTGATACAGACAAGTTTAACCCCAAGCTGATGAAGCTTAAGAATTAAAGCTTTATAGCCCTGCCAATCAAAGCCCCATGTCTCCTGCCAGTTCACTCTTTCTAAAAAAGACTCTTCAACAATTCTACCACCAAGCCATAAATCTAAATTTTCTTGTTGATCGTGTCTAAAACACTCTAAGGCAACTACAATTTGATGTTTTTTTGTTAGAACAAGTTTTTCAAAAAAACGAATATAAAATCTTTTTACCGAAGGTGAACTGTGAAAGTCTCCACATAAAACGATAGAAGATGTTAATAAACTTTTATAAAAATCATCTTCAGAAGAAGAGTCCCAGACTCTTTTGTACAGATCTTTGTTCGACTTAGAATAGCTTAAAATACTAGGATCCTCAGCACCTGACATAAGTTCCACTTGGGATTTTAATTTTTTAAGATATGAACGCCTTGTTTCTAACCACTTTTTTGTCATAATTTATACTTAATGATCATAATTAAAAGCATTTGGTTGATCATTCCCGTACTTAAAATTATCATACAAGCATGACAAAAAAAATATACTTATTAGCTTTATTTTTAATAATTTCAGTTTGCATTCAAGCCTATTTAACTAAACAGTTTTATTCTGTGAACTACGGGGCTGGTTTAGGTGAATCTATCTGCAACATCAATGAGCTTTTTAATTGCGATTCTGTAGCCTTAAGTAAATACTCTAAAACTTTAGGCATACCTAATGCACTTTTAGGTGTGTTCTTAAACCTTATAATGCTTATTGGGCTTTTAGGTTTTTCATTTAACTCAAGTGTTGAAGATATTAGAAAAAATAGATGGTACGGCTTCTTTTTTACAAGCTCGATTTTAAGTCTGATAGCCAGTTTATCACTTGCTTTTGTTTCATTTTTTATAGTTAAAAAGATATGCATTTTCTGTTCAAGCCTCTACATACTATCACTTTTGATATTTGGCCTGACATTTATTTTTTACAAAACTCCACTCTTATCACTTAAGGCCTTGGCTCTTGATAAAACATTTTTAGGTCTTTTAATAAGCATACCACTCTTGTCACTTTTTTCTCATAAGTTAATCAAAAACGAGTACAGCCCAAAAAAGCTTGAATTAACCTATGAAAACGCTCTTAACAATTGGAAGGTAGGGGAAGTTCTTTTAAACACTGAAGATTACAACAAAACAAAACCTCTCTTTACAGTTAATGAAGGTGCAAAGTATAAACTTGTGGAGTTTGCAGATTTTATGTGCTCCCACTGTGCCGCCGCTCACAAAACCCTAAACTCTTTTTTTAGCTACTTTAAAGATGTAGAATTTGCCTTCTACGTTTACCCACTAGATGCTTCTTGCAATGCCTCAATGGACAAGAAGTACAGTGGACCTGGCTTCACCTGCACACTTGCAAAAGGTGTTTACTGTGCAGGTAAACTTAAAGACTCTGCAGCGCAAATGCATGATGAAATTTTTGAAAATCAGGGCTCATACATTAATACAGCACGAAGCGGCAACAACTCAGGCTTAGTCTCAAGAATGGCAAAATTTTTAAAAATAGATTCAGGAGAGCTTGAAAGCTGCGTTTCTTCAGATGAAGCTGAAAAAACTTTATTAGACTCCTCTATTTTAGCCAAAAAAGCCAAAGTTCAAGGGACTCCTAGTATATATCTTAACAATAAGAAGCTTCCTGCTGGAGCTAACTTTATGTTGCTCAAAAGAGCTGTTGAAAGCCTTTAATGACCTCATAAAACCTGCTTAAAGATAAAGTTTTTCAAAGCACTTAAGTAAGGTTTGACACAAAGCCTCATTATCCCCCAGACTTAGTAATAGGAGACTTAGGGTGTGGAAAAAAATAAAAATAGATCAGTAGATTCAACCGCTAACACTTACAATTCTGAAAGCAGAGAGTTCTCAGAGCATAACGGTGCTTCAAGTGTTCAAAGTGTCGTAAACCACAACCAAGATCTTTCAGCCAGACTTCACGTATCCCTTAAAAAAAATATTGATTTAGAAAAAACCATAGCCAGGTTTAAAAAAGCTCACTCTCACTATGAAGAGAGATTTCAGTCTGCAAAAGATCAAATTGCCATTTACAGAGAAAAAGATCGTCACTCCATCACACAAATAAAAACATACAACGAGAAATTTACTCGCTTAAGAGCTCATCTAGATTATGAAAGAAAAGAGAGCAAAGAAGAGATACAGAAACTAAGCGACCAGCTTATGCCTCTTCAAGCAATGAGTATTGAATATAAAAAGATTAAAAAAAGAGTTACTGAAGAGTACCTTCCAGAAAGAGACTTGCTTTCACAAAAACTCTTAGAAGAAAAGAAAAAAGTAGAACAAGAAAATAATGATAAGAGAAGTGTCCTTTCAAAACTTGGAGAGGCAACTAGACATATTCAAGCTCTTGCAAAAGATTTTAAACTACAGATCACAACTCTAAAAGACACTCATGCAACTCAAAAAAAAGAGTTAGAACTTAAGCTTGAAGATATTAAAAATGAAAACATTGTCTTGTCTGACAGAAACCGTATTCTTAGAAAAGAGCAAATCGAAAGAACTGAACTTTTAAATAGAATTGAAGACTTAAAAAAAGAGAAAGAGTTCTCTTTTAAAAACGCGCAAGAAGAAAAAGAAGATATTTTAATTCAACTCACTCACATAAAAAATGAAAGCAGTCGTATTAAAATGGAAAATCACGACATAAAAAAACAGTGGTCAAAAACTCAAGCTGAATTCAGAAACTTTAAAAGTGCAAACCTCACAGCTCAAGAAGAAGCACTAAATCTTCGAGCCCTTTGGGAAGAAAAAACAAAGAAGACTGATGGTATTGAAAAACTCAATGACAGTTTAAGCTCACAAATTACTGAGATGGAAAATAAACTTAAAAACACTTCCACAATGCACGAAGAGACTAAACAACGTCTTAAGTTTTTATTCACGCAACTTACAAATATTACTGAAAAGCAAAATGACCGCGACAAAAAAGCAACACATGCTTTAGAAAGAGCTTTCAAAAAAGCTGTGGAGCCTTTTACAGATTTTGATTATAATTTATAACTTTTAATAATGGGTCTATACTTACTATTTTCAGTATAAATTTACTTCTTATCAAGTTTTATCTTGGTAGACCAAAATAATTCATACCCCATCCATTAGACTTAGCCACTTCATGCATAAGTTCAAGCTCGGCTTTTATCCTTTCTTTTGAGAAAGTGCTCTTCGCACTATCATGATATGAGCGAAGACTCTTAAAATATTCAGCATAATCAGTGGCATCCAACCTTTTACTTGCTTTTAGCTTATATTCTAAAGCTTTAGAAATTTGCTGCTGTCTTTGAGCTCCATTTGGTAAAGTTGCAGCATAATCAACATACGCATCTACGATATTTTTAGAATCCACTGAGTACGGAAGCTTTGTTTCACTAATAGGCTTATCAAGAAGTTCAAGATTATTATCAAGTTCTCTTTTAAATAAACTTTGTACTTCTGGGGTGATCTCATTACCGCTCTTCATTAAATTATCTACTGCAATAGATTCACCAAGCAATCGAGCATTGTTTGGAGTTTTTGGATCATTCTTTAAAGTTTTTTCATAACCTTTAAGTCTAATCAAATTGTCGTCAATGTCATAATCTGTGTACTGACTTTTATAACCTTGCGGTCTAACAAAGCCTCTACTGCCTTTAGTAGGTTTTCTTATATTTCCTGTACTTAAAAAGCCTGCATAACCTTTGTCCATAAGCAGATCAACTTCATCTTTTGAAAAACCAACATTTCGTAAAATGTTTCTTTTCTCAGTTCTTTCAGCTTTTGTATACTGACCGAAACCAGCACCTCTTTTAGACCCAACATTATGTGCTTTAAGGACTGCACTGCTTTGTTCGGGAGTAAGAGTGTCTTTTCCTATCTTTTTTAGTTCATCAGTAGCCCTTACAAGTCTTTCAACATCTTCTAAAACACCATTAACTTTAAGCTCATAAACTGTTACTTTACCATTTTTTACAGCCGGAAGATCAGAAAGTTTTATATTTTGTTGAACTATACTATTACCTAAAACGCTTTCTGTTGTTTTTGAAAGCCCTTCTGTAGCTTTTTTTTGTGCACTAGCTACATCTGTAGCCTTATCAAAAGCTTTAGGAATTTTACTTGCTAAACTTGCAAGTTTAGTAGCACCAGCTCCTGCAAAAGGAATACCTACAGCTGTTGCGATTGCAGCACAAGCCATCTCACCTTGAGTTTTTTTATTGTAACAAGAAAACCCTTTATACTTTCTTAGCGACTCTAGAGTGCTTTCTATTAAAGCTGTTCCAAAAGGAATTTTTGAAAGCTCTTTTACACATGCATCACAACCAGATGACTCAGCAAGCTTAATCATACAAGGTCCAATAATATGTGGAAGTCCTGTTCTAGCTAATCTTCTTTTTTGAGCTCGTCCTTTAACTTGTGACTGACATGTTTTTTTAAAACTTTTTATCTTATCTGCATTAGCAACTTCAATAGCTGTTTGTTCTTTAATAATTTTATTCTTACATCTTGTAAAGCTGTTGTCCTTTCTTCGATACTCAGAAACAGCTGCTCTTTGCTTAGCTGTTAACCCGCCTCTTGTTCTTCTTCTTCCAAGTGTAGCTGCAGGGTATCTAGGCCTCTCACCACAACTGTTTTTTATCTCATCATCAAATTTTCCAATTCCAAAAATAGCCTGTATTCCTTCTAAAGTTTCACCAGGTATAGCTTTTATAAAGTCTCCACAACCACTTAAATATTCGGATGTCTTTTCAATCTTTTCACATGACCGTGCTTGTATAATTTCGTGAGGCTCAATAGCCTGCTCTACACCAATCTCTTTAAAACGAGTGAAACATAAATCTTGCTTTTTTTGCCTCTGCTCTAAAGCTTTAGCTGAACATTTATTAATATCTTTTCTAACAGGAAGATTTGAAAGGTCCGAAGACACATTTGTTTCAGATTGTGAATTGGATCCATCTCCCAATTCAGTCGCATTTACATTTACAGAAAATAAGAAAATTAAGACGATATTTAAAGTGTTCATAGTCTATTTTTCGGTGCCTTAAAAACTCAACTTAAGAGCATTAAAATTGTATATGACTAAAAAAGACTATTTGATTATTTTGATATTATTTGGGTTTGTAGGCGTAATCTCATCTAATGACTCTTCAAACTCAAGGTGACCTAGACTAAAGAACCTTTTAGCCATATCAAGCGTTTTAAAAAGCACAAGAGAGTGCCCTGTATGAGGTGCTAAAAGTATCTCAAATTCACTTTTTGCCTCAGCCACACCTAGACCAAAAGGATTTTTGTTAGAAAGCTCCATCATAAAGTTTACAAAATCTTTTACTCCTGTAGAGCCGACAAAATCTAGATTTTTTAAGGAGAAAATCACTTTGTTTTGTGAAAAGTGCCTAGCTGCTTTTTTTTGAAACTCAGAAACTGTTTCAAAACTTAGATTCCCCTCAAGAGCGACAATCATAACTTCTCCATACCAGCTTATTTTTGCAATCATAAGTCTTCTCCCCTTAAGTACAAATCCTCTATAGAGAGTATCAAATGCACGTTTAGAGGCACAATGTTAAAGCTCTAGAATCGGGTCTTTTTTAAGACTTATAGCTCGGTTTAAAATTGATACTTAGACTAAAGACAGGTAGTCTTTTGTACTTAAAACATGCAAAAGATAAGCCTAAAACTCTTTTATATACTTTCAATACTCTACAGCTTAGAGTCCTTTTCACTTGAAAAAAAGCTACTTCCCTACAAAGAGGATTTAAATCAGCTCATCTACTACAGCGCAGATTTTATAAATGCAAATCTAATTGAGGAGTCTGCGGAACTTAAAGGTAATGTTAGAATTGTTTTTAACAACTATGAAGTCACTGCAAAAGAGGCCACTGTGTTTAAGAAAAAAAACACAGCCTATTTAAAGGGAAATGTTCAAATTGAAAACCAAGATATATTTATTCAAGCAGAAGAGGCGAATCTAAATTACAAAACACAAAAAGGTGATATCAAGAATGTCAGAGTTACTTCGGGTCAGCTTTTACTTGAAGCTGAGAGTTTAGATAAACTTGATGACACAACTTTTCTAGCTCACAACGCACAGTTTACTACATGTATAACTTGCCCTCCGGCTTGGAAAATCAAAGGTAAAAAAATAAAAACAAATATTCAAAAGTATATTGAAATCAAAGGCGGGGTTTTTCAGTTATTAAATCAAAGTGTTTTACCCATACCTCATATAAAGTTTCCCATAAACACAAGAAGAAAAACTGGCTTAATACCCTTCTCTATCGGAAGATCAACAGGTACTACAGGGACAGAGATTCAGCAGCCCTACTTCTGGGCTATAAACCCACATAGTGACTTAACTTTAAGTCCTATGGTTTATTTAGGAAGTGAACTTGATGAGAACATAATTGATTTTAACGGAGCAAAGCTTCACTTAGAGTACAGGCAATGGCTATCATCAAAAAGTTGGATGAATGTAAAAACAGCATTAATGAAAGATCTAACTTACTTAAATATAAACTCTGATAAACTCTCTACCTCACGGTGGTTTTTTAATTTTAAAAATTACTTTGAACTTCCAAATGACTTTGTACAAAAATCTGAAGTCACACTTTTAAGAGAGCGAGAGTACTTAAATGATTTTATTAATGAAACAAATGGACAAGCAGAGCCCTCATTAAGGAACTCATTTTCTATAAGTAAATTTAAAAAAAATAAATTTGTTTCAGCAGAAATCGTGCATCACACAAACCTTCTGGTTGAAGATCCTTTTGAAACAGACAACTCTTCTATTCAAAAACTTCCTGACATTCGCTACTCCATCTCAAAAACACCATTATGGAAAGATCGTCTTTTGGCACAAACAGATCTTCAATATACAAATTTTTTTAGAAATGGCAGATCTTTTGATGACATTATTGAAGATACTAATAGCTCTCTTGCACCAAAGCTTTCATTGATCAAAGGTGGAGACGGCAGGTTTGACCCCAATACTGACTTACTCAGATCTGGCCACAGGCTAAGATTAAATGCTCTGATTTCTGCACCTTTTAAGATCAAACAGCTATTAAAAGTCACACCAGAAGTGAGTTACAGAGACGCTTATTATAAATTCAACATTGCAGATTCAAAACTCGAAAATGGTCAAGACTTTTCAAACTTTGCGTTTTCAAGATACCTTCAATTTTCAAATACTTTTGAAGCAGAATTTTCAGCTGTTTATAATGACAAATATAAACATAAGTTTATTCCAAAACTTATAACAAAGCTTGGAACTAATATTAATAGAAGTGACAATGTGTTTTTTGATTCTCAAGGATCACTTCCCTATCATAGACAATTTCAACCTGTGACGGATACTGATTTTTTTAATTTCAGACATGGTATTCAATTTGATTACCACGATAGATTCTTTAGAGCTGAAGTTGCAGAACTTCATTTAACAAACCTCATCATTCAAAAAAAAGAACAAGATGATGTGACTTATTACGACCAACCTTTTTACTTTAAATTAAAACAGTCCTATGATTTCAGAAACGCCAGGCTTTCGGACACCCCAGATCCTTGGTCAAATCTAGATGGAACCTTTAAATTAAAAACAAAATACTACACAAATCTAACGCAAGCCTCATACTTTTACCGTGCAGGCCAAACAAATATTTCAACAAGAAATAGGTTTAAAATTAGGCCTGGGAAGTTTTTCTCTGTAGGTTACACTGACTTTTTCACTGTGGATGAAGAAGGAAGACTCACAGACAATAGAACTCAGGATTTATACTTTTCATTAAGCTGGGAATTTCCAGTTTTTAAATTTTCAGGACGCATTGGTTATTCTTTATTAAATCGTGAACACTTAGGTTGGGAGACTCACTTTTTATTTACTCCAAGAGGCAACTGCTGGGGGTTGAAACTTGATTTATTTGAAATCAACAATAGTGCTGATAGAGGTCTTGGCTACAGTGTAAATCTTTTCTTTAATTTTGGCCCAGACAACACTTTAAAAAAATCTTTACTCAATATTTAACTCAACTGCTTTTAACTCCAACAAAGTCCTTTATTTTTTTAGTTGTCCAAGGTGTGTCATCTACAGGCAGATCATGACCTGTATCAGAGTTTATACACTTTGGCCAATTAAGAAGTTCTGCTAAAATTTTACTGTTATCTGGGTGAACAAGTTTATCTTTTTCACTAAGCAAAACTAAACCCCTGACGTCTTTTAAATCTGACAACTGATTTTCTAAACTAAACCTAGCCCCAGCAAGGCTTTGATTTACAGCAGACTTAAACGTAAATGGCTTTTCATCATAGTATTTACACCATTTTTGTATAAGTGCTCGATCATTAACTTTATTAAGAGTGCTTTTAAATATTAATTTTTCTCTTATCTTTTTTAGATTGAAAAGATACATAAAAATAAACGGAACTAAGTAACTAAGTTTTATTCTTTTATAAAAACTTGTCTTAAACCTTTGAGATGTATTTATAACTACTACTGAATTAAAGGTCTCAGGCTTTAAAACTGATAGCTCTAAAGAAACCATAGCTCCTAAGGACAAACCAACAAGTACAAAATCAGTATTTTTATATAGCTCAAACTCAGGGTATTTTAGAACTAAACCTGCTATGTCTTTGATATTGCTCGGTGATTCAATATTGTTTTTGTCACCAAAACCAGGAAGATCTAAACATACAACATTGTGTGGAAAAAGAGCTTCTTTTAAATCATTATAAAAATTTCCCCAGTGCCTTTTTTCTCTGGTGAGACCTCGGAATAAAAAAATAGTTTTTTTTTGCATTATAAAGATACTATCAAATATATTTATCTTTTGGTCTAACACTTATTAGACTTACACCTCTTAGACTTTTAAAATCTAGACCAAGCCTATTACTTAAAAAAATATATCTGTAGAGCATATATACGAAAGTCTACTTTTAAATATTATAAAAAGCCCATAATCTTTAACATTGCGTTTCTCTTTTTTAGAAATGTAGTCGATGGATTTTAAAAATCTCAATCGTTGCCTATGAGACCAAATTTGTGATGACTCTCTAAACCCTAAGACCATCTTAACTTCTATAAAAAATAAGTTGTTGTACTGATCTATAAATATTAGATCTATCTCACCGTATGGGGTTCTTATATTTTTTGAAAATAATTTTACTTTAGTTTTTTTGTAGAAAAAACATAAACACAGCCGTTCGCCTAAAATTCCTTTTTCTCTAAGACTTCTAGATTGATACGCCTTTAAAAGAGGTTCTATGCTGTGTGCTTGGTCCCAGCTTTGACAAAGCCAACTTATGCTCTTTTGTGGGATATCCTTTGTGATTTTTGATTCCATAGCCAGGATACTCAGCCTCCATAGAGTCTATAAGCCTATCTCTATAGACTTTTGCTACTACGGAAGCTGCTGCAATACAGGCTTCTTTAAGCTCTCCCTTTACTAAGGGGTATTGTGGAATTAAAGGGTCCATATCCGGAATTTTAAACAGACCATCAACAAATAAAGGTGTGTTTTTGCCTAATTCTATATCAAGATCAAGAACCGCTCTTTTCATAGAAAGCAAAGATGCCTGAAGAATATTGATCTCATCAATCTCTTTTGGACTGGCTAAACCAACTGATATTATGTGATTATCTTTATAAAGAGATTCATATATGAAGTCTCTTTTTTTTGAACTTAGCTTTTTAGAATCAGTTAAACCAAGATGAGATACATCGTCTTTTAAAATAACTGCAGCAGACACAACAGGTCCAAAGAGACATCCTCTTCCAACCTCATCTACACCAATCTTAATCACTGCGTACTAAGCGTTTTCTTTGTTTGCAGCTGAAGCTACTTTCGAAGCCTCTTTCGTGGCTTTAACTTTTTTCTCTTTTTTCTTTTTGACAGTTTTCTCTGCTACAACCATTTCAGATTGAATACGTGCAGCACGACCTTTAAGAGCTCTAATGTAGAAGATTTTAGAACGTCTTACTTTACCAGTGGCTACAAGCTCAACTTTTTCAATTGAAGGACAAGATAAAGGCCATGTTCTTTCAACACCAAACTGACCAGACATTTTTCTAACAGTGAATGTTCTTGCAGAACCAGAGCCTTGAACTTTGATGACGTTGCCTTTAAAAACCTGAATTCTTTCTTTTTCACCCTCTCTGATTTTTACTCGAACACTAACAGTGTCCCCAGCTTTAAAACTTGGATGATTAGTTTTCGTAATAAATAAGCTTGCCGCTTTTTCTGCAAAATTCATATGTGTCCACCTTAACTCTAAACTAAAGTGGTTTTATAGCTTTGAATGGGCTTTAAGGTCAACCCTAAGATAATAATCTCTGAGGCTTATAGGTTAAAATTTTTGGCTTAAATAGAGTTTTTCTAGAAATTAAGCTTATTTCTGAATACTGTTCATAACATCAGCTAGCTCAGCTTTTAGTGTCTTAATTTCATTCTCATACCAATTAAGAGTCAGTTTTTTACTTAAATTAAGCTTAAACTCTTTAATTCTTTTGTGATCACCAGAAACAAGTACCTCAGGAACTTTTTCATCACTCCATTCTGATGGCCTAGAGTATGAAGCTGGCTCTAAAGCACCTTCTAAACCAGACGAAAAAGAGTCATTTAAGGCTGAGTTTTGGTTGCCTAAAGTTTTAGGTAAAACTCTTAATATAGATTCTAAATAACTGAGAGCCGGAAGCTCCCCTCCGTTTAAGATAAAACGACCTAAAGAGATGCATTCATTAATATATTGATCGATAAACCTTTGATCCACACCACCATATCGACCACACAAAAGAATCAAGTTAAAGGACTCAGGCTGCTTTTGGTGTTTAGATAAAAGAGCCTCAACACTTTTTTGCGTCCAAGTCGTCCCAACAGGTGTAAAGTAGATCTTATGGCTTTGATCTAAATCTACACCCATTTTTTTTGATAAAGAAACAAAGGCCTCCTCTAAAGGCTCAGGCCTAAAGATCATTCCGTCTCCACCACCATAAGGGGAGCTGTCCACAACCTGATGCCTACCTAAACCATAATGCCTTAGGTCTTCAATAAAAAAATTATCATTTAATTTTAAAAGCTCTCCAACTAGCCCTGATTTTTTGGAATCTAGAAGATAGTCAAATGCTCCAGGAAAAAGACTAACGACTCCTATTTTCATGACTTTTTGCTCGTTGATAAAAAATCAGGATCTAAAAGATCCACAGGGACATCTAAAAAAATCTCTTTTTTGTCATGATCCACGCTTTGAATAAATTGACTCACCCATGGAAGTTCTAACATAGACAATAAAGGGTCTTCATCAACCTTTAAAGATTTTTGACTTTTTTTATTTTCGATATCGGGATCAGGTGTTTCAACTTGTATAATGTCATGAGCTTTAGTGTTTAAAAAGCCCACAAGTTTTCCGATTAAAAGACTGTTGTTAAAAACCTTATAATCAATGAGTGTGGCTAAGAAAATTTCACTTTCAGTGTTTAGCGACGCAGCAAAATCTTTTGTAATGTAAATCTTTTTACCTTTAAACAGGTCTGATTGATTTCTATCATCAATAGAATCAAGCTTTAGAATAAAAGCATCTTTATAAGACTTAAATGTTTGAACTGTGTATTCTGTGTTTACATCAATATAAACTTTGGAATTAGAACTTATAAAAGATCCGTCTCTATCATGTAGGACAGCTATAAGTTCTCCTTTTAAGCCTTTAGGCTTTTTTATATACCCAATCTCAAGAAGTTTCATTTAAGAGAGTGATTTAATATATAAAAAAATAATTTTAAGAAACAAGAAGAACTCAAGGATTAGACTATTCGATAATCTCTAAAGCTGTTCGTCTCTGCATCTTAGTACTTGCAGCGGTCAGAATAGTTCTCATTGAATGAGCTGTTCTGCCTTGCTTACCTATAACTTTGCCAAGGTCTTCTTTAGAAACCTTCAGTTCATAGACTGTGGTTTGCTCACCTGGAACTTCAGTCACCTGAACATCATCAGGATTATCGACTAAAGATTTGGCCATAAACTCTACGAGTTCTTTTAGATCTGCTGTATCTGACATTTGTCTCTCCTGTAACGCCCTCAAATAGGGTCATAATCACATAAGTGGACTCTACTATGCTGTCTTATGCTGTTCAAACTTCTTAATCAAAGATTTAACAGTATCCGACGGCTGAGCACCCTTTTTAATCCACTCATTAATCTTATTTAAGTCTAATTCAATCTTCTTCTCTTGTCCTCTAGCCAAAGGATTGTATCTGCCAACAATCTCAATGTATTTTTTGCTAGCTGCACGTCTTGAATCTGCTACAGCCACTCTGTATTTAGGGCTGTGTGTTGAACCTTGGCGAGATAACCTTATAACTACCATAACTTATAAGCTCCATATTTGGTGAAGTTAATAATGTATGAGAGTTACATTACCGTGACTTGTAAATCAAGCTAAAAAGGCATCTTTGAGAATGGACCTGCTCCCCTGCCACCTTTTGAGCCCATCATCTTCATCATTTGAGTCATCATCTTCTGACTTTGCTCAAATTGCTTAACAAACTTATTCACATCTTGAACGCGAGTTCCTGATCCTTTTGCGATTCTTAATCGTCTAGAGCCATTAAGAATCTTATGATTTTTACGTTCTTTAAGAGTCATTGAGCTAATAATAGCTTCAATTTTCTTCATCTCATCCTCAGGGGGAGACATGTTTTTCATCTGCTTCATCATCTGACCAGCACCAGGGAGCATGCCCATAATTGATGTTAGTCCTCCCATTTTTTTCATAGTCTTAAGCTGTGATAAAAAGTCCTCAACCGTAAACTGACCCTTTGCCATCTTTTTTGCTGTGGCTTCAGCATCTTTTTGATCCACTACCTCTTGTGCTTTTTCAACTAAAGAGACCACGTCTCCACGATCAAGAATTCTACCAGCAAGTCTATCTGGATGAAATACCTCTAAGGCAGAAAGTTTTTCTCCAGTACCAATAAATTTTATAGGAACTCCTGTAGTCTCCTTAATACTTAAAGCAGCTCCACCCCTTGCATCACCATCAAATTTTGTAAGCACTAAACCCGTTAAGCCTAAAGACTTATGAAAACCATCAGCAACATTTACAGACTGTTGTCCAAGCATTGCATCAGAGACTAATAGAATTTCATTAGGGTTTGAAAGCTCTTTTAAAACTTTAAGCTCCTGCATAAGAGCTTCATCAATTTGAAGACGCCCAGCCGTATCTAAAATAAAAACTTCAATATCGTTTTTGGCTCCCCAAATTTTCGCATTATTAAAATTTTCTTTAGGACTCAAAGCTAAGTCAGACTCAAAACAAGGAGCATCAATTTGTTTTGCTAAGGTTTTTAATTGATCAACTGCTGCTGGACGTTGAAGATCTAAAGGAACTAAAGCTACTTTTTTTTGAAACTTCTTTTTTAAAAAAACAGAAAGTTTTCCAGCAGTGGTCGTTTTACCAACACCTTGAAGCCCCACAAGCATTAAAAAAGAGGGATCTTTTTTAACGTCTACATAAAAAGACTCACCACCAAGAACAGAAACAAGTTCATCATAAACTATTTTTGTAAATTGCTGATCAGGAGAAATACTTTTTAAAAGCTCTTCACCAATTGCCTTTTGTTTAACACGCTCAATAAAAGACTTCACAACTAAAAAGTTAACATCTGCCTCAAGCAGCGCCATACGAATGTCTTTTAATACAGCTTCTAAATGCTTTTCTGTGATTTCAGATTTTCTTAAGCTAGATATAGAACTTAAAATTTTACTAGATAGATTTTCAAACATTTTAAACCTCAAATATATGGTTATATAACTTTTGTAACATGAGCATTTTGTCTCTCAAGCCTAATCCTTATCTACCAACGCTTAAAATGACTACGAGTTAAGACAAAAAGCACTAAAAGATGACTTACAACAAGACTCACAAGACTTACAACAACTGCCGAATTTAGACTAACATCTGAGGCTCCGAGGGTTGCATGCCTAACACCATTTATAAAGTACAGAACAGGATTATATAAAGACACCTTTTGCCAAAATGGGCTTAGGTTATTTAAACTGAAAAAGACTCCACCTAAAAAAGATAGAGGCTGAAGTATAAAAGCTGTAACAGCGCTCATTTGATCAAAAGACTTTGCTAAAAAAGCCACAAACATTCCAAGCTTTGCATAAACCAAAGCACCAATCAGCAAAAAGAAACACAAAAGAAGTGGTGAGTGAATAGGGAAAAACTCTGAGTGGTAGTAGTAATAAAAGCTTTGACCAACAATAAGATTAACTGTTGAGACCATTAGCCCTCTAGTTATAGCTCCTAAAGACATGGCCCACACAATCTGTTGAAGCCCCAAAGGTACAACTTTTAAATCCTCTAAGTCACCGCTAAACTTACCACTGACAATCGAAGAGGCCGTATTTTGAAACGAATTATTTAAACAACTCATCATCACTAGGCCTGAAATTAAAAAAGCCAAGTACGAAACTTCATAGCCGGTATCTATACTTGCCCCTAGACTGACACCAAAAATAATAAGATAAAGGGCCGAATTGATTGCAGGGGTCACAACTGTTTGAACAGAAACTTTCATAAATCTTCTTATCTCTTTCCAAAAAAGAGTTAAAAAGGGAGTGAACTTTAAATTTCTGGTGCTCACTTTTTTAGACATGGATGACATTTATAAAGCTCCTGTCAAATTTTGGTTTGTATTTTTGTTTGAACTTTTACCAATAGACATTGCGTTATGATTAAGAATTTTTAAAAAAGCATCTTCTAAAGAGCCTTCTTTTAACTGCAAATCAACAACATTATTTAGATCGATACCAACTGAAGTCATAACCTGACCTACTGTTAATTGTGAAGGAAACTCAATTACGATGTCTTTATCATTAACAGACTTTAAGTAGTCCGATTCTTTTAAATTTTTTGGGCTGTCTTTTAGTTTAATATGCATTTTTCTAAAAGTAAGTTCTGAAATTAATTTAGATGTTTCATCAATTTTTAATAGTTTACCTTTATCAATCACTCCTATTCTATCACAAAGCTCTTCAGCTTCTTCTAGATAATGAGTGGTTAATAAAATAGTCGTTTTTTCTTTTTTAAGCTCTTTAACAAAATCCCAAAGGCTATTTCTTAATTCAATATCAACGCCAGCTGTTGGTTCATCTAACAAAAGAAGTTTTGGACTGTGCACCAAAGACTTAGCAATCATCAATCGTCTCTTCATGCCACCACTTAGCTGCTTTACCTTTTTATTTCTGTGTTCATAAAGTGAAAGCCTTTCTAATAGATAATCAATTCTGTCATCATTTTTTAAAATTCCTAAATAGCCAGAGTAGAATTTTAAAATTTCTCGTGTAGTGAAATATCCATGGTTAATGACTTCTTGAGGAACATAACCTAAATCAGACTTTGCTTTTTTAACATCAGCGGCCTTACTTAACTCTTTTTCACAGATTTGTATTAATCCTTCATTTGGCTTCTCAAGCGTTACCAAGCAAGAAATAAGTGTTGTTTTACCTGCACCGTTAGGCCCTAGAAGTCCAAAGATTTCACCCTGCTTTAATTCAAATGAAACATCATCAACAGCTTTAAAGTCACCGTAACATTTAGTAAGGTTTTTAATTTTTAAAGGGGTAAACATTTTTGTTCTCCAACTATTGATGATGAAACTTTAACTTGTTATGCCTTTTTTATGACAGAGCAACCTAAAAGACAACAGAATTATTATGTTACAACATTTTATCAATTCTTTGATTGGCCTAATGATTTACTAATCTCGGAGCATGCTAAAAATTTAGAAAACTGGTGTAAAGATAACCAAATAAAAGGTCTTATTATTGTTTCACAAGAAGGCTTTAATGGAACACTTGCAAGTCTTAACAAGCTAACCTCTCTAAAAGAACATTTAACCTCAATTTCTAAATCACCTATAAATTTTAAAGATAGTTATACAACTGAACTTCACCCTTTCAGGCGAATGAAGGTTAAACTAAGAAGTGAGATTGTTACTTTAGGTGATACAAAGATCAGTCCCAAAACTAAAACACCAAATGGTGTTAAACATATAAGTCCAAAAGAATGGCACGAAAGACTTCAAGACGAAACAAATACCCAGATTCTTGATGTAAGAAATGATTTTGAATTTCAAATGGGCTCGTTTAAAGGTTCTAAAAACTTAAGAATGAACAAGTTTACAGAGTTTCCAGAACTTATTAAAAAGCAAGAAGAGAAAAAAGAGCTTAAAAAAAATGAACCTGTTTATATGTTTTGTACTGGTGGAATACGGTGTGAGAAGGCCTCTTTGGAAATGATAGAACAAGGCTTTAATGAGGTTTATCAACTTGATGGCGGCATTTTAAACTACATTAAAGAGTACCCAAATGAAGAGTTTAGAGGTGAGTGTTTTGTTTTTGATCACAGAGTGTCTTTAGATCAAGATTTAAAACCATCAAGCCTATATGCTTTATGTGTGCATTGCGGACAGCCCACAGAAAAAACTCCCTTTACATGTCTTCAGTGTAGAGCTGACAGTTATGGCGTTTGTGTAACTTGCATAAAAAATGATTCTTCAAATCAAACCTGTTCTAAAAACTGTCATCACCACTACTCAAAAGGCAACAAAACAAAAAAAGTTCACAAAGATAGCATTATAAAAAGAAATGCACAGCCAGTGTTGACAAGGGACAACCCTTAAGACATCTTCACATCTCTTGGCGCGGGATGGAGCAGCCTGGTAGCTCGTCGGGCTCATAACCCGAAGGTCGGGGGTTCAAATCCCTCTCCCGCAACCATTTTCTTTATAGAGCCAATCTATTTTACAAATAAATTTTTTAATGCCATTAAGTGGTGTACAGCACAGTATGCAATCGACATAGGAGCGCTCAATGACGAAAATTTTTTGGCTTTGCTTTTTAATACTATTATCAACACCGTCGCACTCAAGCACAGACTATTGCCTTGCTTTAAGAGGAAATGGAGAAGCACAACCAGCTCATTGGGGAGCCTTAGCTCGATTAGTTGAAACTATTGGCCTTCCAAAAGCACAATCAGGTGGAAGCTCGGCAGCTGTCTCAGGCTTCTTGCTTGAAAGCATTGCCTCAAACCCTTGGATTAAAGAGGCTTCTGAAAAAGAAAAAAACCATCGAGCATCTTTTTTGATTAAAGCTCTTCATGGTATGGCCATTACCATTGCAACCTCACCTCAAGCTCAAGAATCAGTAGACCTTCTTCAATACATCAAAGGACTTCAAGCAAATATCCAAGACTTAGATATTGAAGTACTTAGTCAAATTTCAGATTTAAAAAATTCAGAGCAACTCTTAGGGAGAAAAGAACAAATTTTATCAGTCTTATTAAACTTACAATCTCTAGGTATCGGAACAACTCAGCCATACTTGGACTTAACACTGCAGTTAAGTACGTCTAAAAAAGATGATTTCTTTGATGAAGAACAGTTTAATCATTATAAATTTTATGCTGAAGAGTTATATCAAGCATTAAAAGCTTTTGGTACTTTTAATGCTGAAAATAATCCTTTTATATTCTTTAGACAGGGGCTGATTAATTTTTCTGATTTTGCTAAATCTGTTGGCCGTGTGGCGACATTTTTATCTGGCTCGACATGGAGCAATAAAACTTCAAGTGCTTTTGATAAACTTGTAAACAGGTGTTTACAAAAACAAATTGGAATAAGTTGGCAACAGCTTATAACAGATGCACCAGAGTGTCAGGAGTTTCTTAAAACTACTTATGTGAGTTTCTTTTCACAAGAGCACAACTGGCCTAAAGATAACGTTGTTTACAATACTATTGGTGAAGTAATACCATCTTTTCCAAGCACTTCTGTTCTCACAAACTCTGCATTTGAAAATGCCAAGACTACCATGGTTCGGTACCATGATCATTTAGATATTGGCGCGGCAAAAGATTTTAAGATAGAGGACCCAAATGATATTCGCTTTGGGTACTGGGGACCTAATGAACAACTTAATACTATTGAGCAAAACTTTAAAAAACCCTTTAATGTTGGCTCTCAGTCTTTAGACTTTACTGCTGATGCTAAAAGCTCAAAATTTATTTCTCTTGGCTCTGCCAGCTGGTTAAAAGCTTTAAGCTTTTCGCCTGCAGAACCAGGGCTTGCGCCACTTCAACCTTTTAAAATCAAAGAGAAAATTGAAGCATATTCTGCCGGTGGATGGCCTGATCTACACCCCGTTCTATTACTTAAAGCAGCAGAATGTGAAAATGTTGTGTATGTAACTAGAAAAGGTGGTGAATCACTTTTTGCTCAAAGTGTGGCAAAGTTATTATTAAATTTAAAAAGAGCGTGGACGTACTTTAATACGAGTACTCCAGAAGCCAAAAAAGAAAGTTACAGAATCAACAATCTTGGAGACACTAGCGATGAAACAAGTTTATGGAGTCGTTTGTACAATGTAGCAAACCCTGAAAGCTCGTTCATGAAATCAGTAAGCCTTGCAGATACTGTAATTTGCACAGACTGGGACAGATTTGATGTTAAAACTGAACTCGTTGAACTTATAGATGATGGCTACAACGCCCCTTTTATAGTGCCAAAAGATAGTCTTTTAAAAGACAAGATCAAGAGCACTAAAGTTAAAATGCTAGAATCAGAAGAACTGTCATCTGATTGGGTTGGGTGTAAGAAAACAAAATAATAGTTGTTTAATTTAATTAAAATTTGTGTACCGCTCTGGACTCATAGCTTATTTTTTGGAGTCTGCGTAAGAAAAAACTTTTTTAAGTATAGCAGAAGTTCTATCTGCTGGACTTTTTCGAATCATATTCTCTTGCACTTTGATTTCACCGAACATTGCAGACATTGACTTATCAGTGACGTAATCTTGGAGATTAGGATTTACTTTTTTAACTAAAGGTATTTTAT
>JALZUR010000004.1 GCA_023301025.1 Bdellovibrionales bacterium | reverse complement strand
AAAACTGTATTAGTTATATGAAGCGAACACTCTTTATATAAACTAACTCTATTTAAATACAAATATTACAGATACATAAAAACTCATTTGATTTCGCTTTAGGTTATGTAAAGACAATTATATGAAAACTATTTATTCAATATTTTTATTTTCTACAGTTTTTTCAGTCTCAGCTTTTTCACAAACATTTTCTTTAGAACAATCTGAAAACAAAAAAATTGAGTTTTTAACTGAACTTCTGAATGAGAGTTTTGATTTAGAACAAAAAGATCTAGATTATGCTTTAAACAGTGCAAATGCTCTTACATCTTTAGACAGTCATATCGGAGTGTTAAATGAACAAAACTTTACTCATGAAGATGCAAAATCTTCAATCATGAGGGTTTTATATAGATTAAATGTAAGACAACTTAAACTTCTACTGAACATGCAAACCTTTATAGAATTAATACACAAGAAACAGCTAGAAATTCAAGATAAGGAGTATTTAGTTGGTGGTGAAACCCTTGAAGAAATCAACACCTTTTCTTGGTTAAGCAAAGGTGTTGAGATTTTGTATAAACGCCAACTCATTTCATCAATTATTGACATTAAACTTAGTCGACGTTGTATAAATTTATTATCCTCTACGACAAGAAATACTATTTGAAACGTGATGTTTAATGTCACTACTCTTATTTATAGCTTCAACAACATTTTGTTCGGCCTCTTGAGTGTTTCTTCCCCAAGTTCTTAAGCTGTCGTCTCTCCACATATTATAGAAATTACAGTTACGTCTATTAGCATTGTGTATACTTGTTGACTGTCTGCATGATCTAAACTGACAGGTGTATCTTTTTGATTGAGGCTCATTATCTATGCCTTCTAAATTATAGATTCGCTTTTGAAGAGCTCTAACAGCCTGTTCTAGATTTCTAACTCGAGTTTGTAAATTTTGATTTACATTTTTACGATCGTTTAAAGACTCATGTTTATCTACATCAATGAGTAAAACCTCTTCACCGTTATCAAGAAGAACATAATTCTCCTCTTCACCTGCTGATACATTTAAAGACAGTAACATCATTAAAAGCATTGCAATTGACATTTTAATACAACTTCCACCCAAACCTAAAATCGATATTTTTTTTAACACTTATTGTTCCCCCTGTTAAAATAAAAGTACAAAACGCACTTCTATTTAAATATATCTGCTTACAACAGAATAAGAAAGGACAAGCTCTTTTTGAAAGTAAGGTGAAATATAAGATATTTTTACTATGTAAAAGAAATAATTATAACATAGTCTACACAAGGACTTTAAGATCTCTATATTAATTCGAATTTAAACTTAACATTAACATAACAAAAAAATGATGGACATTAGAATTAATGTTCTAGGCTAAGCCAAAATGTCGTATAAATAGTATTTAGTGTCTTTATAAACTGTAATTTATTTATCTAACAAGAGTATGACTGAGTCTTATTCCTGACCCTCAACGCTTGAGAGCCACTCAAACAAAAATCAATTACAAGGAGCAATTTCTGCAGCAAGTGTATTTGGATCTTGAACCCAATAGCTTCCAGCAGGACACCCAACAGTTCTGTGATCGTTACAACTGAAGCGCACTGTTTTACAATAAAGCTCTGAATATCTCAGCCGTGCTTGTGTTTTTTCTGGAGCCATTTTTACCCCTTCACTGTCGGCATAACCAATACATTGTGAGTTATGAGCGCCATTTACACAATTAGATAATGAGCGTTGTTGAGCGTCTTGTAAACTCTCAGAAACAGAGATGTATCCGAAACCATTTGGTGTAATACTTATGGCATACTTTTCAGTGTTTGAAAGTGAATCTAAACGTTCTCCAATAGTTACTAATGTAGAATCTCTAGATCCTGGAGGAGTAATTGCACGCACATTGTTGTTCGTATAATTTACAAGTGTTCGCTTTACCCAGTTACTTGGATCAAATACAACTTCATTATTTACAGAATAAAGAATACACGGGCTAAGTGCTGATAGCATTTCACACTGCTGAACAGCCATCCTTCTAGCTTCTGCTTCACTAAGCTCATCTGTTAAAGAATAGCTTGGATAAAAACCACCTGTTACAGAAACTGCCGCAGCCTTTGTAACAGCCGCATTGATATAATCTGTAACAACCTGGCCATTTCTGACTGAAGTTGTCGTTAAAGGAATTGCTACTCTGTTAAAATCCATACCGTTTAAATCAGGAAGTATATACTCTAAGTTATTTGAAATATCTGTGCTGTTAATGACAAATTGGTTACCAGTAACAATAAGTGCACATGGCAAGTTAGTGATTAGGTTGCAAGATTCTAAAGCCATACGTTCAGCTTCATCATCATTATTAATGTCTGTAAGACTCGCGTAACCTAATCCGTTTTGCGCAATAGCTATTGCTTTTGAAAATTCAAAATTTCTATACCCGAGGCTTGTAACAAACGTATCTACAAAAGAATCAACAGAAATCAGTGCTTGTCCCGTGTACTCATCACCTGCGCTAAAAACAGCAGTAATTGAGCCTGTCTCAGTTCCAGTGTTAACGCTGTCATCATCATCGTCATCATCACCACCAGTTACTGGATTGATAATCTCTGTACCACCTACACCAGTAGATGATGAATCTCCAAAACTAGATGAAGTCATATTAGAGCAATTTTGAAAATTAAGACCAATAAAAATAAGAACAAGCATAAGAGCAAAGACTGTGACACCTGTTTTAGCTTTAGACGTTTTTAAGAATTTATTTATCATTATGAGATCCCTCGCTTTTATTAGTATCGGCGTATTTTGCCTACGACTTAAGATGAGATTTTACTTTGTTTATGTCTTATTTTGAAACGAAACTAGACTAAGTGTCTAATCCCTTTTGTTCAAAAAATTTAGAATCTGCTCTTTTTTACTTGGACATCTGAAATATGCTAACCTAGTGTGGCCCAGATGAGCTCCCCTGATCAATATTATAGTTTAACTCCTGAAAAAGCTCTAGATTCAATTGAAAAACAAGGCTTTGCATTAAACGGTCGTTTTCTCCAACTGAACTCTTATGAGAACCGTGTTTTTTCTGTTGAATTAGACAAAGACTTAAAAGAAGACTATCAAGACTCGCAATTAGTAGCTAAGTTTTACAGACCACAAAGGTGGAGTGCTGAGGCAGTCTTAGAAGAGCACGAGTTTTTAAGTGAGCTAAAAGAGCAAGGGCTACCAGCTGTAGGAGCCTTAAAGCTAAATTCTGGAAAGAGTATCTTTTTTATGGAAGATATAATCGCAGCCCTTTTTCCGAAACAAAAAGGCAGATCCCCTCAAGAGCTAAATTTTTTAGAAATGAAAAGTATTGGGCGCTTACTTGCTCGTCTTCATAATGTAGGAGCCCAGAAACAATCTATTCACCGTCCGAGATTAGACATTAAAACCTACGGAGATAAAAGCCTCTCTTTAATTGAATCTATACTGTCTCCTGAAATCAGAGAAGAGTACATTGGAATTGCCAATGATATTTTTGACCACATAGAGGAGCTGTTAGAACAAGAGACCTTTATTAGAATTCATGGGGACTGCCACAAAGGAAACCTCTTACAAACTGATCCTTTAAGTGGACCAAAAGAGTTTTTCTTTGTAGATTTTGATGACTTTTGCACAGGCCCACCGGTGTATGACTTTTGGATGCTGTTTTTGGGACAAGATCAAAAGCACAAAGATGCCTTTTTAGAGGGATACAAAGAATTTAGAGCCTTCAAAGACTCTAGTTTAATGCTTCTAGAGCCTTTTAGAGCCTTAAGAATGATTTACTATTCGGCCTGGATTTTAAGACGCTGGAAAGACCCTTCTTTTAAAATTATTTTTCCAGACTTTGGCAAATACAATTACTGGGCAGAAGAGACCGATCAATTGAGAAATATTCTAAAAAATATTTTTTGAGTTTTCAGACATAATAAAAAATGCTAACTCCTTAGCCTATGAAAAAAAGACTCTTACTTCTAAGCCTTATATCCACAGCCTTTGCAGCTATAACCCCTACCAACAGTGCTTTTGCATGGGGAAAACGTGGACATGCCTTAGTCTGCGAAAGCGGGGCCTATTTAGCGAGTTATGAAAAACCAGCGTTAGTGTTTTTAAAACAAAACAGTACAGACCTTGCCTACTACTGTAATGTTCCTGATTTGATTTGGAAGCGTCCCAAAACATTTAAATCTGAATTCACAAATCATTTTTTTAATATCGAAGCGTTTAGAAGAAAATTTGGAGACAAGTTTTGGTCTAAAGGACAAGACCTATTCACACTAAAAAGAAAGGAATTTAATAAACTTCATCCTGATATCCCTGCTGGTAAGGGCCGTTCCTGGTGGAGGTTACAAGAGCTTGATCAAAAAATATCTGAAATCACAAATGACATAATAAAAAAAGATAGACTCTTCAAAAAAGATAAAAATACTACAGACAAGAAAAAAAAATCTTATTTAGAAGAAAAAAATGCACTCCAAGAAAAATGGCTCACACTTGTTGGAGTATCAGGACATTACATAGCAGATTTAGCCGTACCGCTTCACACTTCAGAAAACTATGACGGTCAACTTACTGGTCAAGAAGGCCTTCACCACTACTTTGAAGAGACAATGACTTATGGTCTTTACCTTTACAAAGATACGAATATGCAAAATAAAGCCTATAAAAAAGCTTTAAAAATGTGGCCAAAATTTTTGAAAGATTCAAAAGATAAAAAACTTATTGAACTACTTATTGAGCTAACATTAGATTCACACGCTCACGTTCCGATCTTACTAAAAATTGATAAAGAAACTGGACGAGATGATCCTAAAAAATCTTTTGAAGCTTATAAAGATCTGGTTGTTAATAGACTGAGTAAAGGCATTTTGTATTACGCCTACTTTATTAGAAAGCACACAAAGTTTGAATTTAATACTGAGAAGTACTACAACTTTAATGAGAAGCCTAAATTTATTAAGCCTCCAAGATAATTTAAAAAAACTTATTTAATAAAATACAACATCTGCAAAGCCGACTTTATCTAAAGTCTTAAAGTCTATTTTTGTATTTGTAGGTAGGCCTAATCTAATTAAAGTAGATTTAATCTCTGCTTGCCTAACTACAGAAGATCGCTTTTGAGTGTCTTGAGAAAAGATCTGAATTTCAACTCTATCAGGCTTTGGATAAAGCTTTACTGCCCCTTTAAGCTTTGCAAGAGATATAGCGTTTAGCTTATAAGGTTCACCATCTACACTAACTCTAATTTTAGAACCTCCACTACTATTCGAGTTTGAAGGTTTATTTAGATCTTTAGAAGTCGTGACAACATCACTCAAGGTTTTTTTCTCACTCTTATCAGCACTTTTTAATGTAGATTCCGATTTGGTGGTGTTGTCTTTTTTTGAACGCACCTGAATAACAGCTTTTGCCTTAGATCTATCAACTTTTAACTTAGTCGGTTTCTTTGAAGAAAATAAGCTTAGCTCATTATCATTAGAGTCTTCTAAGCTTTTCTTAGAAGATAACTTTTTATCACTTTCACCTGATTCTTTTGCGTTTTTAGACTCAGATTTAGAGTCACTTATATCTTTATCATTAGGCGCTATTCTTGAAGGAATGAGCTCATTGTCATAGTCATTTAATATCTCTTCAATTTCTGCAACTTCTTGTTCAGTTCTTCTGTCATTACAGGCTTTAACCCCAAAAAGAATAAAAACTAAAAACAAACCGAAAAAAAAGAAAAACCTAATTGGTTTTTTCACTTCAACACTTACAGCCACTTTTACGATCTCCCCATTTCTTGATAGATGCTTTGAAAGGTCTCATTTAAGTGATTAGAAAACTTATCTTGATCGCTGTTGAAACCTTCTAGTGCTTTAAGCATATCCTCGCGAGAGGGGCCTTTCAAGCGCGACGCAAAACTTAAGCCCTTCATCATCCCAGAAGACATCTGCGGGTTAATAGAATCTATATCGTATATGGCTGATAAGGCTTTTTTGTAACCTTCGCCGTCATCTGCATGAATGAGGTTTGAGTTTTTGATAAAACTTCCCCACAAAGATCTTACAAAATTTGGAACTTTTTTAGAGTAGTTTTCTAAAGCTTCAACTTCACTAACTCTCTTTAAGCCTTCATTGATATTCGGAGTATTTAGATATGAACTTATCCATTTTTGTAAGGTTAGACCATTACTGCTGTAGCTTTTATAAAAGGATTCTACAATCTCTTTGCCATTTTCAGTCTGATGAGACTGCGAAAGACTTAAACAATGATTAGACGTTGTCATGTTGTCAGAAGCTTCATAGGTGCTTTTTAAAATATCTTCAGCCTCTTTTCTAAAAGATTTTGAAGATAAAAGATAATCTAGAACTCTAAAGAATAAAGCCCTATGACCCTTTTCACCTAAGCTGTAAACAAAAGGCTTAAGAGCATTACTTTTACAAAAATCTAAAAACAAAGCTCCTAAAGACTCCCCTACAGCTAACTTATACATACTAACCTTTTGATTCACTTCTTTAGGGTCAAAAGTATCAAGACCTTCAATAATGGCGTTAAAGGTTAGTGGCTTTAAAAGATGTGATCTCATAAGCATACTCAAAGAGTCATTTTTAAATACATTTTCTAATGCCATCAAATGCTCTTTTCTTTTAGAATCTACATAATCAAGGGCTGATGCCTGAAGACTGTTGTACACATTAAAAGAGTTTGAATCATTTAACGATAGCTTAGCTAGATCTCTCCTATCACTTTGAACAGAGTAAGTCACAGGAGCTGAAAAATCTTGAAAGTAAGACACCTGGTAATCTTCATCAACGTTAGTAAAAAACAACTGATCTTGTTTTTCTGAGAGTATAAAAACACCATCGTCTAAAAATTTTTGCTCTTTTAAAGTTGCTTTAGCTTGATCAATTGCAACACTGCTTTTTTGAATCACTTGAAACTTTATAGGCACGTAGGTTTCTGTAAAACCAAGCTTAAGCTCTTCGGCTTTTTTATTACTTTGTGTAAAATCGATTCTTAGAGTTTTATTCTCTTTACTGTAGTCCTCTTTGATTTCTACATGTGGTGTTCCAGGGGTTTTATACCACCTAGTTATTAAGCTTTTATCAATTCTAGAGTCTGCAGCACACATTGTGTCGATAAAATCTTCTGTCGTTATAGCCTTTCCATCAAACTCTTTAAAGTAAATGCTCATAGCTTTTTGAAACTTTTCTTCACCTAAAAGTGTGTGAAACATACGAATCACTTCAGCACCTTTTTCATATACAGTTGCAGTGTAGAAGTTGTTCATCTCTTTAAACTTTTCAGGCCTAATAGGGTGAGCTAGAGCACTTGCATCTTCTGGAAACTGTCTTTCTTTTAACATTTGAACCATATCAATGCGCTCAACACTAGAGTCATTAAGATCTCCTGAAAACTCTTGATCTCTAAAAACTGTTAACCCCTCTTTTAAAGTGAGCTGAAACCAGTTTTTTAGTGTGACTCTATTACCCGTCCAATTATGAAAGTACTCATGTCCTATAACACTCTCTATGCGGTGATAGTCCGTATCTGTTGCTGTCTTTGCATCTGCTAAAACCAAAGCCGAATTAAAAATATTTAACCCTTTGTTCTCCATGGCACCCATATTAAATGAGTCCACGGCCACTACCATATAAAGATCTAAATCATACTCTAAACCGAAACGATCTTCGTCCCACTTCATAGCCTTTTTTAAACTTTCAATGGCAAAATCACATTTGTGTTCAGCTCCTGGATCACAGTAAAATTTTAAATCTACGTTTCTACCGCTACCTGTAGTGAAGGTGTCAGAAATTTCAGAGAGTTCTCCAGCAACAAGTGCAAAAAGATAAAGAGGTTTTGGGAATGGATCTTCCCAAACAACTGAATCTTGAGTCTCTTCAATCTTATTTCCATTGCTAAGCATAAAAGGAAATGCTTTTTTATCCCCATTGATTTTTGTTTTCACTTTTACCATATTGTCCGGACGGTCAATTGAGTAACAGATTCTTCTAAATCCCATAGGTTCACACTGCGTACAAAGTATAGGACCACTCACGTAAAGACCATCAAGTGCTGTATTTTTAACAGGAAAGTTATAATTAGAAATTTCAATTTCAAATGCATCTTTTTCAGGTAGATTTTGAATCTCAATACCTTTGTCAGACAAACTGTAATCAGACCAATCAGCGCCATCAACTTTAAGTGAAATAAACTCAATGGCTTCACCATTTAAAAATAAGTTTGCATCTGCTACTTTTACACTTCGATAAACTGTGTAGCGACTAACTACTTTTGTTTTTTCTTTATCAATTGTAAATTCTAAAAAAGCCTCAGGGGTTGTAAATAAAAGCTCTTTATAATCTTTAAGGTAGTTAAAACTTTGATCTTCTGTTTTCATATTAGAATCCTTTTCTTTTTTGAGCCTGAATAAAAAGCTCTTTTCCTGATCTAGGGCTCTCTTTATCTCTAAGTCTGCCCCAAAAATTAATAATAAAGTAAGGGGATAAAAGCTGCTCTAACTCCCACTCTGTTAGTCCAAACGGTGGTCCGTCTTGCTTTGAAGAAACATTAAAAACACCAATTAGACAAGCGTCATCCCTAAGTTGTCTAAGCCAGCTTTTAATGAGCTGGCCTCTTTTTGCTGGTGAGATGGCACAAAAAAGAGTGTGCTCAAACACAACATCAAATTTAGAATCTAAATTTCGAGTAAAAATGTCTTCACATTCAAAATGAACATCAGGATAAAGCCTTTTAGCCTCATTCACGGCATCCAAGCTAAAATCTACCCCTGTAACCTCATGTCCAAGGCTTTTAAATTTGGCGGCATCATGACCTTTTCCAGAACCTGCCACCAAAACTTTTGATTTTGAAAGTTTTAACCTTGGTACCACCCAATCAATTGATGGGTGGTGAGTGCTTAAGTCCCAAGGAGTGTGTGACTCCTTATACCTGTTAGACCAAAAGGACTCTTTTTCCACTGAGGGTTCAGATTTGTACCACTCATCAAGTTCAATTTCCTCGCCCTTAAACATAAAAGCATCAGCAGAAAGTGGCTCAACAATTTTAGTTAAGAAAAAAGCTTGTGCATGCGATGAAAAGACAAAAGGAACATCATTTTTAGATCTACCACAAAGCCTCATCCAATCATCTATGAAAAGCTTAGATGAACTGGTAAGCTCAAACTCTTCAGTAAATCCATAATTGTATCTTAAGAGAAGACTCTGATTGTTTGAATGCTCTACACTTTGAACAACCAAGGGGTGTGATTTAGACTCTACGGTAATAGGATCACCCTTTAGGTAGGCCATACACACATTTTTTTCTAAGCGTAGACTTTTGATTAAAGATGAGCAAAAATCTGTATCATCTATTTTGTTTCCATTTGAATAGAACTCACCTTCTGGAGAGATTTGAACAAACTTAGACATGTTAAGACACAGAAGATGTTAAATGTTTTTGAAAGGCCTTTTTAACAACGTTTATAGCTGTTTTTTCAACTAAAAATTGACCGATGCAAGTCTGTGAATGGTTAGAATACCTACAGGGCAAGTCCCTTTGAAAAAGCCATGGAGTGGCCTTCAACTTTAAAATCTTTTGCATCCCACATATCTTCACCAGCAACCTCTTCATTTTTAGTTAAGATGGCATAGCCCACCTTTTTTATAGAAGTGGTATCATGTATGGACTTTTCTTTAAAGTCGACCTCAAAAAAGGCTTTAATCGTTTTAGTGTCTACATTCTTTGTCCAACACTTAGAGACGTCAATGTCATAGGCCATGGGAAAAGCCTCTAGAACTAGATTAGGCAAAGTCTCAATCATTCGAGATTGGATACGAGTGTGAACAGTTTCACGAGCATAATCTCTATCTCCATGAATCAGCTCCCAACTTCCAACAAGAGCAATAAAAGTAAGCACTAAATTTACAATTGTTTTAACCATACCAAACCCTTTTAACTTCTTTAAATTTACACCAAATTTAGATTAAAGAAAAGGCAGGGTCTAGGACCTGGTAAACGTAAATTTATCAAAACAATTATGTAGATTGACGCAATATTGCTACCAGCTTTAAGCATGTCTTCTCTTTCTAACTAAGCTTTGGCAACGTAGGTGTATGCCAATTTACAAATCTACGATAAAGACAAATTCTGAAGACTTTGCCAAAAACTCTGAACATCATAAAAAACTTGCTCAAGATTTAAAAAAACGTCTTGAAGAGGTATCAGTTGGTGGAGGAATAGAGTCTGTAAAAAAACACCACTCCAGAAATAAGATGACAGCCATGGAGCGTATCAACTCACTTATTGATTTTAACAGTTCCTTTTTAGAAGTCTCGCCTTTAGCTGCTTATGATATGTATAAAGGCGGTGCTCCAAAAGCGGGGGTTGTTGCAGGCATTGGTAAAATTCAAAACAACCTTTGTATGATTGTTGCTAATGATGCCACTGTTAAAGGTGGCACCTACTTTCCCATGACTGTAAAAAAACATTTACGGGCGCAAGAGGTGGCTTTAGAGAACAATCTTCCTTGTATTTACTTAGTTGATAGTGGTGGTGCTTTTTTACCTCTTCAATCTGAGGTTTTCCCAGATAAAGAGCACTTTGGACGAATCTTCTACAACCAAGCACGTCTTTCGGCTCAAGGAATTCCACAAATTTCTGTAGTGATGGGAAGCTGCACTGCAGGTGGAGCTTACGTTCCTGCAATGAGCGATGAAAATGTCATTGTAACTAAAACGGGTACTATTTTTCTTGGAGGTCCACCACTTGTTAAAGCTGCAACTGGTGAAGTTGTCAGTGCAGAAGAGCTTGGGGGTGCCCACACTCACTCTTTTAAAAGTGGAGTGACAGATCACTTTGCAGAAGATGATGAAGAGGCTTTGGCTATAACTAAAGACATTGTGTATCACTTAAATCATAAAAAGGCAGACTCTATTCCAAAACAGGCATCTTACAAAGAGCCCCTTTACTCACCTGAAGAGCTTTATGGTGTAGTTCCTAAAGATGCTAAAAAACCTTTTGATATTAGAGAGATTCTTATACGAACAGTTGATGAGTCTAACCTACACGAGTTTAAAGAGAACTACGGCACACAAATTGTTACAGCTTTTTCTCATATTCATGGATACCCTGTAGGTATTGTTGCAAACAACGGTATTTTATTTTCAGAAAGCTCTTTAAAGGCCGCTCACTTTGTAAGTTTATGTGACAAAAGAAAAATTCCACTTCTATTTGTTCAAAACATCACAGGCTTTATGGTGGGTAAAAAATATGAGCATGGTGGTATTGCAAAAGATGGCGCAAAGCTTGTTACAGCAGTAAGCAATGCTAGAGTTCCAAAAATCTCACTAATTGTGGGTGGCTCACATGGAGCCGGCAACTACGGCATGTGTGGTAGAGCCTATCAACCACGTTTTCTATGGACATGGCCAAACTCCAAAATATCAGTCATGGGTGGCGAGCAAGCATCAAATGTTTTATGGACTGTTAAAAAAGATCAGCTTGAGAAAAAAGGCGTGTCTACCACAGAAAAAGAAGAGCATGATTTTAAAAAACCAATTCTTGAAAAGTATGAAAACGAGAGTTCTGCTTTATACTCAACGGCGCGTTTGTGGGATGATGGAATCATTGACCCAGCAGACACAAGAAAAGTTTTGGGATTGTCTTTAGAAATCTGCTCTAACTCTCCTATTCAATCAGAAGCTTCAAGCCTTTATAGAATGTAGAGAAGGAACTTAAAATGAAAAATCTAAAGATACTTAAAAATGAGTCTTTTTTTGAAGTTACGCTAAATCGTCCAGAAAAAAGAAATGCTCTAAATGAAGAGCTGATGCTTGAGCTTACTGAAAACCTTAAAACTCTTAATGAGAGTATTGAAGATCAAAAGTACCTCGTTCTAACGGGAGAAGGTCACACTTTTTGCTCTGGTGCTGATTTAAACTGGATGAAGTCCATGGCAAATTACAGTTTTAATGAAAACAAAAAAGACTCAGAAAAACTATTTGATCTCTTCTCTGCTCTTTACAACTTTAAACTTCCTGTGATCTGCCTTGTTAAAGGTGCAGCTTTTGGAGGAGCATTAGGCTTAATAGCAGCTTCTGACTTTGTCTTTATAGACGAGAACACTAAACTTTGCTTTAGCGAAGTTAAACTAGGGCTAAGTCCTGCAGTGATTTCTACTTTTGTTTTGAACAAAACAAATCAGTTAAACGCTTATATGCTAAGTGGTCAGATTTTTTCAGAAAAAGAAGCCCTTACGTGTGGTTTATCAAACGGCTACCTAGAAGACTTTGACAACCTAAAGCAAAGTTTAATGCAGTCAGGACAAGAAGCTCTAATTGAAACAAAGACTCTGCTGAAAAAACAAAGATCACTTCTACCAGAGAGTTATAAAGACTTAACAACAGAGACAATAGCAAAACTTAGATTAACTGATGAAGCACAAAAAAGAATGAAAAAATTCTTAAACAAAAAGTAATATAATACGAAATATAGAAAAAAAAGCGATCACACTCGAAAGCATCCACAAACTTCAAAAGAGGACTTCTATGCAGAAAAATACACAAAAAATTGCCATTGCAAATAGAGGTGAAGTTGCCGTTAGAATTCACAAAGCATGTAAAGCTTTAGGCTACCGCACAGTACTTCTTCACTCTGAGCCTGACGTACAAAGTACAGCTTACCGTCTATGTGATGAGACATACTGCATAGGTGCAGGCCCTTCAGCTAAAAGCTATATCAATATCGATAATGTCATTAATGGCGCAAAAGCAACTGGCGCAAAGGCTCTTCATCCAGGTTTTGGTTTTTTATCTGAAAATGCTGAATTTGCAAAAAAATGTGCGGATAAAGGTATTATCTTTATCGGTCCAAGTCCTGAAAGCATGGAGCTTTTTGGCGATAAAATAAAAGCCAAAGACTTTTGTGAATCTGTAAATGTACCAACATTAAAAAGCTATCGCGGCAAAAAACAAGATCTTGAAACTTTATTAGATGAGGCTAAAAAACTTGGCTACCCTTTATTAGTTAAAGCATCTGCCGGTGGTGGGGGCAGAGGAATGCGTGTCGTAAATGACCCTAAAAACTTTAAAGTGCAACTCGAGTCTGCAAAAGAAGAAGCTTTAAAGGCTTTTGGGTCTGATACTGTATTTTTAGAACAGTATCTAGAACGATCAAAACATATTGAAGTTCAAATTTTTGGGAACTCTGAAGGTGAAATTTTTATTTTAGGTGAGCGTGAATGCAGTGTTCAAAGACGACACCAAAAAATTATTGAGGAAGCACGATCCCCTTCATTAAATGAGAGTTTAAGAAAAAAAGTTTATGACTACGCTCTAAAGCTTGCCTCTTCAGCTAAATATAAAAACGCAGGAACTGTAGAATTTTTATTTGATAAAGACTGTTTTTATTTTCTAGAAGTAAACACAAGACTTCAAGTGGAGCACCCGGTAACGGAAGAGATTTTTGGGATAGACCTAGTCAAAGCTCAAATTCAAACTGCATTTTTAGAAAAAATTTCTTTTAAAAATTTAAAAGCTAAAGGCCATTCAATTGAATGCAGAGTTTATGCTGAAGATTTAAAAGGGCTTCCATCAATCGGAACTTTAGGCAGTGTCGCTATGAAAGCTTCGGGTGTAAGAGTAGAACAAGGTTTTGAAAAAGGAGATACAATTTCACCTTTCTATGACTCAATGATTGCAAAAACCATCTACACAGATGAAACAAGGGAAAAATGCATAGAAAAAGCTATTACGCATTTAAAAAGCATTCACCTCACAGGAGTTATGACAAATATTCCATTACTTATTAAAATTTTAGAGCACAAAGACTTCACATCTTCTACAATGGACACAGGCTTTTTTAATGATCACTTTTCATCGGGTATAAGTGCTCCACTTTTAAGTGAAAACAAAAAAGCTCTTATAGAGAGCCATTTATTTAAAACATCTGAAGATAATTTGTTTGAGAAAAAATGGAGATTTTATAAAGATGAAGACAGTTCTACTAATGATCACTCTGAAGCTTTAGAAACAACATCAGCCACAAATTCTCTTTTTGTAGAAGAACATGGAGGGGCTGTCTGGATAAATCTTGACGGTTTTAGCTACACTAAGCCTTCAAAAGGTGTTCATCGTCTTAAAAAGAAATCTAAAAATTTAAGTCAATCTGATGGTGATATAGTCTCACCAATGCCAGGACAGGTCTTAAGGTTGAATGTAGAACTTGGTGAAAGTGTTGAAGAAGGACAAGTCCTTTGTGTCGTAGAGGCTATGAAAATGGAGCACTCTTTAAAATCTCCTTTTTCTGGTACAATTGAAAAAATTGACTGTAAAGTTGGAGAAAGTCTTAGTTTAGGTGATTTAGTTATTAAAATTAAAGCTAAAAAATCTTAGCGTAGTGTATAAGGAAACTCTTTTATGAAAATAGACATTGTCGAAGTAGGCCCAAGAGATGGTTTGCAAAATGAAAACCAAATTCTCTCCCCTTCAGTAAAATCTAAACTTATTAAAAAATTATCTGAAGTTGGTTTAACAAATATTGAAGTTGGCGCTTTTGTCTCCTCTAAATGGGTTCCCCAAATGGCAGACAGTCTAAAAGTTGCTAAGAGCACAAAAACAATTCTTCAGAAAAATTCAAAATTAAAATTTTCAGCTCTTGTCCCTAATGAACGAGGGTTTATAGATTTTTTAAAGAGCCCTCTAAAAGAAGCTTCTATCTTTGCTGCATGTACCGAATCTTTTTCTCAAAAAAATATAAACTGTAGTGTTGATGAAAGCTTTGAAAGATTTAAACCTATAATTGCTCAAGCTAAAAAAAATAAAGTTAAAGTTAGAGCTTATCTAAGTACTGTTTTTGGTTGTCCTTTTGATGGAAAAGTTTCGACTAAAAAAGTTACAAAATTAGTTCACAGATTTTTAGATGCTGGAGCCTATGAGGTCTCTTTAGGAGACACCATAGGAGTAGCTACACCAAAACAAATCAAAAGCGTTGTTAACACCTTAATTAAATCAGGTGTTAAACCTCAAAAGCTTGCAGGTCATTTTCATGACACCAGAGGAACTGCACTAAGCAATGTTTTAGCATGCATTGATCTTGGTTTAAGAAAATTTGACTCATGTGTTGGCGGACTTGGTGGCTGCCCCTACGCACCTGGAGCTGCAGGAAATCTTGCCACAGAGGATTTAGTCTATACGTTGCATGAAATGGGCTTTAAGACTGGTGTAGATCTAGAAAAATTAATTGAAGTTGCAAGATGGCTTCAAACACAAGTAGGCCATCCCTTAAACTCACACCTTTCTATGAGTGGTGTTTAAACAGGTCTTTGATTTTCGAAAAAATCTAGAAGATCATCATACTGATAGTTAAACCCAATATCTCGTGATTTCTTAGAGTCTATAATTTTAGGCTCTATTGATTTAGAATCTGCACTTTCTGAATCTGTAAACTCAACACTCTCTAAATGATGTAAGGCTCTTACTTTATTATAAAATTCTGATTTTTCGTAACGAAGCTCAGAAGCTAAGTTAAAATCTTCACCTTTAATATCATTTAAAATTATAAATTTTAAAAACCGCGCAACATCTTTTGTATGAACCAAATTAGTTTGCTCACCTTTTAAAGCATATGGCTCTTTATCTTTACTAAAAAACTTTGCAGGATTTCTTTTAGAATCTACTAAGCCCGATGGTCTAATGATATTTATATTTCTATTGAACTGATAAAGCACATCTTCTATTTCAACTAAATTTGCACCTCTAAATTTGGTGCCTTTTCTGAGAGAAGTTTCATTTACAAGCCCTTCACTGTAAACAGAAGTAGAGCTTACAAATATCCACGACGTTTTAGGGTTAAAGTGCTGATCAGCTTGTAACAAAATTTCTTTATAGTTTTGAAAAGGAGGGTAGGACCATACAACCCAGTCGTAATCATCACCCAAATCTTTAGGGAAAGGGTCTTTATCAGCAATAAATGTGTCTACTCTAGCAAGAGTTTCAAATCCTGGTTTTTCTGTTCGCCAAAGACCGCCAATGTTAAACTCTTTTGAAGTTTCATCAACCATTTCTTTAACAAAAAAATTAGACAAGTGACCTAAACCAAATATAAAAATTCTCATACAAAACTCTCACATTAAAATTTTACACATCATAACTTAAATAAAAAAATTACAGTGTGGCTTCTATATTACTAGAATACAAAGTGTCTTTGTTCTTAACATAAATAGCATGAAGTCCAACAAGTGCCAAATCTGGGTGGTAGTAGTCAAATATTTTAGCTTCAGAAAAAACCTTACCTAAACCACCTGTAGCCACTACAACAGGAGTATCTCCATGAAAAACTTCACTTGTAAATCTCAGTGTTAACTCTTTTACCGCCCCAACAGTAGACCAGTAAAGACCACTTTGAATGCTTTCAACAGTGCTTTGACCACAAACACTGTGAGGTCTGATGATTTCAACTGATGGAAGTTTTGCAGTTTTTGTTTCTAAAGCTTCACCCATCAACTTAGGCCCCGAAAATATTGCACCCCCAAGATAATCACCTTCTTTACTAATAGCATCAACTGTTGAGGCTGTGCCAAAATCTACAACTAAAAGCTCTTTGCCAGGATAAAGCTGTTTTGCAGCTAAAGCTGTTACAATTCTATCAGAACCAACTTCTGCAGGATTTGAATACTTTATTCTAAGACCAGAGCGTACACCAGGCTGAACAAAAATCATTTTATCAGTAAAGTATCTTCTTATTGCAGATTTTAAACTATAATCCATATGAGGGACAACAGAGCATACAGATACAACTTCAATATTTTTAGCTTCTACCTTGTTTTCTCTTAAAACTCCTCTAAGAAAAATACCTAATTCATCAGACGACAAGCCATAAGCTGTATTTTTTCTAAACTGAAAAAGAAGTTCATCATCTTTAAAAATACCACCATGAACTTGAGTGTTTCCAACATCTAGACACATTAACATCTAAGTTTCTCCTTCTTCATTATTAAACCAAAGACTCTAGATCTTTAATAAGATCAGTTTTAGTAAAACCCTCACATAAAGCTTTATTCACATTTTCAGAATATACAATATATCTATGACTCTCATCTCTAGAGGTATTTAAGCTATTATGAACCACATAATCAGAGGTTTTATTTTTTAATTCATTCAAAATTTTATCTTTAAACTCATCAAAACTTTGATTATGTGTGAGCTTAAAGCTTATAACCTTAACATCTTTGTTTTTAGACCAAACTTTTATTTTAGGTAGAATCTTATTTCTTTTAAGTAGTTTAAGGCTGACTTCATCAGCAGAAGAGTCCATCTTTTTATTCAAGTTTTTTTTAACTTTATAATCACTTACAGCTGCTAGATGAAAAACAATATGGTAATTTGTGCTTTTTAGTTCAGATTTTAACTTTTCTTCTAAATCATCAGAAGATGAAAAAGGTATTTTCTTATCAGCAAAGGCTACATCATCTATCTTTTTAGAGTGAAGGGCTGTCACGTTACATGATTTAAAAAGCTCTTCACAAAGCCTTTTACCGGTTAGCCCCGTAGAAAAGTTACTGAGCTCTCTTACTCCATCAATAGTCTCTGAAGTTCCACCAAAAGTAACAAGAGCTCTTTTAACATTTAAATCAAATCTTTCACTCTTTGTATTTGAAATAAAACGGTGCTTTAAGATTTTATTTATAATAAAATCAGGCTCATTTAATCGCCCGAAGCCAACATCTCCGCAAGCCATAACCCCTTGATCAGGTGTGTATACAGTAACACCACTCATTTTTGTCAGCTCTTCTACCGAAGACCCAACAGCAACAGAATCCCACATTGTAGGGTTCATTGCAGGGAAAATAAGATAGGGTATCTTATTGTCTCTTGCTAGCCATAAGGTATTAATGACACCATCACCTACGCCATCTGAGATTTGACATAAAGTCTTAGCCGTTGCGGGCGCCAGAACAGTCACATCAGCCCATTTGTTTAAATAGATGTGATCCATCCTTTGGCTTGGGCTAAAATCATCAACAAAAACTTTTTCACCAGTTAAAGCCTCCCATGTCGCAGAACCTACAAAGTTTAATGAAGATTTTGATGCACAAACTTTTACACTCGCACCGTATTTTTTAAGAGATGATACAACTTCACATATTTTATAGACAGAAATTGAAGCACTTACTTTAATTAAAACATTCACTTCTTTTTATCCTTGTTATCTAAAATTCTAACATCTTCAATTTTATGAGCCATCAAAATTTTTTCACCTAATTCGCCATAATAATCTAAATCTACTTTTGTATGCATAGAACTCTTAAGAGCCCTCATAAACTCAGCTTCATTTGTGCTTTGATGAAACATCTTAGCCACAGTTTGAGCCTGTTCTAAGCCCTCAGGTGTAAGCTTAGTGTTTCTTGAAGAATAAGGAAGGCCTGTACTATCTCTGTAAGTCTTAACAATTTTTACCTGTGTTGGAATAAAAAATGTTTTACAAAGTTTTTGTGTAAGAAGAGCCTGTTGATAGTCTTTTTCACCCATATAAATAGCATCAGCTCTTACTAGATTTAAAAGTTTTAGTAAGATCAATAAAACACCATCAAAATGCCCTGGTCTCATCTTGCCTTCAAACTCTGATGAAATACTTGAGTCTTTTAGAGTAATAGACTCATCATTTAAAAAAATTTCTTCTTTTTGAGGTATAAAGACTGAATCTATTCCATATTTACTACAAAGGGCTAAGTCTTCATCTAAAGTTTTAGGATAGGTTAAAAAATCTTTTTCATCATTAAACTGCTTTGGGTTTATAAATATACTAACTAAGCTTTTCTCATTTTGCTCAACTGAAGTTTTAAAAAGTGAGGCATGACCCTTATGAAGAGCCCCCATGGTCGGAATAAAACCCAGAGCGTCTCCACTTATATATTTTTTATAGTCATTAAACTCTGCAATAGTTTTTAAAATTTTCATAAAAATGTATGCTCCTCATCAGGAAAAGACTTGTCCTTAATCTCTTTTGTGAAATTAGAAATAGCTTTCACACCATCATCAAAAAAATCTTGATATTTTTTAACAAACTTATACTTTTTTTCAGTCAAACCCAAAAGATCGTGCAATACTAAAACTTGTCCATCTGTCACAGACCCAGCTCCAATGCCTACAGTTGGAATTTCTAAAGAATTCACAATTTTTTTTGACAGATCGACGGGAACACACTCAACAACAAGCATAAAAGACCCAAGCTCTTCAAATTTTTTAGATTCACTTAAAATAAACTCCTGTTGCTCTAAATCTCGCCCTTGAACTTTAAAACCACCAAAACTATTCACAAACTGAGGAGTTAAACCCACATGTCCAACAACAGGAACACCAGCACCTATAATTTTTTTGATATTCTCTTCATTGCCTGTCACTCCTTCTATTTTTATAGCATTAGCTCCAGCATTTATAAGAGTTTTAACATCCTCTAAAAGATCTGTGATTGATTTTTGAAGAGATAAAAAAGGAAGGTCAGCAATTACAAAGCCTTTATAACCTTTTCGAACAGCTTGAACATGTCTTTTTATCATTTTAACACTTGCATGAGTGGTAGAATCTTCTCCGTATACAACCATTGCAACCGAGTCACCTACTAAGACACAATCAATTTTTGATTCATTTATGACTTTTGCAAACGTATAGTCATAACACGTGACCATAGATACAGATTGTCCTTTTATAAAATCATTTACTCTCATTAAAAACCTCAATACACCTGTTAAAATTGTTATTTTGCTCACTTAAAAATTCATCACCAAGCTCTTCAATACGTTTGTTTTGATCTTCTTTTGCATCCCTGACCCAAGGGCCTGAAAAGCTTTTTTCTTCATTTAAAAGTTCATTTTGTAATGACTGAATCACAAGCTCTTTTAAAAGATTTTTAGAAAGACCCGTTTGTTCAAAAAATTGATCAGCCATTAAATGATTTACAAGCTGAGCTTGATTTGCAGAGACTGAAAGATAGCTGTGATAGATTTCTTTTTTTAAAGGCTCAATAACAGATACTTTATGACCTAAAAGATTAAGTACCTCAGAAGAAATATCTTTGTGATCAACAACCCAGTTTATACTCTTAAAGTCTACATCAGTATTGATACTTGAAAAACTGTAAACAGGATGAAGACCTACGGCATCTTTAGAATAGTAACTTCCCGAAAAGTGATAAAGCTTTAGAGAAGATTTAGATTTTCTATATGATAACTTTAAAACTTTAATAAGTGCATCCAAGATTTGCTCTGGAACAGCTAAAAAAATTATATCATAGTCATCTGATTTAAAGTTTTCTTTTAAATTAGATGCCACCACTTGATCAAAATAAGTCTTTTTATCGGAAAAAGTGCCTCTGACTAAGGGAATTTTCTTAGTACTAAATTGACCCTGATTAGAAATATATTCAAACCATGGGCGACCCAATTTACCAAATCCAAACTGTGCTGTTCTAATAGTGTGTCTCATACAAGTACCTGTCCTTTTTGAGATCAAGTCTTAATTTAACTTGGACAATGATAAAAAAAATTGCAAGGTAGAATGCACAGCTTTGATATATTTACGTTTGGAGGTATTTTATGATCCCTAAAACCACTAAATTTCAAAATCAAGAGGTCAGCTTGCTTTGGCCATTTATGATTATTGGTGTTGGTATAATTGTCTCAATGTCTTTTGTATTCTTCATCCTTAAGGGCTATCGACGACCAAGACCACTAGTTATAAAGCCCAGTTCAGTCGAGAGCTTTAATGACGTGGCTAATGCTTTATTTAAATCTCTCTACCCTCTAAAGAAGCAGGGCTACAACTTTTATGTAACTCCAATAGTAAATGAAGATGAACTTAATTTTGCAACTGAGCTTAAAAAGTACTTTCCACCATCAGACTCTTCGAAAAACATGTCTATTACTTTACAGGAGGTAAATCTTAACCTGAGCCCTCCAGGCCCAACACAGTTAAAAACATGTAAAGAAAACAATCAGTTTATACTTCACCGAAAAAGAGATAAAATTTGGACTAAAAAGATTTACTTTACAGTCTGCAAAGAAAAAAGAGATCAACTTATATTAAGTTACTCTTTAGACTCTAGTCCGTTAACGTCTTCTATGTAGCCACTTTTTTTTATAAATCAGTTAGTAGCTCTTACAACACTGTAATAGCACTAAGAGGCTTTTAACTTTAAATGAATAAAAATGTTACGAGTCGTGCGCCATCTTTCTGATATAAGCTCTAAAGTAGTACCTGGGCGAAAGCTTTAGAAGATCTTTTAAAGACGACATATAAACGTCTGAAAATCCCTCTACTTGAATAGCAAATTGGCTTTCTTCAACACCCGCTCTCATAACAGGTCCCCAGTATTTGTTGTAAACTGTATGAGTTTTCTCTAAAAGTGGGCTAATTTTTTGATCAAGTTTTGCAATTTTATCTTGAATCTTTTTTTCAAGATCTAGATCTTCTCTACTGTTCTCTAAGCGATCTCCTACAATTTCATTTAGGTAAGCTTCTAGTTCAATTTTTTGAGTCATTAAAAGTTTTACTTCAGTATTATAAGAAACCGTCTGCTGGTTTTGCATAATTTCTGTTTCTAACTCTTCAACAACTAAGGCTGTTCTCCAACCACATTTCTTTTTTAAAGTTAAGATATCACCATAAATATGATCTCCTACATATAAGATTTGATCACCGGTGGCCTCAAAGGCTTTAGAAAGCAGATTGGCAGACCCCCCTTGATAAACACCTGACACAATTTTTTGATCCCAATTTTCCATGTGTCCACTCTCTAAGTTTACTTTTAAGAGCGGAGCTGAAATATCAAAGAACCTAGGCTTCATACAAAGGGTAAACGTAAAATCAAAAAGATCTGTCCACTTCTCCCCTTCGTCTAAAAAAGGATCTATAGCAAATTTTAAAAGGGCATTGGTGTATTTAAAATCTGAATTTGTAGCTATAAAAAAAATTTTCCCATGCTTTTTAAATTTCTTTATACCTTCAACCATTTCAGGAGATTTTTTAATATACTTATCAGGATTTTTAATAACATGGTCTTTTATAGAACCGTCTCTGTGAGACTCATCTAATACAATTTCTAAATGATCTGCAATTTCTAAAAAATCATACTGGATTTTATCTTTAGACTTTAAATCAATAATTTGAGAGTAAAGACAGGTGTGAGAAATCGAAAATGTTGTATCAACACAATCAAAGTTAGGGTCTCTAAGATCAATGAACTTTGTTCCAAATTTTCTTCTTTGATCCTTAAAATCTATTTTCTCTAACCCATGATAAGCCTCTTTTACCATCCCAAAACGACTCACTTTTAAAATATTACCAGTGGCGCGGTCTAAAACCAAACCTCTAATAGATCTTGAATAGTCAAATTTTAAATCTAAGACTTCTTTAGGATAAGAAAAAATCTCAACTAATTTTTTTTTCATTGTTTCATAGGCTAAACCTTCAAAAGCTTTAATATGATAGCGCACAAGAGTGTGATCCATATCAAGACCTATGTGTGTTATCTTTTTAAGGTTTAAAGTCCTATTGCAAAAAATCATAAAGTTTACCTCTGTCTCGTGTTTTAATTTGAGAATCTACAAAAAACACTCTCAAGTTAGAATCTACTATAAACCGATAAAAGAGTCACAAGCTAATTCTATATCCAAGACTTGGCTTAAACACATTGGACTTTAAAATGTCCAACAAAAGGGATTGATACTATGGACAGAAGATCTGCTAGAAGAAAAGAGACACAAGCTTTAATGGCTACTCAGATCATAAATTGTGACACTTCTAAAAAAATATTTAAATCAGGATATTTTGTAAATACCTCACTAAAAGGCTTTTTACTAAGTGTTTGTAGAGACGACATAGTTCAAGAAGATCTAAAAGGCTCTTTATCACTAGACACTTTGATAGGAAGTTCTGTTTCTCTTTTAATTGGTAATATGGAATTAGAACTAGATGGTGAAATAAAAGTTACAAGACACGTTGGAAAAGGCATATTTGAAGTCTTTATCCATTTTTCAACAGAAACTCCAAGGTACTGGAGAGAGTGTCTTATAGACCTTATGCCTAATCCTGGTGAGCTTGAAGACTAAAACCTTATAAATCTTCAAGGTGTAAGCTCTTATCATCTTTAAGAGCTACTGCGACATTATAATCAAGTGGCAAAAACCAAGATAAAGACTCTAAAAGAGTTTTAGAGTCTTTTTCTGAAAGCTTAAGAGATGCACTAAAGTAAAATAAAAGTTCGTAGTCTGTTTGATCTCCTTTTGAGACAAGACCAATTTTAGTGTTGTTAATCTTGTTTGAAAGTAAAAACTCTTTTAAATTTTCTCTAACATACTGTGGAAGATAACCTTCTAAAATTTTATGAACCAAAAGTGTAGTTGAAGACCCAATTTTACTGGGGTCTAGATTTTTATTATCACTCTCTTTAGTATTTCTTTTATTTACAAAACTTCCTCTAAGAAGGTAGTTCCAAAGCATTCCGTAATTAAAAACATAATCAGGAGTTTTGTTTTTTTGTAAATTTAAAACAAGTCCTACACCAGAGTGTGCACACCAAGCTAAAAAATCTTCTAATTTTAACTTTTGCTCACCTTTATCAGTTGTAACATCCATATAAGAAAAACCATCTGGACCCATAAAAGGCGCATCTGACCTTAAAAAAACTTCAGAAGCCGCAAAAGACTTTAAAAAGCTCTCTTCCCACTCTAAATTTCTTTTTGGAGAAGGGGTCTTTAAAATTTCTGACATACTTTTTACAATCAGATTTTCTGTTAAACTCACTTTGATATACCTTTCACTATAGAAGCTGCTAAATTAAACGTGTAACTGGCTATACCTAAACCTAAACCAACACCACACTCATTTGAATGAGGAGTAGTTATTTCAGTGTTTTCATTTGTAACAACAAAATTTTCTTCTGAAGTTGAACCAGGAACACTACTAGTCAAAGCATTAACACCGGCTTTAAGAGTTTCCAATCTACTTAGGCTAAGAGCGTTAACAAAAATTTGTGGCACAGCCATAACTCTATCAGAGACAACTATAGCATTCTGAGAAATTATCTTAGATGTATCGCCTTCATCATAAAAAGAGATGATGTTCTTACCTGATCTGATAAAGCTTGTCCCATATATAATCTCTTGAACAAACGCTTTTTTAACACCTTTTTCAAGACTTGGAATAGAAGAAAGATCTTTAACTTCACTTATCTTAACTATCGTAAATATATAAGGATCATTTTTTAAATCCACTAAAGCGCCATCATCTCTCTTAAGAGCAAAATCTAATACTGGACAATTATAACCACCAGCATTTATTGAAACCAAAAAATACAGGGCTGAATCAGAAATCTGTTCTTTAGCAGAGTAAAAATTTGGTAAAAAGTTATGAACCCATTTAGAACTCACCTGTGAATACTTATGAGGTCTATCTGAACTTATAAGATCTTGTACCAGTTTATCTAAATTATAAGATTTAACTGCATTAGTTTTTTGAAAACCCATTTGAATCTTTGAAGTATAAACAGCTTCTGCTTGAACTTGAGTTTCTGGTATATCAAAAGGTCTGTTTTGATAGTGAGATTTTAAAAGTCCTGAAGCTGATTTTGAAATTTCTAAAGAGTCAAAATCTTTATCTGTTAAACCGGGGTCACCAGAGTCTTTTGTTGCGGCAGCAATATGACTAAATGGCAATTCAAAATTATTTTTTTCATCAGATGCTTCCCAAACAGACCACTGCATAAGCTCTCCAGAGTATTGAACACCAGAGCTGGCAGGTATATTTTCAAAACCTTCAGGGTGTATTTCATAGGCCTCAGAAGATGCCGAAAACACCAATAAAAGTGTTGCTAATAGAATTGTATTTTTCTTCATATTTATCCTTTTTAATTTATTAGTTATCATCGTTTATTTTAATAGTTATTTATAAAAAAATCTTTAAGCTGATTGTTAGTAGCGTTTCCAGAAGATCCACTCACACGTTGAGGTTCTGGGTTTGTCGCTACATACATACACGCATCAAGAATCTTTTGTCCCTGACTCTGAGAAGGTTTTCTGCTATATGCATTAAAACTTGGATCCCATGTAAGCTCTCCGCTGCTATTTGTATAAAGCCAAGGTTTACACAAATCATAGAGGTTTAAATAACGATCGTAAGCTGAGTTGTCAGTCGTAGTTGAATACCTTTGTCTAAAATCAGACTGAATATCTTGCATTCTATTTTTAGTGAGGTGCTTATAAAATAAAGCCATTGAAGCATTGTTTCTTCTATATCTAGACATATTGTCTTTTTCACCATCAGTTACATAGATCTCACTTGTAAGAGACTCAAAAAAACTTTCATCTCTTCCTGTGTAGTAGGTGAAATCTCTGATAAATTCACTACCAACAATAAAACCGGTAGTTCCTTCAACCTTTACAGATTTCATGCCTTTCGGAGTTTCACTCAACAAAAGTTCTTTTTCTTTTTCTGGATAAGCTTTATAGTACTCCTCCATAAAATCTTTAAATATTGGAAGTGCCACAACTGATCCGTGGTTGCCTTGTCCTAAATTTTCATTTTCAGGATATCCAACCCATACAGCAACTGTAACTTCTTTGTTAAAACCAACAAACCATGCGTCAGTATTTTTACAGCCATTGCTGCACACTTCAACGGTTCCAGTCTTACCTGCAACAACACCAGTCCATTTTGAAATAGATCTAGCTGTTCCTTTTTCAACAACGCCTAAAAGACTTTGTTTAAGTCTGAACATATTAACACTGTTTTGGTAAGCTAAAGCCTCATCTTTAGAATCTCTTGTTTTACCAATAGGCTTATCTAAAATCTTTTGACCACCAAAACGCTTAATTCTATCAATTGTAAAAGGTGATATGTGTCCACTAGTTGAAGTTCTTGCCAAAGTAGCGTAAGCCCCTGCCATATCAGCAACTCTTACTCCGTCACCACCAAGCATTATAGGATAACAAAAACGCTCTTGCTTTTCATAAAGGCCAAAAGCTTCAAAGGTTTTTGTTAAGTTAAATAAACCGTTTTCTAATTTTTGCTCTTGATAAAGAGGGTTTTCATTTTCAGATACACCTGAAGCTTTTAAAAAAGCATTCACTGTAGCTCTGTTTTTTGACTTTATAAGTGCATTGTTAAGAGTGTAACTCGCAGCTTCACCTGAAGATCTAACAGACCACTTTTTACAAAGATTTCTATTGTCTCTTTTTATTTTAGGTAAAGATACATTAGCGTTAGACACAACTGATCCAGGCAGAACACCATTGTTCATAGCATACAGATACACAAATGGCTTTATAGTAGAACCTGGAGGCTGTCTTGTTAAAGGCTCATCATTAAAAGCTTTATTACCACCAGATCCTTTATAACGTCCACCGACACCAACACTAAAGTTACCTGCTGTAGCAATAACAGCACCAGTTGCATTGTCTACTACAACAACACCACCTTGAACTTTGGTATATGAAGCTATTCTGTAAGTTTTAATTTCAGTTCCATCCTCTTTTACGCTAGTAAAAGGCTCTAGAAGTACTACATCCCAAATCTTAAGATTTACTTTTTTCTTATCTTTAATCTTAAAAAGTTGATCTCTTGAATCACCTGCATGTCTGTCTACTTGAGTTCCATCTTTTAAACCAATCTTTGTGTCACTTAAAATAACACCTAAAACAAACTGCGCTCCATCAGGATATTTATTTTGAACTTTACTTAAAATTTCAGGATAAACTTCTAAAGCTGTTTTTGTGTTAATTGCAGCAAGTTCATCAACCTCTTCTTTTATATTTGGAAGTTGATCTTGATCAGGCTTAACTGTTAATTTTCTTCTGCCTTTTTGAGATCTTTCAAATTTTAAAAGACCACGTTGCAAAGACTCAACAGCCCACTTTTGATAGTCATGCTTTATAGGACTGATAATTTCTAAGCCAATATAAGCTTTTTGACCAAGTGACGTAGCCCAGTCTTGAATCTGTTTTTGAACAGCATTTACATAATGCGTGCTATAGCCAACTGTACTCTTATTTTGATTAGACTCTAAAGCTTCAATAGGAAGCTTTATTAACTCAACATAATCTGTTCTTTCAATGTGCTTTTGTCTAAGCATATCTGTTAACACTTTATTTCTTCTTTTAACTGCTCTTTCCATATTTCTTGATGGATCAAGGCCATAAGGCATCTTAGGAAGCCCAGCTAAAAAAGCCATTTCTTGAATATTTAAGTCATTAAGCTCTTTACCAAAATAAACCTTAGCAGCTAAAACAATACCTTGAACGCCACGACCAAAATCAATGGTGTTAAAATAAAGTTCTAAGATGTCATCTTTAGAAAGTGTGTTTTCAATCTGTCTTACTAAAATATACTCTTGAAGTTTTCTCATTAAAGATCTTCTAGACTCTACACTTTCCGTAAAAACATCTTTGTATAAAAGAAGGTTTTTAACCAACTGCATAGTAATAGTGGAAGCACCTTGTTCAGAACTACCTGAACTTGTTGTTTGAGCAGCTCTTAAGGCTCCTCTAAGATCCACACCTAAATGAGTGTAAAAACCAGCATCTTCAACTGAAACCAAAGCTTTTTTCAAAAGCTCAGGAATATCAGAACTGTTTCGTGTAAGCACACGTCTGTTACGTCTAATATTAGCTTTATGCTCTGAACTGTATTCTGTTAAACTGTAGTCCCCAATAATTTGGCCATTAGAGTCAAAAACAATAGAAAGCTCAGGAAGGTAAGGTAGATCATCTTTTGAAGTTACAACAGGAAGATCAAAATAAACTGATTGATAGTAGTCTAAAACCTCTCTCATAGCACCTGAATAAGGTGCCACAGTGTCTGACACTTCATCTAAAGTCTCATTCGAAAGAAGCTTTGGATCTAGAGGTACTTTTGGATTTTCAAAAAGTGCAATCTTTTCAATAGACTCAACATCAAACTTTAAATCACAGGCTCTTTCAATATAGTCTAAGGCTTTAGAAAGCTCAATTTTTTGCTCAGAAACGCGAACACGTTCTTGAAGTTCTTTTACATGCTCTGCAGAAACCAAGGCTCTAATTGAGGCCGCATCAAGGCTATCAAAGATACCACGTTTGATGTTACTTTCATTTTGAGTAGATGAGTAAATTCTTATACATGAATTTCTGATATACTGAGCTATTGCTCTTTCATCGCTACTTATAGCCAGTAGCTCTTGAATATTTAAAGGTTTAAAATTCAAAGCCTCAAGCTGCCAGTCTTTCAACTCAACTTCAGCCTCTTCATAACCTTTTAAAATATCTTTTTTTTCTGCCTCAGTATAAGGGACAACATACTGGCTAAGTGCAAGCAGTACAGAAAATATAAATTTACCTGTTAAACTTATCATGAGTTGTCCCTTTGTTTGTCTTAAGCGCTAAACATCAGCGCCTAACTCTAGGGTCAATTATAACTTACAAAACTTAGATTTTAGAATTTGTTAAGCATTTCCAGTGAGTTTTGTAGAGTTTTTATGTATGTAAAATTATTGTACGCTTAAAAGTGTCGATTCTTTTTACACTCTAAACTGTGTAACTATTCTGAATTTAGTAAAGACAAGCAGGTCAAATTTTCGTTTGTTCTTGAACTAAAAATTCTGTCCATTTCCTTCTTAGTAGGATTAGACTCTATTTCAGGAGCTAACAAAATAATAACTCCTGAATCAGTTTTAACTAATGAAGGAAAAAGCATTCTTCTAGATACTTTAGTATTCTCAATGGCTCTAAGCAGTTCGAGTGCTTTACCATCACTATCAAAATCAAGTGCTTTAAATGCCGTTAGGTTTTCAACCGAAAGTGTTGAAGAACTCTCAAATGTCAGCGCCACTGGATTCTGGCTAAAATCGGATTTAATGGGTTTTAAATCTACTCTAAGCGAATCAAACTTTTTATTAGAGACGTAATTATATCGAAATCTAAGAGTAGGGTTAAGAATATACGCTCTTGGAAAATCTGATAAACCATGAGCTTCAGTTAGCAAGCCAATATTTTGAGATCTATGTGCTTCAATCAACTCTTCTAAACTTACTTTTGTATTAGTTGAAATGTAGGCTCTACGCCCGGCATCTTCAACCAAAGTTTTAATGTTTTGGTATTTGTCAGCGCCATAGGTTTGGTTATGATGTGGTTTAATCGACCATTCCGTAAGAATATGTTCTTGAATTTCTCCATTTGGTTTCTTCACTCTGTAATCAAAAGTGTAACCAAACACAAATGTGATTTTTTCAGATGTAAAAATAATTTTTTTAATCTTAGTCTTAACTGACAAAGTCGATAAAATGTCTGGCACCTTTTGATTCATATACCTATACATTTCTTCAGTCTTACCATCAGGAAATGTCGGTAAATCTACACCATCTGTAAAAATATCTAACACTAAATCTAAATGATTTACTGATTCAAACTCAACACTGGAATAGGCTTTAAAACTGGATCCAAGGCTAATACAAAATATCAATAAAATTGTTCTGACTTTTAAAAACATATTCTAAATTTAAGACCTACTTTAAAAAAGTTTTACGTCGTTTAAACCCAAAACTTTATAATCTTTTTTAATTAAAATGGCGGAAGAGGAGGGATTCGAACCCTCGGTACGCTGTTACACGTACGACAGATTAGCAATCTGCTGGTTTCAGCCACTCACCCACTCTTCCGCAACTGACGTATTGGCCGAATAAGAAAGGTGCCACTAAATTGATAAAGGATCAAGATGGTGAACTCAATTTTAAATAAGTTTTAAAATTAGTCCGTAAACTCTTGGGTTAGAGTTAAGGGTTTAGACTTAAAAGTTAGCAGCTTCTCTTAGTTGTAATTTTTTGGAAAGAGTCTTCGCTCTAAAGTTTCAATAACTGTATGAATGATTTTAATGTGCATCTCTTGTATGCGATCAGATGTAAAAGCTGGAACAACAATGGGTACATCCACTAAGCCTTTTAACTCACCACCATCTTTTCCTAAAAGACCAACAGTTTTTAGTCCTATTTTTTTTGCACTTTTAACAGCTTCTACTACGTTTTTTGAATTTCCACTGGTTGATAAAGCTACAAG
>JALZUR010000003.1 GCA_023301025.1 Bdellovibrionales bacterium | reverse complement strand
ATCAACTTGGAAAAGTTTTAGAGGTTATGGTTGAGGGGTATCACGAAGAATCAGACCTTTTGGTAAAGGCTAGATACTTTGGTCAAGCTCCAGATATAGATGGCTGTGTGATTATCAACGACACAAAAGACTTAACATTAAATGCCGGTGATTTTGTAAAAGTTAAGATTACGGATCAGTATGCCTATGATTTAGTTGGTGAACTTATAAATTAATAAATTTAGTTGTATCTTTGGTGTGTGATAACAAACTTATGTTTTTAAGAAGAAGTACCTCATACTGACCGCAATTAGCACACTTAAGACTAAACCTAATGAGGCTTTTCCTAAGTCAGCTCCAATATCTTTAAACATTAGGTTCTTCTCTCGATGTTTAAGCTTTAGAGTTAGTATCAACTCACGCCCAGCAAGTGTTCCTAAAAAGACCCAGGTGGTGCTCATAGGTAAGTTGTTTACAGATTTAAAAATAAAAAGTGTCATGCCATAGAAAAAGTCAATAAATGTAGCTGATCTTATATTTAAGGTGTTTGTTTTAACTAAAATAATCTCTTGAATCTTTCCACCTTTTTCACGAACAAGCAGACCCAATAGTGAGACTAAAAAGAGCACAGAAACGACAAGCATCCAAAGAGGTAAATCTCTTGGAGCATAAACATATATGTTTGCTAAATCTTGAATAAGCCACTGTGACCATAAAAATCCAGTGGAACCCCATTGAGCAAGAGTCCAAAATAAAGAGTGTTTGTTATTATTAATAGTTTCATTTTTGCTACTGTTTAAAGCCTGCTTTTCAAAATAAGAAAGCACAGACCAAATCACAAAGGTCGAAGCAAAAGCTACGCCGTAACCGATCAAAGACTTTGTGATGATCTTTTCTAAAATCACTGAGCCACCAGTAAAAATACTTAAGGCCATAAAAGTTGTACTAAGTGGAATTCCTAGCCTAGTTAAAAGCAAAAGTGCGAACATAGGAAGAGTGTGCCACCACTCAACCGTAGTTACAGGAATTGTCGAGAGTCGTCCGTATGATACATCACCATTGTAGGTGAACCAGCTGTAGACAAGAACACTAACAAGTATAAATGATAAGTAAGCCCAAACAATGTACCAAGACTTTTTGCTGTTTGAAGACAAAAAGGTACCAATAGTTTGTATTGAGTCATTTCCTAAAACGGCATAGCAGGCGAGTGCAAAGCCAAGAGTCATCCATATCATTGACAGAGATTCTCTTGTTATGTGGATTGAGAGTCAAAGCGAAAGCGTGGCATTAAACTTAAGTCTGACAAAACCTTAACCTTACAAAGTAGGGTTCTTGTATAATTTGTTTATATTAGGTGCAAAAAAAAAGCAGACTTTTAAAGTCTGCTTTTTAAATATGCTCATTAAATAGTACATTTATGAGCATCATATTTTAATATCTATTTAAAGACTACTGGCAAGTATATCCACCAGCTTCAAGATTAGCTTTAACCTTGCTTTGAACAGTGTCACAATGATCTAACTGATAGTTAGCAATTGCGATTGTTTTGTCTGCTCCACCTTTATTGTAGACAACTCCACAACCTTTATCACTAGTTAAAACAGCTACTGTACGAACGCTGTCACCACTTTTACAAGTGATTTTAGATTTTTCAGTGCCTTCATAAGGACCAAAATCTTGGCCGTAAGATGCGTCTACACTTGCAGAAGCAGCTTGTGCTTCATCAGCAGCATTTTTTGCAGCTTCTTCAGCTTCTTTTTGTGCTTTTTCAAGATCAGCTTTTGCTTGAGCGCTGTCTGCTTGAACATTTTCAGCTTTTTTTACAAGCTCTTTACCATCATTTTTAGATTTTGAAGAACATGCTGCTAAACCTAAGACTGCAACTAAAATTAAAAGATTTTTCATTTTCCCTCCTTAAATTGGAAATTTTTAATCTGCTAAAGCTTAGCTCAGCACTAAATTTAAATAAAGAGTTTTTATAGATTTAGCCAGATTTGCCCAAATATGATGCTATACCCTTTGTAACAACTTTTTCGCATTCAAGTTCAAGATCACTTTTTTTCATTTTATTAAGCAGTTTTACTTGAAGTGTGTGAAGTCTAAAAATAATTTTTTCTTTAATACTCTCTTTATCTTTTGTTTTGATATGAAAGTGCTTTTTAACCTCTTTTAATTCTAAAGAAACAGTCTTAAGTTTTTTGTCAAAATAGAGTTCAAAAATATGCGGATCTGTTTTTTCTAAGCCAAGTGTTAAAAGCTTAATAAGTGCACTCGTAAAGCTTGAGTCTTCTTTTGTATTGTAAAGTTTTTTTGAAAGTCCTTGAAGGCCGTACCAAATAGGTAAGCTTCCCCTTGTTTGTGCCCAAGAAAAAACCCAAGGAATTGCTCTGTAAGACACTCCCATTTTTTTTGTAGCACGCTTGCTTGGTCTAGAACCAAGGTTAAGTGTGGATATAATATCAATTGGTGAGTGTGCATCAAAGGCTTTACCTAGTTTTTCGTTCTCATAAAAGTCTTTTTTAAATTTGGATTCACTGTCTTTACTAAGATCGTCTAGTGTTTTCCGAAGTTTTTTTGAGATCTTCTCGGTTGAGAAGGTATTTTTACAAGAGTAAACAAAGTACTCTTCTAAGGTTTTAACAGTTCTTGAGCGCAAGCCAAAATCATCTTGCAAGACCTCCCCTTGAAAGGTTTGTCTAAATTGTTTTTTGCTTAAGCCTGGGGGCAAAAGTTTAAAAACCTGTTTTACTGGACCTCCGCCTCTTGCAATAGAGCCTCCTCTTCCGTGAAAGTGAACAAGCTCTGGAAAAGACTTTAAAACTTCTTCTTGAGCTTTAAACACAGACCAGGTCGAAGCAAGCCTTCCGCCCTTTTTAGTAGAGTCAGAGTAACCCCACATTACCTGTTTTACCTTTTGTTTCGAGCTGCTTTTAGAGTTATTTTTGAGTGTTTTTAGCGAGTTTCTAATGTCATCAGGAGTTTCAAAAAGGGGTATAATATCTAAATCCACTTTTGCTTGGGTCATGATATCAGACAAGTTTTGAATATCTTTTTCAGAGCGAGTCATTGAAATTATATAACCGTTAAAAGGACAAGGCTGTATTTTTTTAGCGAGATTTAAAGTGTCCAGAACATCCTTACTTAATTTTGAAAGAGGCTTTTTTTGTTTGTCTTTAAGCTCTTTTAAAAGTTGCGTGTGAACTTCAGAATCTTGCCTGATGTCTAGTTGAAGAGGTGAGAGTCCAAAAGTATTCAGACGGTCCATTAGGCTTCTTACATTTCTGTCTGCTATTCGCTTGGCTTTGTCTTTGCATAAAGTCTTATAAATTAATCGTATTTTCTCTTTTATGGTTTTCTCAAGTTCTTGGACATCGTCTTCTCTTCTTTTCTTAAGGTGATCCGAAAGATCATCAATCATCTCTTGTACAAGTGATTTGTATGGAAATTGAGACTCTTTATAAAATGTTGCATTGCTAGACTTAATAAGAAGCTCTTCTCTTAAACGATAAAGTTCACGCATGACTAGTCTTATTGTTTTTCTACGGGTTGATCTTATAATTTGCTCCGTAAACTTCGCAGTGACAAAAGGGTTTCCATCTCTATCGCCCCCAATCCAAGAGCTAAACTTTAATTTTGGGTAGTGTTTGGGAGAAGATTCAAAGTGTTTTTTGTATTCAAAATAGTAGCGTCTGTTAAAATAGGGAGAAGCTTTCCATAAAGAGGTCTCAAATATGTAAAAAAGTCTATCTGCTTCATCTTGAGGAGTCGGCTTTTTTCTATTGAGTTCATCTGTAAGCCAAAGTGCAGTGAGTTTTGATCTTAAGTTTTGTCCTTGTCTGTGGCGGGTTTCTGGATCTTTTGATGTATAGAGTTGCCCCATGAGTGATTCAATTTCATTAAAGGCTTTTACTATAGCCAAAGGAAAAACCTCAGTAGGATGAGCTGTAAAGACAAATTCTAAGGTAAAGTTTTTAATAAACTCATCAAATTCTTTTTTAGAAAACTTTGATGACAAAAACATTTTGGAAAAGCCATCAAAAACACTTTGATTTTTACCCTTTGAGGACTCACAAAATCTTTGAGCACAGTTATAGAGCTCTAAACATAAGGCATAAAATCTAGAAATTTTAAGTTCATTCTTTTTATTAGTATCTACGCTTTTATCTACAAGAGACTCAAAAGTATCAAAATCTTCAAAAAAAGGATCTACCTCTTTTACGACTTTTAACAGTTCATTACTCAAAAATTGTCCTAAGTGATCTTCATTTAGTTTTATAAAACTCATAAGTCTTAGGCTACACTAAGATAAGTTTGAGTTATATAAAATTTTCAACAACCCAGGTTAGCTCATTTTGTAGTCAAAATTGTGGTATTGTTTATACCTAATTTAAGACAAAGGTGGTAAGTTTTGTTCATTTTTAAATCTTTGATATTGGTTGTTTGTTTTAGCTTCACTTCAGCCGCCGTAGCTGAGTGCACTAAAGAGCTTAAGCAGGAGTTAAGTCTTGCTAAAAAAGATTTTAACACAAGTCTTGAGGTGAATTCAAAGGTTGTGGCTGATGCTCTAACTAAAATTCAAAATTTTACTGATGATTACGATAAAAAAGAAGGTTGGTTATCGGTACCTTTACTTAGATATCTTTTCTGGATTCGCACAAAAAGTTACACATTTATAGACGTTCAAAATGGAATTACTGCACTCTACCCCTTAGCTTCGGACTATAACATTTTATCAGATAAAGGTTTAAAATTTTGTGAATCTAATGATTTAGGTGTTAACCTACCATCTTACATCATAGAGATTACAATAGAAATTATTTTACTAAATAATATATTATTTTCTACCTCGACAGATCCTGTAGAATCTAAAGAGTATCTTTTTAAAGTTCAGGAAAAGTTGAATGAATTAAGCGTTATAATTAATGAGTGAGTGTCTAAAAAGCCTACATACATGAAAATTTAATAAAATTTAAGACTGTGATATACACTTTAATATCCAATATGTATAAAGTGTTATGACTAAAATAAATGCTTTCATATTCGTTTTAACTACATTTTTTTCGTTAGAGGCTTTTTGTGACTATATGAGCTGTGTCTACAGACAAGATGATGAAGATATTACTACAAGGGTTAAATACAACTACGAAGGCTACACCCCTCAACCTGTTCAAGTCGCACCAAACGTATCTGCTTACACATACGACTGCGATTCAATAAGCTGTATGGTGGTTTTTGAGAGTTTTAGCGCTGAAGATGAAGAGTTTGAGTTTAATAAGTTGAGATCTCTTAAATATTCAAAAGGTGATATTAATATTGCCTGTAGAGACGAAAAAAGAGAAGCCGTAAAGCAAGACGGAAAAGACCTTTTAGATTCTGCAGGGCGTGCTATCGATGAGGCTAAGGATGATGTTGATAAGACCTTAAGGTCTGTCAGAGAGAAAACAAGAGAACCTCGTCGTAAAATTAAAAGAGGTGTAAAAAGTCTCTTTGACTAGTTTTTTTGCTTAAAAAATTATGGTTTAAACTAAAAGTTTAAAAGAGGGACTCTTTAGTCTTATTAAGTTGATCTTAGCTCATAATAAAATTACAAAGAGATGTTTTAAATTACTTAATTTCTCTTAGTAAAAGAGGGGGCTTAAAATGAACTTTGAAAATAGGCACATCGGTCCAAATTTAAAAGAACAAACAAAAATGTTAGACTATCTTAAAGCGGGAGACACGCTTGATGGTCTTACAGATTCGGCTCTTCCTGAACCGATAAAATCTGATTTTTCTGATGTTGATAAGTTTGAAGCCTTAAGTGAGGCTGAGCTTTTAAGGTTAGCTGAGTCTTTGGCTCAAAAAAACGAAGGTTACACCTCAGTGATTGGTCAGGGCTATTACAACTGTGAAACACCTTCGCCTATTCTTAGAGGTATTTTAGAAAATCCTGGTTGGTACACTTCTTACACTCCTTATCAAGCTGAAATCTCTCAAGGCCGTATGGAGGCTTTGATAAATTTTCAAACCTTAGTGACAGACCTAACACAAATGGAGCTTTCAAACTCCTCTTTGTTAGATGAGGGTACGGCTTTAAGTGAAGCTGTTACTATGTCAGTGGCCATTAGTAAAAACAGATCAGATAAAAAAGTCGTTTTAGTTGAAAAGGGTGTTTTTAAACAGTCTTTAGCGGTTTTAGAAACACGCATGAGGCCTCTTCTTATTGAAGTTGTTTTGTTTAAAGCTGACACTTTAAAAACCACTTTAGAAGAGTATAAAGATAGAGTCTTTTGTGTGGTGGCTCAAAGTCCAGCTAAAGACGGTCAACTTATTCCGAAACTTAAAGAGCTTTTTCAGACTACCAGAGACTTTAATGCCGTGCCTGTAGCTGCAACAGATTTAATGTCATGCCTTTTATTTGATGGGCCAGGGCACTTTGGTGCGGACATAGTTGTAGGAAGCACTCAAAGGTTTGGTGTGCCATTAGGTAATGGTGGTCCTCACGCAGCTTTTTTAGCTACTAAAGAAAAATTTAAACGTTTGATTCCAGGGCGTATCATTGGAGTTTCTAAAGACGTTAAAGGTAAAATGGCTTATAGGCTTGCTCTGCAAACTAGAGAGCAGCACATTAGACGTGAAAAGGCGACTTCAAATATTTGTACGGCTCAAGTGCTTCTTGCGGTTGTGGCATCGATGTACGCTGTATATCATGGGCCTAAGGGCTTAAGACAGATTTCTGCGCGTATTAAAAAGACTACCGATTATGTGTTTTCTTTGATGAAGGCTAAGGGTTTTGAGCCAACATTTTCAGGAGAGTTTTTTGACACTTTAAACTTTAAAAAAACTTCAAACTGGTCATCTGTAAAAGATAAATTAGTAAAAGCTAAAATCAATGTTTTTGAAGACACTGATACATGGGGTTTTTCTGTTGATGAAGCTTGGGATGCAGATTTTACCAAGACCTTTTGTAAAGCTTTAGACTTAGACTTTAAAAAAGAGGCTTGGACCAATCAAGACTTTAAAGAGTCTGACTTCCGACCTGTTGATTATCTGAACCATAAAAATTTTAATTCGTATCACACAGAAACTGAACTTATGCGCTACATGAAGCGTTTAGAAAACAAAGACTTTTCTTTAACTCACGGAATGATGCCTTTAGGCTCTTGTACAATGAAGCTTAATGCAGCCACTGAAATGAGAACTATAGGTCTTAAAGGATTTTCAAATGTTCATCCTTTTGCTCCAAAAGGGCAAAGCCTTGGATATCATGAGATGATAGAGGATTTAAACGACAAGCTTTGTTCACTTTTAGGCTTTTCAAAGTTTTCATTTCAACCAAACTCTGGTGCTCAAGGTGAGCTTGCAGGTTTGTTTTCTATAAAAGAGTATCATAAAGATCATGATCAAGGTCATAGAGACATCTGTTTAGTTCCAACCTCTGCTCATGGCACAAACCCAGCTAGTGCTGTGATGTCTGGGTTTAAAGTTGTTGCGGTGTCTACTGATGAAGAGGGCAATATAAATCTAGAGGATCTAAAAGAAAAGATCAGTCAGTATAAAAATCAAGTGGCCGCTATGATGATCACATACCCTTCTACCTATGGTGTTTATGAGGGCTCTATTAAAGAAATATGTGACATGGTTCATAGTGATGGTGGACTTGTTTACATGGACGGAGCCAACATGAATGCTCTTGTTGGTTTAACAAAACCAGCTGATCTTGGGATAGATGTGTCGCACTTAAACTTACACAAAACCTTTTGTATTCCCCATGGTGGAGGTGGTCCAGGTGTTGGACCCATTGGTGTTGTTAAACGCTTAGAGCCGTACTTGCCAAAGAGCCCTTTTGATAAAAACCCTTTATCTATTTCTTCTGCTGAGTATGGAAGTGCTAGCATTTTACCTATATCATGGTCTTATATTCGTATGATGGGTTTTGAAGGTTTACGTAGGGCCACTCAAGTGGCAGTTTTAAATGCCAACTATATTGCAAAAAAACTCTCAAAAAATTATAAAATCATGTACACAGGTTTAAATGGTTTTGTTGCTCATGAGTGCATTATAGACACTAGGCTTTTTAAAGAGACTTCTGTCACAGTGGATGACTTTGCAAAACGACTTATGGACTACGGATTCCATGCTCCTACAATGTCTTGGCCTGTGGTTGGAACTTTAATGGTTGAGCCTACAGAAAGTGAAGGCATTGAAGAACTTGATCGGTTTTGTGATGCTATGCTTAGTATTTATGATGAGATTGAAGAGATTAAGTCAGGAGATATCTCTTATGAAAACTCTACTTTAAAAAATGCACCACACTCAATGGATACACTTACTTCTAGTTCATGGGACTTTAAGTACTCAAGAGAGAAAGCAGGATTTCCTACTAAATACCAGAAAGAAAATAAGTTTTTTCCAAGAGTAGATCGAATAGACAATGCTTTTGGTGATAGAAATCTTTTTTGTACATGTCCACCGGTGGAGAGCTTTACATAGTATTTGAACATTATGGTTTTAAAGCAGTAAGAGCATCAGTCTCTTACTGCTCAATTTGAAAATTTAAACTTTTATCTTTTAGCAGCAGTTGTTTTCCTAGATGCTTTTTTAGTGGCTGTCTTTTTTCTAGTAGCTGTTTTCTTTTTAGCAGGTCTTTTGGATGCAGGCTTTTTAGTGACTTTCTTTTTAGATGCTTTTTTCTTGCTGCTTGCTTTTTTAAGCTCTTTTGAAAGACGTTTTCTTTCAGCTTCGGCAGTTTGTGCCACTTTTTTTACAGCTTTTCCGGCTTCTACTTTTGCTTTTTTAAGAAAAGACAAAGTGCTCTCAATCTCTCTATCAACTTGTTTTTGTAGCTTTGAGATTTCTCTACCTACTTGTGTGTACTTTTTTTCTGCCAGTTTTAACCTTTTATTGGTCTCAGTTGTGATCTCTTTTTTAAAGTTAACTTTAGAAATTTCTTTTTTAACTTTATTAAACTCTTTTTTTAAGCCCTCTAAATCTTTAATCTTCATTAAGTCAGCTTTAATAGACTCTAGCTTTCTTTTTGTTGTCATTGGTGTTCTCCTTTTTTTCTAATGTCTGTAAAAGAACTCAGATCGTCAAGACAAAGTCTTAAAATTAACTTAATAATAACTATGAACAAACGTTTAAAAACCTATAAGTTGTGGCTTGAGTTTTTAGAAGAGGTTACTGAAACCTTAAGGTCTAAAGGCTACCTGCAAGTGGTCACAAAAAAATTAGTAAAAAGCCCTGCAATGGAGGCTTCACTTCATGCTTTTAAGGTTCAAGATGATACGGCGACTGATGAGTTATATCTTTCTACAAGTCCAGAGTTTTCTTTAAAAAAAATTTGGCTTCAAGGTGAAAAAGAATTTTCAAAAATATTTGAGATTGCAGCTTCTTATAGGGCAAGAGAAGAGCTTGAGAGTAGCACGCTTCACCTTTCTGAGTTTACTATGCTTGAGTACTATCAAAGCTCAATAAAAGCTAAAGATTTTAAAATGGAAATGCTTGAGATTTGTAAAAAGCTTTTGGGGCTTCCAGCATATGTTAAATCCTACTCTGTATCACTACCAGATCTTTTTTACAGACTTACAGGCTTTGAGTTAAAGCCTAGAGTAACAAAGGCTGAGTTAAATCATATTTGTAAAAAACTAAATATAATTACGTGTGAGACAGACAACTTAAACGATCTGTTTCAAAGAGTTTATCTAGAAGTGTTAGAACCCTCGCTTAGTCCAAAAGATTTGATTGTGTTAACAGACTTTCCTCCTTTTCTATCAGCTTTAGCTAATATTAATGATCGTGGTTTTTCGGATCGCATGGAGATCTATTTTTTAGGCGTAGAGCTTTGTAATGCCTACAGTGAACTTCTTGATGCAGAAGTGGTAAAAAAAAGGTGGAATTTTGAAAATATACAAAGAAAATCAGATAATTTAGAGCCACATCCTATAGATACGGACCTTGTTAAAGCTCTTGAAGCAAAGAAAATTTCACAGGGATTTGGTGTTGCTTTTGGATTAGAGCGACTTTTTCTATTAAGAGAAAAGCTTAAGGGATATGTAATAGACATAAAAGATACTAAAATTTAAGTACTGGTTTTAAAGATTAACAAAAGTTGCCCAGTCTTCAAGATCACTTATTTGAACTTCAATGGCGTTTGTTGGTGTTTCTTGGAGTTTTAAAGTTGTAGGCTCAATTCCCTTAAAAGCTTTAAAGATTTCTTTAGCCTTATTTAGTAAGATCAGGGCTAGAGCTTCTGTTGTAGGATCTCCATTTGTAAATTTAAGTCTGGCTTTTGGGATATGCTCTTTTAATGCCTCAATTAAAGGGTCATTTTTATTAACAAAAAAATGATGATCAAGTTCTTCATCTATAAAGTGGCGCCAACTTTTCTTTAAAGGACCAAAGTCTTCAGCGTAGTTTTTGTTCTTTTGTATCTTAGATGTCTTGTGCTCTAAACCAAGATGCACCCACCAGGTGTGACCGTGGGGGGTTGAGCATTTACTGCTCGCATCCATAAATCTATGAGCAGCCTCAAACCTGTGAGAGAACATGATCTTCACTTTAAGATTCCTTGCAGTAGTAAGAGGCCTCTTGACCTTGGCTTTCTTTAACAACAACACGATATGAAAAGCTTTTAAGTTCATGTTGTAACTCTTCACTTATTAAAAAAGCTAAAGCCTCCATTGTGACATTTTTTAGATTTAGGCACTCCACCTCAGAGCTCGGAAATATATAGCGTCGGTTTGAAAAAAGAACTTCAGTTGAGTGTTCTTCATTAGGGCCCTTCTCTTTGATCTTTAAGTGTTTCGAGTGCAGAGGTAGGAGTATTTTTTCATCCCAGTTTTTAAGTATTTTAGATAAAGAGTTTTTTAAATCTACAACATCGATTAAAAGCTCTTGGTCATTTAGAGTTTCACCTTCAATTTCAAGACTCACATAGTAGTTGTGACCGTGAAGGGCTTCAGCACTGTCTTTTGAGAATATAGTGAAGTGAGAAGAGGAGAATTTATGTCTGTCTTTACATATTTTTAATGTCCACATGAGAACTTTACTAGCACCTCTTGTTTGAATAGACAAATGCGTTTAGAAACTAGGCATGACTATTGTAAAAAGCCCCCCTGTTAGTGTTGGTGAAGAGATTGAAGTTTTAATAGAAAAGATCACTCCTCATGGAGGAAGAGGGCTTGCAAGGTATGGTGGAGGCTACGTAGTTTTTGTTCCCTTCTCAGTTTCAGGTGATAGGCTAAAAGTTAGAATTGTTAAAGCTAATAAAAACTTCTCTACGGCTGAAATCATAGAGGTTTTAAGCCCATCCATGATTCGTAAAGCTCCTGCGTGTGAGTATTTTGGTCGCTGTGGTGGATGCAGCTTGCAGATGCTCGATGTTACTGATCAAGAAAAAGAAAAGCAGGGCTTTATAAAAGAGATGCTTAGCCGCTTGGGTTTAGATTCTGATACTGTTTTAAAGCCCTTTGTCTCTTCACCTAAAGCTATGAGATATAGAAATAGGATTCAGCTTCATCAAAAGGGCCAGTCACTTGGCTACTATCAAAAAGAAAGTCATACACTAGTCCCAATCTCAGACTGTCTTATAACAGATGAGACGATTACAAAAGAGTTTGAAAGCTATAGAGTACAAAATTCAAACAGACGCTTTGAGCTTTCTATAAACCAAGACGGGCAGACTATGCTCACTCATGAAAGTATTACTCCCGATAAAGATAAAAAAGGTAAGAATAAATCTAAAAAAAGCTCAAAGAGTAAAATATTTGAAGAACCTCACTTTTCTCAGGTGAATGAGGGCGTGAATTACTTAATAAAAGAAGAGTTAAACTTAAATCTCAAAACTTTAACTCAAGAAAATTGTGAGAGTGTTAAAACTAAAAATTTGCGGGCTCTTGATCTGTATGCTGGAAGTGGCAACTTTACTGAAATCATTAAGGCTCATTACTCTAAAGTGGAAGCTGTTGAGTTTAGCGCCTCTTCTGTAAAAAGAGGCAAAGAGCTTTTCCCAAGCACTGACTTTTTTTGTCAAAAGGTAGAGACGTTTTTAAAACAAGTTGATTCAAAATATGACCTTATTTTTGTAGATCCACCAAGATTAGGACTTTCTAAAGTGGTTTTAAATGAACTTTTACGGTTAAAGCCCAAGAATGTCATCTATTTAAGCTGTAATCTCTCTACTTTAGAAAGAGATTTAAAAGGATTTATGAATGAGTACAAGCTTTTAGAATTAAGAGGCTTTGATATGTTTCCTCAAACATCTCATGTGGAGACCCTAGTCTGTCTGACTAAGATTGAGTCCTAGACTTAGACAGTTTTAATCATTATGGACATTATAAATACTGATATTCTCTATTAGAAAAAGGATTAAAATAACAAAAATTGTCATCAAATTGTAAAAAAAGACCTAGTTGTTCCCTTCAGATCAAATTTATTGGTGTCTGAGTTTGGCCTGTTAGATGCAAAATCTAAAGTGTTAAATAGGAGAACTTAAATGAAAAAAATGAAACAAGTATTTGTTGCAGGTATGCTTTTAAGCACAGTTGTAGCGTGTAATGAGTCTAAAGTGGTAAATTTACATACAGAATGTAAAGCTGCTGTAGTCCAAGAACAATTTAAACTGAATCAGGAAAAGAATGTAATTCTTAAAATGGGAACAGAAAGAATTGAGCTTAGTAATGAGTTAATGGAGCAAGAAAGATTTGCTCGTGAAAGCACTCTAAAAGATCCTGCAATGCAAATTGATGTTGCAGAGACTGCTGAAAGTCTTAAAGCACTTGATCTAGATATAAATAATCAGATTGCCCCTTTGGTTGAGCAAAGAGAACTTACTAAAACAGCTATTGGTAGTTGTGAAGGTGTTGACTCTGACGCTTTAAATGCTGAAATTGATGCTGACTTTGATGAAGTTGTAGGTCAGGTTGCAGGTGTTGTTGTTGAAGAAAATTTTGCTGAAGAGTCAGCTAATAGATTAGCTTCAATGCTTACTTATGAAACTGTTGCTATTGAAGCCTTAAAAGGTGAAAGAGATGCCGTTTCTGTTCAAAGACAAAATGTTATTGATGCTGCTTCTGATGGAATTGAAGCTAATGAAACAGCAGATTATGTTGCTAATATTAAGACAATGACTGAAATGCTTGAAAGACTTGATTCTGATATTTTGATGAAAGAAAAAAAAATAGAACGTTTAAATCAAGGTTATGATCTTTCAAAGTTAGTTTTTGATAAAAAAGCTGTAACTGAAGAATTAAACACTTTAACAAAAAGTGATCTCAATGACATCGAAAGTGGAAGTGATTTAAATGCTTATCTCGATAAGGTTAAATCTTTACAAGGTGAAAAAGATTCTCTTAGTAGAGAAATTAAAAACGCTGAGTAATCTTATCATTTGATTGATAAGAAAGCTAAAAACCTGGTGAAAGCCAGGTTTTTTTTTGCCGATTGAACTCAATTTGAACAGTCAAAAAGCTCTTCTTTTCATTAGCTTAAGCTTTTGTTAACCTTTTAAAAGAACACTCAATCAGGAGAGTAAATTTTGTTAGGCCCCTTTAATGAAAAGCTTTTTTTTTCTAACAAACTTCAATTAAAAAATATTATTAGCAAAAACTCCCTTTGTTTTGCTGACCAAAAACTAAAGCCACATCTTGCCAAACAAATAAGTTCCAAAACTCACTGCCCAATTAAATTTTTAAAAGGTGGTGAAAATTTAAAAACATTAGAGTCTTATGAAAAGCATCTTGATTTTTTATTTAAACATAGGGCTGACAGAAAAACTAAGATCATTGCCATTGGTGGTGGAAGTCTTTTAGATAGTATAAGTTTTTTAGCCTCTACTTTCTTAAGAGGGGTAGACTTGGAACTTGTTCCAACCACCTGGCTCTCTTGTATAGATGCTTCAGTAGGTGCAAAAACTGCTCTTAACTACAAAGATAAAAAAAACCAGATCGGTAGCTTTTATCCGCCAAAATCAATTTATTTTGTTGAAGAGCTGATCTCAAAAAAGAGTCTTAAAGATGCTGAAGGAGAAATCTTAAAAACTATAATACTTAACTATCAAAGTGTTTGGGCAAAAGAGTACATTAAAAATAGAACAATGAACTTTAAGGTTTTAAAAAGATTTGTGAGTTACAAATCAAAAACTGTAAAGTCTGATCCTTATGAGCAAAAAAACAAAAGAGTTGTTTTAAACCTTGGACACACCTTTGGACATATAGTTGAACTTAAAAATAAAAGTTCTCATGGTTTATCAGTGCTGTATGGCTTAAAATTTGCTTTAGAATGGAGTCTAGAAAAAGGCTGTTTAGACCATAAAAATTATTTAAAGCTTATAGACCTTCTACCTACTTTAAAGATCAAAGACACGAAACTAACAAAAGACTATGTTAAAAAACAGCTTTATAGCGATAAGAAAAGACAAGGTGAGAGTGTTAATTTTGTTTTTGTAGACGAAAAAGGACCTAAACCCATAAAGATTTCAATTGAGTCTTTTGTAAATGAATATAAGAGGCAAGTTGATGCTGGTTTATAAAGGAAAACTGCCTTCATCTAAATCTTTGGTTAACAGATGTTTACTTTTAGAGGCTATTTTTTCAAGTTTTAAAGCACAATGGAGTGCAGAAGCTAAAGATGTTGTTCTTTTAAAAGAGGCCCTTCTTAAGTTTAAAGACTCTTCAAAAGATGTATCTGACTCTAATACTTTAGTTCAGTTTCAAGCTGGTTTTGGTGGAACAACTTTTAGGTTTTTATCTGTGTATCTTTCAAGTTTTAAGGGTGAGTATAAGATCTTGTGCAGTAAAAAGCTTTTAGAAAGACCTCATGAAGATCTTTTTATTTTTTTTAAATTTCAAGGTATTGAGTTTCGAGTTGAATCAGATGGATTATGGATTCAGTCAAATGGGTGGAGCTCCGTAAAAGACTTAGAAGTTTCATCTACAAGAACAACTCAAGTTGCTACCGCTGTACTGCTAACAGCTCTTAGATTTAAAGAGTTCACAAGACTTAAATTTTTGTCTCAAATGGAGTCTGACTACTTTTTAATGACTGTGGATTTATTAAAAAGCCTTGGGTTTTTAGTCGAATGGGACTCTTTATCTCTTAAAGTGGATCAAAATTATAATCCATTAGATGTTAAAAAAGAATTTGAAGTTGAAGCTGATTGGTCCACAGCCTCTTTTTTATATGTTTTATCAGCTTTAAAGGGAGATGTTGAGTTTTTGAATTTGAAAAAAGACTCTCTACAGCCAGATGCTGTAGTACTGGATATTTTAGAATCTTTAGGTGTTAAAAGAGCTAATTTTAAAGTAAGTTCGGAAAATTTTGGTACATATACATCTAAAAGTTTTGATATTAAAAAGTATCCTGACCTTTTTCCAGTATTGATGGTTGTTTTAGCCTTTTGTGATGGAGAGGGTGAGCTTTTTGGTGCCTCTCAATTGGTTTATAAAGAATCAAACAGAGTTGATGAAATAAAAAAGCTTTTAAGCTTGTGTGGCTATAAAACAGTGTCTGTTGATGGAGGTCTAAAAGTCTTTGGTTGTGGGTCTAAAATTTTGGACCATAAAGAGTTTAGTTTTGACTGCAGTTTAGATCATAGAATTTTTATGGCAGCTTACATTTTAAAATACATGGGTTATAAAATTAATATCAAAGGCTCAGAATCTATTGAAAAAAGCTTTCCTGAGTTTTTTAAGTTTGAGGAAAAATATGTTTTTTTTAATAGGTCATAGGGGAGTTGGCAAAACACATCTTATCGATAAGTTAGAAAACTCTATTGATTTAGACGGTTTTATCACAAAGAGTCAGGATATCAATGAGATTTTTTCTAAAAAAGGAGAGCCTGAATTTAGAAAAATTGAAAAAGAATCATTAAAGAAGTTAATAGAAACAAGAAAATACAAATGTATTGCTCTTGGTGCTGGTTTTGATCTGGAGAGTTTTGATTTCCCTACTAATGCAAAATTTATTTGGGTTCAAAGAGCTTCTGATAAAGAGGGACGTATTTTTTTTGATCGTCCAAGGCTAAATCAAAACTTGTCTGACTTAGAAGAGTTTTTCTCAAGAAAAACTATAAGAGATCCTTTATTCTTAAAGTTTTCTGATTTTAAACTCTGTTTAGAAGAAGGAGATTTTTCTCTTAATGAACCTCTAAGAGTTGTACACTCCATATTTGATGGAAATCTTATAGGAGAAAGTAGAGGCTACTTTACTCCGTCTACAGCTTTTGAACTAAAGATTTTTGAAGGAAAGATTGAGCTTAGAACAGATACTTTTAGTAAAGATGAGATTCTATCAGCTTTAACTCAAAAGAAGAGCTCTAAGTTTATAGTTTCTATAAAAAATGAAGAGTCTCTAGATTTAGATTTTTTATTTAAGACTATAAATTTAGGAGCTGTAGTAGATCTTCCGCTTGAGTATGAAAAAACACTTAACACTAGTGAGGCTCTCTTAGAAAAAGTAGCAAATAAGAGTTTCTTTTTTTCTTGTCATGAAAAACAATTTAATAATAAAGCTGTATCTTTATTTAAAACTGAGCAACATATAAAATGGGCACCTGTTGTTAAGAGTTTAGATGAAGCCCTAAAATTTAAAAAGTCTGTAACTTTTAAAAATATAAGTTTTCTTCCGAGGTCTAAGAACTTAGATGGAGCCTTTAAGTGGCTTCGTCTAACAGCCGATAATAAAATTGAATTTTATAGATATGCTGACACTGAGTATTTAGATCAGCCATTGTATTCAGAATCATTTCATTTTGATAAAAAGAATATTGGAGCTGTTCTAGGTTCTCAGACCAAGCTTTCTTGGTCACCTTCTTCGCATAGACATTTTTTTAGGAATAAATTTAACTCACACTATTTAAATATCTCTTGTCCTAAAGAGTCTTTTAGTGAAGTTGTAAAAGTTTTAAAAAAAGAAGGTGTAAGGTTTTTATCAGTGACATCTCCTTTTAAAAAAGAGGCTGGTGAGTTAATAGGTTTAAAGATTAGCAACACTTTAGATCTCTTAAAGGCTAAAGGTGAGTTTACAGATAGTGCTGGCGTGCAATCATGGGTCGATCAATTTTTAAAAAAAAATCTTAAGGTGTTAATTTGGGGTAGTGGTGCTATTTCAAAAGTGTTTAAAGAAAAGTTAGGGAATAAAGCGTTTCTTCTGTCATCAAGAGGTTTTGATAACCATAACAATGTAAAAGACTGTGATACTGTACTTTGGTGTGCTGGCACAGAGGCTAAATTTGATGAGGCTTTGTTGAATCAAAACCCATCAATCAAGTACGTTTATGATCTAGACTATAAAGAGCATTCAAATGCTAGAGTTCTTGCTCTTAATACTGGAGCTTTGTATATTTCAGGTGAAGAGTTTTTTATGAAACAGGCTAGAGAACAGCAGAGGTTCTTTAACATTAGAGGTGAGATTTGAATACATTTGGTGACCTTTTTAGACTTACGACTTTTGGTGAAAGTCACGGTAAAGCCATGGGCTTTATTTTAGACGGTCTTCCTTCAGATGTTATCTACAATGAATCTATTTTATTAGATTTTCTCGCACGTCGAAGACCCGGTGGTAAGTATGTCTCTGATAGAAAAGAGCCAGATGCTCCCGAGCTTTTAAGTGGTTTTTATGAAGGTAAGAGTTTAGGAACGCCGATAGCTTGTATTTTTAAAAACACCAACCAAAAGTCTGAAGATTATAAGGATTTAAAACCAAGAAGGGGACATGCTGACCTTGCATGGAAGAGTAAGTTTGGACACAGTGATCCAAGAGGTGGAGGCAGAAGTTCAGGACGTGAAACCCTTTGTCGTGTAGGTGCTGCAGCTTTTGCAAAAATGTATTTTACACAAAATTATCCAGAACTTAAAGTTCAAGCATCTACTCATTCGATTGGTCCTGTAAAAGATAAAGATTCAAAAACAAACAAAGATCTTTTAGAGCTTGGTTTTTTTAATAAGGACTCTAATGAAGAGGCTAAAGCTCTTTTAAAAAAAGCTAAAGCTGACGGTGAAAGCTATGGCGGTAAAATCTCTGTTCAAATTGTTAGCCCTATGAAAAATTTGGGTGAACCTGTTTTTAAAAAAACAAAATCAAAGCTTGCTGAAGCCATTTTATCTATTGGAGCCATTAAGTCTTTTTCTTTAGGCACGGATGTTGATTTATCAACGTGTAAAGGCACTGAGTTTCACAGTATGAGTGAAGACGTTTATGGAGGACTAAGTGGGGGGATCACAAATGGTCAAAAAATAAGCTTTTATGCAGAGGTTAAGCCCACATCTTCAATTTTAGATGTTGCAAAAAAAGGTCGTCATGACCCTTGTATTGTGCCTCGTGCTTTGGCAGTTGTTGAGTCCATGGTTTATTTGGTTTTGATGGATCTCTATTTGACCAATAAGGTTTACAAGAATTAGCCAAGACTATAGAAGTGTTACATGCGCATATGTCATACGTTTTATTTTCTTATTTTACTGTCTCTTACGTCTTGCATGGTTTTAAAAAAGAAGACAGGTCATGTTTCTTTATATAAAAGCCACCCTTTAGCAATTCTACAAGGCGCAACGGATTCAGATGAAACTTATATAGGCGTAGTTTTTGAAGATAAACTTAGCTCGTTAGAGTACTTTTATGGCCCTGTAGATGACTCTGAGCTTATCGATTTAGAACCTGTTGATAACGAGCCAGAGCCTAAGAGTTTAAAAGTTCCTAAACTATCAGGTCTTAATAAATTAGAGGTTTTTAAAGCCCATACATCTCCTGATTTAAAAAAACAGATTCATCACATCCATATAAAAAATCTTAAAATCAATCAACTTTATAAGTTTGTTGTAAAATCTAAAAATAAAATTATAGATGAAAGAACTTTCAAAGTCTTAGATTCAAAAAAACTTAGACCTCGTATTGGATTAGTTTCGTGTATGGATGATCGTTTCACAGATGAAGCTATGAAAATGTGGTCTTCGTACTTAAATAAGTTCACGGATCTTAATTTTTTTATTGGGGACAATGTATACGCCACTGTTGGTTTGTTAGACGTATCTAAAAACTTTCACAGTCATTTGTGGAACAGGTACTTTGAGACGTTTAAAAGGCTCTATTTTTATCATAGCTCAAGCCTAACCCCTGTCTTTGCACTATGGGATGATCATGACTATGGAAAACAAGACGGAGGCGTAGCTTTTAAAGAGAAAGACAAAGCCTTGTCTGTGTTCAATGCATTTTTTCCAAGATATGAAGTTGAGCATTTTAAAACAACTTCTTTTGGAGCAGGATCAGTTCTTGAGGCCTACGGTCAAAAGTTTTTATTTTTAGATGGTAGGTACTACAGGGATGTTGAACATTCAAAAGGCCAGCATTTAGGTGAAGCGCAGTTTGATTTTGTATTAAAAAGTTTAGCTAAAAATAAAAAAACACCTTTGTGGCTCATTAAAGGTGATCAGTTTTTTGGGGGGTATCATCCCTTTGAATCTTTTGAAAGGCAACACCCCGAACAGTTTAAAAAACTTACAAAAGCAGTTGAAAAAAGAAAAGCCCCTGTGATGTTTATAAGTGGTGATAGGCATTTATCAGAAATTACAAGTGTTGGTTCTAAAGAATTTGGTTTTAAGTCTTTTGAAATCACTTCAAGTGCAATACATGCAAAAGTCTATAAAGATTCCTTTAAAAAGCATCCTAATCCAAGACAGCTTGTGGGAAAAGATGGTGTTTATAATTACTCGGTTTTAGAAATAATGAGTAAAAGACGGTACAAAGTCAGATCATTTGGCGAAAAAGACTGGACTCACTACACAAGAGAATTAAACTTATAGGGACTATAAAAGCGATATTTTAAACGGGGAGCTATCATATGAATGACAGTAAGGTGAAACAAAATTTAATTGAATTAGAACACGTACTAAAAGAGTGGAACTCAACTTTAATGGGTAGACGCTCTTTTCTAAAAGCTATGCCATTGTTACTTGCCTCTTGTGGTACAACAAATGGTTCAAGATATAGAGAAGGTGATAACAAAGGTCAAAATGTAACAATGACCCCAGCTGATGAAAAAAGAATGTCTGCTCAGGTTTTACCAAAAATGAAGCAGGAGTATCCACCTGTTAACGATAGAGAGCTTCAGACTTATATTGCAGGTTTGGGACAAAAAGTTGTGCAAGCAAATGGTCTAACTTCAGGCCCTTATTCTTACACATTTCAAGCTGTAGCTAGTAAACAGGTAAATGCCTTTGCACTTCCTGCAGGACCTGTTTTTATAACGACCCCACTCATTGCTATGGCTGATACTGAAGCTGAACTTGTTGGTGTAATTGGTCATGAGATTGGACATATAAAAGCAAGGCATACGGCTGAACGCATGTATAAAGTTGAAAAATCAAAAGGAAAAAGCATGGCCATGCTTTTAGGTGGCGGAGTTGTAGGTGGTGTTTTGGGCTACGGTCTTGGAAAGCTTATTTGTTCACCAAAAGATACAAATTGTAAGAGTAAAGCTTTACAACTTGGAGCGGGTGCAGGTGCTGCTGGTGGAGCGTTAATCTCTAAATTTGGCTTTATGGCAAACTCTAGAGAAGATGAGATGGAAGCTGATAGAATTGGTTTTAAAACTTCAGTTGCTGCAGGCTACTCTAAAGATCACGTTGGTAACTTTTATGAAAAACTTCTTATGATGGAGCAAAACTCTAAGAGTAGTAAAGGACCTGTGCAAAGCTTTACAGATGCTTTGAGCACACACCCACCTAGTACAAGCAGAGTTGCACAAATGAAAACTATGGCAAAAGAAGCCTCAGGCTTAGGGCGTGGAACTGTCTCTACAAAAACCTTTGAAAGAATGAAGGCTAAGGTTTCAAATTTAGGATAATCTAGTATTTTAAATTTCCAATTGGTATTTTATTTAAAGTTACAACTTGGTTAAAAACATTAAGGATATAAATGGCTTCAATTTTTACAAAAATAATTAATAACGAGCTTCCAGCTTTTAGACTTTTTGAAAATGAGTCTGTTATTTCTTTTCTAGCTCTTGATCAGATAAATTTAGGTCATGCGCTAGTTGTACCAAAAAAAGAAGTGAACCATTTCTTTGATATGGATAGAGATTTGTACAATGAAGTCTTTAGAGTTTCTAAGTTTTTATCAGAGACAATAAAAAAAGTAACAGAAATGAATAGAGTTGGTATGGCTATTCAAGGTTTTGAAGTCACGCACGCTCATGTTCATTTAATCCCTTTAAGCAGTCCAAAAGACTTTAGCTTTTCTCAAGGAAAAAAGAGAGAAGACGCTGATATGAAGAATATTCAAGAAAAAATTGTCGCTGACCTTACTCAAAGAGGTTTATGTTGAAAAAAATAAGTTTTAGTTTTAGTTTTTTACTTTTATTTTTTCTTGTTTCACAAACCTCAGCAGCAAAACTTAGAGTGACTGCAAATGTGACTTCTGGGAACATGCAGTTTGGTAGTGGTGGACAAATTGGTTTCACAGAAGCTCAACTTGGCTTAAGTTACCCAATCAGTTCTTTTGCAGAGGTTCAGGCATCAGGCCTTGTTCGTTTTGCAAATGATGACGAAAAGTACTTTGGTGCTCAATTAGCTTTACCAGTCACAACAGCTCCAATTATTGATAGCAACTTAGTACAGGCTTATATTGCTCCTGGTTTTAGAACCATGAGAGGTTATGAAGCTCTTTTAGTCGAAGGTGGTATCAGTTCGAACTACAGTGGTATAGGTTTGGGTGTGGGTTATCGCTTAATATTAAATGAAGTTTTTGATAATGGACTTCAAGATGAGTCACAAATATTTTTTTACTCAACATTTAATGGTGTTTTTAATTAAGAAACACTATATATGATGGTGTTTGATTAAGAAACACCATGTATAATGGTGTTAAATTTAGAAGCACCATGTGTTATGGTGCTTTTGATCAGATTGATTAGCATAAGAGGTAATAGTTTTGATAGAAGTAGTGGTTTGCACAAATAGAGATGGTTCAAATTCGAAAAAAATAGCAGAAAACATTGTAAAAAAATTTGCAGCATCAAACACAGATGCCAGACTTTTAGAGCTGTCATCTATTGATTGGTCGGAGCTTAACTCAAACCAATATGGTGAAGAGGCAAGATCTAAGTCTATGAGTGATTTGATAAAAAGGATTGATGAAGCCAGTGGTCTTTATATGGTAGTCCCTGAATACAATGGTTCCTACCCTGGTGTTGTGAAAACTTTTATAGATTACTGGAGTTATCCAAAATCATTTGAAAAAAGACCAGTTTGTTTTTTAGGTTTAGGTGGAATTTTCGGAGGTCTTAGACCTGTTGAGCATTTGCAACAGGTATTTGGTTACAGAAATGCTTTTGTTTTTCCTGAAAGAGTTTTTTTAAGAGACGTATGGTCTATAATTGATGAAGCAGGTGAAGTGAAAGATCCTGTTTTAAAGGATTTAATAAACGTGCAAGTTAAAAACTTTATTACATTCATTAAATCTTTAGAAGATTCAAAGCTTCACGCAAATTCTAATAACACTCTTAATTAAATAAGGTTTAGCTCAATGACAAAAGACACTCTTTTTAAAAAAATTTGGGATCAGTATACAGAATTGACTCCTCAAGCTAAAGAGATTCAGAATCTTTTAGAAGATAAAGGTGAAGTAGTTTTAAATGATCATGTGGCTTACAGGTCTATTGCTATAAATGGATTTGGTTTAAAAGAGCTTTGTGAGCCTTTTTTAGAACTTGGATATGAGATCAAAGATGATTACAAATTTGAAGTTAAAAAGCTCGATGCTGTTCATTTAGAGTCTTCAAATATTAGAGATCCAAAAATCTTTATAAGCGAGTTAAGAGTTAAAGATCTATCTAAAGATGCCCAAAAAATATTTGAATCGGCCTTATATTATGCTGAAGCAAAAAAATCTTTTGAAATTTTGACTTCAGGCTGTTTTTGGGAAACCAGCTATGAAAATTACAAAGCACTTGTAAATGAAAGTGAATATGCAGCTTGGTTTTATGCGTATGGTTTCTGTGCCAATCACTTTACAGTTAACGTTAATGCTTTAAAAACATTTACTGATTTAACAAAGCTTAATGCATTTATTGAATCAAAGGGCTATAAGTTAAACTCAAGTGGTGGAAAGATCAAAGGCTCAAAAGAAGTTTGCTTGGAACAGTCTTCGACAAAAGCAAGCTTAAAAAAAGTAAACTTTAGTGATGGTGAATTTGAAATCCCATCATGCTACTACGAGTTTGCTAAGCGATATGAGAGTTCAAATGGTCAACTCTACCAGGGATTTGTCACATCCTCTGCTGATAAAATTTTTGAAAGTACGAATCAGTAAAATTCAGGCACTTATTAGATCTGAGACTGCACAAAAATTCAGTTTGTTAACTTATTCATATCAATACTTTCAAAGTCTTTTAAAATAGTATTTTAAGGGAGTTTATCAATGAAGTATTTAGTATTATTTATTTTATTTTTGTCTATAAATGGCTGCTCTGATGATTCGAATAGTTCTGGTCCTAAAAAAATATCGAATGGTACATACAAAGGTGCTTGTGAATCTAATTTAAGTTTTAGTCGTTTTATTAAAGTGAAGTTTTCTGATGATAGCTTTACCGCCAATTATAAAAACTATATAACATCTAACTGTTCAGGAACAGGAGATGAAGACACAGATACCACAACTGTTGATTTTGAGTACTCGGGTGTTAATTTAGGTGGCGGTGTTTCTTATCTTTTAACAACTTCAGAAGACAGTTCTGGAAATGAAATAAATAGAAAATCCTTGTTCTATGTTGAAGGCAGTAAGGTTTATTTCGGAGATTTCGTTGATGTTGATGCATTGACTGATGAACAGATAAAAGAAAACTTTGCGGATTTTATTGAATCTCCAAAAGAAGAATACGATGAAGTGTACACAAAGGTTAATTAACTTTATGTGAAGCCAAAGATTAGGTTTATTGGCTTTTTTTAAAATCTTAAAAGTTTAGCCTTCGTTAATATAGTGATCAAAATTAAACTCACGTGTTGGAACTAAAGCTTCCCTAATATCTAGGTACCAATACTTTCTTTCGGGGTCCCATCTAAAACCAGCTTTTCTAGCTTTGTGCCTATCATCAAAACTGACTTGAGCAATAACTTGAACAAGCGGAGAGTCTGCAATGGCTTGGATAGTTTTAAAATCATACTGAGCCATAATCTTAAGAGTGGTCAGAACATCTGTTAATGCTCTATGGGGGAAAGGATTTATAAATCCATGTTCACAAGCAAGGTAACTTAACTTTCTGGTCCCCATTCCATCAGGGTAAGGAAGATCAATCATTGTATCTATCCAAACCTTTTCAGGCATCTCTAAGCCAATTGATTTGTAAGTTTCTTTTAGAAATGGCTCATCAAAGTTTTTACCATTGTGCGCAACTACATAGTCTACAGCATCAAATAAAATATTGAGTTCAGTTAGACACTCTCTTAAGGGCTTACCAAATCTTTTGACCTCTGAGGCATCTATACCAATAAGTTTTTCAATTTCTGGTGGGACTTCACTTTGGAAATCTTTGTTAAATTGTGAAAAAAGCTTAACGGGTCTCTTATCTTCAACATGCCATAAGACAGCCCCGATCTCTAAAATATCACAGTTTTTAATATCTAAACCTGAAGTCTCTAAATCAATTCCTAGTACAAACATAAGAATTTCTTTATCACAAAATGCTTAAAAGAAATGCCTAATATTTTACATGACAGTTTGCGCCTAAAATTAAACAAAATTGTTTGTGACTTAAGCTAGCCATGACATTTTGCATGATACAAAACTTAGAAATTACTAATAGTATTACGAAAAAAGTGAGGTCTCTGCCTATGAAAAACACAAAAAATCAAATTTATACACCATTAAAAGGTGAAGTGCAGTGGAGTCTAAGAGCTCTTGTTGTTGGTTGTGCCATTGGAGCTTTAGTTACAGCGATGAACCTTTATTTTGGCTTAAGAACAGGTTGGGGCTTTGGTGGTTCTTTAATTGCTGCAATCTTATCCTATTCTTTTTTTCAAAGCCTAAAGCCTAAAAAAGCCTTTGGGGTTTTAGAGACCAATTTAGCACAAACTGCAGGCTCTGCCGCCGGAAGCATGACCTCTGCAGCAGGTTTAATTTCAGCCATCCCTGCCATGAAGATGCTTGGGTATGAACTAACTACTGTTGAATTATTTTTATGGGCTATTTCTGTAGCCTATTTAGGGGTTTTCTTTGCCATTCCTTTAAGAAGTCAGATGGTTGTTGTTGAAAAATTAAGATTTCCTACAGGAACGGCAACAGCTGAAACTATTATGGCCGTTTTTGCAAAAGGGGAGGAGGCAATGAAAAAAAGTAGAGCTCTTCTTTATATGGCACTTTTATCTGGTGTTTTAACTCTGGCTGCTTTTTTTGCACCAGCAATAGGTCACCCACCATTTGTTAAAATGTTAGGGTTCAGTGCAGTCTCTGCATGGGGTTTTTCAGTTTTAGTTAGTCCCATGATGTTTGGAGCAGGAATATTAATTGGACCTCAAGTGGGAGTGTCTCTACTTCTTGGAGCTTTAATATCTTGGGGTTTAATAGGTCCATTGGTTACAGATTGGGGTTGGGTGAGTGAAAATATCATGAGTTATGAAAATGGAGCTAGAGGCTGGCTTTTATGGCCAGGGGTTTCGCTTATGGTGACTGATGCATTCATGTCTTTAATTTTCTCTTACAAGAGTATTTTTAATACTTTTAAAAAAAATGAAGACAGTTTAATTCATGATCCAGATAAAAAATCTATTCCTAAATATATTTGGATTGGTGGACTATGTATTTCAACACTTTTAGTTAGTTTTACAGCTTGGTACATCTTTGAAATCTCTCCTGTTATGACTTTGATTGCAGTGGCACTTTCTGCCGTTTTATCTATGATTGCTGTAAGAAGTACGGGAGAAACTGATATAAATCCTGTTGGTGGTATGGGCAAAGTCACACAACTTGTCTTTGGTGGGATTGCACCCGGCAGTGTGCCCGCAAATTTAATGTCTGCAGCCATTACAGGTTCAGGGGCTTCTCAAGCTGCGGATATGATGCAAGATTTAAAAACAGGTTACATGTTAGGGGCTGATCCTTTTAAGCAATTTAAAGCTCAGTGTATTGGTATTTTTGTTGGAATGCTTGTCTGTATTCCTGTTTATAAACTTTTTGATACTGCTTATGTTATTGGAGAAGGGGATCTTCCAGCTCCTGCAGCTCATGCTTGGAAAGCTATGGCAGAGCTACTAACCAAAGGGTTTTCGGCACTCCCACTCTATGCTACTGAGGCTGTTTTAGTTGCGGCATGTGTAAGTGTTATTCTTTCTCTTTTAAAACTTAATAAAAAAATGAAGCAATTTGTTCCAAGTGGACTTGCTATAGGAATTGCTTTTATAGTCCCAGCCTACTATTCAGTAGCCATGTTTGTTGGGGCGATGTTTTTAGTGGTATGGCAAAAGAAAAATCCTCAAGCTTGTAACTCGTTGAGTTTTCCTGTTGCTTCGGGTTTGGTTGCAGGTGAAGGCTTAATGGGAGTGGTTGTTGCAATACTTACACTCCTGGGTTTTAAGGCCATCTTTTAATCACTATCTACTTGCTAAAAATAAGGACTATAGATACAAAATTTATAGCCTAAGTCCAAAAGACGATCGCTAAAAAGACTTAAATCTTTTTAGAGGAAAGTCCGGACTTTTTAGAGCAGCGTAAGGGGTAACTCCCCTCCACCGTGAGGTGAGGACCAGTGGAACAGAAAGAATGTCCAGACGCTATGATCTTTAACTCGGGAACGGGAGAGTTAAAGGGAGCAAGATGGAGTGAAAACAGCTCAACTCTGCGCAAAGCAAAGCCAAATAGGAAGACGCTTGAGTGTTGCTCGCACGAAGTCTTCGGGTAGGCTGCACGAGGGGTAAGGCAACTTGCCTCCTAGAGGAATGATCGTCTTTTGACAGAATCCGGCTTATTGAGGACTTAGGCTATTTTTTTACTCAATAGTTTCATTTAAAATCTGGGTAAGATTTTTAATGTCGTAGGGTGGGTACGTCATTGTAATGCAGTGTAATCCACCTTGTCCCATGCTTGAAAGCTTTGAAGATTCAATCTGAATCAGCTTATAGTTAGGCATAAGTTTTTTATAAATGTCTAAAGCCTTGGTATCAAAAAAAGATTCATTAAAAGAGGGTACAAAAATCACATCATTAACTATTAGAGAATTGATGTAGGTTCCAAATTCAGTTTCAGGTTCTGGAAGAAGTGTTACACTAAAACCTTCGGATTCAAGTAAATCAACATACTCTTGTGTATCTGTAACAAGACTTGTGTCATTCAAGAACTTAACAACCTCATCCGAATGTCCAATTCCTTTTAAATGCTCAAGACGAATAAGGTTTGTGCACCCATACAAATCACTAAAAACTGTATCAGGAATGGCAGCAGTATCTGATGTTCCAAAAGGGTAGCGCCGTTTTCTATTTACAACGATGCAGTCGCCTTTTGTGTTGTTTACCAAGTTTCCCCCTTCAAAAAAATAGGGATTTTCTAAAAGATCTAAATCAAACACATCACCAAAAATTTGATCAGGCTCAAAGTTGTAGTAGTACTTTGCATCTACAAAAAAAGCGTTAGAATTAGAGTCGGTGACAGCAATTGGTGTGTTGTCTCTAGTCCAAAGATTTGTAACTCCACCGACTGGAAGCTTTAGTATATTTACACGCCCAGGGGAGAGAACATACTCATAATATGATAAAAGCTGTTGTTGATAGTTCAAATCTTGGTTTTGTGTGTAAACAATTAGATTTACGTCTTCAGGTAAATTCTCCACAAGTTCTTTTTTAATTCGGTTAGACTCATAGCGATCTTCATCACTGATAACAAGGTAGCCAGTCTCTTCCCATTCTGAAAAAGTAGTATAGCTTGTGGCGCTTAACTTAAGGCTTCTTCTAGAAGATGAGATTTTAAATTTGGAATCTAAATTTAAGTTGTATGATTCAATACGCTCAAGCGTCTGCTCTGAAGGACTTTGTTTAAAGCTAGTGAGATCAAGGTCTGTAGCTTTAGGTTTTTCAACAGAAAAAGCATTTTGTGTGAATAGGCTAAACAAGAAAATTAAAAATGAAAATGTAGATAAAAATTTAAATTTCATAAGAACTCTCCCCCCAGAAAGCTTCTATAGAGTATCAGTTGTGATCTTTAGAAAAAAGAATTTATTAAAAAAAAATAAGTAAAAAGTTACTTATAAGCTTTTAATAAGTGCAGCTTTTAAGTCTTTATAAGTTGGAACTCTTTCAAGGCTTCCTTGAGCAAAGCTGTCTCTGCCTCCGCCTTTTCCGCCAAGCTCAGAAGTGATAGATTGAAGTACTTTTCCAGCTTTTAACCCCGATCCTTTTGATTTTGAAACAGCTAAAGGTGCCCCTCTGTCACTGAGCTTTCCAACAACTACACATAGCCCTTCATCACTTAAAGAGTGCAGAAGCTTATCACATGTGTCTCCGATATCCTGTCTTTCAAGCTCTTTAGAAATTAAAAGAGACACGCTCAAACCATTGATTTCTTCTTTAAGAGCTTCGTTTTCATCACTAGAACTTGAATCACTGCTGTTAAACTTAATCTTAAGCTTTTCTTTTTCTTCCTTAAGCTTATCAAAAAGTGTAAGGACCTCTGATGAGCTAGTGTGTCTTGCAAGATTTAAAAGCCTAACTAGACGCGTGTAGTTTTGAGAACCTTGTAGTTGTAAATCTACCTCACTGGATTTTGTGTCAGAGCTTGAGTCTATTTTTAAAGCTCCATTAACTGCTGTGCTATCAACCCATTCAGCATCAAAATTCAGTTTGTCTTCTTTAGCTCCGGATTTGATCAAAGACTTTAACTGTTTAAGACTGTCTTTTCTTTTTTGATAGAGTTCAAAAATCTCAACAGGTGTGGTGCTAGCATTAAGTTTTAAATATTTTAAAATTTTAGTGTACTCATCAAAAAGACGTTTAGAAAAGACTTTGGCTTCATCTCCAGTAACAGCTTCAATACGTCTAACTCCTGAAGCTACGCTGCTTTCAGAAACAATTTTAAATAGCTCTATATCTTTTGTATTTTTAACATGCGTGCCGCCACAAAGTTCAATAGAAAAACCAGATCCTATATTTAAAACTCTAACTTCATCTCCGTACTTTTCACCAAACAAAGCTTTTGCTTCATTTTTTTTAGCATCATCTAAGCTCATAAGCTTTGAAGATGTTGGCTGTGCTTTTTTAATCTCTGAATTTATCTTAGCTTCAATACTTAAAAGTTTGTCTTCTACTACAGGGCCTTTGTGGGTAAAATCAAATCTAAGCCTTTTAAAAGTTACAGAAGAACCAGCCTGCTGAACCTGATCCCCACAACTTTCAATTAGAGCTGCGTGAAGCAGGTGAGTAGAGGAGTGGTTTTTTTCTGTTTCAAGCCTTAGTTTTTCATCAACAGCAAGTGTACAAACTGAATTTACTTTTAAGGCTTTAGTTGTCTTCTTATTCGGTTCAATTTTATGTAAAAATAAATGATCAACCTTTTGAACATCTGTTACTGAGTAATTAGAGTCATCGATTAAAACTTGCCCAGTATCAGAAGCCTGTCCACCACCTTCTGCATAAAAAGGTGTTTGATCAAAAAAGACAAAACAAGACGTTTCACATTCATCAACTTTACCAAGACTTGTGTGAATCTCTAAAATTTTAGAGTCAGTTGTTTTTTGTGTGTAGCCTAAAAAATTAGTAGCCTTTAAATTTTCAATAGAAGTTTTTATAGATTCGGGCAATTCATTAGCTGTTTTAAAAGAAGAACCAGACTTTGATTTTTCTTTAGCTTTTTTTAAAGCTTCATGAAAGGAATCATGATTAAGTGTTATGTTTTTTTCTTTTAAGATAACTTCGGTTAAATCCAATGGAAAGCCAAATGTATCATAAAGTTTAAAAGCTATGTCTCCAGAAAGCTCTGTTTTATTTTTAATTCTTAATGATTCAACCTCTTGGTTTAAAAGACGCTCTCCATGTTCTAATGTTTCTAAAAATTTTATCTCTTCTTCTGCAACATAGTCAGTAATTGTGGTTTGTCTTTCACTTAACTCACTGTAAATAGGCGACATAAGTGTAATAACTTCTTTACATAGATCTACAAAAATAGGTGACGCTTCAAGTTTTTTATTAAAGCGAAAGGCACGTCTTAGAATTCGTCTAAGCACGTATCCTCTACCTTCATTAGATGGAAGAACACCATCGGCAATTAAAAAACACACTGCTCTTGCGTGATCTGCCAAAACCCTAAGGGCTGAAGTTTCAGGTGATTTTGGCTTTTTTGAATTGTACTTTGTGTTAGTAAGTGTTGAAGCTTTCTCTATAAGGGGCATAAAAAGATCAGTCTCATAGTTGCTTTTTGTAGACTGCATAACCATAGAGATACGCTCTAAACCCATACCTGTATCAATTGAAGGTTTTTTTAATGTATGCTGAATCTTTTCACCAGTATCAGAATTTTTTGATTCATTGAACTGCATGAAAACAAGGTTCCAAATCTCTACAAATCGATCACCTTCTCCACCAAGAGTGTCTTCTGGTCCATCTCCAACTTCGGGACCTAGATCATAAAAAATCTCAGAACAAGGCCCACAGGGGCCAGTGTCTCCCATACGCCAAAAGTTATCAGCTTCTCCAAAAGTTTTAAAATGATCTTTTGAAACTTTCATATCATTGAGCCAGATGTTTTTAGCTTCTTCATCACTATGAAATGCTGTTACATAAAGTTTTTCTTTAGGTAGTTTTAACTCTTCAGTTAAAAAGCCCCATGCAAATGATATGGCTTCTTTTTTGAAATAATCACCAAATGAAAAGTTCCCTAACATTTCAAAAAAAGTATGATGTCTTGCTGTAAATCCAACATTATCTAAATCATTGTGCTTTCCACCAGCTCTAACGCACTTTTGAGCCGTGACGACTCTGTTTGATTTTGGCTTTTCAACACCTAAAAAAACATTTTTAAATTGATTCATTCCTGCATTGTTGAAGAGTAGTGTTGGGTCATCAAAGGGAATAAGTGATGAAGACTTTAAGACTAGGTGTTTATTTTTTTCAAAATAGGATAAGAAACGCTTTCTAATTTCTATACTTTTCATGCGTGCTCACCTTTCTTTTTTTGTTGTAACAAAAGTTGCGCTTTTGAAAAATCTTCATAAATAAAACCTTTTGATGATATTCCAGAGGCTGCTTTTTTATAGTTTAAGTTGTTTATGCTATCAAATCGTTTTTCTAAATGATAGAGTGCTTTTTCAGCTTCTCTATCAAAATTTTTGTCAATTTCTGTTGGTAGACCTTTTTCGAGAAGGTAGTTGTTTATCCATGTGTGACTTTTATTTTTCTTATCCCACTCTTTATAAACATTTTCTGCAAGTTCGAAGGGATCTTCTAGCCAATTTTGAGACTTAGCGTAATTTATGGCTTTAGTAGTAATTTCAGAAGAAAATTCCTTTTTTTTAAGCTTGTCTCTTAGTTCTTTTTCAGAATGTGGACGCCTAGCTAAATAATCTTGAATCCAGTACTGGGCATTTCTAAAATCTTTTTGAGCGGCTTTATTTGTATACTTTAGTTCAGACTCCTCCATCTTAAAAACCTCATTTTATGAAAGTTGAGTCTTACGACTCAATTGGTTAAAACTAATATTTTGCATCTAAGCCATACCTTGGAATAGTCTTAAATCATGAAATTAAAATTTTGGCCAGAGTCTGTGGCAACTTTATGTGGTGTTGGTTACGCTAAAAAAGCTCCTGGCACCTTTGGCACCTTAGTTTTCATCCCAGTGGTTCTTCTTTTATCTTTAACACCTCCATATTTTTATATGGCTTTCACCATTGTGTTTATAGTTCTTTCTGTTTATGCCTCTGAAGCTTTTGGAAAAGGTAAGGATTTAAAAGTTATTGTTGTAGATGAAGCTGCTGGTCTTTTGATTTCTATGTTTTTAGTACCTCTAAATTTTAGACTATGGATCTTGGGATTTTTACTCTTTAGGTTTTTTGATATTTTAAAACCTTTTCCTATCTCTTATCTTGATAAGAATGTTAAAGGTGGGTTTGGTGTTGTTCTTGATGACTTGGTTGCTGGCCTTTTTACGAATGCTCTTATTCACTTTGTTTTTCTCAAATACTTTTCTGCTTTTTTAAACTAAGTTAGGACTTATAAAAAGATGAAACATAAGATTTATGACGTTTTAAAAATTAAAAACATGACACTTTCTTTTGCAGAAAGCTGTACTGGTGGTGCATTAGCAAAAGATTTTACAAAAATTTCTGGAGTCTCAGATGTTTTTAAAGGCTCTTTGGTGGCTTATCAAGATCAAACGAAAGTTGATGTTTTGGGTGTTGAGCAAAAACTTATAAAAGATTACACATCTGTGAGTGAACCCGTTTGTTTGCAAATGGCTAAAAAGGTTAAAGATTTCTTTGGTTCGGACTTTGCAATTTCCACTACTGGTTGGGCGGGGCCACTTGGCGGAACTGATGCTGACCCAATAGGCACTGTTTATTTTGGACTCTGTGGCAATTCTTCTGTTCATGTTGAAAGGCGGACGTTTAAGGAGTCTAATAGTCGGGAACAGCTAGTTAAAGAAGCTACTGAGTTTGCTTGGGAAATTTTCTATAAAAAACTTATTAAAAGTTAGAATTTAGAACTGAAAAATAAAATTTAAAGCAAAGACTTATATTTAGAGCTTAAACTTTAAAACTAGAAACTTAGAACATTAAACTGTAAACAGAGACAAACTTAAATACCTAGGAGTAATACATGAAATCATCAACTTCAGACGCAAATAAAACCAAAGCTTTAGACTTAGCCATTGCAAATATTGAAAAGCAGTATGGTAAAGGTTCTATTATGAAGCTTGGTGATGGTAAAAAAGTCCATGAAGGCATGCAGTTTATCAGCACAGGTGCTTTAAGTATAGATATTGGACTCGGTACAGGTGGTCTTCCAAAGGGACGAATTGTTGAGATTTATGGACCTGAAAGCTCTGGTAAAACCACTTTAGCACTTACAACAATTGCTGAAGCCCAAAAAATAGGTGGTTCGGTTGCTTTCGTCGATGCAGAGCATGCACTAGATATCACCTATGCTGAAAAGCTTGGTGTAAAAGTAGAAGATATGCTTGTTTCACAACCAGATACGGGTGAGCAAGCTTTAGAAATTACAGAAGCTCTTGTTAGATCAAGTGCTGTTGATGTTTTGGTTATAGACTCTGTTGCAGCTCTAACTCCAAGAGCTGAGATTGAAGGGGATATGGGAGATAGTCATATGGGTCTTCAAGCTCGTTTGATGTCACAAGCTTTAAGAAAACTTGCAGGTATAATCAGTAGATCAAACACTCTTGTTATTTTTATCAACCAAATAAGAATGAAGATTGGTGTTATGTTCGGAAACCCTGAGACAACTACAGGTGGAAATGCTCTAAAGTTCTACGCCTCAGTACGTTTAGATGTAAGACGAATAGGTGCCATTAAAAATGGAGATGAAATTGTCGGAAACAAAACTGCTGTAAAGGTTGTTAAAAATAAACTAGCACCTCCATTTGCAAGAGTAGAATTTGAACTGATGTATGGTGAGGGAATTTCATACGAAGGTGATTTAATAGAGCTCGGCGTGAAAAAGGAAATCATTGATAAAGCAGGTGCGTGGTACTCATATCAAGGTGCAAAACTCGGACAAGGTAAAGAGGCTTCTAAAAAGCATTTAAAAGAAAATCCTGCTTTAAGAGATGAAATCAGTAAAAAAGTTAAGATTGCTTACGGCATTTTAAAAGATGATTCTGCTCCTGCAAAACAAGCTAAAACTGAAGTAACAGAAACCGAAGCTTCGGCTCCTGAAGTTACTGCTAAAGCTGCAAAGCAGGCAGAAGCTAAGAGTAAAAAGTAATTTTAAATATGTTTTTTTTAATCAAACAAGCTTTTATTGCTTTAGTTGTTTTAAGTAGCTGCTCCTCTATTAATAGTGTGAGTAGCGAAGCTAGTGTTGAAGAGTTTAAAAGACCTAAAAAATTCTTTAAAAAAGCAGATGGAGGGCAAGCTTTAAAAGCTCCTTGCATCAATTTGTTTTTTGTAGATAGATTTTACCCTGCGTTGATTAATGAATCTATCCGTCTTTATCAGCCTAAGGTTGGTATTAAAAGTGCTTTTAAAATAACAAAGCAGCTTCTAAAAGATGAAAAGCTTTCTGATGACTATGCTGTTGACTCTTCTTCAGGAAAACTCTGTAAACAAGAAAATGAGTTTGGCTACTCTTTTAAAGTAAACCAGATTGTAAAAAACTAAAACTAAAAGGCCTTCCAATTAGCCTTTTAACTCTTATGTGAGCCTTAAAATTTTTTAACGAACCCATATTAAGACTCACAGCATTTAGGCTTTGCTCAAATAGCATTTAAATTGCATTTTTAATCATGCCAAATGCAAATAAACACACCTTAGGCCTTATTTTAGGCAACCAACTTTTTTCTCCAAAAGAGTTTCAAAAACTTGATTCAAATACATTTTTTATGGCCGAAGATTTTGGACTTTGCAGCTACGCAAAGACTCATAAACTTAGGATAGCTTTTTTTATTACAGCGATGAGAGACTTTCGCGATGAGTTTCATAAAAGTGATTTAAAATTAAATTATTTTGATAAAGATCATAAACTTTTTAAAAAAAGTTATTTTGAAAAAATTAAAATTTTTTTAAAAGAGCATAAAAGTATCAACAAGCTTTCGCTATTCGAGGTGGAAGATAAATTTTTTGAAAAAGATCTAATAGACTTTGCAGATAAGCATTCACTTGAAATTAATTTTGTTCAAAGTCCTATGTTCTACACTAAAAGATCTGAATTTAAAGACTATTTGTCTTCAAGAAAAAAACCTTTCATGAAAACGTTTTATGAAGCTATGAGAAAAAAGCATGGTATTTTAGTAGATCACGATAATAAACCAGTTTTAGGTCAATGGAGTTTTGATTCGGACAACCGTAAAAAGCTTCCCAAGGACTATGTTTTTAAAAACCCTATGAAATTTAAAGAGTCTAAACATTTTGCTGATGTAAAAGAGTGGGTTAAAAAAGAGTTCTCAAAACACCCGGGTGATTTAGACACCTTATGGCTTCCAACGGACAGAGCACAAGCTAAGAAATGGTTAAAATCTTTTGTTAAAGATAGATTAAAAGACTTTGGTTCTTATCAGGATGCGATAACAAATACCTCTGATTTTGTTTCACACTCGCTTATTTCACCTCTTGTAAATGTAGGACTCTTAGATGTTAAAGATATCTGCAAACAGGCGTCTCTTGCCTTTGAAAAAGGTGAAGCTCCTATCAACTCAGTTGAGGGTTTCATAAGACAAGTTCTTGGTTGGAGAGAGTTTATTAGAGGTGTCTATCAAAGCTACTCTGAAGAGCAAGACACTTCGAATTTTTGGTCACATAAAAATAAACTTAAAAGTTGTTGGTACGATGGCAGCACAGGTATTGAGATTTTAGATGATGCTATAAAAAAATCTGTACGATTAGGCTACACACATCATATAGAACGACTTATGGTTTTATCTAACATGATGCTTTTATGTGAGGTCGAACCTAAATCTGTTCACAATTGGTTTATGGAGATGCATTTGGATTCATCCGATTGGGTGATGGGACCAAATGTATACGGCATGGGTCAGTTTAGCGATGGTGGAATTTTTGCTACAAAGCCTTATATATGTGGATCAAACTACTATTTAAAAATGAGTAGGTATAAAAAAGGAGACTGGTGTCAAACTGTTGATGGCCTTTATTGGAGGTTTATTGATAAACATCAAGACTTTTACAAGAAAAACCCTAGAATGTCTGTTATGGTTAAGACCTTAGAGCGAATGGATAAAGACAGAAAAGAAAATATATTTAAAAAAGCTAATGAGTTTATAAAACTAGTGACTGAAGTTCATTAACATCACGTCCAAGAACAAACTCTTAAGCATTAAACTATAGTAAGGTTTAACTCACATGAAGATTAAGATCACAAAAGAACATGAAAAATTAAAAGATAAACGCTCTTGGGCGAGTTTTATAAACTCTCTATCTGGTTTTAAGAGTGTGAACTTGATAGGTTCTAAATCTAGTGAAGGACAAGAAAATCTTAGTGTTATAAGTTCTCTTGTTCATCTTGGCTCAAACCCCCCGCTTATGGGTTTAGTCATACGTCCACATTCAGAAGATGCACCACGACACAGTTTAGAAAATATTTTAGAGACTCACTGCTTTACCCTTAACCATGTGTCTACAGATTTTTTTATAAAAGCCCATCAAACCAGTGCAAGATATCCAAGAGATGTTTCTGAATTTACAGCTACAGAGCTTGAAGCAGAGTATATCGATAGTTTTCATGCGCCTTATGTTAAAGACTCATCAGTTCAGATGGGGTTAAAGCTTAGATCTGAGTACTATATCAAAGAGAACAAAACACACTTTATTGTTGCAGAAATAGAAAATATTTACACTATGGATAAAGCCATCTTAAATGATGGAAGCTTAAATATCGAAGAATTAAAAACAGTCGCTTTGTCAGGTTTAGACACTTATCACAGCACTAATAAAATTTCCAAACTCTCTTATGCTAAAACAAATAAAAAAATTGAGGAACTATGACTAAACTTAAAATTTTGATTATCACTTTTTTCTTTTCAAATCTTTCTTATGCAGGTGTATTAGATACAGAAGCTAAAAGCTTAGCCGGAGATTCTGTTAAGCTTTCAAAGTTTAGAGGAAAAACTGTTCTTTTTGTAAATACAGCTTCTAAATGTGGGTACACTCCCCAGTTTAAAGGTCTTGAAGCTCTATATAAAAAGTACAAGTCTAAGGGGTTTGTTGTCTTGGGTTTTCCGAGTGATGACTTTAATCAAGAAGATCTTTCAGACGAGAAAATTAAAAATTTTTGTAAAATAAATTATGGTGTAAGCTTTCCAATGTTTTCAAAATCAAGCGTTACCGGGGACAATATTAATGAAGCTTATAAAGAAATTTTTAAAGAGCTTAAAGGCGAAAAGATCAATTGGAATTTTGAAAAAATATTAGTTAATAAAAAAGGAAAAGTTTTTAAAAAATACTCAAGCTCAGAGAAACCACTTGATGGTGATCTTGAAAAAGATGTAGTTAAAAATTTAAAGCAGAAGTCATGACAAATCTTTTTGAAAAAACTAGCTTAAGGTGGTGAGCCGTGCAAAAAAAATTTTGTTTTTCTGAAGCGCATGTTGGTTTGGTGTTTGGAGCTGGACGTGGCATTGGGCTTGGAATTGTAAAGGCTTTAGTTGAAAAAACTGATGTAAAAGTTCACGCACTTTATAGAAATGAAGAAAGGTCATCAGATCTCTTTGAGTATTATAAAGATAATACAGACAGAATAGAGCTACATCTTTGTGATCCAAACTCTGAATCCTCTTTAATTAAAGTCTCTCAAAAATTAACCTCCATAGACTTCATCATCAATAGCATTGGTGTGCTTCATGATGAAAAAAAAGATATTAATCCTGAACGAAAAATTGAAGACTGTGATGTTAAAAGTCTAATGGAACTTTATCAAGTAAACACCTTAATCTCTGTTTTACTTTATAAGGTATTTAAAAATTTTTTTAAAAAAAAGGATCCCACACTTTTTTCTTCAGTTTCAGCTAAAGTAGGTAGTATTACTGAAAATGGATTAGGTGGCTGGTATGGCTACAGAATGTCTAAAGCTGCACTAAATATGTTTTTAAAGAACGTAGCCATTGAGAGCTCAAGACGTGCCTCAAATATCTCAGTCGTCTCTATTCACCCAGGCACAACAGTTACGAATCTTTCAAAGCCTTTTATTGGAAAAACAAGTTATAAATTGCATAGTCCTGAAGAGGCTGGTGCGAATATAATAGGTGTTTTAGATGACACACTTACAGGTAAAGAGGCTCATTTTTTATCTTGGGATGGTAAAACGATCTCTTGGTGAAGTTCATTGATCAATTGATCCTCTTTTGATGCTCTCATAAAAAAAGTAATTCTATTTTGAGATGTTAAAACTCTTTTAACATCATAATTTTTTGAAATTTTAAAAGCTTTTTTGTTTTGTGCGGCACTTAAATATGTATTTGATACAAACGAGATGGCTTTAAAGTCTAAATTTTGAGGTTCGATATCTTTTTCAAAATTTATTAAACTTGTGTTTAGATCTTTAAAGTCTATTAAAAACCTTGATGTGTTTTGATCTTCTGCAGAGGCTAATATGTTTATATTATCAGCACCTAATTTCTCTTTGATTAAATTAAAACCATCGCCAATAGTTTGATTTGTGCATAAAAGCACTCCAACGTTATTTAGTTTGCAAATGTTTAGATTGCTTTGTTTTGAGTTTTTCACAACTTCAGTTTGTACTCTAAAGTCTTGATCATCATAAAAGCTAAAATCTAATGATTCTTCTGCTGCTAGTAAAGAGGCTTTAGTGTGCAAGGCTTTTGTGCCCCAAAAGCAAATTTCATTTAAATAGTTACTGTTTAGTTTTTTTATCAGTAAAGCCTCTTTAACAGTAGAAGGATCAGCTGTGTAAATGCCGCCTACACTCTTATAGAGTTCAGCATGACCCTTGTAATGCTTTGCTAAAAAGAGTGCTGTTAGATCTGAGCCTCCGCGTCCGAGAGTAGTGACATTTTTACTTTCAGGATCAACGCCTTGAAATCCTGCAACTATTGGGATTGAGTTTTCATCAAGAGCTTTGTTTATTCTTTCTGGTTTTATCTCAGCAATTGATGCATTGTTATGCGGACCTTTAGTTAAAATACCGGCCTGACTTCCAGTAAAACTTTGAGTCTTTCGGCCATACTTTTGTAAGGCTAAGCTAAATAAGGCTGCACTCACGCGCTCACCTGAACCTAAAAGCATGTCGATCTCTCGTTTTGACTCGTTGTTTAGCGTTGTTGGTCCTGCATCTTCAGCCATTTTAATTAGGTCTTCTGTGGAGTTTCCCATTGCACTTACTACAATTATAAAATCTTTGTCTTTAAAGGCACTGACCTTTTCAGCTAAGCGATTAATGGACTCTAGTGTGCTAAGACTTTTGCCGCCAAATTTTAAAACTCTCATGATGACTCAACTTTTCGGGGTTAGAATTAAAAAGTTTCAGATTTTTTAGAAAGATACAAGGACACCTTTGAACGAAAATTTTCAGGGACTCTGATTCTGTGAGAGCGGATACCTTTTGGCACGACGTAGCGCTTAAGCTCAGGGTTTAACTCCTTTAAAAGCTCACTAGAGATGTCAAACTTCCTTGATAAATCATAAAGATCAGTGCCGCCTGGAACAAATTGATAAGAGTATTTGGTTCGTCTCACATTAATGGGATTTTTAAACCCATAAAATGAGGGGTTTTTTAAGATGATTGTTGCAGCTAAGTATTTAGGCACATAGTCTCTCGTTTCTTTTGGAAAGCCTTTAAGCCTAGAAAGTTTCCAAAAGTTTTTCGTTTTATGTCTTTTTATAAGTTTACGCAAACGAGTCTCACCCATATTGTAGCCTGAAAGTGCAAGGTACCAGTCTCCAAATATGTCATAAAGTCTGTCCAAGTACTGAGCCGCAGCCCATGTGCTTTTTATTAGATCGTGTCTTTCATCAAGCCACCAGTTTATCTCTAACCCATAAAAAAGAGCTGTTGGCTTTATAAACTGCCAGTAGCCAACGGCTTGAGCTGAGCTAACTGCTTTAGGGTTTAGACCACTTTCAATAAGTGGAAGGTAAGCTAAATCAACAGGAAGATTTCTTCTTTTTAACAAGGCCTTTATTTTTGGGAGTTTTTTTTCAGAGCGGACAAGCCATGAGTTAAAGTAACTTTTTTTATTTCTTTGAAAAACCTTTATCCAGTGGTTCACTCTTGGGTTGATCTGTATAGGAATATCTGGCTTAGATTGTTTGGCCCAAGCTTCACTAACTGATAAAAGAAAAAAAATTATTAAGATCCAAACCCTCATTCCACCTTAGTTTTACCTAAGATCATTGATGTCGTAAAGGAACTAAAAGCCTCTGGTCTAGGTCTTTTAGCTATTGATCAAGATAAGTATAAATAACGAAATAAAGAGTTATTCAGTTGTGAACTCATTTCAGGTAATCGTTGCAGCTTTTAAAAAACCAAACTAGGTTAATTTTATGTATGGCTCATCTATAGAAATTTTAATTTTTGGTTTTTCTTTTAAATTGTGGGAAGTCTTTGCTGTTATTTCTGTTTTCTTGTGCGCCTTAGAGGTTTTTGCTCCAGGTTTTATACTCTTACCTATTGGGCTAGCCTTTGGTTTAGCTGCTGTTCCTGCAGCCTTTGTTGGCAATTGGGTGCTTGTACTTTTGTCTTTAGGTTTAAGTCTCTTTATAATGGTCTACCTTTTTATGAATAAAATAAAAGCGTCTAACAACAGCTCCTCAAAATTAACCAATGTTGATGGACTTGTAGGAAAAACCTTAAAAGTTACAAAAGCTTTTGCAGGTGATGAATCTTTACAAGAGTTTGGAGAAGCCAAACTTTACGGAGATATTTGGACTGTATATTCATCTAAGTCTTCTACCAATTTTAGAGTTGGTCAGAATATCAAAGTTATTAAGGTCAATGGCAACAAGCTAGAAGTTGATACATTTGAATAGCTTAAATTTGAAATTTTAATTATGAAAAAATACAATGTTCTATAAAAACAAAAATCTTTGGAGGTTTATATGTCTATAGGAGTTCTTTTAGCACTCTCTGTTATTATCTTAGGAGTTGTAACGCTCTCTGCAGGTATCAAGGTCGTTAGGCAGAGTGAGTGTATGATTATTGAAAAACTTGGAAGTTATACTAGAACTTTAAACAATGGGTTAAACTTTCTTGTGCCTTTCATAGATAAACCAAGACCTATTTTTTGGGTTGATTCAGGCGGAATGTTTTTAACCTCACGTATTGATTTAAGAGAAAGTGTTGTAGATATTCCCCAGCAAGCTGTGATTACTAGAGATAATGTGACTATTGATATCGATGCGCTTTTATACATTCAAATTATGGACCCTGTAAAAGCTACTTACGAAATCTCTAATCTGCCAATTGCTGTAAGTCAGTTGGCGCAAACATCTTTAAGAAATGTTATTGGTGAGATGGACTTAGATGAAACTCTAGGTTCAAGAGATGTTATAAATTCGAAGCTTAAGTTTATTTTAGATGAAGCTACAGATAAATGGGGCACAAAAGTAAATAGAGTTGAATTGAAAAACATCTCACCACCTGCAGACATTCAAAATGCAATGGAGAAGCAAATGCAGGCTGAGCGTGAAAGACGAGCTCAAGTTCTAACAGCAGAAGGTGATAAACAGGCCAAAATTCATCGCTCAGAGGGTGAAAGACAAGAGCAGATTAATATTTCTGAGGGAGATAAAGAGTCTAGAATCAATTCTGCACAAGGTGAGGCTGAAGCTATTTCTTTAGTAGCACAAGCTAAAAGAAAAGCTATTGATGAAATTAAAGCTGCGATTGGAGACCCTCAGCTTGCCACGCAGTTTTTAATTGCCACTAATTACCTAGAAGAGTTTGGAAAGTTCGCTCAAAAAGAAGGGGATAAGGTGTATATTCCTTATGAGTCTTCAACATCTTTGGGTGCCATAGGTTCTATTAAGGAGCTTTTAAACAAGAGTTAAATTAATTAAGAAATCTAAGCATACTCTTAAATTATGGGCAGAATATAAGCTTCAAGGTGTATAATAAATACCCTGTCGTCTATTTGGGTGATCTTGATTGACATCTGAACCTATAATATTTAACTAAGTTCTTTAACTTAATTCAGGAGTTTTGAGCATGTTGGTCCTTACTAGGAAGGTTGGGGAAACTATAAAGATTGGGGATGACATATACATTCGTGTTGTCCAACTAAAAGGAAAGCAGGTGCGCATTGGTGTCGAGGCTCCTGCTGATATGAAAGTTCAAAGAGAAGAGCTTAACATAAAAACAGATCATGTTACCTCCTCGAAATCTCAAAACAAAAGTTCTAATTCAAACTCTGATACAGCTCACTTAAAAGATCATTAATTTATAAATTAAATGTTTAATAACTCTATGAGTACTCCACAAAATAAAACCCACTATTTAAAAGTATGTGTTAGCTCTGTTGCTAAAGTTGAAGAAGATCTTTTAAGCTATAACTTGTTCGAAGCTGGTGCTTTTGGAGTGTCTGAAGATTTAGAATTTGAGCAAAAAGACTTTAAATACACTCCAGAAATTTTAGATAAAGACAGTACTGAACTTGTTGCTTTTTTTGATATTGAGTTCAAAGATAAAATTGAAAATTTCTCTTTTCTTAAGCCGTACACATTTAAAATTCTAGTCGAAAAAAATAAGGATTGGCTTTTAGAATGGAAAAAACACTTTAAGCCTTTTAAAGTTTTAACAGATCTTTGGATTGTTCCGAGCTGGGATAAGTCACTTTTTAAAACAAAAGACAACGAAACGTCAATTTATATAGAGCCAGGCTTAGCTTTTGGAACGGGTACACATGCAACTACAAAACTTTGCATAAAGGCTTTATCAAAAACTTTATACTTAGAAAAATCTATCGCATCTGCTATAGATTGGGGTGCTGGCTCTGCCGTACTTTCAATTTTTCTAGCTAAAAAAGGTGTTACTAATATTGTTGCGTGTGAAATAGATGAGCTGGCAAGGGAAAATGCTGTAAAAAATCTAAATTTAAATAATGTAGATTGTACTTACGTTTGCGCGCCTGATGATGAAGTTATGAAAAAACCATGTGATCTTGTTGTTGCAAACATTATTGATGGTGTACTTCTACAAATCAAAGAGCATATTTTTAATACACAAGCAAAGCACATTATACTTTCGGGCATTCTTAACGAAAATGCTGAGCGTGTAAAAAAAGAATTTACGAGTGGTACTGGTTACACTTTTATTCATAGTGATCAATTAGATGAGTGGTCAATGCTTCAATTTAAAAAAGAAGTGAGTGTTAAGGTTTGAGAAGGTACTGGTGGCAAGGGACATTAGATTCTCAATCAAAAGAAATAGATATCACTGAAAATTTATACGCTCATATCTTTAAAGTCTGCAGAAGAAAAGTTGGCGATCATTTTGAATTAATCAATGAAGGCTATGCCTATCTTGTTGAAGTCGTTGAAGTGAATTCTAAAAATGCAGTTGTCTTAATAAACTCTAAAAGACAGCTTCCAAAGTTAAAAGAGCCACACATTCATTTAAAGCTTTCGTTTTCTCAACCAAAAGTTATAGATAGGGTTATTGAAAAATCAGTTGAACTTGGAGTTAAATCCATACAGCTTATTTCGTGTGAAAACTCATTTCTTAAAGATCAAACAAAGATGCTTTTAAAAACTAAGAGAGCTTTAAAAATTGTTAATCAAGCTATGCAGCAATCTGGCAGAGGAGAGGCTTTAGAGTTAAGAGAGCCTCTTACTCTTGATGAACTTTTACAGATAAAGCTTAAAAGTGAAGATAGGGCCTTTATACTCTATGAAGATACGCACTCTAAGTCCAAGCCCATTGAAAAACACAGTGAATCTTACCCAGAAACCATAAAAAATATATCTATTTTAGTTGGCAGTGAAGGGGGCTTTAGCAGCTCAGAAGTTGATACTGCTGCAAACTGCGGTTATGAGGTGCTATCCTTAGGCTCTCAAATTCTAAGAGTTGAAACTGCTTGCGTGGCTAGCATATCTATTCTAAAATCTAGACTTGGGCTTTGGTGACGTTTTAAAGATAGCATTAAAGTTTTTTTAAAAGGCTATATATTTAAAAAACAAAAATCTATAGTTCTGTAAAAAATTGCAAAAATATTTTATTAAAAGGTTTTTAAAACAATGGCAGATTACGAAGATCCAAAAACTAATGAAAAACTTAACTTAGCTAAAGAAACATCAAAAGGTGTCTTAAATAAAACTGAGTCAAAAGTCGATGAGCCAGGAAAGCTTCTTTCTATTTTCGATTCCAATGAAGTAGATTCTGCATTTAAATTAGACCTTAAACCAATCACAGGCGGACTTGGGTTTAAGGATCGTGTAAGTTCAGGAGTTTATACTGAAGAGCTTGGTGGTCAATCTTTAAGAGACGCTACACAGAGTAATGATAACTCACCTTATAAACTTTCTGATGCGGGCCTTATGGATATTGGTAATGATGAGATGGGTGATGGCCAGGTTCACATTGATGGAGAAGACAACATTCAACTTGAGTCTTCGGAGGTTTTAAGGCCTATCCTTTTTCATTCTGGGCACGATGGACTTATTAAAAAGAAATCAAGGAAAAGTGTAGAGTCTTTTTTTGCTGTTACTATTGATATGATGTTGATTCTTGCAGGATCTGTTTTAACACTTTCTTTTTCACTTAACTTTTTAGGATTTAATTCTGTTGAATCTTTCTTTTTTGATTTAAAGCTTGCAGTTCTTAACTTTTCTGCAATTTTTGTAGCCTTATACTTATCTTATAAAATCTTGGCACGCTCTGTGTATGGAAAAAGTCTTGGGGAGTGGTCTTGCCGTCTACAAATGGGAAGTTTGGTTGATCAAAAAAAAACATCCTATATTCTAAAAGTTTCTATAAGAGAGATTTTTTCGGTTTTAACAGGTATTTTGACACTTCCGATTCTGTCATCTCTTTTTTCTAAAGATCTTGGCTACTACTTTTCTGGCATACACATGTATGTTGAGAAAAAAAAATAGATCACTAGTAGATGAAAACTGTATTTACAAATGGATGTTTTGATATTTTACATGTTGGACATGTTAGGTACCTAAAAGAAGCTAGAGCTCTTGGTGATGCACTTGTTGTTGGATTAAACTCTGATAAAAGTGTTAAGAGTCTAAAAGGTGAAGATAGGCCTTTAGTATCTCAAGAAGAAAGAAAAGAACTTTTAGAAGCTCTTAGCTGTGTGAGTAAAGTATTTCTTTTTGATGAAGAAACCCCGCTTAATTTAATTCTTAAGCTTAAGCCTGTGATTTTGGTTAAAGGAGGAGACTATCAAGTTTCTGACATTATTGGAGCAAAAGAGGTCTTGTCTTGGGGCGGAGATGTTAAGAGTCTTAATTTTCATGAAGGGCATTCAACAACAGATATATTTGAGAAAGTTAAAAAATCATTATCTCGTAATTAATTTAAAATCTAAAACCATAACTTAAGCTTAGGTTAAAAGCTTCTACGTTTCTGTATGTTATATCAAAAGAGATGCGACTTTGTTTTATAATATAGAGTAATGAGCCTGTACCTCTGTAAGAGAAGAACTTAAACTCTTTAGAGCTAATTTCCTCTGTATTTTGAATATCTACATCTACACTTTCTGCCACAACACCTAAACCAAAGTAAATAGATTTTACTCTATAATAAAAGAGACTATTTACTCCAAAGTTTCTGTAATTGAGTACTTCGTCAATATTATAAGATGAAAAGTAAACTCTAGATTTAAAAGTAAAATTTGAAAAGACATAGATGTGACTGACACCCGCAGAGTAACCATTTTGAAAACTCTTATTAATTGGGCCTAAAAAACTTAAATCTAAACTTAGATTATAATAAATGCCTTTATGAGCTGAAAGAATATTATAGTAAATATTTCTGCTTGAGAGTTCATTTTGAGAAGTGTTTCTTAAATATCCACCTTGGAGTTCAATGTTAAAATCTGTGCCTAAAGGTAGAGGGTCTTTTATATAGTTTGAAGCAAAAACAAAAGAATAAGAGTCCAATAAAGGTTTGTTTATTTCAGATGCACTAAAAGCTTGTGTGCTAGCTAAAGCCTTAACATTTAGACTTATGAATAGAATAAAGAAAAAAGCACGTTTTATCACACTTTTATAGATAAAAGAATTTTAATAAATATTCAACAGCAGTTTGGTCTATAAAGAAATAGAATAGAATAGAATAGATGAGCTATTGGTTTAAGGCTACTTCAGTTTCAGAGTCTATAAGTTCATAGGTTTCATCAATTTTCATATCTAGCTCAG
>JALZUR010000002.1 GCA_023301025.1 Bdellovibrionales bacterium | reverse complement strand
AAATAAATAATACCTATAGAAGATCTAATTAAAAAACAGACTAAGGTATTTCAATCTAAATTAAAGTCCTATCTCTTTTAGTCTTTCTTTTAAAAAAGAGTCCGATGTTATCGGTGGGTATTTTACACCTTCACCAATACAAGATGGCAAACACTCTAAAACAGCATCTGGATTAGGATGTATAAAAAACGGCATAGAGTAGCGTCTTGTATTAGACCCGTCGGGATTTATAACTTGGTGTGTAGTTGAAGGAATCACCTCATTAGTAATTCTTGAGAGCATATCTCCAGCATCAACAATAAGAGAATTTTTAGGAGCATCAATATCAAGCCAGCTTCCATCTCTATCTTTTAACTGAAGGCCAGATTGAGTTGCTGCAACTAAAATTGTTATCAAGTTAATATCTTCGTGAGGAGCGGCTCTAAGAGCACCTTTTTCTACATCTGAGTCTATTGGTGGATAATGAAGAAGCCGTAAAATAGAGTTACCATTAGATACTCTATCATAAAAATATGATGTATCTAACTCAAGCTCAGAAGTAAGCGCTTCTAAAAGCGTAAGTCCAACGTGATCAAGTTTTGAATAGAGTTCTAAAAACGTCTTTTTAAAACCATCTAGTTCAGACGGCCAAAAATTTTTGAGTGAAGTTGAAGAATTAAATCCTGGCGTATCAGGCTCTCGTCCAATATGCCAAAATTCTTTTAGATCAGCGATTTTAGAATTCTTAGCATGCTCAACAGCAAAAGGTGTATAGCCCCTTTGATGACCATTATCAGGCATAGAGTATTTTAACTTGGAGCTCTCTGAAAGCGAAAATAGATGATTAAGACATTTATAAGCTTGATCCAAGAGATCTGTAGATACAGTATGACCAGTAAGTACAATAAAGCCGTAGTCTTTAAGGCCATTAAAAAGTAAATCTGAAAAAGTCTTCTTTTCAGACACTGTGCCTTTAGTAAAACTGTACAGATCCAATTCAGGAACTTGACGCATAATTCCCCCTATATATCTCAGACTTTCTTTATAAGGCTTTAGGTTTGCAGCTTCAAGAACTAATTGATACATTTTCAAAAACTAAGAGCGTACCCATGAAAAACAATGAAATACACACTTTAAACCCAAAAAAAACCACTCTCGGTGTTTTAAGACTTTCAGCTCTTGGAGATGTTACAAATGCGCTAAGTGCTGTAACAGTTATAAAAAAGCATATAAAAGATAAACAGATTGTGTGGTTTGTGGGTAAAACTGAGTATGAGCTTTTAAAGAACATAAAAGACATTCACTTTGAAATCATAAACAAAAAAAAACCATTTTGCGAATTTTTGAGACTAAGAAAAAAATTTAAAGATATTGAGTTTGAATCTTTACTGCATATGCAAAGATCACTTAGATGCAGCATAATATCCTTGGCTTTAAACTCTAAAAAAGTCATTGGTTTTGATAAAAGTAGAGCAAAAGAATTTCAAAGTTTTTTTACAAACGAGTCTATTGAAACACCCAAAAGTGCTCACGCTGTTGATGTTTTTATGGAATTTTCATACAAAATTGGAATTCCAAAAACACAAGAACCAGAGTGGGATTTCGGGATTGATTTTGAGGCAGATGAAAACATTCAAAAGTTGAAGTTACCAAAAAGATATATTTCAATAGTAGTAGCGGGAAGCCAGGAAGACAGAAGTTGGTCACACTTAAATAACGCAAAAATTATTGAGTGGATTTATGAAAATACAAAACTTGATGTTATCCTTCTGGGCGGTAGGTCTAAGTTTGAGACTCTTCAAAAAGATAAAATTATAAAAACATTAAAAGCTAGCAAAAAAAGAAGAGATCTAAAAATTATTGATTTTGTTGGAAGAACTAACTTAACAGAGCTTATATCGACAATTAAAAACTCAAGTCTACTTATTAGCCCTGATACAGGACCAATTCACATTGCATCGGCTTTAAAGGTTAAAACTCTTGGCCTTTATGTACATATGCCAAAAGAAATCACAGGCCCATACAATTCTTTAAATACAACAATAGATAAATACTCAAGAGCTTTAAAAACTTATTACAACATAGAAGCATCAACTCAATCATTTAAAAATTACAAAGGAATTCCTAAACGCATCAAACACAAAGAATGTTCTTTAAATTTAATAGAACCTGATGAGGTTATTAAAGTTCTTTCCGCAAATCTTAGTCAATACTTTAAATACAGCTCAAATAGTCCAATTAAAAAAGAAATAGATTTATGAAAACCTTATTTCTGTATCGTACTCAAAAAAAGAAAAAATACTTTACTAAGTTAGTAAACAACTCATTTAAAGATAAATTAGTGGTGATAAAGTCTTACAACTACTTATGTTTAAATAAAGGTCTATTTGGCATATTTAGCAAAAAAGATAAAAAAGAATTATTTATAGATTTAGATAAGAACCTTGATAAAGCTGTATCAGAAGTTTTTAAAGACAGAACATTTCTATGTGCTAATTTGTTAAAAGCAATTTATACAAAACTAATATGCCTAAAAATTTACGGCTTATACTATGGACTTAATAAAATTCTAAATAGCAATCAGTATAAAAAAATAGTTATTTGGAATGGTCTTAAATATCAGGATTTAGTTTTAAAATCTGTTTTAAAATCTTTAAAAACCACAAAAAATTCTAAAGCTGAATTGATTTTTATGGAAAATGGTTTTTTTCCTGACACCACATTTATTAGCAATAAGGGTATAAACGCAGGAGCAATGCTTCCTAAAAATAAAGATTTTTATACAGACATAAAAATAAAATCTACTCCTGACTTTAAAAAAATTAAAGGCAGAGCTTTTAAAAAAACTTCACAACAAAATAAATCTTTAGAATCAAATGCACTTACATCTAATGCCTTAGAAGGCTATGTACTTCTACCTTTTCAAATGGAACGTGACTCACAAATTCTTGACTACTCTCCTTGGGTTAAAAATATGAGTGACTTATTTCAAACAACTCTTGAAGCACTTCAAAAAAGCTCTCTAAATGACAAAACACTTCTCATAAGAGAACACCCATCAACACACACTGTTTATGATAAGCTCTACAATCAGCAAACAGAAAAAGTGATCTTTAATACTAAAATGGATTACAATGAAGCTTTAGAAAAAGCTTCTGTTGTAGTTACTGTAAATTCGAGTGTAGGCTTTGAAGCTCTCATAAAAGAAAAAACAGTAATTGTTTTAGGTGAAGCCTACTATAATATAGATGGTCTCTGCCTTTCAGCTAAAAACTCTGAAGAACTAATCACTGCTTTTGAGAAAAGCAAAAGCTTTAAAATCAACAAAACACTTAAGGATCATTTTTTATCTTATCTGTACAATGACATACTTTTAAAGGGTGATTGGAAAAAACCCTCTTCTGATCACTTCACTTCTTTTTCAGAAAGGTTTTGGAACTTATGATATACCTATACAGAATAGCTTACCTTTTGTTTGCACCTTTTATTATACTTTTTGGTCTATTGTTTTCCAAGAAAATAAGAGCCTTTTTTTTCAAACGCGCATCTAATCTTAAAAAGCAGCATAACAAAACAATCTGGCTTCATACATCTTCTGGTGAGTTTGAGCATGCAAAACCTTTACTAAGAAAAATTAAAGCAGAAGACCCCTACACTAAAATAGTTGTGACCTACAGCTCTCCAAGTTACTTTAAAGCCATTAGTATGTGTAAAGAAGTAGATTACTTTACCCCTTATCCCATAGACTTAAAATCATCTGTTGCAAGTTTAATTAAAAAAATAAATCCAAAAGTTTTTTTAGCTGTACGAACTGACCTCTGGCCAGAGCTTCTACATCAGTTAAAAAGAAAAAATATACCAAGTCTTTTGTTTTCAAGACACGAAAATGCTAAAAACAAAGGAATAAAGAAGCTTCTATATTCTTTAACCTACCAAAAACTTTCACACATTTCTTTTGTTACTGAAGAGGATGTGAATAACTTTAAAAAGATAAAGCCACTAAAATCTTTTTCTATTGATGGAGATCCAAGACATGAAGAGGTTTTCTTCAAAAAAGAAATTTTAAGTTTAAATGATATTAAAGCTTTTAAAAATACTTTAATTCTTGGTTCTGTATGGAAAGAGGACATGCAAGTTTTAACAGCGCCAATTGTTGAACTCCTAACAGACAAAACATTAGAAAAGCTTATCATAGCCCCACACGAGCCTAGTTCTGAAATGATAAACAAACTTTTAAAAGATTTTAACCACTTTAAGCCAAACTTATACTCAAAAGATCAAAACTTAGAGTCTAAAGTAGTTATTGTAGATCAAATTGGGCATCTATTTAAACTCTACGCAAACGCAAGCTTTGCATTTGTTGGAGGTTCTTTTAAAAAGAAAGTGCACTCAGTTATAGAGCCCTTATCTTTTAACATACCAGTTCTTGTTGGCCCCAAACACCTGAACAGTTCAGATGCTTTAACATTTTTAAAAAGTGGTGAAATAAGCTGTATAGAAACAGGAAACGACTTTAAAGAAAAACTAAAAGAGCTACTTAATAAAAATTCACTCATTGATACAAATTCAGGTCTTAATGCTACTGATTTAAAACAGAATGTAACTGATTCTAGCGATATTCCTCATTCTCAGAAGTTTCAACCAAACCCTCTTTTCCAGAAGGCTCTTCAAGATCAAACTCTTCTCCCCTCTCAGAAGATCTTTAATCTTTTACAGAATCTTCTTCTGAAGGTTTCGACATAGGTGCAGAATTAAGCCTAATGTACTCCGCTCTAGTTTTTCTCCCAATTTCAGTATTGTAGTTGATCACATCAAAACTAGGGCTATTACTAGTAGCTCTTAAAGAACTTCTTACACGCGAAATGGCATAGACAGAACCAATACCAAGCAGTGCAGAAGATAACGTGACAGCACTCTGCTTCGCTAAAAATGGTATACCACCTGGATCGTTAAAAGTGTTTATGGTATTGTCTAAAATATATGGGAGTTCACTAAAGTCACCACTTAAAGCTCTAAGTATTGAAAAAGACTCTAGGTGAGGTGCAATGATTGCTAAAGAAGCAGAGCCAAGAGCAATAAATTTCCATATATTTTTAGCTCTTGGTGTTAACTTAACAGGATAAAGCACTCTCTTCTTTACATGGTCTATAGAGCGAGGAACAACAGAGTAGAGCTTTGTCATTCGTCTTCCGTTGTAAACAAAGGCTTCTAAATTATCTTCAATATATTTTATAAGGAAGTTTTCATCCGTTTTATAAAGTTCAGAAAGTTCTTCATAATCAAAGCCATTTTCACTGTTTCTAGCCCATAAAAGATAACCTGCTCGACCATTGTCATGTCTACTATTAAATATTTTAGAAAAACTCTCAATTACACCTTGTTTAATCTTATTAATTTGCTTAGCTGTGAGATCCTGAAAGATAGAATCATGATCTCTTGCTGCATCAGTTAAAGGTATCTTTAAAATCTTATCTTCAATCATACTCCAAACAACCATTGAGGCTGTCATTTCAAAACCAAGTAGAGTTTCTTCTGTGTAGACTCTTGAAGTTGGGGGTTTAATATCACTACTTTTTTCACGATCA
>JALZUR010000001.1 GCA_023301025.1 Bdellovibrionales bacterium | reverse complement strand
AAATCAACAGAGACTAAAGAACCTCAAGTCCATAACATTGATGAACCAACACCCATTGAAAACGTAAAATCCGACTCTTCAGACACAGATGAGTCATTTGATGAAATCTCAATGTCAGATGATAAAAAAGATGCTGAAGTGCTAACTGAAACTCTTTTAAAAGAAAAAGAAAAGGAGCTTCTTTATCTTCGAGCCGAATTTGAAAATTACAAAAGACAAAGTCTTAAAGAGCGCTCTGAACTTTTAAAATACTCTGGTGAATTTATGGCAAGAGATCTCTTAAACAGTTTAGATATTTTTGAAAAAGCCTTATCCCAAGATATTGATGACACTAATTATAAGAATTTTGTTGAAGGTATTAATCTAACAGCCAATCAACTCAAAACTGATCTTAAAAAGCATGGAATAGAAGAGATTGACTGCAAAGGGAAAGTGTTTGATCCAAATACATGCGAAGCACTAAGCCAAATCCCATCGAACGATCACAAAGAGGGTGAAGTTATAGAAGTCATGAGAAAAGGCTTTGTATTTAAAGATAAAGTTATACGCTACGCTCAAGTTGTAATTGCTACAGCAGCTGAAGCTAAGAAAGACTGATCAGGACTATTAAGTTTGAATTTACAATCGCATTACAAAGTACTTGATATTGAACCAGGGTCCTCTTTGGCAGATATAAAAAAAGCCTACCGGAAAATGGCACTCAAGTATCATCCCGATAGAAACCCTCACATGAAAAATGCTGAAGAGGCTTTTAGTAAAATAAATGAAGCCTATAAAGTTTTATCTGAGTATGCTCAATCAGCAGAGTATGAACCTAAAAAAAATAATGATTCGTGGACTGAAGAGAAGACACAGCCTGGAGTTAAAAAAAGTGATGTTAAGCAAACACATTATAAATATTCTTTGCTACTCTCTTTAGAAGAATGCGCCATTGGGTGCTCTAAGGTGATTCATTTTTACAGAACCTCCCCTCTTGGAAAAAAAGAAGAGGTAAGGCTTGAAGTAAGTATTCCGAAAGGTGTTAAAGAGGGACAAAAACTAAAACTCTCTAATGAAGGCCCTGTTTTAGAAGATGGTTCAAAAGGGAATTTATTTATTTATATAGATGTGCTACCTCACCCAATTTTTGAAAGAAAAGGAAGAAATGTTTATATGGATCTTCCTATAAGTATCTCGACTGCAATTCTTGGTGGCAAGGTAAATGTTCCAACCCTAAATGGCAAAACTACTATTACTGTACCACCAGACACGCACAGTGGTCATATTTTTAGATTAAGGCAAAAAGGATTTTCTCACGTCAATAGTGCAGCAAGTGGTGATATGCTTGTTAATGTTATTGTAGACTTTCCTGAAGATTTGAATGAAGAAGAATTAAACGCACTTAAAGTTTTGAGCCACAAAACTCCACCATTAGTAAAAGAATACTACTTAAAACTGCAAGACTGCTTTATAAATCGTAAGAGGTAACAATGAAATTTTTAATCGTCTTATTTATAACTCTATCGCTCATAAGTTGCACAAGTGTTAAAAAAAGAGAAGCACAAATAGCATCTACAAATTTTAAACAAAAATTACTTAATGCAAAGAACACATCAAAGCGCTCACCAGACAAGGCCATTCTCTTAATAGATGATCTTCTAAAGAACAATGCTTACAACAGTTTAACTGATGATGCCTTGTTTTTAAAAGGTACTCTTCATGAGAAAACAAATGAAAAAGAACTTTCAATAAAAAGTTATAAAAAAATACTCAACTCAAAGTTTACCAGCACTTTAGACGGACAAACTGTTCTACGACTTTACGAAATTTACAAGTCGATGGACCATGAGGGTCGAGCGCTCTATTCACTCGATTACATTCAAAGAAGTGAGTTAACAGATAAAAGTTCACTAGAAAAGATTGAACAATTGAGATCTCCTCTACTTCTTAAGAGAGAACGTTATGTTTACTACTTAGAATCTATTGCTAATCAAATTAGAATTGCAAAAAGTCAAAGTTACAGAAAACAGCTTTATGAAACAGCTCTTTCTATAATGGATATTAAAGTCATTGGCCTTACAAATAAAAAAATCTTAGATGATGAAGATCTTAAAGTTTTTCATCCAGAGGCTGCTCTGAACCTTTCAAGTTATTATTTTGAAGGTGAAAGTCCCCAAAAAGCTCTAGATGTTTTAAGAGAAAACGATGCGCTTTTTCAAAGTACATACTATAAAAACCAAAAATCTGAATTGATACAACGAGCAAGAGCTTTTGAATCCGCCAACAATCGAACAATCGGAGTGCTTCTACCCTTGAGTGGTCGGTACAAAGACATCGGCCAGAAAATTTTGCAAGGCCTTCAATTTTCATTAAAAATATGGAGCCCAGAGGACAATGAGAATCAGATCAAATTGGCAGTCTTAGATACAGAGGCTAAGCCTGAACTCTTAGAACTAGCTTTTGATGAAATGATAAAAAAAGATAGGCCTGTAGTATTTGTTGGTGGCCTTGTTGGAAAAACAGCAGAAGCTTTAGTTAAAAAATCTGAAGAATATAAAGTTCCTGCTATCGTTCTTAGTCAAAAAGAAAATTTAGTTGAGAGAAGTAAATATAGTTTTCAAAACTCTCAACCTATGGCGGACTACACCAACTACATAGCTGATTTAGCCATAAAAGATCTAAACTTTAAAACTGCTAGTATACTTCACTCAGAAAAGGAATTTTCAAAAAGTTACGCTAAAGCTTTTGCCAAAAGTTTTGAAAAACTTGGAGGCCAAGTAACTAATATTATCCCCTATGATAAAAATGAAAAAGGCAGTATCACGCAAGCAATTAAAACACTAGCTCAGTTAAACACTGTAGATGGCAGAAGAGATGAGTACAACGAGGCTTATAAAACTTGGAAAGAATCTTCTAAAAATAGACGAAATAAAGACAAGCCTTCAATTGAAGATCTTTTACCACCAAAGGTGGACTCAGAACTGGTTTTTATTGCAGATGGTCCTAAAAATGGTGGATTAATCGCATCGACTCTTGCCTACTTTGATATTGAGAATCTTCCACTTTTTGGAACACACCTTTGGAACAATAAAGATTTGATCACCAGAGGACAAAGGTTTATTGAAGAAGCTATTTTTGCAAACTCTTATTTTGAACCTCAAATTTTAAGTTCAGAGTGCAACACAAGATATACTCAATCAAACTCAAGACCCATAGATGTTTACAGCTATAAAGGTTTAGAAGCTGGAGCCATACTTAACAATATTTACAACAGAACAAGCATCAGTTCTAGATCAGACATGGTTTATGCTCTTTCTAAAATTCAAAAAATTGATAACATTTGCTTCCCTAAAGGACTTGTCAGAATTGATCACAATTACTTTGCACCTGTGACCCCTTTAACGGTTAAAAGTAAAACGATACTAGTTTTTGATCCTGAAAACTATGTAAAAGTAACTGCTGAAAAGAATGAAATTAAGGACGAAAGTCTAACTAATTAATGTCAATTTAATGACTCGTAAAGCCCTGCTCTTGGCCACCCGATAAGTCCATAAGGTCCAAGAGGAGGCGACAACATATGAGTTCTAAGACCAAAAAAGACAACAACAGCGAAATTCCAAATAAACTGCCTTTATTACCAGTAAGAGATATGGTTGTATTTCCATATATGGCACTTCCTTTATATATTGGAAGAGAGTCATCCATACTTGCAATTGAAAAAGCATTTTCTACACACAGATATATTTTTCTTTCTACTCAAGTTGAAAAGAGTGAAGAAAATCCAAAATCAAGTTCTATTTATAGAACAGGAACAATTGCAAAAATTGTAAGACCTATTAGGCGACTTTCTGATGGTAGAGTTAAGATATTAGCTCAAGGTATCGTTAAAGCAAAAGTTGTTTCATTTTCTAATGAAGATCCTTTTTTTGAAGTTGAAGTATCAGAAATCGAAGAGATTACTCAAAAAGTAGTTTCTGATGAAACATCTTTACTTATGCAGCACTGTAAATCACTAGTTGAAGAGCTTTTAGCTTATGGAAAGGTTTTATCAGCAGGTATACTTTTTGATTTAGACAGTGTTTCAAATGATCCAGGAAAATTTTCTGATCATCTTGCAGCAAATCTTAATTTAAAAATTGAAGACACTCAGTGTGTCTTAGAAGAAGAAGATCTTGATCTAAGAATTAAACTTGTTCATAAACTTTTAAAGAGTGAACTTGATATTCTTAAACTTCAGTCAACAATTACAGGCGCTCCTAAAGATGTACTTTCTAAATCACAAAGAGAACAGTTCTTACGTGATCAGATGAAAGCTATAAAAGGAGAACTTAGCAATCAATCTCAAAACACTAACTCTTCTCAAGGCGCACAGGCTGACTCTACGGGTTATAAAAAACGTATCGAAGATGCAGGTATTCCAGAAGATATTAAAGTAGAAGTAGAAAAACAACTGGCTAGACTTGAAAAAATGCATCCTGATTCTAGTGAAGCTTCAATGATCAGAAACTATTTAGATTGGATGACTGATCTTCCTTGGTCTGTTTCAACAACAGATAATCTTGATCTTGAGCAAGCTCAAAAAGTTTTAGACGAAGATCATTATGATCTAGAAAAAGCTAAAGAACGTGTTTTAGAGTTTTTAGCCGTTAGACAGTTAAAAGACAGTATTAAAGGACCTATACTTTGTTTTGGTGGCCCTCCCGGTGTTGGTAAGACCTCTCTTGGTAAAAGTATTGCCCGTGCTATGGGACGTAAGTACTACCGTATAGCTTTAGGTGGTTTAAAAGACGAAGCAGAGATTAGAGGACACAGACGAACTTACGTTGGTGCTATGCCTGGAAAAATTATCCAAGCTTTAAAAGCTGCTGGAACAAATAACCCTGTTATTGTTTTAGATGAGATAGACAAATTAGGATCAGACTTTAGAGGAGATCCATCTGCGGCAATGCTTGAAGTTCTAGATCCTCAGCAAAACTATGCTTTTAAAGATAATTTTATAAATTCAAATTTTGACCTTTCAAATGTTCTTTTTATTGCTACTGCAAATGTTTTAGCTAACATACCTCACGCTTTAAAAGATCGTATGGAAATTATAAACATTCCCGGTTACACACAAAACGATAAGCTTTTGATTGCAAGACGTCACTTGATTGATACACAAATTGAAAACAATGGTTTAACTCACGATAATATTGAGTTTACTGATGAGGGCTTAAAAGCTTTAATCGTTGGTTATACTCGAGAAGCAGGTTTAAGGACTTTAAACAGACAGATTGGTTCTGTATGTAGAAAAATTGCCCGCTTAGTTGTTCAAGGTGAAGATAAAAAGAAAGTTGTTAATGCTAAGGCTATTTCTGATCTTATGGGTCCTCCTGATTTTATAAAAGATGAAAAGCTTGAAGATGGATACTGCGGAGTTGCAACAGGCCTTGCTTGGACACAAGTGGGCGGAGAGATTTTATACACAGAATCTATTGCAATTCCAGGTGATGGAAAAATTCAACTTACGGGTCAACTTGGAGATGTTATGAAAGAATCTGTATCTGCAGCAATTTCTTACATCAAAGCCAATGCTGAAGAACTAGATGTTAAACTTTCTTGGTTTTCAAAGCATGACATACATTTACACATGCCTGCTGGAGCTGTCCCAAAAGACGGCCCTTCTGCTGGTGTTACAATGGTGACAACTCTTGTAAGTTTAATTAAAAAACAACCTGTTCGTATGGATATCGCCATGACTGGTGAAGTAACTCTAACTGGACGAGTCTTACCTGTTGGTGGAATAAGAGAAAAAGCACTGGCCGCTCTTAACAATGGAATTACAAATGTAATAATTCCTTTTCAAAACAGAAAAGATATTGAAGATATCCCTACTGAATTTAAAAATAAATTAAATTTCATCTTAGTAAGAAATATTAAAGAAGTTTTATCAGAAGTATTTTCGACTAAGTTTGATGGTATGCAAGATGATAAAGCATCTGAAGATAAACTTTCTGCATAGTCATTAATAAACCTACTTAAAAAAACAAAAACCAGCACATTAAGATGCTGGTTTTTTTTGACTATTTAAAATATAGAAAAGTAATTCTGGCTAAAAGTTATTTAAAATCTAAATAATGAGGCTACTCAAAATCAACTTCATAAAAAGAGGTTTTACTCTTTTTTTCTACTAGCTCTAAACGTTCGAGTTCTGATTCTAACACGCGGTTAAGTGTTTGCAGATCAGCTATATAAGCTTTAAGCGTTGTTATCTGATTTTCTTTTTCAGATAAGACCATTCTAAAAGCTTCTTTTAACTCGACAACAGACTCTACTTCTTTTTTGGTAGATGTGAGTTCTTGAGTCGGTTCTACTACTTTTTCAACAAATTTAACCTCTAGTAAAGGCTCTAGATCCTCACCTTCATATTCTCTAGGGGATTTTATTTTTTTTGATTCAAGCTCTTGTGGGGGGGCCGTATCAACTTCTATTTTTTTGCTGGGGGGGCTGGTATTTTTTTGACTGAGTTTTCGGTATTCAAGATCTGGTAAAAAATACTTGCCTTCTATCATTTTATTTAAGATGGCAGACTTTTTAATCTTTCTTCTGAGAGTAGAAACACTTACATCATATTTAGTTGAATACTCTGTTAGTGATAGTGCATATTCCATTGTTTTTCTCCTCCTGACTCACCATAGTTTTAGCATTAGTCTGTAAATAGTAAATAGTCACATGCCTAATCAGGACTTTAACCTATATAACCTAGACTTGGTCAAATTAAAAAGTAGTCAAAACTCGACTTTTTATTGTGTATTTTGGTCTTTTGATTTTATATATTTCTATGGAAAAAACACTTATTCACTCTAGTAAGCCTGCTCTTGTTCTCAGTGGCGGTGGAATGAAGGCTGCAGCCTTTCACATTGGAGTTGGCCTCGCTTTAGAGCAGTCAGGACTCCACATTACCCAGAAAAACACCAAGGATTTAAACTTCGGTAGCTTCATAGGATCAAGTGCTGGCTCTGTGATTGCTTCTTTTTATGCAGCTGGTTATTCACCACAAGATGTCATCTATGCCTTTACTCAAGGTAAACACCAGCTGGATGTCACTGGGGCCTTAGACCTCGAACCCAAACAGAAGCTACCTCCACTTAGGTACAGAGATATATTCTCCTTAAACGACTACTCTTTACCCTCATTAAGTTGGTTATCCAAGCTTAAGCTTGCCAACCCCACCTTTACTGGTGGACCAGAGTCCTATCTTAAAAAATTTGTTAAATTCAATGGATTTTTTAGCACTGAAAAACTTGGCACTTACTTTGAAAAAAATGTTTTTAAAGAAGACTCAACAAGCTTTAAAAACCTAAAAAAAGACCTCTTTATTGTAGCAACATTTTTAGATGAACCAGAAAAAGCTATTTTTACCAAACATGAGGGCCCAATAATACAAACAGATCATAGTAAATCCCCTTATATAAATACCGTCTCTGTTTCAAAAGCCTTGAGTGCATCTGTAGCACTTCCGGTGATTTTTAGCCCAGTTAAGATACAAGACAATGTCTTTTTTGATGGCGAAGTAAGAGACTCTTTAAATTCACACATTGCCTTAGATCATTTGTCTGATTTAGTTGTTGTGTCTTATTCGATGCAGCCATACAAACACACACCTGAGTTTGGCTCTCTTAATAAATACGGGCTTCCTGTAATTATCAATCAAGCTATCTATCAGTTGATTCAACAAAAAATCATCAACCATAAAAGGCACAATAAAAAAGTAAACTCTCTTCTAAATGATATAGAGGATATGCTTTTTTCTGAGTTGCCAAAAGAAAAAGCTAATAAGATATTCTCAGAGATTCAAAAAAAGTACTGCCCTGAAAGAGGAAGCACTGTGATTTACATTCATCCAAGTTCAACTGACCATGAAATGTTTTTTGCAGATCACCTTTCACTGAGCACCAAAGTCTTAAATAAGATAGTAACCATTGGGTTTAAATCTGCTATGGAAAGTCTGCGTGCTTATAAATTTAAAAAGGCTACTAAATAAACCACAAACAACCAAAAACATATAAAGAGTATTTCTATAAATTCAACATTTAAAGCTTTAACTGGCTCTGACTTCCAAAGTTCTAAAGCTTTTTGAGATTCCTTATTACTTTTAGAGTATGATGTTAGTGATAAGAGCTTATATCCAAAAAGTGAAAATAATATCAATGTCCATGAACACAACCAATACAATCCGTTTTCAATAAGAATTTCAAAACCACTAAACAGAATTAAAAATAATGGACTTGGTGGCAATGCTATCAAAAACAAGATCAATACATACGTAATAAATCTCATTATTTTACTTTGAGGTAAAAGATAAGATAAATCTGTACTCATAATTTTAGCATTTTTATGAAGCTGTAATTTTATAATAAAGTGTAGTACTAGGTAAACAATAGCTATTGCAACTATACAAAAATGAACAGCCGAAAGTGGAAGTGCAAAGTCATCGACACCAGAAAGTAGCATAATAATTGAAATCAAAACTAGAAATGAGCTAGCTGTTTTTGCAACACCAAAAAGACTTTTAGCCTTTAAATTAGAAAAGAATAAAATAATAATTAAAGACATAACTACAAACCACTGACTTAAATTGTAAGTTAAGTAGTCTGACGATATGAACCCTATCTGTATCAAACGGTAAAAGCTTACTAGAAGTACTATAGGGCTAAAAACAATCCAAAGCATCTGCTCGTAAACATTTTTTTCATCTGTCTTAATAAGGTTAAATATGTGTTGAATAGAGTAAAAAATTAATGAAAAGAATGTAAATCCCATGATTATCATAGAATCAACTTCACCGCTTAAAACTAAAATTCTGATCTCTGAAAATGTTTTTAAAAGATCTAAACCTAAGAAATTTAAAAATATAAAACTAAAAAGTATAACACCAGACCATATAATTTTTGATTTTCTTCTTAATAAAGGAGAGAGAACTAACAGAATTAAAAATGAAAGTAGTGTTGATAAAAACTGATTTGAATAGATTATATAAGTCACAAGACCCGTTAAAATCATCGTTTTAATGAGCTTATGTATACAATCATCAATAGCAGCTGGAATTTTAGAGTTAAAAGTTAACTTATATATAGAGTTTATATTAAAAACTCCAAAAACTTGAACTGCTAATGCCAATTGAGATAGTGGTTCTGTTAAAAAGAGTCGACCAGAACTAAAGGCTAGTTCCGCTTGAGATGAAATAATACTTAAAATAAAGCTCGATAAGACAGATAAAATTGAGAAGCTTATAGCCCATATTTTTATAAATCTACCATTTGAAAATTTTCTAGTTACAAAATGAGAGAGTAGTATGAAAAGTGGAATTAAAAAATAAACAACAAATGGAACATATGCTAGAAACGAAATAAACTTACCCATTTTTTATACCCCATTTTTTAAAAGTATTTTTTAGGTGATAAAGCTGAAAGGCGAAAAGTATAAAGATTGATAAAGAAAGAAGTAAAGCACCATAGTTTTCACATGCCAAATCATACAATGATTTTTGCTGCTCTATAAAACTAAATGCAAAAGCATTAATACCAAGAAATAAAAGAATAAGTCTACTTAAACTAACATCTTCTAAAGCTTCAACTTTCATAGACAAAAGTTTTAATAAAATGGCAATTTTAAAAACTAAGCAAAAAACAAACATAATGAAAAATACAGTTTGTGTGGAATATAAAGAACCTGATACAAAAGATAAACTAATTTTTTCAATACTCGATATGTTATATGTGATTTCAGATAAAAAGATACTTTCTAACAAACCAAGAAATACAGTTAATATAAACAATAGCGATGTAGAGCAATAGCTTACAACATACAGAAATCTATTTTTTTCAAAGTTTATAGAAAATTGAAGTAAGTTAAGCCAAATAAAAGATTCGAACGAAATTAAAAAGAAGAATAAATTATCTGTTGATACAGTTAAAGAAATTAAAAACACTGAGAAGAATACATTGATATATGACCACAATGATATTTCTCTGGTAACTGTCTTTCTAAAAACAATCAACACAGCAAGAAGTGTAGCAAGTATTAGAGTCATTATAAGTTTTGTTTGGCTATCTGAGTATAAAGCCAAGTTTTTAATTTTAAACTCTTCAGACAAATTAATAAATTCAAAAATTTGATTGATGTAAGTAAATAAATAAAAAGTAAGCATAAAACTTAAACTCACAACCAAACTTGTAAACATTTGTTTTTTATTCTTAAGAGTAAAACAACTAACTATAAATATCAGTGGCAAAAATAACCCAAAATACGATATCAAAATTCATACCCTCACTTTTAGTGTTCGCTTATTCTAATAATAAGGGTCTACGTAGTCAGTTCCAAGTTTTTTTGTTTCGAACCAGACCTGGCTTTTTGATATTTTTGGTGTATTTAAAACATATGATTTTTCCTAAGGCCTTTGAAAAGATACTTGAATCTTTCACTCACAGTCCATCAAGCCTTGCTGGTGTCTCAAGTGTTAATGAGTTTATTCCTATTTTAAGAGAGTACTATGACCAACAGCTCTCAAACTCTAATCCAGCACCAACTCAAAGACCTACTCAAAAGACTAATCATTTGATTATTCTTTCAAATGAAGAGGCCTGTCACAACTTTGCTAAAAGATTTAGTAGGCCTATAAATTTAATTTTAAACCCAAGTCCTCAACCCTATTCAGACATAGACTACAGTCGAAAAACTATGTCTAAACGTATGATTAGTTTGTATAGAGCTTTGGAAACTACAATAAAATCTAACTTAAATCAGACTAACAAAAATCAAATTTTTATAAGTCACCCAACAGCTCTTTCATTATTGACACTCAACCCTCAAGTTTTGCTTAAGCAAAACATAAAATTTGAGTATGCAGACACTTTTTATACTGATCCTGTGCAGTCTTTGATTCAACTTGGCTATTCACCAGTCACATTTGTTGAAGAAGTAGGGCAATTTAGCATCAAAGGCGGTATTGTTGATGTTTTCTCCCCTGCTGAAGAGATGCCTATTAGAATCTCTTTATTTGGTGATGAAATTGAAAGCCTTCACAAATTTTCAGCTTTAAATCAAAGAAATATCTCTGAGGCTGAGAGCCTAAATATTATCCCCGCACAAGAGCTTTTTTATAACGACGACAATCAAAAAAGACTGCTCAGCAGTATTCATAACTTTAAAAGTAAAGATCAGGAGTGGAAGACAAAAACAATCGACTGCATTAGGGGTAGAAAAGCTTTTGATAAAATGAACCTTTTTTCATCTTCATTTTGTGAAGGTAAGTTTACAGCTCTTGATTATTTTGAGCCTCAATCGACAAATGTTATTTGCTTCGATTACAGGTCCTCTGAAAGTTACTACAGTCAGTACCAACAAGAATTAGATAATGACTTTAAAATGCTTAATAAAACAGATATTAAAAGTCAAATTGATCCTTCCAAACTTTTTAAAAAAGATTTTGATCTAAGAGCCTATAAAAAATTTATTGATATATCTTCCGTACTTATTGAAGACCTCTCTGTTCAAAAAAAATTGATTCCAGAGACTAAAAACATCAACTACTCTATTCACAGTCTATCACCCTCATTAAAGTTTAATAAAAGTAAATCCGTAAACTGGCAAACCTATGCAAAAGACATAGTTGACCTTATCAAGAATCTTTTAAACCAAAATGATATTGTAATATTTAGTAAAGGGTCTACTAGTCTTAAGCGTTGTGAATCTTTTCTAACTGAATATGGTATTGAATTTACAAAACAAGAGAGCCTTACTGATTTAAATAAAGAAAATTCATTTGACGTGTATTTGATTCCTGGAGAAGTAAAGGTCTCTGCAAAGTATGATCTAGATAAAATAGTTATTCTTAACAGTGATGAACTTTTTGGAAATACAAAAGAGAAAACTTCTAAAACAACAGACGCATCACAATTTTTTGATACTCTCGATCTTCTGCAAATATCTGAACTCAACCTTAATGATCTAGTAGTTCATAGAAACCACGGTGTTGGATCTTATAAAGGTTTAAAATTATTAAACTTAAATAATGTGGAATCTGAATGCTTAGAGATTGAGTATTCAAACAAAGATAAGCTTTTTTTACCAGTTTACAGTATTCATCATATTCGAAAATACTCTGACTCGAAGTCCACAAGAAGCCTTGATAAATTAGGTGGAACGAGTTGGCAAAAGCTTACTTCTAAAGCTCAAAAAAAATTAAAAGATATTGCTCAAGATTTAGTAGCGCTGTATGCAAAACGAAAAGCAACTAAAAGAGTAGCTATTAGCACTAAGAGTTCAGAATACAAACTGTTTGAGGGTCAGTTTCCCTATCAAGAGACTGATGATCAACTTAGAGCTATTCAAGATATCGAAGATGATCTTAAAAAAGACTACGTTATGGATAGACTTGTTTGTGGAGATGTTGGCTTTGGAAAAACTGAAGTCGCCATGCGCGCAGCTTTTCACTACATACAGTCTGGAAAACAAGTAGCTCTTATGGCGCCAACAACAGTGCTAAGTATGCAGCATTATCAGTCTTTTTCTAAGCGGTTTAAAAATTGGCCTTTTACAACTAAAGCTCTTAATCGATTTGTATCAAAATCTGATACCACTGAAGCTTTAAAAGATTTAAAGGCTGGAAAACTTGATTTAGTTGTAGGAACCCACAGAGTTTTAAGTTCTGATGTTGAATTTAAAAACTTAGGTTTACTAATTGTAGATGAAGAACAGAAATTTGGTGTAAAACAAAAAGAGCGCATTAAGTCTATACAAGAAAAAGTTGATGTTCTTTCTTTATCAGCAACTCCTATACCTAGAACACTTAATATGGGCTTTTTAGGTGTAAGAGATCTATCATTAATAAAAACACCACCTAAAGATAGACTTCCTGTAAAAACATATATTACTCACTACTCGAAACAGGTCATAAAAAAAGCTATTGAAGCCGAAGTTGCACGAAACGGCCAAGTCTTTTTCGTTCACAACAGGGTACAATCTATACAGGGTATCTATGAAGAATTAAAAGAACTACTTCCAGATATTAAAATTGGACTTGGTCATGGGCAGATGAAAGAATCTGAACTTGAAAAAGTGATGATAAAATTTTTTAATAAAGAGATCGATGTTTTACTCTCAACAACAATCATAGAATCAGGGGTAGATGTTTCGAGTGCTAATACTATTTTAATCAATAATGCCCAAAATTTTGGTCTCAGTCAGCTTTATCAATTAAGAGGGCGTGTTGGTAGAAGTGAAAATAGAGCCTACTGTTATTTGCTTGTTCCACCAAATAGAGATTTAGAAAAAATACAGAAAGAAAAATTAAAAGTTTTACAAGATAACACTGCTTTAGGGAGTGGGATACAAATTGCTCATCATGATCTTGAATTAAGAGGTGCTGGAAACCTTTTAGGTGAAGCGCAGTCTGGTCACGCTGAAGAGATGGGTTATGATTTATATATAGAACTATTAGAAGAAGCCGTAACTGAAGCTAAAGGACTTAGCAACGAAAGTATTAAAAAGTTTGATCCAGAAATTATTGTACCTTTGCCTGCACTTATACCAAACAAGTACATTCAAGACATCAAGAGTAGGCTTCTATACTATAGAAAAATTTCTAAAGTTATCAATGAATCAGATCTTGATATTATTGAATCTGAACTTCAAGATCAGTTTGGAAAAATTCCTGAACAGGTTTTTGGACTTTTTTATCTAACAACAATAAAAATTCACCTCATTACAATGGGTGTTAAAGAGTTAAAATCTGGTCCTAAAAATATTTCTTTAAGTCTTAACGAAGCAAACACTTTAAATTTTGATACGTTTTTAAAAGCTGTAAAGAAACAGCCGACTCTTTACAAGGTAAGCCCTAACAATAAAATTGTTATAAAGTATACGGTAACAGATTGGCCATCACTATTTGATTTTGTCCTTCAAATCAAATCTAAATTTTTTGACTCTTTTGAATAAATAAATTTTTTAGATAATATTTTTACAACACTTAAAATTCTAACTGTAGTCCAAATTCTAATGAAGGTGTTATTGAAAGCTCTGGAGTTGTTAAGGTCTCCTGCCATTTTCTTATACCAACATATAGATTAGTATTTATAAGCCCAAAATCGTCATAAGCAGTATGAGATGTAAATTTGTCTAGCCAATTTAAAGAGATCAAAAGTCCTGCTCTGTAGTAAATCAAATAGTCCTCTGCAATTTCAATTTCAACTCCAGCACTCTCTGCATTCATAAATAAAGCACCCGCACTTACAACTGGTACGACATAAGGCCAGTGAAAAAGGCCATCTAACATAAATACAAGTCCAGCATAGTAGTTTACAATTTTTATATTTTGTTCTGTTACATCTTCCCAACTTAGGCTCATAACTCCAGCTTCTGGGCCTAATGAGAATAAACTAAAATTTTTAACCACAGATAAATCTACCTGAAAGGCCAGTCTGTTTTGAACAGCTGTAAGCTCATCTAAAGTATCAGCATCTAATAGCTGTTCTGGACTATGTTTCGCACTAATTAGCGTTATTCGCTTACCCCAAGATGGTCTAAAGTTTGTATACTTTCTTTTCTTTATTTTTAGTTTTCCGTTTCGATCTTTTTTAAAGGTGTAGGGATACTCTTTAAAAACTTTTTTCTCTTGAGCACTACCAACGTCTGTAAAAAATAAAACAATTAAAATTATAGAAATTAACTTCACACAAAACCCCTAAAATTAAGCTTTCAAGCCCCTTAAACCGATAAATTCTTAGATGATAACTCTTAAAAAATTTATCCTTATTGTATTATCTATATTTTGTTTGTTTATAACAAGTCCCGTTTATGCAGCTGGAGAATTTGCTAATTGGTACAACAGTCTTAGTGACAATCAAAAAGTATCTCAACTCTTTATCACAGGACTTAGAGGAAAAATACTTTCGAATTCAGAAAAAAAACTTTTTAAAGAGTGGCCAGTCTCTGGAGTCATTTACTTTAAAAGAAATTTTGAAAATGAATTGCAGTTCAAAAACCTTGATTCTGAGGTTAAATCCTTTTTAACAGAACCTCTACTAACTTTTACAGATCAAGAGGGTGGTGATGTTAATAGATTTGGCACACGCTATGACAACCCAACAGCCCTTTCTGTTGGCACACTTGAAAACAATAAACTTCCAAAATATCTAGGCTACACCAATGGGACTCTACTTAATAACTTTAACATCGCTAGCAATCTTGCACCTGTTGTTGATATTAAAGACCCAAAATTAAATGATTTTATATCCAATCGCTCTTATGGTTCAGATGCTGAATTAGTCTCTAAAATTTCTCTTGAATACTCAAAAGGACTCTTAAGTAGCGGAGTTTTACCTACATTAAAACACTTTCCAGGTCTTGGTGGCGTTCTAGTAGACAATCATAAAAAAACATCAGTTAAGCGATCTACAAAAGAAAAGCTTTTAAAAAATGATTGGCTCCCCTATATCACTCATCAAAAAGCAAAACTTCCTTTTCTAGTTATGACCTCTCACACTCAGCTCTTTGTTGATGATATTGACTATGGAAATACAACCTATTCAAAAAAAGCACTAAATCGACTTAGAAGTATTACAGATAAAAAGCTTGTTGTTATGACTGATGACTTACAAATGTCAGGCGCAACAATTAGTGGTCAGAGTTTTCAAGAGTCTGCCTATCAAAGTTTTATGGCAGGACATGATTTATTGCTTGTTGCTTGGGCTGGAAAAAATCTAACTGATAGTCTTAGCTATTTTAAGAGAAAATTAGAAACTGATACTGACTTTAAAGAAAGATTAAAGATCTCTTTGGCGAGAATTTATAGAATTAAAAAGATTACGTCTAAGCTTAAAAGTAAAGAACCTTCTTTATCAATTTTAAAGTCATTAAAACTCTCTAGCTATATAAACTCAAAAATAACTAATCTCCATTTATCCAGAGCAATTTTAAAAGGAACAAACACGTTAACTAAAAAAGAAAATATGAACTTAAATGATTTTCTTATTTTTAGTTCTGATACACTATTTAAAAAACCATTTCATTCAAAAGTAAAAACATACTCTCTTTTAAAAACATCAGGAAAAAACATAGTTGATCTCTGTAAGAAAAAAGCATGCGTTCTTCACCTTACTGGCAAAAAAACATCCTCTAAAATTAATCAAATCTTAAATCTCAGTAGTAGTAACAATGACAACCATAATTTAATAGAGCCTTCTATAAACGAAAGAGTTCCAAGTTCTGAAGATAAAACGAGTCTAAAAACTGGCGAGAACACAGATATTATTTTTACAATAATTAACTCTGTAGATCCAAATTTAATAAATGATGATAATCGCTTTAAGCATAATGTGCTAGACGTTATGACTAGATCTTACAAATTAGGAGATCAAATTTTACAAATACTTCATAATCAAACTAAAAAAAATATCTTACTAGAAGAGAATTCATAATATAACTAGTGAGTTCTTAAGAATGGAACATATAATTTAAAAGCAGTGTTAAAATTAAAACTTTACTAAGAGTTATAAGTTTAAAAGGCTAAGCTTTGCTTCTATAAAACGAAGATCATTTTGTTTTAAAACAATGTCTTCAGGTGAAAGAGTGTTAGATGAAAGTTCTTTTTTAAGAGTTTGAAGTTCTGCTTTTTCTTTATCTACTTCAACTTGATCTTTTAAAATAACTTCATCTGATAAAAGCTTAACATTTCCTTTATTAACTTCACAGTAACCCCAGCTGATAGCAGAATGTTCAAACTCGTTCCCACCAGTTTTTCGATAAGAAAGTATGCCTATATCTAATGTTGAAACCAAACCAGCATGGTCTGCAAAAATAGTCGTCTGACCTGTTTCAGAAGGAAGTCTAATCTCATCAACAGAAATATTTTCGTACACCTTTTTATAAGGTGTTACTAATGTAAGTTTTAAATTTGTTTGATCTTCCATTTAATAAACGTTCCTTATCAAATTAAACAAAAGCTAAATGACCTATAAGGTTTTAGCTTTCTCTATCGCTTCTTCTATTGTTCCAACCAAGTAAAATGCTTGCTCAGGAACATCGTCGTGCTTGCCATCTAAGATTTCTCTAAAACCTCTAACAGTGTCTTTAACATCTACATAAGAACCTTTTAGCCCTGTAAACTGTTCTGCAACAAAGAAAGGTTGTGATAAAAATCTTTGGACTCGTCTTGCTCTACCAACTACAAGTTTATCCTCTTCACTCAATTCATCCATTCCAAGAATTGCAATAATATCTTGAAGTTCTTTGTATTTTTGAAGAAGAGATTGAACCTCTCTTGCTGTGTTGTAGTGCTCTTCACCAACAACAGCTGGATCTAAAATTCTAGATGTTGAGTTTAGTGGATGCACAGCTGGATAAATACCTAAAGCAGCAATGTCTCTATCAAGGTTTGTTGTTGCATCAAGGTGAGTAAATGTCGTAGCTGGTGCAGGATCTGTATAATCATCTGCAGGTACGTAGACGGCTTGCACAGATGTGATTGAACCTTTTTTAGTAGATGTAATTCGTTCTTGTAAATCACCCATGTCTGTTGCAAGGGTTGGCTGATAACCCACAGCAGATGGGATACGACCAAGTAGGGCAGAAACTTCTGCACCGGCTTGTGTAAATCTAAATATATTATCTACGAAAAATAAAACATCTTGGTTCTCTTCATCTCTAAAGTACTCAGCCATTGTTAAACCGGTCAAAGCAACTCTAGATCTGGCTCCTGGAGGTTCATTCATCTGTCCAAACACAAGTGCAGTTTTATCGATCACTCCAGATTCTTTCATCTCACGCCATAAATCATTTCCTTCACGAGTTCTTTCACCGACTCCTGCAAAAACTGAATAGCCACCATGCTCTGTTGCAATATTTCTGATAAGCTCCTGAATTAGAACTGTCTTTCCAACACCGGCTCCACCAAACAAACCAATTTTTCCACCTTTTGCATATGGCGCCAAAAGATCTACAACTTTGATACCTGTCATTAACATCTCTGCTTCAGTCGACTGTTCATCAAAAGACGGGGCTTCACGATGTATTCCCCAACGCTCTTTTGTTTTTACAGGACCGCCTTCATCAACGGGATCACCATTTACATTTAAAATTCGCCCAAGAACTCCACTTCCAACAGGTGCTGAAATCATTGCGCCTGTGTTTTCAACCATTGATCCTCTAGTCAGACCATCTGTTGAATCCATTGAAATTGTTCTTACAACTCCATCTCCAAGATGCTGCGCAACTTCTAAAACCAAGTTTCCTGATTCTTTAGAAATATTTCTATTAGTCGCCTTAAGTGCTGTGTATATTGCAGGAAGCTCTCCGTGAAATGCTACATCTACTACTGGGCCCATGACCTGTTTGATTTTACCGGTCTCCATTCTCTTCTCTCCTCTATCCATTTAAAGCTTCAGCACCACTCGTAATTTCTATCAACTCGGTGGTGATCGCAGCTTGTCTCATTTTATTATAAGTTAAAGTTAATTTATCTATAGCGTCTTTAGCATTGTTTGAAGCATTGTCCATTGCAGTCATTCGTGCGGCATGTTCTGAAGCTATACTTTCTGAAAGTACTCTGTAAATTTGCACTTCAAAATGTTTTTTTAAAAGTTCATCTATTATTTCTGAAGCTTGTGGTTCAAAAATTGTATCAGGATCTTCATAAAGCTCTGTTTTGGATTTAGATTTATTAGGCTCTACTTTTAAAGGTAGAAGTCTTTCTGCCACAACATCTTGTTGGATTGCTGACTTAAACTCATTATAGACAACATAAATTTCATTGTATTCACCATCAGTAAAATACTTAAGTAGTTTATTAGCTACATCTTTTGCAAGTGAATAACTCATGTCTTTAGATAAGTTTAGCTTAACCTCACCATCTTTTAAATCTCTAGATCTAAAATAGTCTCTAGCTTTTTTTCCAATAAAGTAAAAATCAATGTCGTTATCTTTTTCAAGACACTCTTTGTATCTGGCTTCAGCCCATCTTGCTATGTTATTATTAAAACCACCACAAAGTCCTCTATCAGAGGTAACAACTACATATAGGGTTTTTGTTTTTGAATCCGAAGGAACTTCTTTTTCTTCTAAAAGTTCATGTGTGACTTTTCTCGAATGAGATATATTAAAAATTAAATCTCTAATGTTATATGCATAAGGCCTGCATCCAACAATATTGTCTTGAGCTTTTTTGAGTTTCGAAGTTGAAACAAGCTTCATAGCTTTAGTAATCTGTTGTGTGTTTTTAACAGACCCTATTCTATTTTTAATTTCTTTTAAGCTGGCCATTTATTTTACCTTAGGATTAAACTTTAAAGTTATGCAGTAAAACCAGCTTTAAATTCATTAATAGCTTGTTCTAATTGAGTTTTAATTTCATCAGTCATTTTTTTCTCTTGAGCAATCTTTTCTAAAAGACTCGCTTTTCTTTGTCCTAAATACTCCATAAATTCAGATTCAAACCTTTGAACCTTCTTAATATCTATATCATCCATAAAACCATTCAAGCCTGCATAAATAAGTACAATTTGGTTTTCAACTTTATATGGTGTGTACTGAGGCTGTTTTAATATTTCAACAAGCCTTCCGCCTCTTGCAATTTGTCTTTTTGAAGCTTCATCTAAATCAGAAGCAAACGCAGAAAAAGCCTCAAGTTCTCTAAACTGTGCAAGCTCAAGCTTTAGTGTACCTGCAACTTTTTTCATAGCTTTGATCTGAGCTGCACCACCCACACGAGACACTGATTTACCTACGTTTACCGCTGGTCGAATGCCTTTGTAAAAAAGGTCAGACTCTAGAAATATTTGTCCATCCGTAATTGAAATTACGTTTGTCGGAACATAAGCAGAAATGTCACCACCTTGTGTCTCAATAATAGGTAGAGCCGTTAAAGAACCCGCACCTTCTTCGTCTGAAAGTTTTGCGGCACGCTCTAAGAGTCTTGAGTGAATATAAAAAACATCTCCAGGATAGGCTTCACGACCTGGAGGACGTCTTAGTAAAAGAGACAACTGTCTGTATGCCTGAGCCTGTTTTGTAAGATCATCATAAATGATCAAAGCATGTCTGCCCGTATCTCTAAAATACTCAGCCATAGCACAGCCAGAGTATGGCGCTAAAAACTGAAGTGGTGCTGGATCTGAGGCAGAGGCAACAATAACAGTTGTATATTTTAAAGCACCACTTTGTCTTAACTTTTCAACAACTTGAGCCACTGTAGATTTCTTTTGTCCAATTGCCACATAAAAACACTGAACATCTTCTGTGGCTTGATTGATTATTGTATCTATGGCAATTGCAGTTTTACCTGTTTGGCGATCACCAATAATAAGTTCTCTTTGTCCACGACCTATCGGAATCATTGAATCAATGGCTTTTATACCTGTTTGTAGTGGTTGTTCAACGGGTTGTCTTTTTACAATACCTGGAGCTTTAGTTTCAACAAGTCTAAACTCTTTTGTCTCTATAGGACCCTGACCATCAATAGGATTACCTAAAACATCAACAACACGACCAAGTAAAGCTTCTCCAACAGGAACCTGTATGATCTTACCTGTTCTTTTAATGGAGTCGCCTTCTTTGATATCTCTATCTTGTCCAAGTACAACTACACCAACAGTCTCACTTTCTAAGTTTAGCACCATACCAGAAACACCAGAAGAAAACTCTACAAGCTCTCCTGCCATTGCATTTTTAAGCCCATAAACTCGTGCAACTCCATCACCCACAGCAACAACCTTACCGCTCTCACTGACTTCAAGATCTTTGCCATAGTTTTCAATTTGATTTTTGAGTATGCGTCCGATTTCTTCTGCGCGTATTTCCATTAGTTAGTACTCCTGTTCACATTTTCTTTAATTTTCTTTAAGTGTGTTTCTACTGTGTCATCAAGTGTATGAGTCTCAAGCTCTACTTTAAGCCCCGCCACAACTGATTTATCCTCTTGATAGTTTAAGATGACTTTTTGCCCCGTGCTTGATGACAGTTTATTTTCTAATTCTTCTCTTTTTGCCGAACTAATAGGGTGTGAAGATTTAACAACACCGCGTACAACTCCGTTTTCATTGTCTATTGCTTTTTGCAAAGACAGGTGAATATTAGATACATAGTTCATTCTTTGGTTGTCTATTAAAACATTTAAAAAATTTTTAAGTTTTGCTGAACAAGCTGCTTCGTCTGCAAATTTATTAAAAATATTTTTTACATTTTCAATCGGAAAGGTTTTAGATCTAAGACCTTCATAAAACTCTTTATTTTCAATTAGTGTATTTGCAATAGCTCCAAGAAAAGATAGAGCTTCTAGCTTTTCTTGTTTTGATTCTAGTACATCAAAAAGCGCTACTGCGTATTCATCTGCAACTTGTGACATTTATAACCTCACATCCATTCTATCTACAAAACTTTTTTGAAGCTGCTCAAAAGCCTTAACATCAACTGATTCGTCTAAATCCTTTTTTAACTCTTCTACTGAACTTGTAAAAAGGTTTTCTTTTAAACGTGACCAATACATTTGTTTTAGGGTGCTAACCTGTCTATCTAGATCTTTATCAATTCTCAAAGCTGTTTCTTTTGCATTTAAAATCTGTTGTTCATAATTTGTGTTCGCTTGTTTTCTAGCTTCACTTATATTTTTTTCGTAATCTTTATTTATATCAGAAATTTTTCGTTCTAAACTGTCACGCTCGTTTTTTGACTCTTCAAGTTTTTTGGCAGCTTCATTTGCTTTGGCAATGTACTCACTACTCTGATTAGCCAATACAGGATTGATTTTGTATTTAATAATAAGTCCAATAAGCACCATAAAAGCTGTGAAATTTATAGCTTGAAGTTTAATAAAACCAAAAGGTATAGTTCCAGACTCCCCACCTGCTGAGGCCCACACACTTAATGGAAATAAAATTAAAAATAAA